>JAWSVK010000017.1:0-108406 GCA_033851955.1 Marinosulfonomonas sp.
ACACCGCTCTCGGCATGCCGTAGTATCCCCATGATCTGTGCGTCGCTATATCGTTTATTCTTCATTCAAAGGCTCCTCAGATATTATGCCGAAAAAATCCTACTTCTGAACACCAATAATTTATGGGGGATTACCGTCCCCATTGTAGCTCGCCATCGTAATTTACAGTGTTTGACAAGGACTATTACAGCAGAGCACTAACAGAAGCTGTGCGCTGCAAGCAGTTAGCTACGCGATAAGCAGTTGCGCTGGCCGGAAAATGGAGTTCCGAAAACGGACCCTAGCCCCAAAAACCTCAAAGAAACCCGTAGACGACCAGCCCAAAGATTGGAGCGAACAGCGCCAACATTCCAAGGGCTGGCCATCCGAATTTCGAGTTTTGCCTGAGGCACTCTGGCTGCGCCTTGTTCAGCATGTTGACATGCATCACGGCTGGTATCCAAGCGATCATGCAGGCCGACCCAAAGAAAAACAACCAATTTGGTGCATCCAATGCTCTCGAGTAAATCCGGTCGCCGATTGCACCGATCAGAATGGTTATCGCAAGCAAGGTACTGGTGGATCGGAACACGTCAAAGCCGCCGTCTTTGCCTGCCATTTTGGAAAAAAGGCTGAAATTCGTCAGGGGCATGAAGAATGCGCGCCAACCCGGTGATACATCTTGGTTGTCCACATGTTTTGCCCAACGCCAATTCATAAAGCTCCAGAACACCGTGTAGACCCCGACAGAGACCACGGAAAGAATGACAAATTTGGTCACCGAAACGGGGTGGTAAATTTGCTTGACCAACTGTGCGCTGTCATTTCGCATCGAAGACAGGCCCCCGACCAATGACATGATCACTGCAAACAAGCTCCAGAAAGTGATTTTAGCCTCGATATTTCTGATGCCCGCAAGCCAAGTGTCAAAATCGGCGGATGGAATGGATTTATCGACGGTCAGCGACACACCAGTAATATTTCTGGCACGCCGTATGCCAGCCATCGTTTCCCGGAAATCTTCGGCAGATATTTCGTTCGATTTGGCCTGATAGCGGTGTTCTACGGTGTCGATATTGTTGAAAAACCGCTCAACCCTGCTGAATTTGAAGGCCGGATGGTCGATAAATTCTTGATTGTTCTCGATCCCCCAAGTGTCGTCCAAAATAAACCGCAGGGTTTGTCGCGTGCTCAGCGGATATGGCAATTTGAACGGCAGAATCCGAGAGGCGCCAATAAATTTGGGTATATCATACAAAACATCACCTGCTGGAGCGTAAAAATACACTGTGTCGGGGGCATCATCCTCCTGCCAAGCCTCGGGAATTCGATATTTTCCAGTGATCGTGATTTCACCACCCGCCTCATCTATATCCAATTCCAAGGGGGTCATCTGCTCAATCTGCGGATGGTCGTTTTGGTAATACTCAAGAAAGGATCGTTCCGCGGCTGCAGCACCTTCACGCCTATACCAAGCCAACATGCTGTCTGCCTGCCCCATCCGGTAATTTGTAACGCTGGTCAGCAAAATGGCACCCGGCTCGGCAACCGTATCGTAGGTGTCTGTAATGTCCTTCCAGAAATCGGGTATAGGAACGGGCGCATCAATCATGCCAGGCCCGTCTATTGCGATCACAAGACCTTTGCCAAAGTGGCCCTGTTGCAGGTGGTTCAGATCGCCAAGCTGCACGCCACGGGTTGGATCAAGGTAATAGGTTTTGTCGTCCAAAAATGCAGACACAATGACATGATCAAACGCGCCATGGGTCGGGATGTATCTGTTCACGGCGTCCGTGGTGTCAGAATTGACCAAAAATGGAACGGCCTCGATCTCCAGCTCTGCCAGAATGGCGATCAAAAGCAATGTCATGTCTTTGCAATCACCAAATCGGCTCAAAAGAACTTGGTTGGGTTGGCGTGGAATATAACCGCCTTTGCCAAGCTCGATTCCCAGATAACGGATCTCTCGTTGTACGAAATCTAAAGCGGCACGCAGGCGTGTTTTTGGGGTTTGGTGTTGGGTTCGAATATCAGCGGCGATCTGGCGGATTGGATCTAAGCCCGCCTGTGTCACGTCATAAAAGGGCGCAAAATATGCGCCAATCGCCTCCCAACTGTCAAATGTGCTGAAAACCGTTGTGGGATACGTGATAACCGAGGGTGGGGTATTGGTATCGACCGTCATCGCGGCAATATCCCAGTTGTCCCAGATATACTCGGTCAGCTCGCCCCGTTGCGAAATCTTTGGCGATATTGTTTCACCGTAGGATTTGATCTGAAACTTTGTTTGGTTCGGATACAACACACGTAAGGATTGATGTTGGACAGCAACGGAATAGGCGTGCGGAAAACCGCCTGTAAAATGCGCCCCGATCGCTGGATTCTTTCCGTTGACCGTAAAAGAATAGTCTAAAATATCACCCACACGCACATCAGGGATCAGATAGGACAGTTGCAGCGTTCCGTTGTAAATCAGTTTGTCCCGTTCGGTCTCGACGCGATAAAGATCTAACCGCGACATATCGAAAATATCCACCTCGACACCTTTGCGAATGCGGTGAAGTTGGTGAAATATGACGGTTTGATAGGCTGGATCAAAATTGACTGTGATGGTCGAGTTCTTCTCAACAGCGTTGGGAGTTAGTAGTTCATCGACATAGTGGTAGTAGCGTTCCGTGTCTGCTTTTTCGAATTTGTACTGCCTGTTGACAAGCAGATAGTTTATCTCGCGATCCCCGCCCAACTCAAAGGTTCTCACGGGTCGTTTGATCGCATCAACCCACTCTGCGGCGGCGCTCATTGTGACATATTGACTGATTTCTTGTGCTGTGGCCGAAGAAAATACTGAAAGCACGACACAAACCGCCGTTAAAAATATGTGACGCAATTAAATCCCCTTGAAATACGAGATCTCATCGATGACAGAGTTTTGCCCGTCAATCAATTCTGTAATACGATCATTTTGATGATGAGTATGCGGCCAGCATTCGTACTCGTACTGCTTTTGAGATCGCAGAGATCGTAGAATTGATCATTAGATTGGATCACGACCTAATCTGAGCCACTTTTGATCTTTGAGCGGACCAACGCAGCACAGCAGACTTGGCGGTATCGAATAAGGGAGGGTTGCTGTCTCATTGTAACCTTCAAAGAGTGAATATCAGGATTGTTCATGATGGTCTCTGTGGCGAGGATAGCATTGCTGAATTGTGCCGCCGAAAAGTATATCGCAAGGTATTTACTACAAATGGGCGAAGGATTTCATTGAAGCTGGCAAGCGGCGGCTCGCAGGTGATACGGCTAGGGCTGCTACCTGAGATGGGGTCAATGCTCCTATTTGGCGCCCTGCCTGTAGATTTTTTGACAGACATATTGCAGATTGAAAGTAAT
Organism: Marinosulfonomonas sp.; assembly: GCA_033851955.1. Lineage (GTDB taxonomy): Bacteria > Pseudomonadota > Alphaproteobacteria > Rhodobacterales > Rhodobacteraceae > Profundibacter. The sequence goes on from JAWSVK010000017.1 coordinate 3,370, forward strand.
ACTGAAACTGTCCAAAAATTTGCGACAGAACCGCGAAAAGGAAGGCCGCCCGAATTTGTCGGGCAGCCCATTACTTTATGGGCAAGTGTAGCCGCCATCGATCACAAGATCGGAACCCGTCATGAACGAACTTTCGTCCGACGCAAGAAACACCGTGCCGTAACCGATTTCATCCGGCTTGCCGAAACGTTTCATTGGTACAAGATCAACCAGCGGACCCCATGCTTCTTTCGGTACAGAAGACTCGAACAGATTGGTGTCAAACATACCTGGACAGATAGAATTAATGCGAATGTTGTCGCCCACAAATTCCAATGCCGCAGATTTGGTCATCAGACGCACAGCCCCTTTGGTAGACTGGTAGGCCGTTGAAACACCAGCGCCCGCAATGCCGTAGATTGAGGCGAAATTGATGATCGACCCGCCACCATTTTCCCTCATCGCAGGTACAGCTGCTTTCATGCCCAGCAATGTGCCAAGCTGGTTCACGCCGACAATCTGGTGGAACTTTTCAATCGTATGATCCAGCAGGCCGGCGTGGTAATAGATGCCGGCATTATTGACCAAAACGTCCAGTTTGCCAAAGGCTTCAACAGTCTTGGCGATCGCCGTTTCCCACTGATCTTCTTGGGTGACGTCAAGTGCAACCACTTCGGCTTTGCCACCCGCATCGCGAATTTCTTTAGCCACCGCTTGGGTGTTGTCCCACAAGCCAGTCGGGGGCTTGCCCTCGGCAATAATCGGGTCTTCCGGCAAGTTGGCAAGCATTAATAATGCCCCCTCTTTCGCCATCAACCGCGCCTGCGCAGCGCCCAAACCGCCGCCTGCACCTGTGAGTAGAATTGATTTACCTTCTAGCCGTCCAGTCATGATATTTCCTCCCTGGAAATTGATCTAAATGGGATTCGGGGTACATCCCTAGGAACATCCCGATTGAGTGAGCATTGGTATTTGGAAACTTTTGCAGAACCTTCCAATGCTCGATGATCTTCCCGCCCATTGTGAGCCGGAAAATTTCGATACCCGTGTATCCAAGTCTGTCAGGTCAGATCTGGTGGCAGTGCAAAACGCCAAGGCCACCCTTGCCCAGCACATGTTTTATGAAGACACGCCTGTTTTGTTCCAGATCAGCCATGGGTTAAAACGGGTAATGCTGTGCAGGATCTTCGATCGTGAGCCAGCGTGTTGAGGTAAAGCTGTCGATGCCTGCCTTGCCGCCAAAACGCCCATAACCGGAATCCTTGACGCCGCCAAAAGGCATCTGTGCTTCGTCGCCGACCGTGGGGCCGTTGATGTGGCAAATGCCACTTTCGATCTGACCTGCGACTTCCATCGCACGCGAAATATCCGCGCTGTACACCGCTGCTGACAGACCATAGGCAGTGTCATTGGCCACTCGGATCGCCTCTGCATCGCCTTTCACACGTATGATCGGTTTGACAGGGCCAAAGCTCTCTTCTTGGTAAATCCGCATGTCCGGCGTAACGTTGTCGATCACAGTTGCCGTCACGATGGACCCGTCGCGCGTGCCGCCAGCGACGATCTTGCCGCCCTTGGCCGTGGCGTCCGCAATGATATCATCCATCTTTTTGGCGGCTTCTAACGTAACCATAGAACCCAGCACCACCTTGTCACGCGGGTTGCCAGCGGGCAAATTGGACGCTTTCGCAGCAAAGGCTTTGACGAATTTATCGGCAATACCTTCATGAACAATAATGCGTTCCGTTGACATGCAAATTTGGCCTTGGTTCATAAACGCACCAAACGCAGCTCCGTTCACGGCACCTTCTAGGTCCGCATCGTCTAGGATCACCAGAGGGGCCTTGCCACCAAGTTCAAGCAGAACGGGCTTGAGGTGTTCCGCCGCCTGTTTCGCAATTATCCGCCCAACATTCGTTGAGCCCGTGAAGTTGATATGGCGCACGGCTGGAGCTGCAATCAGCGCGCTGACGACATCAGCAGCATCCTTGGGCGCGTTGGTGAGGACATTCAGAACTCCGTCAGGGAACCCCGCCTCTTGGAAAGCTGCGCCAATGGCACTGTGCGTGGCAGGGCACATTTCGGACGCCTTCAGGACAACCGTGTTGCCGCACGCAATCGCAGTTGCGACCGCACGGGTGCCAAGAATGATCGGCGCGTTCCACGGCGCGATACCCACACAAACGCCAAGCGGTTTGCGCTGTGCCATAGCGAGTGTGCCGGGTTTGTTGGATGGAATTACTTCACCCAGAATTTGGGTCGTCATGGATGCAGCTTCGCGCAACATGCCCGCCGCGAGCATACAGTTAAACCCTGCCCAAGGGCCGGTTGTGCCGGTTTCCGCTGTCATCATTGCGGTAATTTCGGGTGTTTTCGTCTCAAGCACATCAGCGGCCTTGAGCAACAGCATGCGCCGCGCGGTGGGGCCTGTGGCGGACCACGCAGGGAACGCAGCCGCAGCCGCATCAACCGCCTTTAACGCATCTGAAACACTGGCTGCAGCAGAGGTACTGGCCACCTCACCGGTCACCGGATCCATACGATCGAAAGTGCTGTTGTTTTGCGCGCTGACGCCTTGGCCATCGATTAAAAGGTCTACATTCATTTGGCTATCTCCTAGAAATCCATCATTTCGGCCATGACCGAGGCCTCTAACCCACCGTCACATGCGATGTTCGTGCCATTCACCCAACGCGCACCGTCAGATGCGAGAAACAGAATGGTTGGAGCTAGATCATTGGACGTGCCCGCACGCCCGACACGGTCGATGTCGCTGTTAACGCGGTCGTCACCTAATACATCGCGAAACTGCAACAGGATCGGTGTTTCCACTGGGCCGGGGCTGACGGCATTGACACGAATTTGACGTTCTTTGAATGCTGGATCATGTGCCGCTTGGTAGGTCCACATCAGCAGCAACTCCTTGCTGTCAGGGTAAGACGTTTCATCCTGAATATTGTGATCATCACAGAACTTGGCGGGGTCAGGGAAACCTTTAACAGCCACCGCCTTGCGCGTGCGTTCAAGATTTCCGCGCCAACCAACGCCTGCGATTGAGGCCACATTAATGACGGATGCATATTGGTTCATTTTCGGTGCCAGACCAAGCGACAGCGCCCGCAAGCCAAGGAAATTGACAGCGATTGTCGGCGCTTTGCCCAAAGTACCGGACAGTCCCGCGACATTGGCCAGCGCGTCGATTCCGTTTGGCAATGCGGCGATCAGTGCATTCACGCCGTCCTCGCTTCCCAAATCGGCTGTGATGAAATGACCAACAGGATTTTCAGGGGTGTTGCGATCCACCGAAAACACATTGGCTCCCATAGATTGCGCTAATTCCGCAGTGCGTTGCCCGATGCCCGAAGCGGCTCCTGTAACAACAATATTCTTTCCCAAAAGCATCATTTCTCCTCTCTAGAGTTGTCAGTTTTCTCAAAAATCAAATAGCCGGTGGGGATGGCCTCACCGGGTAAGCTTGGGCTGATCCAGCCCCACAGCCCGTTTGGTAAAAACAGCGCGAACAATACCGCAACCATGCCCAGACCGACGAGGTACCATGCGCCAAATCCCCCAAAGAGCGTTTCTATAACAAAGAACAAAAGCGCCCCGATCAGCGCGCCTTCAATTCGGCCGAGGCCACCAACCAACACCATAAACAGCATATATGCCGTCCACTGCACGCCAAAGTAGGCACGCGGTTGGAAAGTAGTGTTAGATGCAAGCCACAACGCACCCGCCGCCGCCGTTCCGGTCGCCGCCAGCACGAAAACGATGCGTTTTGTTCGGATGACGTCGACACCGATAGAGCGCGCACCAATTTCATCATCGCGAATGGCAGTGATCGCGGCGCCCGTGCTGCTGCGTAACAAAACGACGAGTGCAGCAAGGATTGCCAAGGTCACTGCCAGCGCCAACCACAGCGTCAGGGTACTGCGGGTCTCGATGTCATAGGCGTTCAGTGCGATCAACGATGTACCGGTTTCGCCCTGGATCAGCGGATCAAGGTTCACACATAGGTGTGCCAGCGACGACAACACCCACATCCCGATGGCAAATTCACCACCTGAAAGCGACAACATGAACAGCGACGTGATCCAGCCAAGAACAGCACCCGCCGCAATGGCCAACAGGATAGCTAGATAGGGGTCAATACCCGCATCGGCTAGCCGGATCGTGACATAGGCCGCTACGCCGAAAAACAGCGTTTGCCCGATGGACACCAAGCCCGCAAAACCTGCCAATGCGTTCCACATCACCGCCAATAGAATATAAACCAACAGGGCCACCGCCCGCCCCGATCCACCAACGCCAGATAACCAAGGTAACGCCGCCAATATAACGGCGGCCAGAGCCAGCAAAAGCAGTGTGACCCGTGCGGTTGTGCCGCTACGAACGAGGGTTAGGGGAGCTTGCGTTATCATACTTTCGCCCTCGATTGGCGGCGGGCTGTAAGGGTCATGCGCCACGTTGGCAGCCGATAAAAAACCGCAACCAGAAACGCGATGTGGCCTCCGATCAAAAACCCTTGTGGGTGGATCGCGGCGCCGATGGATTGTGCGATAGCCAACACCAGTGCACCGGCTAACACACGCCACATGCTACCGATGCCGCCAATCACCACGACCTCGAACGCGAACAACAATTGTGCCGCCCCCGAATAGGGCCCCCAAGCGCTGCGCAGGCCCAGAGCAGTGGCGGCAAAGACGCCCGTAACAAGTGCAATACCTGTGGCAATCGCGGCCGTGCGGCTTGGGTTGATGCCAAGCAAAGACGCCGTTGCGCTGTCTTGAGAGGTGGCGCGAATGCGGTGGCCCAACTCTGTGCGCCGCATTAGGGTTTCGATCAACCCGATAACAATGATGGCCGCTGCGAGTATGTAAACGCTCAACTGCCCAACAAAGATATTGCCAGGTAACTCGAACGAGGCCCATGACAGATCACCCACCAGAGGTGCGAGTGACAAGTTGTCCGCGCCAAAAATCTGGAACATCAAATTGTCGAGTATAATCGCGATGCCGAAAGTTGCCAAAAGCGGCAGCAACTCACCACCGCCTGACGCACGTGACAACACGGTTTTGTGCAATACGATGCCAAAGGCAAACATCACTGCACACATGATCACGACACCGAAAGGCAGCGCCACGCCCTGCATTCCCAAAACGTGCAACCCGTAGGCCGCCAGCACGATTATCGCGCCGTGGGCTAGATTGATAATGTTCATCACCGAATACATAAACGCCAGCCCCGTTGCGAGAACGGCGTAATACCCCGCCAAGAGGACTGCATTGATCACCAGACCTGTCATGCCGCCACCTGTCCGAACGACGCCGCAGCAAGGGCCGCAGTGGTTGTATCATGCGGCCGCGAGCGCAGCGTCACGCGCCCCTCACACATAACGATAATGTGGTCTGCTGTGGCGCACGCGCGGTTCAAATCTTGTTCGACCACCAGCAGCGCCAAACCCATATCGCGGACCTTTTCCAATGCGTCATAGGCCAGGTCAACGGCAGCAGGCGATAAGCCCAATGACACTTCATCCAGCAAGATCGCTACCGGGTTGCCCATTAACGCACGACCAATCGCGACAGCCTGTTGTTCGCCGCCAGATAGTATTCCCGCCAGCGATCTATCAAGTTTGGCGAGGTTGGGGAATGTGTCGTAAATCGCTTCGACCGTCCATGGTCCCTCACGCGAAGTCGACGCACCAAGCATCAAATTCTCCCGCACCGACATGGCGGGAAACAAACGCCGCCCTTCGGGCACAAGTGCCAGACCCGAACGTGCGCGCATATGCGCAGGTCGGTTAGAAATGTCGACGCCGGACAACACAATCTGTCCACTGCCTTGCGCGTGATCACCAGCTATGGCGCGCAGCAATGTCGTTTTGCCAGCACCGTTCGAACCGACCAGGAATAGCATTTCGCCTGGTTCCAAGGCCAAACTGACGTCATGTACGGCACTCAGCTGCCCGTGGGCGGCGCTCATGTTATGCGCATTTAACGTTGTCATGCGGTGGCACCGAAATAGGCGGACTGCACTGCTGGAGCGTCGATCACATCACGCGGGATACCGTCAGCAATGATCTGACCACCGGCCATACAGATCAACCGCGAACAACTGTCCATCAGCATCCGCATAATGTGTTCAATCCAGATGATTGTGACGCCGCGCTCATGAATATTGCGGATCAAAGCGACGAGCTTGTCGCCTTCGGCCTGTGTCAGCCCACCACCTATTTCATCTAACAACAATACCTGCGGGTCAGTCGCCAAAGCACGCGACAATTCCAGCCGTTTGCGATCCAGCAGGCCCAATGTGCTGGCGGCGCGGTTGGCAACAGACGTAAGACCTGTGTCATTTAACGCCTCCCACGCAGCGGCAATCGGATCACCTACAGGCGTGGCGCGGCCATGGCGTACGGCGACCAAGACATTTTCAAACACCGTCATTCCAGTGAACGGGCGCGGTACTTGATGGGTACGCCCCAACCCTTGATGGCAACGTGCAGCGGTCGCCAATCGAGTAACGTCCCGTCCCATCAGATGAACCTGCCCTGCCGTTGGCAGATATGCCCCCGTTAGAAGGTTCATCAGCGTGGTTTTACCGGCCCCATTTGGGCCGAGCACACCAACAATCTCGCCCTGCATCACTCGCAGATTGATGTTCTCTAAGACTTTGAAAGCCCCAAAGGCCATGCAAAGACCGCTGGATTTCAAAACGAAAGTGTTGGTTGCTGTCATGGAAATTGTCCTCAGGCGTTATACGCCCGAAGCTCCCCTGTGATGGGCACATTTGTGTCCGTGGCGTTTTCCGTGATGACGTAATCGAACTGGAAATTCCCAGATTCAGACGCCTGCCACTGCGTGCCGATGATCGGACCACGAGCGACGTTCTTAACTGGGCCAGAGGTGAAATCAACGACCCCGCCGATGCTATCCGCCGTCAACATTGGTATCGCCGCGGCAACGGCCTCGCGGTCTTTGGGGTCACTTGCGGCAGACAAGGCAGCCATGGCCACATCGATCGCAGAAAGGCTTGCGCCAAGTTGCTGGGTCCATTGCTTGCCTGTCGCGGCCTCATATCCGTCGCACAATTGCGCGCCACTAAGGCCCGTTGTAGGCGAAGTGTAAGGAAAGTCACGGTGCCAGTAAGCGGCGCTCGCCAAGTTGTCACCAAGCCCCCCCAAAGCTTCGATGTCGCTCGGAAACAGCCCTGTTTTGGCGAGTTGAACGATCTTGACTTGGCGGTGCAGGCCTTGCTGCGCGGCCTGACGCCAGAATGCTGCGAAATCCGGCGGGATTGGGAAAGTGTTGAAAATTTCAATACCCGCCTCGCGGAATGTCGCGATCTGACCCGAAAAATCTGTCGTGCCTGTTTCATAGGCACCGGGATCGATGACCTCATAACCCGCCGCAATCAGTTGGGGGGCCAAAACAGCGCGGATCGCGTTACCATCCGCATCGTTGGGATACATCACGCCTACTTTTTTGTTGGTCTCGATCAAGTCCCACTGTGAAATGTAGGCCTGATAAAATTCGTCCACACCAAAGCCGAAATGGTAGGTGTAGTTGAACGGGCTTTCCTCACCGGGAGCAGCGCCACGGCCGAAATACCAGGCCTCCCACGGCATGACGGTTGAAATGCACGGCACCCCTGCAGCCTCGCAAGCATCCGAAACCGGATTGATGGTTTCAGGCGTGGACACGGCGATGATAAGATCAACCACGTCATTATTGATCAAATCGCGGGCCAACTGACCTGCGCGGCTTGGGTCGGACTGTGTGTCACGATTCAGCAGCTCAACTGCGTAACCAGTGCCATTGATCGTTACGCCACCGGCCAAGGCAGTGCGTGCTTGTTCCAGCACATAGCCGTCAGTTTGGCCAAATCCCGCCAACGGGCCAGACACAGGGCTGATGAACCCGATTTTCAAAATAGCGCCCGATTGCGCGTAGGCCGCCGAGCGACCCAGTGAGAATGTACCAATCGCAGCCCCAGCGCCCGCCAAAAGGCTGCGGCGTGTCAGTGATGATGTTCGTGTCATGTCGTCCTCCCTAATGCCCCAGAAAATCAGGGGTCTTTATTGCTGGTTATCCAGCGTAATTCTGTGAATTCGTCCAAGGCCCACCGCCCGCCAAAACGTCCATAGCCACTGGCCTTAACACCGCCGAACGGCGCGTTCGGATCGTCATCAACGGTGCGTCTGTTGATGTGACAGATGCCGCTGTGAATTTGATTGGCAACGCCGTGCGCGCGCGCGGTGTCCGAACTGAACACAGACGCCGCCAGGCCATAGTCACTGTCATTTGCGACCGTCACCGCCTCTTGATCCGTGTTGACGCGGGTGACGGATAAGATCGGACCAAAGGTTTCTTCGGAGTAAAGCCGCATGTCCGCTTCGACCCGGTCCAACAACGTTGGTTCGAAGAAGGCATCCCGAATCTCACTTCCGCCAACGAGGCGCGCACCTTTTGACACAGCATCGCTGACCAAACCGGCCAGACGTTCGGCGGCGCCAATACCGATCACAGGCCCGATATCTATCGCGGCGTCGCTCGGATCACCCATGATCAATGCCTTGCGCAGGTTTTCAATTTTCTGGATCAACACATCCGCTACGCTTTCTTGAACGATCAGGCGCTCCGTGGACATGCAGATTTGCCCTTGGTTGAGATAAGCACCGCGCACAGCCGCAGATGCAGCAAGATCAAGGTTCGCATCATCCAGTACCACCATTGGGGCCTGACCACCCAATTCAAGCAAAGGTCGCTTGAGATGTTTGGCGCACAATTCCGCGATGCGACGTCCAATGCGGGTCGAGCCAGTAAAGTTTACCCGCCGCACCACAGGATGTTCGATCAACGCGTCAACGATGCGTTCGCTTTCTTCTTGTGGGCACAAAAATACCTGTACAACGTCCTTAGGAAGCCCAGCTTCCACCACGGCGTCACCAATCAAGCGGAACGTGGCGGGCGCGACTTCATTGCCCTTTAACAGTACCGTATTGCCACACAACAGCGGCGCTGCGATGGCACGAATGCCCAGAATCAATGGTGCGTTCCATGGTGCAATGCCAAGACAAACACCGCACGGCACACGGTGAACCTCGCTTACGATATCGCGCCCTGTCGGAATAGCTTCTGGTCGGCGTAGCGCTGCGGCTTGCTCCGCTACGTCGCGCAAAATACGCACTGCGAAGGTCACATTGTGTTCGGCCCAATTTCGGGGTGCTCCGATCTCCTTGATCATCATTTCGCAAAAAATGTCATTGTTCGCGCTCAGCTGATCTGCAAGCCTTCGCAAATATTGGGCACGAATATCAACCGGCAAGGCTGACCACTGCGGGAACGCCGCCGCCGCGCGGGACACAAAGCCCAAACTATCAGGCAGATTATGCGTGATCTCACGGCTGACGATCTCGCCCGTCGCGGGATTGGTGCGTTCAATAAGATCTGGCCCGTTTGCCATCTTTGCTGAAGTCAAAACTGTCATCTAATTCTTAACGGATTTGCACCCGCCCTCCTTCTTTCAGACTAGATTGAATGAATAGTTACATGTAATGTTAAATTCTGGTCATTAAATGTATAATTCTGGGGATTTTGATGCAAAACGCTTATGCAACACTGCAAGAAGAACGCGACGCATTGCATGACCGCGCCCTACGGCGACGGTTTCCAGACGGATATGCGACTCTTCTTTTTTTGATCCATGGTACCCTGTTGGTCGGAGAAGATCGCGTAGAGAGAACTGGACCAGCGTTGTTCTTTTGGCCCGGCAACCACCATTCCAGGTTGACATTAAAAGCGGGATCAAGCGCGCGCCTTTTGGGGTTGAGCGATACTATAATTCTGGATGCAATCGGCGCTCGCTCTGAATCTGTGCATTTGCGGATGTTGGTTGAAACGCCGTTTTCTGCGCTGTTGTCGACAAACCCCCAAGTGCCACAAATCGAAACCCTATTTGATTGGTTTGCACATGAATTGGATGAACCAGAACGTCGCTCGCCTATGTCGATGTCGGCGTTTCTAAGGCTTCTGTTTATCGCAGCATTGCGGGTTCACACACCCGAGGAACATTCAGGCAATGCAGAGGCCACAAATGTTTTACGCCAGTTCCGCCACCTTGTTGAGCTTCACTATAAGGATCACTGGAAAGTGGCCCAGTATACGGAGTCGCTAGGCGTTGAATATGACAGCCTGCACCGTATCTGCAAACGCGATACTGGTCGCTCACCGGCCGAACTATTGCATGAACGGATAACCGCAGAAGCCAAAGCGAGATTGGAAAACTCCGGCTCTCCGCTTAAGAAAATCGCGGCTGATTTGGGGTTTGCGGATGCTTCCCACTTTAGCCATTTTTTCAAGCGTCGGACGGACTTATCGCCCGGTGCGTATCGCGCGGTGGTATCACGCCCTGACAGTGATGATTTACAAGACTTGCGGCGTGGGTTTTCCGATTGGCCTTAAAACCTGGAGCGGCGGGTATTGTCGCCCTATTTCCGTTAAGGAAAAGTAGGGTTAGCCACAGCCCGAAAACAACAATTCCAAACAAGTCTAACTTCGCCATTCAAATATTTGGCAAGTCGCACAACTCGATTCCATTGGTCTAAATTGTTAAACCACCGATTTCCGAAAGTTGTTTGATCACTTCTTGCAAGCCACTGCCAATTTTGAGGTCACAGAACACGGTCGGCAGCTTTGGGCGCATCATGGTGCTGTCGAGCGCCATAACGTCAAGAGACGCGCCGACGTAGGGGGCCAAATCCACCTTGTTGATGATCAAAATATCAGACTTTGTAATTGCAGGCCCACCTTTGCGAGGGATTTCCTCGCCTGCCGCAACATCGATCACATAGAGCGTGATATCGGCCAATTCAGGGCTGAAGGTTGCGGACAAATTGTCTCCGCCACTTTCGATAAACACGATTTCGACCTCGGGGTGACGCTTGATCATTTCAGATACGGCGGCCAGATTGATCGAAGCGTCTTCGCGGATTGCAGTATGCGGACAGCCGCCGGTTTCGACCCCAATAATGCGGTCATTGGGTAAAACCTGCATCCGCATCAACGCTTCGGCATCTTCGCGAGTATAAATATCGTTGGTAATCACACCGATGGAAAATGTGTCACCCAAGGCACGGCAAAGCGCCGCCGTCAGGGTAGTTTTACCAGCGCCAACTGGCCCACCAATGCCGACCCGCAAAGGTCCGTTCGTTGGTCTCATGTGCGAAAAATCCTTGCGTATTGGGTTTCATGTTTCATCGAAGCGATGTCGCTGATGAATGCCGTTGAAGATAGGTCATCCAAGCTGCCTTCAAGCGCGACATCGCCAATTTCACGACAAAGCGACGTCAAATCCTTGATCACTCTTTGCCCATCGGTTTGACCTAAAGGGATCAAGCGCATTCCTGCTGCCGCCAAATTGGACACGAAGGCTTGCAGGTACATTTTCAGGGTCAATTCCAGCGGCAATTCATGCAACCGTGCCGAATGCCCCACGGCGACCGGATAGGTCAGGCTGGGCAGCTCAGTTTTCCAAATGTCGGCAGTGGCGCGCACGAAGGCCTCACCCTGCAAGACTGTTTCCTTATACCGCTCAGCCGAGGCCGAAAAGGCCCGCGCGATAGCATCAGCCGGGATCGGGTCAGTTGCGTGATAAGCCGCCACCAAAAATCGCGCATCCGCCATGCCCGCGCCATGCTGCATGACTGTCGCGATCCACGTTTGCATGGTTTCACGGCAGGTCACTTGGCCGTTCTCCACCGCCCATTCCAACCCATGACTATAGGCAAAACTGCCCACCGGATAGGTTGGTGACAACCATTGCGTCAATGTCAGGATCGCTTCACTGTGCATGATCGGCGCCGTGTTTGGCAGCATGATCATGCCCATGCGTGCGCCCATGTCCATAGGCCCCGCCCTCGGGTACAAAAGGCTCTGTGATCTCACGAACTTGTGCCCCGATCTGGCGCAGCATATCGTGCATAATGTGGTCACGCTGGATCACCAGCCGGTTCGGTTCAATCTGACACGGGGTGTGGCGATTGCCGATGTGCCACGCTATGCGGGTAAGGTTATCACCGGTAACTTCCAGAAGCGCCTCCTTTGCAGCGATCACTTCGATCAGCATGCCATCGTCTAACTCAAAGGCGTCTCCGTGGCCCAATGAGGTGGTGTGTTCCAGATCGACCAAAAACCGCATCCCCGTCGTCGTGGTCAGTACCTTGCGCCGCAGAAACCGGGCATCATAGGTCAAGTTGACGAAATCATCCGCTGTGGACCTATGGCCCGTACGATGAGAAATTTGGCTGAGTGGCAATCCCATCGTATCGCTCAAAACAGAAAATACCGCTGTGCCATCGGTAGCACTTCGGCGGGCTCGCAGGTCAGCAATTCCCCATCCGCCCGCACCTCGTAGGTTTCAGGATGCACGTCGATCTGCGGGGTGGCGTCATTCAGGATCAAATCCTTTTTGCCGATATTGCGGGTCCCTTGCACGGCGATGGTCTGCTTGGATAATCCAAGGCTGTTGCCGATCCCTTCGGCCTGCGCCGCTTCGCTGACAAACACCACGGCAGAATTTTCAACCGACCGACCGAAGGCCCCAAACATCGGGCGCGAATAGACTGGTTGTGGGGTCGGGATCGACGCATTCGGGTCACCCATTTGCGCCATCACAATACTGCCGCCCAACAATACCATCTCTGGTTTCACGCCGAAAAATGCTGGGTTCCACAGCACAAGGTCAGCACGCTTGCCTTCGGCGATGCTGCCAATTTCGGTGGCCATACCGTGGGCAATCGCCGGGTTGATAGTGTATTTCGCAATATAGCGCCTGACACGGAAATTGTCGTTCTCGCCGGTTTCCTCATTCAGCCGGCCGCGCTGTTTCTTCATCTTATCTGCTGTTTGCCACGTACGGATCAGCACCTCGCCAACCCGCCCCATCGCTTGGCTGTCGGACGCGATGATGCTGAAAGCGCCCATATCGTGCAAGATGTCTTCGGCGGCGATGGTCTCGCGGCGAATGCGGCTTTCGGCAAAGGCCACGTCCTCGGGGATGGATTTGTCCAGATGATGACAGACCATCAACATGTCGAGATGCTCCTCGAGCGTGTTCACCGTGAAGGGCCGCGTCGGGTTGGTGGACGAGGGCAGCACATGTTCTTCGCCACAGATTTTGATGATATCGGGTGCATGGCCACCGCCTGCCCCTTCGGTGTGGAACGCATGGATCGTGCGCCCCTTCATGGCCCCAACCGTGTGCTCAACAAAGCCGCTTTCATTCAACGTGTCGGTGTGGATCATCACCTGCACATCCATCGCGTCGGCCACCGTTAGGCAGCAATCAATCGCGGCGGGGGTGGTGCCCCAATCCTCGTGCAGCTTTAGCGCGCAGGCGCCTGCTTTAACCTGCTCCTCAAGTGCTGCGGGCAAGGACGCGTTGCCCTTGCCCGCAAACGCGAGGTTCATCGGAAAAGCATCCGCTGCTTGCAACATTCGACCAATGTGCCAGCCACCTGGCGTGCAAGTGGTGGCCAAAGTGCCATGCGCGGGACCCGTCCCGCCACCCAGCATGGTGGTCAGACCAGAGTGTAGCGCGTCCTCAATCTGTTGTGGGCAAATGAAGTGAATGTGGCTGTCAAATCCACCCGCCGTCAGAATTTTACCCTCGCCAGCGATCACCTCGGTGCCGGGACCAACGATGATATTGACGCCGGGTTGGGTGTCGGGGTTGCCCGCTTTACCTACCTTGGCGATGCGCCCGTCCTTTAGGCCGACGTCGGCTTTGTATATGCCCGAATGGTCCACAATCAGAGCATTGGTGATGACAGTATCCACCGCCCCCGCCGCGCGGGTGACTTGAGACTGGCCCATGCCATCGCGGATCACCTTGCCGCCGCCGAATTTGACTTCTTCGCCGTAAGCAGGGGTGTTGCCGCCCACCAATTCAGCCGTTAAGTCACGCTCGACCTCGATGATCAGGTCGGTATCGGCAAGGCGAATGCGGTCGCCTGTGGTGGGGCCAAACATTGCGGCGTAATCGGCGCGGTTGATTTTGGTGGGCATTAGTTTGTTTCTCCACGTAGCGTTTGGACAATTTCCCACAAATCACCAGTATCAAAAGCAATCCCCAAAACTCCAGACTGCAAAGTGGCAACTTGTTTGTTTTGATCGATGCTAATTTTCAGCTTTACCCAATTTGCCATGAAATCACCTAAAACATTCCCTCGAACATAAATGTTTTCTGCGGATTGCTTAAAGCCCTGCAAGGCAAGCTGTTCATGAAGGGTTTCTATCGAGCGGTAAGGAAATGTATATTTGGGAAAGACCGCGATAACAGGCTTCTTTTGGGACGGCGTACGCGAAGGCAATAATCGATACACAACGCCAAGGCAGACCACAGCAAGGCCCCCAGCAACAATTGCTACAGTCAAATTCATTACAGTTCCCCCATCACTTCGCCGTTAAAGCCAAACACTTTGCGTGCTCCTGATAACGGCACCAACGTCACCTCGCGCCGCTGGCCCGGTTCAAACCGAACCGCCGTGCCCGCCGCAATATCCAAGCGACAACCACGTGCGGCGTCGCGATCAAACTCCAAAGCCGGATTGCTTTCGGCGAAATGGTAGTGCGAGCCGACCTGCACAGGGCGGTCCCCTGTGTTGGCGACCATCAGCGTTATCGCTGTACGATCTGGGTTCAGGGTCAAAAAACCGTCAGCTGGGAATATCTCTCCGGGGATCATCGCGCGTTCCTTATCGAATGGGGTTGTGAACAGTGACAAGTTTGGTGCCGTCCGGAAATGTCGCCTCGACTTGCACCTCGGGGATCATTTCGGACACCCCTTCCATGCATTGCTCACGGGTGATGATCTGCGCGCCGGCTTGCATCATATCAGCGACGCTGCGCCCGTCACGCGCGCCTTCAACTACGGCATCCGTGATCAGCGCAATCGCTTCGGGATGGTTCAACTTGACCCCACGCGCGAGGCGCTTGCGCGCCACTTCGGCGGCCATTGAGATCAACAGTTTGTCTTTTTCGCGGGGGGTGAGTTGCATATTAGGTCATCCATGATCGGGGAAGGGTGTCGTTGGAAAGCAGCCGCAGTGCGGGCACAAGCGATTGGCGCAATTCAAAGCTGTCACTCGCAAGAATACGGGTAACCAGCAGATCTGCGCCGATCAGGCTGACCCCTGCGGTTTCGGGCAATAGGGCCCGCATCTGTGCAAGCTTTGCCTCGGCATCTGTGTCGATGTAAACGATCAACGCCATAGCGCCCGCGTTGGCCGCAATCTGTGGGGCCGCAAGGTGGCCGGCCACCTTGCCGTGCAATTTCACAGCATCTAGGAACATCGGCACGCCCTGCCTGCGAATGTCGATCTGGTCGCTGAAATGGATATGCTCAAGCGTCTCGCCCATGGCGGCGCGGCCAAAAACCAACGGTTCGACCAACAGCAGGGATGCGCCTTCATTCAGCTCAACTTGCATCCGTCGTTTTAGCGCGCTTGCCTCGAAAAGGATTGTCTCTTGCGGCAACCAATCGAGACGCGCACCGGAGCCGACGAAAAGGCGATTGTTGACCAAGGCAACCTGATCCGGTTGTGCCCTATAGACCCGTTCGGCGGCCTGTGTGGTCAGGGAGAGGTGGGTGTTCTCGTCAGCGTTTGCGGTGAGTGCAAATTCATCACCGCCCGTGATGCCGCCCGCTGTGTTGATCATAATCGCTTGCAAGGCTGTGGAATCCGGCCTCGGAAATAGCGCCTTTAGCGCCCCCGATTGATGCAGGTCCGCAAGCGCCGAGCCCCGAGGTGTGCTTTTCGTTGACAAAGACACAGCGCCTATTGCCCGCGGCTGAACGGGTGTTTCAGGTGGATTGGATATGGTCGCTGGCACTGTGATTTGAGACACTCCATGTATCGAAACCGGTCTGTATATTTACATCACACGCCAGAATAACTGTCATTGATAACCGAAGCATCAGGCCCATGACATTCACAATTGCCCATTAAATGCGCAGGTCATTCAGCACTTGTCTAAATTTTAAGCAAATGAACGTTTCCCAGAAAAGAATGCCGTTCGAATCTGTTAATCCTGTTTCGGCACGTCAAGGTTCACTTGCCGAACCGAGTGCTCTGCTTGCCCGAGGAAGGTGTGTGACGACCGGACGAATTGAACCCCGAACCAGCCGCCACACGGATTGCAACAACATGTTGCAGGATTGACGTAAGTGGCCTTGTGCGTTTGCGCAAGGTTTTCTGCCTAAATCCTGCGAGGAGAACAAAATGAATTTACTAAATTCCACATTGGCCGGAACGCTCGCGCTGGCCGGACTTACCTCAGCCGCAATGGCCGCCGATTGCCCGATTAAGGTCGGCGTTCTGCATTCATTATCCGGCACGATGGCAATTTCTGAAACCACACTGAAAGACACGATGCTGATGCTAATTGAACAGCAAAACGCCAATGGCGGGTTGTTGGGTTGTGACATTGAAGCTGTGGTCGTTGATCCAGCATCAGATTGGCCACTGTTCGCGGAAAAGGGCCGTGAATTGCTCTCGGTTCACAATGTTGACGTTATCTTTGGCAACTGGACTTCGGTGAGCCGCAAATCTGTTCTGCCAGTTCTTGAAGAGCTAAACGGTTTGCTGTTTTATCCAGTTCAATACGAAGGTGAGGAAAGCTCCAAAAATGTGTTCTACACGGGTGCCGCACCGAACCAGCAGGCAATTCCTGCCACAGATTACTTTCTAGAAGAACTGGGTGTTGAAAAATTCGCTCTGTTGGGCACCGACTATGTTTACCCGCGGACAACCAACAACATCCTTGAGAGCTATTTGGCCTCGAAGGGCATCGCACAGGACGACATTTTTGTGAACTACACTCCATTTGGCCACTCTGACTGGTCAAAAATTGTTGCGGACGTCGTGGCGCTGGGGGCGGATGGTAAAAAGGTCGGTGTGATTTCAACAATCAATGGCGATGCCAACATCGGGTTTTACAAAGAACTGGCTGCCGCGGGCATCAGCGCTGACGACATTCCGGTCGTCGCTTTTTCCGTGGGTGAAGAAGAACTCTCAGGTCTAGATACAGCAAACCTTGTTGGCCACCTTGCCGCATGGAACTACTTCCAGTCCGCCGAAGCTGACGCCAACACAGGCTTTATCGAAGCATGGAAATCCAAGATGGGTGAAGAGCGCGTCACCAACGACCCAATGGAAGCACACTACATTGGCTTTAACATGTGGGTGAATGCTGTGACGGCCGCTGAAACCACGGACGTGGATGCGGTTCGAACAGCAATGTACGGGCAGGAATTCCCGAATCTGACGGGCGGTACAGCCATGATGCAAGTCAACCACCATCTGGCGAAACCCGTTTTGATTGGCGAAATTCAGGAAGATGGCCAATTTGATATCGTCAGCCAAACCAGCGAAGTCCCAGGCGATGCTTGGACCGACTTCCTGCCGGAAAGCGCTGTGTTGAAATCCGATTGGAAAGATCTGGAATGCGGAATGTACAATACTGAGACAAAGACCTGCGTTCAGATCAAATCGAACTACTGATCAGATGACCAGAACTGGGGAAGGGGCATATATTTGCCCCTTCCATACATTTTAGGAAGCCACCCTTATGACCCGTTTGATCTTTGCTTGCATTGCCCTGTTGATGAACTGCACCTTTGCATTTGGGCAAGACGCACCAATGCAGGCCATCTTGCAGGAACAAAACCCACTAATCGTCAAAAGCTCGCGTAAAACCATTGCACCCGCGATTGAACGCATCACCAACAGTGGGCTGCCGCAGGCCCAAAATGTTTTGCAAGCATGGCAAGGTAAAAATATGTGGCTAAGAAAATCTGATGGGATGTTTTTTCGTGGCGAAAAGCTAGAGAACAAGACTTATCGCCTTTTCGATTTCGACAGCGGTTCGGCTGTAGGCGTTGCGCCCAAATCCGACCTAAAACAAATTAAACCGAACAGTGGCGTTCGGGCGCTAATTGGCTCGGCGCTTGTTCAGTTTCAACTAAGCGACCCTGATCCAAAACGCAGGTTGGCAGCTCTTACCTCAATCCAACGTGATCCCAGCGCCGGTTTACTTGCGCCACTGCGGGCCTCGATTGACGCTGAACCGGACGCCGAAGTGGCTGCCAAGAAACGCCGCGCCGAACGCTTGCTGACCATCGCTTATGACACAGACGAGACCGCACGCATCGCAGCCATTTCCGAAATGTCAGGCGATTTAGGTGTGGATGTACGCGCCACGTTGAATCCGCTTTTGGAGACGCAAACCAAAGTGTTCAAAGGCAGCCCGCCTGAAACCGAAAACATTGCCCAAAATTTGGTGGCTGGAGATACAATTTCGACAATATCTGCCTATGGCATGTTGGTCGAAAACGGCTTTGCCCCGCCATTGATCAACGCGAATGATTTACGACAAACACTTGGCAAACACATTAAGGAAGGCAAGGTCGGCGGCGTCGACGTCAAATTGTTGGATCAACCTGACCAGCGGGCGCGCGCATATGCGGCGTTGGTGGCCCAAGATCTAGCCATTTCCGCGCCAACGTTGACTGAAATAGATGCCGCTGTCGCACAACACATTTTTGTCGAGGTTTATCACGAACCTTCCAAAGCTGTCACAACCGCCGCTGCGGCTGCTATGGAGGGTATTGATCTCAAAGTTGGCGTAAACCAAACGTTTGATCTGGTCTTAGATGGCTTATCGTTGGCCTCGATCTATTTTCTTGCCGCTATCGGCCTTGCCATTACATTTGGCGTAATGGGTGTGATCAACATGGCGCATGGAGAATTCATCATGATGGGCGCCTACACCGGATATGTTGTGCAACAGGTGATTCCGAACCACACCGCCAGTATTTTGGTCGCTATCCCGTTGGCTTTTGCTGTGACCTTCGCAGCTGGGGTTGCAATGGAGCGGCTGGTAATCCGGTTTCTTTATAACCGCCCGTTGGAAACTTTGTTGGCAACTTTCGGTGTGTCGATCGCGCTTCAACAACTGGCTAAGAATGTCTTTGGCACCCAAGCTCGCCCGTTAACCGCACCGACATGGTTGGATGGCGCATGGGTGATGAATGATGTGGTGTCGATCAGCTATATCCGCATCGCGATCTTTGTGCTCGCTGCCGCGTTTTTGGCGATCTATCTATTCATCATGAAGCGCACGCGACTGGGTCTGGAAACCCGTGCAGTGACCCAAAACCCAAGCATGGCGGCCAGCATGGGAATCAATCCGAACCGTGTGAACATGCTGACCTTCGGTCTTGGTTCGGGCATTGCTGGTGTGGCGGGCGTCGCTATTGGGTTGTTCGCCAAGGTCACGTCTGAACTGGGCAATGACTATATTGTTCAGAGCTTTATGACTGTGGTCGTTGGCGGCGTTGGTAACATTTGGGGCACTCTTTGGGGCGCTGCGTTGATCGGCTTTTTGCAAAAGGGGATCGAGTGGTTCAACCCGTCCAACACGCTGGCCGCGCAAACCTTTATGATTATCTTCATCATCATTTTCATTCAGTTTCGGCCACGGGGTATTATTGCCCTCAAAGGCCGTGCGGCGGGGGATTAAAATCATGCAAAATAGTTTTCTAATGCGCACCCCATCCACCCTGATTTTCTTAGCCCTACTGGCTGTGTTCACTATTGTTATCACAATCCTGTCCGAAGGGCTGGGCATTGGCTTGGTCTCAACCAGTTTGGTCAAAACGCTCGGCAAAACACTATGCCTCGGATTGGTGGCAATCTCGATGGACCTTGTCTGGGGCTATGCAGGTATTTTGTCGCTGGGTCATTTCGCCTTCTTCGGCGTGGGCGGTTATATGATTGGCATGTGGTTGATGTATGAACGCACCCACGACATCGTAGTCCATTCGCTGGCAGAAGCACCGATACCGGCCACAGCACAAGAGGTATCAGACGCCATTGGTAATCAAATATTCGGCGTCGTCGGCAGTTCGGAATTTCCTCTGATTTGGTCTTTTGCAGACTCGCTATTTTTGCAATTGCTCTTGGTGGTGTTGGTCCCCGGAATATTGGCCTTGGTGTTTGGTTGGCTCGCATTCCGCAGCCGCGTCGCTGGGGTTTATCTGTCAATCCTGACCCAAGCCATGACATTGGCTTTGTCCCTATATTTGTTCCAAAACGACAGCGGTTTGCGCGGCAACAACGGGTTGTCTGGCTTGCAAAACCTACCAGGGCTAGACGATGTGCCACAGGCGTTGATCTCGCTTTGGTTCCTTTGGGGATCGGCGCTTGCGCTCGGTTTAGGCTATCTGGTGTCCGCGTGGTTGGTATCGGGGAAATTCGGCTCGGTCTTGCGCGGCATCCGCGACAACGAAGCTCGCGTACGGTTTTTGGGCTATTCCGTTGAAAACTATAAACTGACGTTGTTCACGGGCACGGCCTGCATGGCGGGCGTCGCGGGCGCGCTGTATTATCCGCAAGCAGGCATCATCAACCCTGCTGAAATCGCTCCTATCGCATCGATTTACCTAGCAGTCTGGGTGGCGATTGGTGGGCGAGGACGGCTTTATGGTGCGGTCATCGGCGCGGGCTTTGTCAGCCTTTTATCGACATGGTTCACGGGAGGACGGGCGCCTGATATTCCACTGGGTTTTTATACTGTAAAATGGGTCGACTGGTGGCTGATCGCGCTTGGTTTGTCCTTTGTTCTGGTCACGCTTTATGCACCCAAAGGTATCGGTGGACTGTTTGATTTGATCAGCAACCGCACCAGCCCGAACCGTCACGGCGCCGATTTAGGGCCGGACGCCGGTGCATTGCGCGAACGGGAGGCAAACGAATGAGCACCTTACTTGAAGTGTCGGGCGTTTCGGTCAGTTTTGACGGGTTTCGCGCCATCAACAACCTATCGTTCAGAATTGCAGAGGCCGAGATGCGGGCCATCATCGGTCCCAACGGCGCGGGTAAAACAACCTTTATGGACATCGTTACGGGCAAAACCAAACCGGACGAGGGCTATATCCGTTGGGGCGAAAAAAGCATTTCCTTGTTGGGCCTGTCCGAGGCCCGCATTGCCCGTGAGGGCGTTGGGCGCAAGTTTCAAAAACCCACCGTGTTTGAGGACCAAACCGTGCAGGAAAACCTGTTGATGTCTCTTAAAAACCAGCGCGGCCCATTTCGAGTGTTGTTCTACAAACCGTGCCGGCCCGACCTGGAACGGGTCGAGGCGTTGGCAACTGAAATCGGGCTGTCAGATGCTTTGATGCGCAAAGCGGGCGAGTTGAGCCATGGGCAAAAACAATGGCTGGAAATCGGTATGTTGCTGGCCCAGAAACCGCGTTTGCTTTTGGTGGACGAACCTGCTGCGGGCATGACCCCTGCAGAGCGTGAACACACCACTAATATTCTAGTTGAAGCCGCAAAAACTCGCGCCGTGGTGGTGGTGGAACACGATATGGAATTTGTGCGTCGTCTTGGTTGCAAAGTCACGGTTCTGCACGAAGGATCGGTGCTCGCTGAAGGCAGCCTTGATCACGTCACGGCCAACCAAGACGTCATAGACGTCTATTTAGGGCGCTAAATTATGTTGAATATCAAAAACTTGACACTGCACTACGGCCATTCGCAAATTTTGAACGGGATCTCGATGAGCGCTGCCGTTGGAGAGATAACTTGCGTGATGGGCACCAACGGCGTTGGCAAAACCAGTTTGATAAAGGCGATCTCGGGAACGCATCCGCGCTCTGGTGGCGAGGTTGTGTTGGGTGGCGAGCCGCTGGGTATATTGCCGGCGCATGCAATGGCCCACAAAGGCGTTGGTTACGTCGCACAGGGGCGCGAAATATTTCCACTGCTCACTGTGGAGGAAAACCTTGAAACGGGGTTCAACTGCTTGCCTGTCAAAGAGCGCCGCGTTCCTGAAGAGATTTTCGAACTGTTTCCCGTGTTGAAAGAAATGAAAGCCCGCCGCGGCGGTGATTTGTCCGGTGGACAGCAGCAACAGCTTGCCATCGCCCGGGCCCTGATCACACGCCCTAAACTGCTGCTGTTAGACGAACCCACCGAGGGCATTCAGCCAAATATTATTCAACAAATCGGACGTGTCATTGAGCAGCTTCGCGCAGAAGGGCAAATGGCGATCATTTTAGTCGAGCAATATTTCGAATTCGCCTATGAGCTTGCGGATCAATTCGTTGCGCTGCGGCGGGGCGAGGTAATTTTTTCCGGCCCGAAGCACCAGATAACCAAAGACAAATTGCTATCACATGTTTCGGTTTGAGGTTCCCATGCTTTGAGCGGTGCCGCTACAATCATTTGTTCGAAGTTTCTAAGGGAAATGTACGGCGAATTACGACATTTCCAAGCTCGCCCCTAATTGGATTGACGACTGCCAAGGATATGTGAATAGCCCCTAGATTTGTAGACACCTTGCTTGGTAATTTTGGAAGCAAGGAGGGCAACATGTCCGGAACAAGATTTACAGATGAGTTTAAGCGTGATGCGGACGCGCAAGTGATTGATCGAGGCTATGCGGTCAGCGAGGTTGCTGAGCGCTTGGGGACTCCGTTGATCGGCAGGTGACTGCATAGCAATCGCCGAGAGGGGGCACAAAGTCGCTTTACACATGGAAGGCACGGTTTTCCAAAGAAGCCAAGATTGATACCGGTCAAAGCCGTGAGATACGGCGCTTAAAAGCGGAGCTGACCTGCTCCCCAACAACTCCTCCACAATGATGTAGAGTTCGCCCAACAAAAAAGGGCGGACTTATGAAGAAGCGATTCACGGACGAACTTATCATTGTGATGATCAAAGAACAGGAAGCTGGGGAGAAGACTGCGGATGTATGTCGGCGGCACGGGATCCATTGACCGGCAGGTGATGCTCGCATCGCCGAAAGGTAGCTCCGCGACGTTTTACAAATACAAATCGAAGTATGGCGGAATGGAGCCATCGGACGCAAAGCGATTGAAGGCTCTTGAAGACGAGAACGGCCGGTTGAAGAAGCTGTTGGCGGAGCAGATGCTCGACAATGCCATGTTGCGAGACATCAATTCAAAAAAATGGTGACGCCCGTCGTAAAGCGGAAAGCTGTGGTGCAATTGATGGAAATTTTTCAAGTGAGCCAACGTCGGGCGTGTGACGTGTTGCAGGTTGATCGGTCATCGATGCGATATCAGTCGCGCCGAGGTAATGACGTTGAACTGAGAGATGCCATCAAACGTGTTTCTCGGGAGCGCCGCAGGTTTGGATATCGACGCATCCACGTAATGATTGCCCGGGAGGGGTTTGAAGTGAACCATAAGAAAGTGAGGCGCATTTATACTGAAGAGAAGCTACAGGTACGCCGCAGAGGTGGCCGGAAGCGTGCTTTGGGCACAAGGAAGCCAATGGTGCTGCCGGATGGTCCAATCAGCGTTGGAGTTTGGATTTTGTCTCGGACGCGCTGCCCCTCTCTCATCGATACTTTGCATCGATTGCCGGGCAATGGACGGTCGCCGCTTTCGCATTCTAACGGTTGTGGATGATTACAGCCGCGAGAATTTGGTGTTGCACGCGAGTTGGATCGGGTGATCGCTGAGCGTGGCCTACCGAAGACAACCGTGTCTGACAATGGCACCGAATTTACCAGCATGGCGATCCTCAAATGGGTGCAAGAAACGGGCATTGATTGGCACGATATTGCGCCCGGCAAACCTCAGCAGAACGGCTTCATCGAAAGTTTTAATGGAAAGCTCAGAGATGAATGCCTCAACGAAACACTATTCGGCACATTGCGCGATGCTCAAAAGACGCTGGAAACATGGCAAGAAGATTACAACTGGCACAGACCACATTCAGCATTGGCAAACATGACGCCCATGGAATTTTTGCAGAGGAGGGCTATGGACAGAATGGCTGCTTAAGATCACAAATCTAATCCCAAGGACTCCTCATAAGCAAGAGGGAACTTGGGGTGCAGGTCAATTGGTACAACGCCGTTGCCGAAAGCTTTTTCAATCTGTTGAAACGGGAACGCATCAGGCGACGGACATACAAAACCAGAGAAGAAGCAAGGCGCGATGTGTTCGATTATATCGAAATGTTCTATAATCCGAAACGTAAGCACGCCAGAAACGGGATGCTTTCACCCGTCGAGTTCGAAGGGCAGCAAAAAAGGAAGCAACGAGGTGGCTGGGAAACTCGGGGCTATTCAGTTACGTAGGTCGAAGCGGTAAGGAATTTTGGACTGGGGCGAGCACTTTGCACGTCCCAGTCTGTCTAATTGTTGGTTCTGTAGCAATGCTTTGAGCAGTTTCAGTATTACTTTGAAACGGCCATATGTTAGCCAATAATCCTACAGACAGGGTACCAAAAATGAGTATTGACTTCAAAGGCAGCCATTACCGAAAAGACGTAATTATGTACGCGGTGTCCATGGTGCCTACTTCCGGGTGCCAAATTGAGCCACCTGCGGCGACACGAAGCTCTGCTTAAAGTAATCCACAAGAAGGTGCATAGCCGGTGAGAAGTTAACGCCTTTATGCCAAGCGATCCCTACATCCATTGTGGGTATCTCAATGTCGGTCGAGACAGTCTCTAGCCGTTTCCCCTCAAGCGACCAAGGACGATAGACCATATCTGATAATATCGTAACACCTTGGCCGTTGGCCACCATGGATCTAGCTGCTTCAACGGACGAAGTTCTAAGTTTTGTCTTAGGTTGAAAGTTAGTTCTCCCCCAATACTTCATTGTTGTGTGCGCAGCTTCATCAACAGTCAGCATAATGTAGTCTTCTTTGGCAATCTCTTCAAAACTCGCTTTCCCATCGGTTAGAAACCGATGCCCGCTAGGCACCCAAAGTCTCCGCGACGACCTCAAAAGAGTTTCGGCCTCCAAATCAAGGTTGTTCAGATTTGAAGTAAGGAGCACGGCTAGGTCAAACCGGTTAGACAGCAAGCCATCTTCAATACTTTCGCGATTAAGTTCGCTGATCTGGATATCCAAGCCCGGGTGCAGACGGGACAATCGGTCAATGTGAAATGGAAGGAAATACCCAAGGACTGTGTACGTGGCGGCAAGTGTTATCTTGCCACTGACCACTGACCGCCGTTTGGTCAACTTTCTTGCTTCATCTACCTTTTCAAGAATTTCACGTGAAGCAGAAAGGAACTCGCGGCCGGAATCTGTAAGTTCCATGCCCTGAGAAGAGCGCACGAAGAGCTTTGCATCAAGCGTTGCTTCAAGTTCCTTAATCGCGCCTGTTACTGATGATTGTGAAATAGACAGCATATTTGCCGCACGACTCACTTGTCCTGATTCAGCGGTGGCTACGAAATATTTCAAATGCCTTAGGTTCATTAATAACTGATAGCGGAATAACTGATCGCCATCTATCAGAATATTGACTTTTGCATTGCTCTCTTCATGGAAGAATTTATTTAAGCAATGTTAACAAGTGGTTAGGGTGAACTCTTTTTGGAGGCAACATCGGAAAAGCTGATATTGCTTTTTCAAAAGAAAGAATTTTCAATCCTTAAGGTTACATGGGACCATGACTTCAGCAGAAAAAAGGATGTAGAACCATGAAAGAGATTGTCGACCTTAACTGCGACATGGGAGAAGGTTTCGGCCAATGGACACTAGGTGACGCGCCAGACGAAGCGATCATGGCGCTCATCAGCTCCGCCAATATAGCCGCAGGATTCCATGCGGGCGATCCAAACTCTATGGATCGAGTTGTTAAGCTTGCGCAATCTTACGGTGTCGGTCTTGGTGCGCATCCTGGCTACAATGATCTTCAAGGGTTTGGGCGCAGATACATTAGGGCCAGCTCTGAAGAACTCGTGAACGACATTGTTTATCAAATAGGTGCCTTGCGAGAATTTGGTCGCCGCTATGGTGTTCAACTGCAGCATGTTAAACTGCACGGTGCACTCTACATGGAGGCTGCCGCTAATGAAGGGCTTTCTGAGATGATTGTCGATACATTAGATAAGACTTGTGGAACTTCTATTCTCTTTTGCATGGGTGTCTCAAAGACCTATGAAGTTGCCAAGCGAGCAGGGCATCCTGTAGCGCGCGAATTCTATGCAGACCGCGACTATGACAAGTCGGGTTCGATAGTTTTTGCTCGCCGCGTTTCACGCCCGAAGCCTGAAGAGATCGCTGCAAAATGCGTTCGCGCTTGCAAAGAGGGTGTTGTGAAGGCGGTCGACGGGCAAGACATCCCAATTGAGTTCGAGTCGATTTGTTTCCACTCGGACACGCCGGGTGCTCTCGATATGGGAAAAGCCATTCGAGCAGGCCTTATCGGCGCTGGAATCACAATCGCACCAGCTGCAACAGTACTGGGACTCTAATAACCTGAAGAAGGAATAAGAATATGGCTCACGTACTTTCACCATTGCCAGGAACTTTCTACACAAAACCATCGCCAGAGGCGGCGCTATACAAGAGCCCCGGCGACTTAGTCGCGATCGGCGACATCATTGGCCTGATCGAAGTGATGAAAACCTTCATCGAAGTTAAGGCTGATTTTGCGGGCACTTTTTCCGGCTTCATTGCTGAAGATGGACATCCAGTGACAGCGGGCCAGGCTTTGGTCGAAGTGGAGGTCTGAAATGACTATTAAACGCCTGTTCATTGCAAACCGAGGCGAGATCGCGGTCAGAATAATCAAGGCCGCTAAGGAACTTGGTATCACGACTATTCAAGCCTATTCTGAAGGCGACGTAGACATGTTGGCTGTCAAGCTGGCAGATGAATCTATCTGCATCGGACCAGCCAAAGCAGCAGATTCCTATCTAAATGTGAATGGTGTTGTGGCCGCGGCAATCGAGAAGTCGGCCGATGCAGTCCATCCAGGATATGGTTTCTTGTCGGAAAGTCCAGAGTTCGCACGAGCAATTGAGAAAGCAGGGATGAGCTTTGTTGGTCCTTCGGCGGATACTATTGAGCGCATGGGTGACAAGGTTGCTGCTCGCCAAGCAGCTGAAGCAGCTGGTGTGCCAGTTGTACCTGGATCAAAGGGTCGGATTGAATCCGTCGACGAGGCTGTAGAAGTCGCTGCAGTCGTTGGGTATCCAGTGATGGTTAAGGCTGCAGCAGGTGGTGGGGGCAAAGGTATTCGCATCGCCGATAACGAAGAAGACCTTCGTAAATTCGCGCCACAAGCTCAGCAAGAAGCCGCTGCTGCATTTGGCGACGGTGGCTTGTATGTTGAGCGGGCAGTTAAATCGCCTCGCCACATTGAAGTGCAAATTGTTGGTGACGGTCAAAGGGCAGTTCACTTTTACGAACGCGAATGCTCGTTGCAACGTCGCCGACAGAAAGTCTGGGAAGAGGCTGGTGCTGACTGTCTTGATGATGAAATACGCGAGAACCTTTGCAAAGCGGCAGTTGCCCTTGCTGAAGCGGTAAATTACCGTGGAGCAGGTACCTTGGAGTACCTCTATGATGAGGGCTCCAAAGAATTCTACTTCATTGAGATGAACACGCGAATTCAAGTTGAGCATCCAGTTACCGAAATGATTACCGGTTTCGACCTGGTCCAAGAAATGATCCGAGTATGTGGTGGAGCGCCACTGAGCGTAACGCAAGATCAGGTCAAGAAAACCGGTCATGCCATCGAGGTGCGCCTGAATGCCGAAGACCCATTCATGCAATTCCTGCCATTCCCGGGCAAAGTCGAAAGCCTGAAAATCCCAGAAGGTGAGGGGGTTCGATTTGATCACTTCCTTTATGAAGGCTATCAGATTCCGCCATTTTACGACTCTTTGATAGGCAAGCTGATTGTGCATGGGAAAGATCGAGCAGACGCGATTGCTAAGATGGCATCTGCCCTGAACGATCTCCAGATCAACGGACTGAAAACAACGATTCCTCTCCACAAAGCACTGGCCGCTGACGCTGGTGTCGCATCTGGTGACTTCCACACACAGTGGTTGGAGCCGTGGTTGGATGCTGGAAATTTGAAACCCGAGAGCGAGTGAGGAAGTCACAATGAAAACCAGGTACACATTCGGGGGCGACGAGCACGTTTATGTTGAGATGGACGATGAGATGTCCCTCGACGCGTTCTTTAAGTCTCTTTCCATGAGCAACGCTGTCCGCGATGCGAACATTGAGGGCGTCACTGAAATATGCCCTGCAAACGCGTCTTTCCAAGTTCGGTTTGATCCCGACGTGATCCATCCTGATGATATTATGGCCAGGGTTAAAGAACTGGAGCATAAGGCTGAAGCTGCGGAGAAGCGGATGACGACGCGTATCGTTGAAATCCCTGTTTTCTATAAGGATCCTTGGACGCACGAAACGTTGATGAGATTCCGTGAACGCCATCAGGATCCGAACGGAACGGACCTTGACTATGCTGCCAAGATCAACGGCTTCGCAACTGCAGATGCGTTTATTGAAGCACATCATTCCCAGCCTTGGTTTGTTTCGATGGTTGGCTTCGTTGCGGGTTTGCCATTCCTCTATCAGCTCGTTGACCGTGACAAGCAATTGCAGGTGCCAAAGTACCTGAGTCCACGCACAGACACGCCAAAACAGACGGTTGGATATGGTGGTTGCTTCTCTTGTATCTATTCCGTTCGCGGCGCGGGGGGATATCAGATGTTCGGTGTCACTCCGATGCCGATCTACGACCCAGAGCAAAAAGTCGCGCACCTGAAAGATTTCATGGTGTTCTTCAAGCCAGGTGACATAGTGAAATGGAAACCCATTGATCGGGCCGAGTACGATGCAGTTCTCGCCGCAGTAGAAGATGGCACCTACGTGCCGAAAATCGCAGAAGTCGAGTTCGACCTCGATGAATTCAATGCCGACATGCGCGGCACGAATGCGAAGATGTTGGAGGCCCTCAATGGCGCTTAAGATCAAAAATCCGGGTCTCGCGACCTCTATCCAAGACCTTGGCCGCATCGGTTATTTTCATCTTGGAATTCCGCTTAGCGGAGCGATGGATCGTTATGCGCTGCGCGCCGCCAACATGCTTGTTGGCAACGACGAAGGCTCGGCCTGTCTCGAAGCCGTCTTTATGGGCCCAGAAATAGAGTTCACGAAAACGGCAACGGTGGCTGTTACGGGAGCGACTTTGCCAATAAAAGTTGATGGCGAGCTTCAAGAAGCGTGGTCTTCGTTCGTGGTGAAAGCTGGACAAACGCTAAGCTTTGATTTTCTTCAAGCGGGTGCCCGGATTTACATCGCCGTGAGCGGAGGAATAACAACACCAGAAGCGCTTGGCAGTCGTTCAACCTATCCGATTGGCGCTCTTGGTGGTGTCGATGGTCGGGCGGTCCAAGCGGGGGACGAATTGCCAACTGGCGGCTCAGAAGGACCTGGAGTCGGTCGTATTGTTTCGGAACCTCTTCGCCGGAAACCAGGAACACCTGCCAGTCTTCGCGTTCTCCCCGGATTGTACTGGCACCGCCTGACAGAAGCGGCGGGTGTTGGGTTCTTCGAAGACGAATGGATGGTTGCACCCGAAGCGGACCGTATGGGTTACCGCTTCAAAGGTGGTCGTCCTCTTGAGTTTGTAGACCGCGAGCAACCTTTTGGCGCGGGCGCTGATCCATCAAACATTGTGGACGGCTGCTACTCTTATGGCTCCATCCAAGTTCCCGGCGGAACAGAGCCAATTGTTCTTCACCGTGATGCTGTTTCCGGCGGTGGCTATTTCACTCTTGGAGCGGTTATTTCTGCGGATATGGACCTCATCGGTCAACTGCAGCCACACACACCAGTAAAGTTCATGAAGGTCGACATGGCGCAGGCAATTGCCGCGCGTGAAGACCGGAAGGAATTGCTTTCAAAGATAAGAAAAGAGCTCGGCTAAGAGCCTAATACCAACCCCAAATTGCGAAAACTCGCATTGGATTACTGTAACTGACTAGGAGATCAGAATAATGAAACTCGTTCTAAAAACGGCTGCGGCCATGGCATTGACTGTCGCCATTCCGGCCACAGCATTTGCTGAAGATTCTTGGTTCCCATACCCGGCAGAAGAAGTAACACCTGCATTCTCAGCGGATGGAACAACATCAGACGTTATTTACACTGCGTTGGATTCAGCGGAAAAAGCTTGGAACATCTGTGTGTCTTTCCCACACATGAAAGATGCGTATTGGCTTGGTGTTAACTATGGCGTTACCGACGAAGCAACACGTCTTGGCGTTAATTTGAATCTTGTCGAAGCCGGTGGATATACGGAATTGAACCGTCAAATCAGCCAAATTGAAGATTGCGTCGCCGGCGGGGCAGATGCTGTTGTCGTTGGTGCTATCTCTTTTGATGGTCTCAACAATGTTATCGGTGAAGTGGCAGCCAAAGGTATTCCAGTAATCGACGTAATCAACGGCGTATCTTCTGCAGATATTTCGGCTAAATCTTTGGTGTCCTTCAAAGTTATGGGACACGAAACAGGCGCCTATCTTGCCGCGAAGCACCCAGCCGGTTCTGAATCCGTAAAAGTTGGTTGGTTCCCTGGGCCTGCAGGAGCAGGTTGGGTAGAAGCGGCTCACGCCGGATTTATGGAAGCTGTTGAAGGCTCCGCTGTTGTGGTTCTTGAACCACGCTTCGGTGATACAGGCAAAGAAACACAGCTGAAATTGGTTGAAGACGTTCTACAAGCAAATCCTGATGTGCGTTACCTCGCGGGCACAGCTGTGACGGCGGAAGCTGCTCAGGGCATTATTCGCGAACGTGAACTGCAAGGTAAAGTTGACTTGCTGGCCTTCTATATGACGCCAGGTGTCTACACTGGCATTGAGCGTGGCTTCATACTGGCTGCTCCGGCAGACAGCATGGTTATTCAAGGCCGTGTGGCAATCGACCAAGCCGTTCGCATCCTCGAGGGCAAGGACTACGTTCAGCACGTTGGTCCGAAGATCTTTGTGGTTGACCCCGACAACATTGGCGAAGTGTCTCGCGAAAATATCCTTCCACCTGAAGGTTTCTCGCCAGTCTTCTCCGTGTCCAACTAACGACCTCCCTGTTGTTGGACTGCGGGCCGGTATGGGCCTGTCCCACCCACCGGCCCGCTTTTTTGGAGACCAAAATGACTTCTACATCCCTCATCGAAACAAAAGCTCTCACAAAGCGGTATCCAGGAGTTCTAGCATTGAACTCGGTTGATTTCGACTTGAAATCGGGTGAAGTGCATGTGCTCTTTGGTGAAAATGGGGCAGGTAAATCCACCCTGATTTCGATGCTAGCGGGGGCAAACATCCCCTCAAAAGGCAGTATTGTTTTGGATGGCGACGAGGTCAAATTTGACACCGTTGCGGATGCTCAAAAAAAAGGCATTTACACAGTTTTTCAAGAGTTCTCTCTGATCCCTACATTAACGGTCGCGCAGAATATCTTCTTGGGTTGGGAGCCTCGCAAAGGCCCCTTCATTGACCACGGAACAATG
This sequence comes from Marinosulfonomonas sp., assembly GCA_033851955.1. GTDB lineage: Bacteria > Pseudomonadota > Alphaproteobacteria > Rhodobacterales > Rhodobacteraceae > Profundibacter. Next base: position 34,726 of record JAWSVK010000017.1, read on the forward strand.
CGCAAGCGCTCACACGAGATGCTGCTTGAGCTTGGTTTCGACATTAACCCCAATGCGATCGTTGCGCAGTTGTCGCGCGCGCAACAGCAGATGGTTGAAATAACCAAAGCATTTCATGGCGATTTGAAAGTTCTCATCCTTGATGAACCCACAGCGTCTTTGACCGACAAAGAGGTCGACCATCTATTCGAGTTCGTCATTGGTCTCAAAGCGAAGGGCGTTGGGGTCATCTACATATCCCATCGAATTCAGGAGTTTTCTAGGATCGCAAATCGGGTCACGGTTCTCCGTGACGGCGGAAAGATTGGCACTGTTGATATGGCCGACACCGACGATAATGCGCTCGTTGAAATGATGACGGGACGAGCGATCGACGAAATTTATCCTAAGATAACAAAAGGATCAGGAGAAGTTCTGCTTTCTGTCGAGAAGCTAAGAACTGCAGGCATTCACGATGCTACATTTGAGGTTCGCGCCGGTGAAGTGCTGGGTGTTGCTGGTCTAGTTGGTTCAGGTAAGTCTCGACTATTTAGAACTGTCATGGGCTTGACAACACGTGTGTCAGGCAAAGTGACGTTGCATGGCAAAGACATTAGCCAGGCACCGACGCGCGACATTATCAAAGATGGCGTTTACTACCTATCCCCTGACCGCAAGGCCGAGGGGCTTGATTTGGCGAAGTCCGCGACCGAAAATCTGGCGATCAACTTGGTCATGGGCGATAAAGTTGGTGGCAATTCACAACTAGTGAAGTGGGCAGAGGTCAATTCGGAGGCCGTGACAATCTCTGACTATGTGGAACTTCAAGAGTCTTATCGGTTCAAACCCGTTTCGCAGCTTTCTGGCGGCAATCAGCAGAAGGTTCTTTTCGGCAAATGCTTTGGCCAAAACGCGGATATTATTATATTTGATGAGCCAACTGTCGGTGTCGACATGGGGACGCGAGCTGCACTCTATCTCCTTATTAAAGAGCTCGCTGAGTCTGGCAAAGCAGTCGTCGTGATCTCGTCAGACTTACCCGAGGTCATGAACCTCTCTCACCGAATGATTGTTCTGGCTCATGGTCACATCTCAGCCGAGTTGTCTGGCGATGACATGACCGAAGAACAAGTTCTCAAATTCTTCTTTGACGAAACCGGAGCAAAAATATGACCACAAAACCCAAAACAACAGGGCCTTTTGATCTTATCAGGAGGGTTTTCATCAAAGTTGGAGTTCTGCCCTTCTTTCTGGTTGCAGCCCTTGTGATTTTCACTGCCCTTTCTTCGAAATTTTTGACGGGTCAAAACCTAGTTAACGTAGCAAGGCAGTCAGTCTATCTTGTACTCGTCTCGATGGGGCAAATGCTGGTATTGATTTCTGGCGGCTTTGACCTTTCAGTCGGTACCTCCATTGCGCTGACCTCGGTGGTCTCTGCTTTAGGTATGGTTTGGTTTGCCGGAATTTTTCCTGATGCGCTCTGGCTTGCGATTATGCTTGGCGCGTTCATGGGCTTCGGCGCAGCGATCATGGTTGGTTTGGTCAACGGCGTTGGTGTCGCCTACTTCGAAGTGTCTCCATTCATCATGACTTTAGGTGTCTCCTCGGTCGGTGCCGGGCTCGCGTTGTTCCTAACCGGGGGTGTTCCGGTATCGAACCTGCCGTTCGCCTTTGGAGATACATTTGGTTTTGGCAGGTTATGGGGAGTTCCGGTGCCAGTCATCATTGCTTTGATCTGCATTGTTGTAATGTGGTTGTTTATGTCTCGGACCCGTCTTGGTACCCAAGTCTATGCAGTCGGTGGAAACATCAAAGCGGCCCGTCTTTCGGCAATCAATACCAAACGCACGCTCATGATCGCCTATATCATTTGCGCACTGATCGCTTCTCTGACAGGGCTGTTGTTGACAGCACGCGTTGAGTCTGGAGAAGCAAACCTTGGTAGCTCTATAGCACTTGAATCCATCGCAGCCTGTGTCATCGCAGGTGTTTCGCTCAGAGGCGGTATTGGTCGGGTCGAGAATGTGGTTCTCGGCGCGTTCTTTATTGCCCTTGCTCAGAATGGTATGAATCTTGCTCAAGTCAGTTCTTACATGCAGATGGTTCTGCTAGGTGCCTTGCTGATCCTAGCTGTTATCTTTGACCAAATGCGCTATCGGATGATCTTGAGCGGAAATTAGCACAGACCCCATACACAGTCTCGAAGGGCCGAGATTTTTCGGCCCTTCGTCTGATAAATACTTTCGAAAGGACATCATCGCCGTCGTATGCAGTTGCAGAAAATCGTGCAAAACGTTCCGCTTTAATTTAGTTTCAGACTAAAACGTAGGTGGCGTGCAGGCGCTTACAATTACACATGGATCAGGGCCAATTTGCCGAAACCTATGGGGTTTGTTGCTGTCAAAATAATAGGCGTCGCCCTGACCTAGAATTTTGCGTTGCTCTCCGACTGTGATCTCAATGCGTCCGGAAATCACAACGCCGCCTTCTTCGCCATCATGAACGTACATAACACGGCCCGTATCGGCGCCCTTTTCATAGGTTTCATGCAAAATCATCATGGCGCGACCAAAGAGGTCTGTCCCGACTTGCTTAAGTGACAAGCTGCCTTTGCCGATTTCCGGCAGCTCCTCCGCGGCGTAAAACACCGTTGTTTCGATTTCTGGTTCGAACGAGAAAAACTCCGAGAGACTTATGGGGATGCCGTCCAAAATACGGCGCAAAGCCCCAACGGATGGGTTCATCTTGCCCGACTCGATCAGAGAAATAGTAGAGTTAGGGACGGCAGTTTTTTTCGCAAGGGCCCGCTGAGAAAGGCCAACTTGCTCGCGTATGGCGCGAAGGCGTGGCCCTAAAAGTAGATCTTCTTGAGAGGTGTTTGACATGGTCAATATCCTAAACAATTTGAATTTGACCTGTTATAAATCAATAGGTTGCGGCGAGCAAGAAACAGTCTTTTAAAGATAAATGAACGCTCTAAACATAAGAAGATCGGATTTATATCCCAGAAAAGGAAATTTTAATGTTGAATGCAGAAATCAGCGCACGCAAAGACGAAGCCATCTCTCGGGGTGTTGGGATGCAAACGCAGATCTATGTGGATCATGCTAAGAATGCAGAAGTCTGGGATGTCGAAGGAACGCGTTACATCGATTTTGCCGCTGGCATTGCCGTAGTAAATACTGGTCATTGTCATTCAAAAGTCATGGCTGCCGTGCAGCGCCAAATGGAATCGTTTACACACACCTGTCATCAGGTTTTGCCCTACGAAAATTACGTCAGCTTGGCCGAACGCTTGAACGCTGCGGTGTCAGGCGACTTTGCCAAAAAGACCGTTTTCGTCACCACGGGTGCAGAAGCTGTTGAGAACGCGATTAAAGTTGCGCGGGCATATACGGGGCGTCCTGCTGTCATTGCATTTGGCGGCGCGTTCCACGGACGCACCTTTATGGGGATGAGCCTTACGGGCAAAGTGGCACCTTACAAACAAGGTTTTGGCGCCATGATGCCCGATGTCTATCACGTGCCTTTTCCGATCGATTTGCATGGTGTTTCAACGCAAGATTCCATGAACGCATTGAACAAGCTGTTTGCAGCAGATCTTGATCCGGCAAGGGTTGCCGCAATCATTTTTGAACCCGTACAAGGCGAGGGAGGGTTTTATCCTGCACCAGCGGAGCTGGTTCAGAAACTGCGCTCACTTTGTGACAAGCACGGGATTGTCATGGTGGCGGATGAAATCCAAACAGGTTTTGCACGGACCGGAAATTTGTTCGCGATGGACGGTTACGGGATTGCGCCTGATATCACCACGATGGCCAAAGGGCTTGCCGGTGGTTTGCCGCTGGCGGCAGTTGTTGGAAAAAAGGAAATTATGGACGCGGCAGGTCCAGGTGGTCTTGGTGGCACCTACGGTGGCAACCCACTCGGGATCGCGGCTGCTCATGCGGTTCTGGACGTGATCGAAGAAGAAGACCTATGCGCGCGGGCAAATGAGCTTGGGTCTCGTTTGCGTCAACGCCTCGAAGCCATTCGCGCAACAACACCCGAGTTGGTTGATGTCCGCGGGCCGGGCTTCATGGTCGCGGCGGAGTTCAACACTGCGGACGGGTCCGCGCCTAGCCCAGAATTTACCCAAAAAATTCGTGCCGAAGCGCTCAAGCGGAACCTTATCCTTTTGACGTGTGGCGTTCACGGCAATGTCGTTCGCTTTCTTGCGCCGATCACAATTCAAGATGAGATAATGACCGAAGCGCTCGACATTCTTGAAGATTCAATCGCCGCTGCTCGAGGAAACCAGTGATGCTAAAACTGAATGATCCATCTTTGTTTGAGACACGTGCCTACATCGACGGTCAGTGGATCGAGAGTGGAAAAACCTTTGCGGTTTTCAACCCGTCCTCAGGTGAAAAAATCGCTGATGTGACGGATTTGGAAGTTGAAGATGTAAGTCTGGCGATTAATGCAGCCTATGACGCAAAAGCCAGTTGGGCAAAAAAGACCGGTAAAGAACGAAGTTTCATTTTACGAAAATGGTATGATCAGATTGTCGAAAATATCGACGATCTGGCCACAATTCTGACCACCGAAATGGGCAAACCAATTTTGGAAGCCAAGGGTGAAATCCTATACGGGGCGTCATACATAGAATGGTTCGCCGAAGAGGCCAAGCGCATCTACGGGGACGTCATTCCAGGGCACCAACCTGACAAACGCATCGTGGTTCTTAAGCAGCCGATTGGGGTGGTCGGGTCAATCACGCCGTGGAATTTCCCCAATGCGATGATTGCACGCAAAGTGGCACCTGCCTTGGCGGTCGGCTGCACATTTGTCGCCCGTCCAGCGGAATTGACCCCTTTGTCCGCCCTTGCCATGGCCGTTTTGGGTGAACGAGCCGGAATACCAAATGGCGTGTTCAACGTCATCCCGAGCAGCGACGCTTCGGCGATTGGCAAAGAGCTGTGTGCGAACACCAAAGTCGCAAAAATCACCTTTACCGGGTCAACCCGGGTGGGCAAAATTTTGATGGAGCAAGCCGCGTCTACTGTCAAAAAGGTTTCGATGGAACTGGGTGGAAATGCACCGTTCATTGTGTTCGATGACGCCGATGTAGATGCCGCGGTTGAAGGCGCGTTGATTGCGAAGTTTCGCAATGCCGGCCAAACATGTGTCTGTGCCAATCGGCTCTATATTCAGTCCGGAGTGTACGAAGAGTTCTCTAAAAAGCTTGCAGATCGAGTCTCTGCTTTCAATATTGGTGATGGCTTCAAGGATGGTGTGACAGTTGGTCCACTCATCAGTGATGCGGCCCTTCAGAAGGTAGAAGCTCATCTGTCCGATGCCGTTGCTAAAGGGGCTACACCAATTACGGGTGGCCACCGTCACTCCTTAGGTGGCACTTTCTTCGAACCCACGGTCGTGACGGGTATGACAAAAGATATGCTTGTGTCCCATGAAGAAACTTTTGGGCCGATTGCCCCGCTTTTCGAATTTGAGACAGAAGATGAAGCAGTAGCACTTGCCAATGATACTGAATTTGGTCTCGCCGGCTATTTTTACTCAAACGACATCAGGCGTGCCTGGCGTGTCGCCGAACGTCTGGAAACTGGAATGGTTGGCATCAACACAGGCCTGATCTCAACCGAGGTGGCACCGTTTGGTGGGGTAAAACAATCTGGTCAAGGACGCGAAGGTTCCAAGTATGGAGCTGACGATTACCTCGAACTCAAATACATGTGCTTTGGTGAAATCAAATAGCGATCGCTTGCTCATTGGGAACGCAACAATCATTCCGGCTGTACGCTTGGTTGGGCATTTAGAAAATGACGGTAAAAGGATGGCCCGCGCGTATGGCTTATAAGTTCTTGCACAATCAGCACGAGGCTTTCATTCAGAGCCATATTCGAGCATTGTTACATGCAGTGCTTGCCACAGCAATTTACCGTGTTAGACCACGGCTGAAGGAACATTGAATTAGGATGAAGATGGACTGTCCCGATATCAACCAAAGACCTGTAATTGGTAGCGCTTTATCGCTGACCAATGTGAGGTACGCTGTTGACGATAAGGACATCCTGAGCGACGTTTCAATTCAAACTACGTCAGCGCGAGTCGGTGTGGTTGGGCGAAATGGGTCGGGAAAATCGACCCTTGCACGTCTGATCGCGGGACTTATTTCACCAACGGCTGGGTCTATCAAAATCAATGACCATAACCTTGCAAAAGATCGCAAAGCCGCGTTGGCTGAGATTGGCATCCTTTTCCAAAACCCTGACCATCAAATCATCTTTCCAACCGTGGAAGAAGAAATATTTTTCGGGTTGCGCCAAATGGGACACTCCAAGGAAATGGCCAGATCCAAAACGCTGGACACACTTGCAAGCTTTTCGAAAACGCATTGGGCCGAGGCGCATATCAGCACGCTTTCGCAGGGCCAAAAGCACCTCGTTTGCCTCATGTCGATTATCGCGATGCAGCCCAAAGCAATTATACTAGATGAACCATTTACCGGACTGGATATTCCAACAAAGGCGCAGTTAAACGGTTATCTCGCGCGCTATAATGGTAGCCTGATCCATATCTCCCACGACCCAAACGACCTTATCGATTATGACCATGTTCTCTGGATGGAAAAGGGAAAAATCGTGCGTTCTGGAGACGCGGCTGACGTTTTGGGTGCTTACATCAGCAAGATGAATGAGTTAGGAGGTCTGGATGATATCTCTGACCTCACCCGTTAAGACCAAGGCACATGATTGGCCTGCGGGGCTCAAGTTGGCCAGCCTTTGCGCGGCAACGATGGTGCTATTTTTCGTAGAACAGGCGACTATTCTAGCCGCCATTTTCGCAGTGGTTCTTATCATCTATGCATTGCCTGGACGCAGGTTTTTTAAGTCTGGGATGAAGCAGCTGAAACTTCTTTGGCCCTTCATATTGATGGTTGCGATTTGGCATATTTGGACCAAGGAAATTGAACTGGGAGCCTCGGTGATCCTTCGTCTTTTGTCGGCGGTTGCTCTGGCCAACCTTGTGACAATGACGACTCGTTTGTCGGATATGATCGATGTCGTGCGCAGCCTTACACGACCACTCGTTCGATTGGGGTTAAAACCCAATATACTGGAATTGGCAATCGCACTTGTTATTCGCCTAACACCCGTTCTCGTTCAAAAAGGAACTCTGCTATCAGAAGCGTGGCGAGCACGGTCCCAGCGTAAAGCTGGTTGGCGCATCATCTTACCTTTCACCGTTCTGGCGCTGGATGACGCAGATCAAGTCGCAGAAGCTCTGCGCGCACGCGGTGGATTTGACACTATCGACACTCTGGAGAATACCTAAAATGGAAAAAAATGTAGCACTCATTGCTCTCTTTGCGGCGCTCATCGCGGCACTTGGGCTGATCCCGAAAATCACGCTGGGCTTTGGTGTTCCGATCACAGCGCAAAGCTTGGGCGTCATGCTCTGCGGAACGGTTCTAGGCTCAAAAAGAGGCGGACTTGCGGTGTTGCTGTTTCTGCTGCTGGTCGCGATTGGCTTGCCGTTGTTGTCTGGCGTACGCGGGGGTCTTGGGCTTTTTGTTTCGCCGTCAGCAGGCTTTCTAATTGGTTGGCCGTTCGCAGCTTTCGTTACAGGTTGGATCGTTGAAAACGGGCCACGCGCACCGCTGACCATTGTTGCCGGTCTAGCCTCAGTCATCGGCTGTATTGCTGTCATGTATGCGTTTGGGATCGTCGGCTTGTCGGTCACGCTCGACAAAACATTGATCGATTCCACATGGCTTGTGACTGCGTTCATTCCCGGTGACATCCTAAAAGCAGCCATTGCCGGAATGCTGACCGCAGCACTTGCAAAGGCGCGGCCTGCAAGCGTTTTGTCACGCAACGGGCAAACCAAAGTTGTCTGAACTGGCCGACATTTTAGCGCAACGCAGGTCGGTACGCGCTTACACAAATGATACGGTCGAACGCGCGACGTTGGACCGTATTTGTTTGGCAGCGCGGCGTGCTCCAAGTGGCGCTAATCTGCAGCCGGGGCGTTTTCATGTACTTAAGGGCCCCCCGTTGGAGGCCCTTAAGTCGCGACTAAAGACAGCTCAAGATAGTGCTGAACCGATTGATTTGGAATATTCGTATTTTCCCGACGTAATGCCGCCCGAACTTAAGGACCGTCAAAGACGAGCGGGATTTGCGCTCTATGAAGCACTTGGGATTGCGCGGCGTGACACGCAGGCACGGCGGGCGCAGTTCGCAAAGAACTATGCCTTTTTCGATGCGCCTGTCGGCATCGTCGTGACGATCGATCGAACGATGGGAAAAGGTTGTTTCATGGATCTTGGCATGTCGATCATGGCATTTCTGCTTGCCGCCGAAGACGAAGGTTTGGGCACGACGGGTATAGGCGCGCTGGCGAATTACGGGCGCATCGCCCACCAACATCTTGATTTTCCCGAAGGTGAAATGATCGTCTGTGGGATCGCTGTTGGTGTCCCTGATATGTCCGCAAAAGTAAATCAGTTTCGAACAGAACGGCAGCCGTTGCCGGAATTTACGACGTTTCACGGTTTTGATGAAGCGCCTTAAAAGCACGGCCTAAAATGCTCTTAAAGTGACGGCAGATGCCAAGCCGCCGGCGGCGGCAATAGCCGCAATTCCGTTCCCTCTGTTTTGACGAAGTTGATGGAAAAGGCTAACCGCCAAGATCGCGCCAGATGCGCCGATCGGATGGCCACGCGCCAATGCTCCCCCTCGGGTATTTACAATTTCCGGTGGGATATTTGCCCCTTTGAAACACGCAATGGCCTGCACAGCGAAAGCCTCCATTATTTCAGCGACCGCGAGATCGCCCGTGGAAACTTGCGCGCGTTCCAAAACCTGTTTGATCGCCGCAACAGGCGCCAAGCCGGGCATTTCAGGATCACCACCAACCGTCACGCCGCTTACAAACTCGACACCACTGATGCCTTTGCGTTGAGCGTAACTGTCCGAGCACATCACGACAAAAGCGGCGCCATCTGCAGCGACGGCCATGTTGGCCACCGTGATGCTTCCTTCGACGGCTTTTGCTCGCTCGCAATGGCGTGTGGTCAAATCCCTTGTGAATTGGTCACGGGTTAGGCCTAAAAAATTGACAATCTCGGTGGATGAATTTTCCGCCGTGTATTGCAGCGCGTTTGCGTGGCTTCGAATGGCCCAAGCGTCCTGCTCGGGTTTCCCGATACCATGAGCTTTTGCAAGCCTGTCTGCAGCCTCGGCCATGTCAGGATCACGATCTGGCCAAGGTGTGAATTGCGCCTGATCATAGGCGACTGGGTCGCGCCCGTCAGCGAATGTTCGATAGCGCAGTGGTCGTCTCGAATAGCTTTCTGCGCCCCCCGCGATCACGACTTCACACTGCCCTGAACGGATCATGGCATCCCCCAAAATCAAGGCATCCAATCCGCCTGCGCATTGCCGATCAATCGATAGGCCAGCAACACTTTCGGGCAATCCGGCACTTAGCGCAACAATGCGCGCCGGGTTGCCGCCCCCGCCCAGCGAGTTGGCCATAACCAATTCGTCAACGTCTTGGCAAGATAGGCCAGCATCTTGGATTACGGCGTCCACGACCGGTTTGGCCAGTTCTTCTATCGACAAATGCGAGAATGCGCCGTTGCGAGGGGCGACCGGACTGCGCCTTGCGGAAAGAACGACTGATCTTCTCATAACATATTTTCATAGTGCGATTTGAGGGCACCCAAATCAGGCTTGCCCGCGTCAAGCAGTGGCATTTCAGATAAGAAGTGCACCGTTTTGGGAACAGCCTGTGGACCGAGTGTTTTGCGACAGTGCTTTCGAATAACGGATGGATCCAGATCGGAACCCGTTGATTGAATAATGCAGATCACAGCGTGGCCACGGTTTTCATCAGGCACCGTGATCACGCCGCAACATTGCACTTGCGATAGCAATCCAACCACGTGTTCAATTTCTTCAGGGAATACATTCACATCTGAAACCGTAACCATCCTGCTTTTCCGACCTCTAAGAAAGAGGTAACCATCTGGGTCCAAGTAACCCATTTCGCCAATGCTCAAATACCCATCAATCCAAACCGTGCCGTGATCCTCACTTCCGGCATAACCGTCGAAAACAAAATCACTTTTGACCCAAATTTCTCCAACATTGCTCTGATTATTGATAGGCTCATCGCCAATCCTCAACAATACTCCTGCATAGGCGCGGCCCACGGATCCGGCTGGCGTTGCAGCGTCGGACATTGTGATAAAACTGGTCTCGCTGGCGCCAAAAAACTCTCTGATCTGGGCCTGCGGGAAGAGCACTTCGACACCCAGCTTTATTTTCGGTGACAGTGTTCCGCCGCCTATAAAGACATGCCGCACCGACGGGATCGTTGCCCTGCCCATGTTATGTGCGGCCCTGAGAAGAAGTCCCAATTGTGTAGGTGTCACGTATAAAACTGAGGTATTGTCGTGCTGCAGAGCATCAATCTGTCGCTTCGGGTTCAGATTTGAAAGAACGCTTAAATCTGCTCCAAGATGTAGCGCTTCCAATGTCGCAAACAGACTGAGTGAATGCCCTAATGATCCGAAAACCGCGTAGGTGTCTTCAGTTGAAATCGAAAATTCTTTGGCCGAATACTCGAAACTTTTGATCCAAGTTTCGGGACGCCGCCTGATTTTTTTGGGATTGCCGCTCGTGCCGGAGGTTTCACAAAACAACCATTGGGTCTTTGAGGCCTCAGCACAAATTGGGCGCGCTGATTTCTGAGATGCGCTGATGCTATGCCCTTCTCGTAGGCCGCTGAGCAGCTCGGAAACGCCAGTAGCCTCTGGCGTCAAAACCGTGCTCTCAGAGTTGAGCGAGAATGTGGCAACAGCGTTCATACCTAAAACCTATAGTGTCTATTTAAAGGTGCTGACAAGAAACATATTGGCCAGATACTTTTGCACCAGTTAGCAAAATGATGAGCAGAGATTAAAAACTTAACAATTCAAACGCGGCGCCTTGATTGGGCATATCAATCGTGGCAACAATCACGAAACGAGCAACGTGGAATTTCGGCTTATTGACCGAAACACAGGAGAAACTATGAAACCTTTTAATTTCAACACATCTGCCAGCATTCGGTTTGGAGCAGGCCTGATTTCGCAACTGGGAGACATGGTAAAGGCCAGCATAGGTACGCGTGTATTGCTGGTTACCGATCCTGGAATGATGGCGACCGGAATTGTAGATAAAGCGTTGAATTCCCTAAAGGCATCGGGCGTCGACGTCGCTGTATTTCAGGACGTTCAAGCTGACCCCGCGGAGCAGATCGTGATGTCCTGCGTCGAGGCGGCCATCTCGCATGGCGCCCAAGGCGTGATTGGTTTGGGCGGCGGATCATCCTTGGATGTGGCCAAGTTGGCGGCGCTGCTTGCGACGGGCAATCAGCAATTGAAAGATGCTTATGGCGTCGGCAATGCCAAGGGGCCTCGCCTGCCGTTAATTCTTGTGCCGACCACATCAGGCACCGGTTCCGAAGTGACACCGATTTCTATTGTGACGACGGGCACCAACGAAAAGATGGGTGTCGTGTCGCCAGTGATTATTCCTGATATTGCGCTGTTGGACCCTGAGCTGACACTGGGCCTGCCACCGCATATCACGGCCGCAACGGGCATTGATGCGATGGTGCATGCAATCGAAGCCTATGCCTCGGCAAATGCAAACAACAATCCTATCTCGCGTATGTTGGCGGAAAAAGCGTTGCAACTTATGGGGCCTGCCCTTTTGAAAACAGTCGACGACGGCACCAATATTGAAACGCGATCTGCCATGTTGTTAGGTTCGATGTTGGCGGGTCAAGCCTTTGCAAATTCGCCCGTCGCTGCCGTCCATGCGCTTGCCTACCCTTTAGGTGGCCATTTCCACATTCCACACGGCCTGTCAAACGCTCTCGTCTTGCCAAATGTTTTGCGTTTCAACTGTGTTGTTGCACCTGAGCCATATGCCGAATTGGCGCCGTTTGCCTTCCCGGAATTGGCCAAGTTTGAGGGCAAAGAACGCGCCCTCGCATTTTGCGATGCACTGGCAGATTTATCCAAGCAGTGCGGCTTGCAACAAAGCTTAAGAGAGATGAATATCCCGAAGGACATTCTGCCAAAACTTGCAAGTGATGCCATGAATCAATCCCGACTTTTGGTCAACAATCCACGCGAAGTAAAAGAAACAGATGCGCTGGCAATTTATGAAGCCGCCTATTAAACTCACGTCGGTGCCGCTGAATGCGCTGAAATGAAATAAGTCTGTTTGGACCTGAAAATACCATGACGCAAACACCAAAATATCACGCGCCATTGTCCATAGCTGAACTTCGAGATTTGCAAATTCCAGATCCTTGGAATTATGGCATCCGCTACAGGACGACCTTTGGTGAGCTGGACATGCAGGGACATATTTCGAACGTTACTTACCTTCGTTGGTTCGAAACATTAAGAATGAGTTATCTACGGGATTATGGCTGGCCAGACTATGCGACATTAGCAGGCACGCCGATGGTTCTCAGACGTGTTGAGGTTGATTTCTTGAAAGAGGTTAATCTCAGCGAGGATATCGTCGTAACAGGCCGAACAATCAGCCTTGGGAACAGCAGCTGTGTCATGTCTTATGCGGTCTGGGCCGATGGGTTGCGTGCGACCGGCAGTGCGGTTCTGGTGTTTTTAGACACATCAGGTGCCAAGTCTGATCTACCGGGAACGTTGCGTAAATCCATCACCGAAAAAGACCAATTAGCATCATTGTAAAAGGCTTAGCCAAGTTGTGGTTGTAGAACAAAAAACGTAACAGCCTTTCCTGCGGTCTGCATATTGCCCATCAACCGGCCCGTGGTTTCAAAAAACTGCTCACCCGAGCCAACATCGACCAACACTTTGGCGTCGTCAATTTCGATATTCAGATGGTTGGTGTGGGCATAAGCCAGATCGGTGGGTAGGAAATGGCTGGCCACAAAAACTTGAACCTCGGCGGGGTCGGCATTGATGCCAATACCGCTGATTGGTGTGGTGAAACGCCCGTCTGAAAGGAGCGTCAGTCGCGCCTTGCCGATTGATAATCTGAAATGCGCAGGGTTGCTATAAGTGGGCGGGCCGACTGGTGCCTGCGCGCTTAGCGGCCAGTTTCAACACGTCGCGCCGTGTTGGTTTGGTCCGCGTTATCAAAGGCCCCGCGTCGAAAACAGTTTTCCAAAATCAGAGATCGGCTCAGCTACGCCGCTTAGCCGCAGCATATGCCAGCCCATTGCCTGATTGCTAGAGATCACAGGGACGCCGATTTGGGCCTCGATTTCGGGGATCACGCGCAAGCACCGCAAGTTGGTGCAAGCGATCACGATGGCGTCGCAGGCCGTTTCATTGGCAACCCGCACGGCCGCATCTTTGATGGCGCTTTCGGCTATCCGCGCAACAACACGGTCGTCGCCTTCCTCAAAGGATGCAAAGGACGCGATCTCAAAACCGACATCTTCTAGCGCATCCCGCATCCGCTGCGACACGTCTGGCACATAGGGCGTGATAAACCCCAGCCGTTTTGCGCCAAGGCTTTGCGCGGCAGCTATTATGGCGGCCAGAGGGTTTGTGACTTTCGCGTTCGGAAAAACCGATTGCACCGCATGCGCAACGTTGTCAGACCCGATGACCGTTGAGGCAGAGGTGCAGCCATAACCGATCACGTCGAAATCCAATGAGGGTGGGAACATTTTGGCCGATGCTGGCAGGTCCTTTTCCATTTGGGCCAGCGTCTCGGTGGTGATATCGGCCACCATCGGAATCCGACTGTGATAGAGCGCAACCCCGTCAATATCCGTCATCCGCGCAAATTCCGGCTCAAGCGTTTCGTCGGTTTCCAAAACGATCACACCCAGCGTTGCGCGGGTGCCAATGCCTTCATCCACGTCAAAATCCAGTTTCATTTCGTCCCCTTAGATTACCGGCAATTCAGCTGCGGCGCGACAGCTTAGCAGCTCCGCCCCCTCTGCGCGGACCACAATGTTTTCCTCATGCACCATGATAAGGCCGTCACCATAGCTTAACGATGGTTCCAGCGTGAGCACCATGTTTTCTTCAAGCACAGTGTCGTCAAACGCCGCATGCGAAGGCCATTCCGTCAGTTGCATGCCCAATCCATGCCCCAATCGACCGACGTCGCCGCCTTGATCATCCATCTCAGAGATCACGGATTGCATGGTTTGAAACAATTCCCGACAGGTTGTGCCAGGATGGGCCGTAGCGATGCCAGCCTCGGTCGCCCTGAACAGCACATCATAGGCGCGGCGTGGCAGATCATTGGCGTGACCAATCGCAAAGTTGCGGTCAAAATCGCAAAAATACCCGTCCCATGTGGCCCCGGTATCCAGCATCATGATGTCTCCAGACCCAAGCGGTCGTCGTGAGGGGGGCGAGATCACGTCCTGATACCCACCTTGCCCAGCGCCACCTACCAGATAGGGCACATCGTCGGCGCCTTGCAGCAAGGCTTCTCGACGAAAAGCGCGAAACACATCTTCGAGCGGCGCACCTTCAATAGCAAAACTGGGGACGGCCTCAAAGGTTTTGGACCCAATGTTACAAATATACGCTAGCTTTTCTATTTCAGCAGCAGATTTTACCATCCGCAAAGACCGCACAATCCCCGTTGCATCGACGACTTCCAAATTGGGCAGAGCGTTGATCAAACGTTCGTAGTCCGCCAGTGGCATCCGCAGCGTGGTTTCGTGACCCTTCATCACGCCAATGCTGGCCCCCTTTTTCGCCAGTGATGACAACAGTTCGCGCAACAGACTTTGCCCGTCGTCGACAGGGTTCGGGGCGCTCCAAGTTCGGATGTCGTCAACCCAAGTTTGACGCATAAGTGCGGCACCAATTTCGGGAATGATCGCAATCGGCTTGCCTTGCGCTGGCACGAACAGAAACCACGGGCGGGTCGGGCTTTGCCAAAACAAAGTGTGAAAACCGCTGAAATATCTAACTTCGGCCTCAGTCATCAACAACAATCCTGACAACCCCTGCGCGGCCATCAGCCCCTGCGCCATTTCGGTTCGCCTTGCATATTCGGCGTCAGGAAACCCCTTTGCAGGTGCATCGGACATGGGTCTGGCCTTTCATGTTATCTGCAAACAAAGGTGTCACGCAGTCATAGTGCTGTAAACCTCGATCAATCCCTCAAGGCAAACACAATGCCTTGAGGGATTATCAGCTTTATCCGACCACGTTAAACTCGGGCCCATAGGGGTAATGCGTGATGTTCTCGGCACCGTCTTCGCCGACCACTAAAATGTCATGCTCGCGATACCCGCCAGCCCCGGCATGCCCTACGGGAATGGTCAGCATTGGCTCCATTGAAATCACCATGCCGGGTTCTAACACTGTGTCGATATCTTCGCGCAACTCCAGCCCCGCCTCGCGCCCATAGTAGTGCGACAGCACACCAAAGGAATGGCCATATCCGAAACTGCGAAATTGCAACAAATTTCGCTCTTCAAAGAAGGCGTTCACGCCAGCGGTGATTTCGGCACAGCTGACACCCGGTTTGATCAGGCTGATACCCAGCTCGTGCGCGCCCACATTGGCCTGCCAAATCTTGAGCGAGGCTGGGTCGACTTCCTCAACGAACATGGTGCGCTCCAGCGCGG
This sequence comes from Marinosulfonomonas sp., assembly GCA_033851955.1. GTDB lineage: Bacteria > Pseudomonadota > Alphaproteobacteria > Rhodobacterales > Rhodobacteraceae > Profundibacter. The sequence continues at coordinate 50,371 of JAWSVK010000017.1, forward strand.
TGTAATAGCCCGAGATCATCGGGAAACAGTTCAGCGACAGGATGTCGCCACGTTGCAACATGCGTCCCGTCACGGGGTTGTGCGCGCCGTCGGTGTTTAGGCCAGACTGAAACCAAACCCACGTGTCACGGTATTCGGCATCCGGAAACGCACGGGCAATTTCCAGCTCCATCGCATCGCGCCCCGCCATCGTTACATCGATTTCACGCGCACCAACTTTGACCGCTTCTTTGATGGCATAACCCCCAATGTCGGCCACCCGCGCACCTTCGCGAATTAGGGCAATCTCGGCGGGTGATTTATGCATGCGTTGACGCATCATCGCGGGCGCAACATCGGACACGCTGGTGGGTTTCAAAAACGCTGTCAGTTTGTCACTTTGCAGCATCGTCAAATGATCGCCCTCTACTCCAATCGAGGCGCCTTCGCCACTGACGGACCGCACGGCACGCCAGTAATTATCACGCTGCCAATCGGTGTAGGTGATGTTGTCGCCATAGCACCGCCGCCATGGCTGACCCGCATCAATCCCAGCACTGATGGTCACGGTTTCACGCGGGGTGACCACCAGCGCATAGGGCCGCCCGAACGCGCAATATAGAAAGCCGGAATAATAGGCGATCGAATGCATCGAGGTCAAAACCACAGCCTGCAGCGACATGTCATCCATGATTGCACGCAACCCTGCAATTCGTGCCCCATATTCCTGATCTGAGAATGGCAGCTGGGCCGCGTCGCCATTGTGCAGCCGATAAAATTCTTCGCGTTGATGAGACATATTTGTTCTCCTGAAAGGGGCGGTAAACTGCCCCATGTGGCAATTCCCGGCGTTCAGGATTTTGAAAAGGCGCTTGCAGTTTCCCACATCAGCGACGCCATCGCTGCTGCCTGTTTCTAGCTTTGACAAATCACAGCGATAAGGCAAGTAAAATTCGCTTCGAACAAATGAGTCAGAACGAGGCAGCGTCACATTTTTCAGCAGCAGTTTCTCAGTTTACACTTTGGCTTAGCACCGTAACCAATTCAACGAGCTTTGGCCCGAATTCGTTTTCGAGTCTGTCAGGTGGCAAATAGGGGGTTGGGCCACCAAGGTTGAACGCCAGCAAAGGTCTTGCGGGTTGTGAGCTTCGAAAGGGTACAGCAACGGAACTTACACCGGGCTGCCACTCACCGATATTGACGTAGAATCCGCGCTTGGCGATCTGGTCTTCCGCACGTTTGATTCCGTCCCGCAAGTCAGGCCATCTTTCCGGCTCAGCTTGGCGTGCAATCGATTCCAGCAGCTCTTCTCTTTCGTCTTCAGGACAGGCTGCAAGATAGGCACGCCCCATAGCAGAACGCGCCAATGAAATCCGTGACCCGACATCAAGTTGAAGTGCAATAATGCTGCGTGAACGGGCCGACGCCAAGTAGATCATGGTGTATTCCACCCGACTGCCCAAGGCGACCTGAATGCCTTCGCCGCAGGCATTGGCCAGATCTTGCATATAACGCCGCGCGGTGTCGCGGAAAGGCAGCCCGCTTAGACAAGCGTATCCAAGGCTAAGGACGGGAACGCCCATGCTATAGCGACCAGTGTCTTTGTCATACAAAAGATAACCTGATTTTAGCAGCGTAAAAGTCAGCCGTGAAACGGTCGAGTTTGGCAGCCCTGTACGCTCGCTAATGTCCCCATTGCTGAGGCCAACGCGATCATCTGGCCGAAACGCTCGCAACACTTCTAACCCACGATAGAGGGCTGTGATGAATTGCCTGTCTTGACCGGTCGAGTTTTCAGCCGTGTCTAGCTCTTCTTTGCGTTTTCGCATCAGATGTCTCCTTGAAATCGGTCAAGTTTGCAAACAGCTGACCCCTAATTCCGCTTATCGGAAATAGACCACCTATTGCAACACTATGTTAGATCCTTCCACAATACTTTTCCGCTGGCAGATTTGGGCAATGTCTCAACAAAAACAATTTCGCTGGGGCATTTGTAGGCGGCCATTTCTTCGCGGCACCAGGAAATGATGTCTTGTTCCAATGTTGGTGATCCGACTTTCTCTTTGGCAATAACATAAGCTTTGACGAACTCGCCTTTGCGCGAATCTTTCCCGCCGATCACGCAGGCTTGGGCGATGTCAGGGTTATGCAACATCAGGGCTTCAACTTCGGCTGGCCAAACCTTGTAGCCAGAGACATTGATCATACGTTTTATGCGGTCAACCATATAGAAATATCCGTCGGCGTCGCGGTAGGCTATATCGCCGGTGCGAAAGAACGGTTTGCCATCGACTTCAACAAAGACCTCTTTGGTGGCTTCGGGCGCTTTCCAATAACCTTTGAAAACCTGCGGCGCGTTCATAATGATTTCGCCCAGTTCACCAAGGTCCACCTCGGCTGTGCCGTTGATATCGACAATCCGTGCGTCAACGTCGAACACGGGGACGCCAAGGCATTGATCACGTGGAGCGTCAGCGGGGTTGATGTGGGTGGCGGCCATGGTTTCTGACAGCCCGTAGCCTTCATTATAGGTTTTACCAACCCGTGCTTTCAGCTTTTTGGCGATGGCGGCAGGCATGGCCGCACCCCCGCCACCAATGACGGTAAGGCTTTTCAGGTTGAAGGCTTCTGTTTCGGGATTGTTCAACAGGTCAATGACCATCGTGCTGATCGAGGTCCAGCGATTTACCTTGTAGCGTTCGATCAATTTGGCGGCGTGTACACAGTTCCAGCGGGTCAATATCACAATTGTACCGCCAGAATTGATGGGCTGGTTCATTGCATTCTGCATGCCAGTGACATGGAAGTAAGGCAGAGTGGCAAGATGCACATTGTCGTTGTTCAATGGGTACCATAGGCCACCCCCAATAATAGGGACCATCACCGTGCGGTGAGTGTGTACGCAGCCTTTGGGCTGACCTGTTGTCCCTGAACTAAATGGGATCACAGCCAGATCATCTGGTGACGTTTCGCGGGCCCGTGGCACCTCGCCAAGACTGATCGCCTGCGCAAAGCCGTTTTTTCCCGGACCTACGAAATCGGCCTCGCGCAATGCAGGCAGCGGATCGGGCAGCGGAATATCATAATCTGGGTCCCCCATCTCCGCATATGAAGCAGCGATGATATGGGTCAATGCGCCCTGATCCAACAGCAGCTGAGCACTGCTCACCAATTCAAGTCCAGCCAACATGATTGTCGCGCCAGTGTTCTCGGTAAGGTATTCCAACTCACCGTGTTTGTTCATCGGATTAACCGGCACCACGACAGCACCGGCCCGCAAGATTGCATAATAACTGATGATGCATTGCGGGCTGTTTTGCATAAACAATAGAACCCGGTCGCCCTTTTTGACGCCGGCTTGATTTTGCAAATACCCCGCCAATGCCAGAACCTTTTCCCACAGCGCTTGATAACTCAGGCTTTTGCCTTGAAAAATGATGGCGGTGGTTTCACCCTGCTTCTCGGCGGTTAACTCAAGGTTCGTATCAACTGAACGCTCGGGCAGTTCCATCGTGCGTGGAATACCTGCGGGCCAGTAAGGCGTGGGGTGTCTTGAAGTCACGATATAGGTCCTCTTTTAGATAACAATTGTTGGTTCGACTAGGCAGATTTGGCCGGGGTGGGCCAAAACGGTGCTCGTAGGCTGCGTTTATCAATTTTCCCGATTGCATTGCGGGGCAAGGCTTCTCGCAGCTCAATATTGGACAGCCTTTGGAATTTTCCCAAACGCTCGTTGGCCCATTGGCAGATCGCCGTGCCAGTGGAATTGGCGGCGTCTTCCAGCACGATCAACCCTAAAGGTGTCTCACCCCATTGGGCATCGGGAATGGCGATGACCGCAACGTCAGCCACATCAGAATGGTCGCGTAAAACGCGCTCGATATCGGCAGCATAGATGTTAAAACCACCAGAAATGATCATGTCCTTTTTTCGGTCCATCAGGTGCAAAAACCCATCTTCATCAAACCGCCCCATATCGCCCGTTTTGATGTAATCACGTCCTTCGGAATCTTGCCAAAGCACTTCGCGGGTGCTTTGCTCGGCATTCAGATAGGCAGGCATCATAGAGCCAGACCGCCCAACGATTTCGCCATAGGAGCCCGCCGGAAGTTCGGCTCCGATTTCGTCAATGACCAGCGCTTGGCAACCCTCGGCCAGACGTCCGACCGTATCCAGTTTGTCCGGAAAGCTGGCACAGTCTAGAATGGTTGTTATGCCGCCTTCGGTCATGCCGTAGACTTCAAATTGATCACCGGGCCAGCGGGCCAGAATGTCGCGGATCAACGGGGCCGGAAGCGGGGCCGAGGTCGATAGTTTCGCGCGGTAGGCTGACAGATCGTAGCTGTCAAAATTTTCGACATTCATCAATCGCATGTATTGCACAGGGACCAACATGGCGTGGGTGACTGCGTGTTCTTGTGACAACTCAAGGAACCGCGTAGCATCGAATTTAGCCATGCTGACGACCGTGCCGCCCTTGGACAACACCGGCAGAACGGCGACAAGAGTGGTGTTGGAATACAGTGGCGTCGACATGATCAGGCAGGCGTCTGCGTCCAACCCAAACACTGGCATTCTCTCCAATTGGCAACCGCGAAATTGGTGGTCATGTATAATGCCCTTGGGTGTTCCCGTGGTGCCGGAGCTATAGATCAAGTCAAAATACGAACTTTGAGGCACGCTGATCGGGTCAATGATTGGCGCGTCAACGGCCCAGTCGGCCAGCGGGTTTAAATCCACAACCGGTGCCGCGCCTAACGCCTTGGCGACATCAATATAGGTTGGTGATGCAAACAACAGTTTTGCATCGCAATTGACCAACATCTTGCCCAGTGTTTCAGGGTTTGCACTGGTTGGCAGCGGCGCCATACAGGCCCCCGCCAACAGAACACCGCAATAGAGCGCCAGATAATCTGCGGAATTGTCCGAGAGTGCTGCGATGCGTTGATTGGGTTTTATGCCTTCGCGGATCAAGCGGGCCGCGACCGAGCGCGCCAATTCAGAAAAAACACCCCATGAATAGTGACCCGTTTCGTCGATTACGGCTGTTTTCGCAGGGTCATAATTGGCCGCATCCAGAAAGGCGGTTGCAAAATCCACACATGGGTATTGCTCACCTACGGCTGCCTTAAGGGTCGTTAATTTGTCATGCAATAGACGCTTCCTCTTATTTTTTCGCGGATACAGATATATTCAAGTTTCGCTGTGCAGAAAATGTTTCCGCACTATTGACTGTTTTTTTGATTGATGCAACACAAAGGGAGAATTGAGGAGCCGCCCATATGAAGACCATGCTCATTTTTGATTGCGTAGGAGAATATCTGCGTTATGAAAATGAACTTTGTCGGCCGCGCCATGTGGCGGGCGCTGGGCGTGTTTTGCAGAGTATAAATAAGGAATCATGAGATGGACCTGTCCTATTCGAAAGGCGAACTTGCGTTTCAATCAGAAGTGCGAGTTTTTCTGACAGATAAACTGCCAGAGCATATCAGCACACCGGTGCGCGCAGGTGGCGAGCTGTCTGGTGACTTGATGCAAGAATGGCATCGTATTTTGTCCGCCAAAGGCTGGCTCGCGACCACTTGGCCAAAAGAACATGGCGGACCAGGTTGGACCCCTGTTGAAAAGCATATTTTCGATGAGGAATGCAGCCGATTTCATGCCCCGCGGATTGTACCTTTCGGGCTGGCGATGTTGGGGTCTGTGATCATCAACTTTGGTAACGACAAGCAAAAGAATGAAGTGCTGCCCAAAATCCTGTCTGCCGAAGATTGGTGGTGTCAGGGTTATTCTGAACCGGGGGCTGGATCAGACCTTGCCAGCCTAAAAACAACGGCGGATCGTGACGGCGATGAGTATGTGATCAACGGTCAAAAAACTTGGACTACGTTGGGGCAATACGCCAATAAGATATTCTGCCTTGTGCGCACTGACAAAACTGCCAAACCCCAACGCGGGATTAGCTTTGTTCTGGTCGACTTGGACACACCGGGTATCGAAATGCGCCCGATCCGCCTGATTGAGGGCGGATTTGAGGTCAACGAAGTATTCTTTACCGACGTGCGCATCCCCGTTGAAAACCTTGTTGGTGAGGAAAATGCGGGCTGGACGATTGCCAAGTTTTTGCTGACGCACGAACGCACCGGCATCGCACAAGTCGGCCACTCGATGCAGACTTTGGAAGAGCTAAAGGCGCTGGCACGCAGGGTGAAACGCGACGGTAAGTCTTTGATTGAAGACCCGTTGTTTGCCGCGCGTATTGCGCGGGTCGAATCCGATCTGGAAGCGATGAAGATCACCAATCTGCGGATGCTCTTTCAGGCGCAAAAACAAGGTAACCCCGGCCCTGAAACCTCTATTCTAAAAATCAAGGGCACTTTGATTGGTCAAGAATTGCGTGACCTTGCCCGTCGCGCCCTTGGCCCTTCGGCAGCTCCATTCCCGGGGCATGTCACAGACGGGAACCTTGCGTTGTCACCGCCAGACACAGCCAATCATGCGGCGCGATATTTCAACAATCGTAAAACCTCGATCTTTGGGGGCTCAAACGAAATCCAACGCAACATTCTAACCAAAACAATGCTGGAGCTGTGAGATGAACTTTGATCTGACCGAAGACCGCCAGATGGTATCCGATACGCTCAAGCGGTATCTGGCTGAACAATATAATGTCGAAGCCCGCAACAAATTGGCTTATGACGCGCCGTTTCATGCGCCTGCGAAATGGGACGAAATGGCCGGCCTTGGCATTACGGGTGTTTTGGTGCCAGAAAACGCTGGCGGTTATGGCGGCACAGGATTTGATATCACTGTAGTATTTGAGGCGCTTGGACGCGAACTGTGCCCAGAGCCATTTTTGGGCCTGTTGATGGCAAGCCGCTTGTTGCTGGCAGCGGGCGCAAATCAGGATGACTTGGTTGATGGCTCAGTTCGTTATGCGGTCGGGATCAGCGAAATCAACGCGCCCTATAGCGTGGAATTTGCTGAAACCACGGCCACAGAAAAGGGCGATGCCTATATCCTAAATGGCCGCAAAAGCACCGTCTACGGTGGACAGATTGCCGACAAGTTTTTGATCGAGGCAAAGCTGAACGGGAAATCTGGTGTCTTTTTGGTGGATGCAGCCAAGGCTGACGTGACTGGGTACGGCATGATTGATGGGGCCGGTGCAGCTGAGGTTATCCTCGAAGATACACCCGCAATTCTAGTTCAAGCCAACGCCAAAGAAGCAATTGATGCCGCGATCAACGCGGGGCGTCTGGCCTTGTGTGCCGAAGCGGTTGGTGTGATGGGCGCAGTATATGAAATCTTGCTCGACTATCTACGGACCCGCAAACAGTTTGGTGTTCCGATTGGGAAATTCCAGGTCTTGCAACACCGGACGGTTGATTTGCTGACTGAAATTGAACAAGCCCGTTCCATAACGATCAGTGCCAGTGCTAGTCTTGATGAGACGGACGCTGGGCACAAATGTGCGATGGCCAAAAATTTGATTGGCCGCGCAGCGCGTTTGGTCGCTGAAGACTCTATTCAAATGCATGGTGGCATAGCGATGACCTGGGAATATTCCGTGTCACACTATGCAAAACGTTTGATTATGATTGATCATCAACTGGGCGATACAGACCATTGCCTGACAGAAATCACGCGAGGCTACGCTGCCTAAGCACCAAAGAGGCGTATGCAAGTTTTTATACGCTATTTGACCTACCGCTATCGGCCCATCAACCAGCCAATGAAAATTATTTGGCTGTCTGATTGGTTGGGTTGGTCGGTTTTTAGGGCGGTGCGCTGGACTGACGTTTATTCGTTTTGACTGTCGGCGGTTATTCCGGCAGCACGCTCGGTGTGAATCAAAGTTATCTGGTCAAATTCGCTCATGTTTTAATATAAAAGCCCAAATAATGGGCAGATAATTCCGCAATGTGAAGATTATTTCTAAAACATTTGACAGGCCGGAAAAAACCTTCTTAACTCCCTTTGTAATGAGTGGAAATATTTTCCGCACGTCACAAAGCTTCTTGGGAGGAGATATCATGAAAAGAATTATGTCGGCTGCATTGGCAGCTATGGTTTTGGCTGTGCCCGCAGGGCAGGCAATGTCTGAAACACTAAAGATTGCATTTATCGACCCGCTATCCGGGCCATTTGGGGGAACCGGTGATGCCGGCTTGCGCCATTGGGAACATGCGGCGAATTTGGTGAACGCTGACGACGGCGTCAACGGTAATCAAGTCGAGATCATTGGTTTTGACAACAAAATCAACCCAAAAGAATCTTTGATCCAATTGCAAAAAGCGATTGATCAAGGCGTTCGTTACATCGCACAAGGCAACGGATCATCTGTTGCGTCAGCGCTTATTGATGCGATCGACAAGCACAACAAACGTAACCCCGGCGAAGAAGTTCTGTTCCTGAATTACGCCGCTGTTGACCCAGTATTCACCAACGACCGTTGTTCTTTCTGGCATTTCCGGTTCGATTCGGATGCTGACATGAAAATGGAAGCTGTGACGGACTGGATCAACAACAAGCCAGAAATCAAAAAAGTCTATATCATCGGCCAAGACTACAGCTTTGGTAAAGCGGTTGCCGCGGCAGCTGTAAAAATGATCGGCGAAAAGCGTCCGGACATTGAAATCGTTGGCAACGAGCTTCACCCACTTGGCAAAGTGAAAGACTTTACGCCATACATTCAGAAAATGATCAGCTCCGAAGCGGATGCGGTTATCACTGGTAACTGGGGCGCTGACATGGTGCTGCTGGTTAAGGCTGCGACGTCTTCGGGTCACGATGTGCCATACCTAACATATTATGCTGGCGGTCTAGGGGCTGCTGCTGCCATGGGTGAGGGCGCTGTTGGCCGGGTTCTGACGGTTTCTGAGGTCAATACCAATCTGGACACACCTGGTGCTCAAGATGAGTTGATCGATGGGTTTGAAGACAAGTACACAGAAATTTCATATTACTACCAACGTGTCTTCAATGCGATGAACATGCTTGATATGGCAGCCACCAAGGCTGACAGTATCGATCCTACTAAAGTGGCCATGGCACTTGAGGGAATGGAATACGAAACGCCCTACGGCACTGTCACTATGCGGGCTGATAACCACCAGATACTGCAGTCGCTTTACATGTCGACTTTTAGCAAAGACGTGAAGCGCGATGTTGAGAAAACAGGTCTTGGCTGGGTTTCGGGCGAGGGCGATAAAATCGAAGCCGCTGACACCGCCATGGAAACATCTTGCAAGATGTCGCGCCCTTAATCCGGTTCACATTCTAGCACGTAATTGAAAGAGCGCAGCTTGCAAAGCTGCGCTCCTTTGACAAAGGGAAAGTCATGGAAACCATTCTTTTTTCACTCCTGAACGGGGTGATTTACGGATTGCTGCTGTTTATGTTGTCTAGTGGCCTAACGCTGATCTTCAGCATGATGGGCATTCTGAATTTTGCTCATGCCAGCTTCTACATGCTGGGGGCCTATTTTGCATACAGTTTCACCCAAGTTACCAGCTTTTGGCTCGCACTCATATTCGCGCCAATACTGGTAGGTCTATTTGGGGCTGCGGTTGAGCGGTGGGGCCTGCGAAAGGTGCACGCAAACGGCCACGTCGCCGAGTTGTTGTTCACATTTGGACTGGCCTATCTGATTGACGAAGTGGTCAAGATCATTTGGGGCAAAAACACGGTAGACTACCAAATTCCGCACGCTCTTGATTTCCCTCTTTTCGAACTTTTCGGGGCGCAGTACCCCGCTTATAGGATGTTTATTCTTGTTGTTGCTGTGGCCATGTTGGCAGTGCTTTGGTACTTGTTAAAACGCACTCGGATTGGGCTGATCATTCAAGCCTCTTTGACACATCCGCATATGGTTGGCCACTTAGGTCACAACGTGCCAAGAATCTTTATGGCCGTATTTGGCGCAGGTTGTGCGCTGGCGGCTTTGGCTGGCGTGATCGGCGGGAATTATCTTACGACTGAACCGTCAATGGCTACATTCATGGGGCCAGTGGTCTTTGTTGTCGTGGTTGTTGGGGGGCTTGGTAGTCTTGAGGGCGCGTTTATCGCATCCTTGTTGATTGGCCTGATGCAGACGTTCGCCATTTCAATCAGCGCCAGTTTTGGCGACATATTTGGCTGGGCAGGGCTCTCGCCGACCAGCGAACTTGGGAGCATCACCATATCGTCTTTGGCGCCGATGCTGCCATTTCTGATGTTGGTCCTGATCCTTATGATCCGACCCAACGGCTTGATGGGGACACGTGAAGTATGACCGATAATATATCAATCTCGCCAGTGAATCTGGCTCCAACAAGCGCTGAAAAATTTCGTGCACGCATAGTTCCGCTGTTGTTTATGGTGGCTATATTGCTTGTGATACCGCTGTTTTCTCCATCACGAACAGCGTATTCATTGCTCGCGGCAATCGGCATCAACATTGTCTTTGCTCTGTCCTACAACATGTTACTTGGACGGGGCGGGTTGCTGTCCTTTGGACACGCGGTTTACTTCGGCTTGGGTGGCTATGCAGCAATGCACGCTATGCGCGCAGTTGAGCTGGGCGAAAGCGGATTTTGGTCGGGCTTTCCGATCTTTGGTTTGCCCATCGTCGGCTTTGCCGCCGGTGCACTGGCAGGAGCTATAATTGGTTGGCCGTCGTGCCGCCGCTCTGGCACACCTTTTGCCATGATATCCCTTGGCGTCGCTGAACTGATAGCGGCGGCTGGGTTTATGTTTGCGTCCGTCTTTGGCGGCGAAGAAGGCATCACCGGCGATCGCATGAACGGTCCAGAACTGTTCGGGCTTTCCATGGGGCCGCTCAGCGATATCTATATCTTTATCGCGGTCTGGACGTTCATTGGCACGGCATCCATGTATGCCTTTACTAGAACCCCGCTTGGTAAACTGTCCGAAGCCACCCGCGACAACCCTGAACGCGTGCAATTCATTGGCTTCTCGCCTGTGCGCATCCGCTACATGGTCTTCATCTTTGCTGGCGCTTTTGCCGGGATGGCTGGTGCAATGGCTGCTGTGAACTATGAAATCTTCACACCAGATGCTTTGTCCTTGAACCCGTCGGGCTTTGTTCTGCTGATGGCTTACATCGGGGGCATCCGCTATTTCCCTGGACCAATCGTTGGGGCAATCGTGCTGACGCTCATGCAGTCTATGTTGTCAGATTTCACCGAAGCTTGGTTGCTATACCTCGGCGTTCTGTTCATCTCGATCGTAACCTTTGCGCCCTCTGGCCTATCAGGCGTCATGTATGGATCTTACACGGCGGTTCGGCAGGAAGGTTTGGGCGGTTCACTTCAAAAAGTGAAACTAAAGCTGCCAGCATTTACGCTGATCTTTCTCGGAATGCTTGTGTTGATTGAAACCTCTGTTCGCAAGTCCAATGGTCATGGTGAGGTGTTTGAATTCTTCGGCTTATCTCTGCCGTTCACCTCGCCAATAACTTGGCTTTTGATAGCTGGCCCAATCATTGCAGGCGTCGCTTTGCTCTGGAAAGCAAAAACCGATGATCAAGGAGATCAACCATGACAAATCCGGCAATAGGTTTAGCTGCACTGCACAAAAGCTTTGGTCCAGCCCATATCATTCGTGGCGTAGATTTGGATGTAACCAAGGGTGAACGCCACGCCATCATTGGGCCAAACGGCGCTGGAAAATCGACACTTTTCAATTTGATTTCCGGTCTGTTTAAACCCTCTGAAGGGATGATCACACGGGACGGCGTTGAAATTTCCGGCATGGCAGCTCACGAGATAACCCGACTGGGATTGTCGCGCAGCTTTCAGGTTTCGAACATCTTTGCAAATATGAGTGTTCGGGAAAACGTGCGCTGTGGTGTGCTCTACTCAATGGGCTACGGATATAGCTTTTGGCGCAATATCGGGAACCTGAAAACTGTTCAGGAAAAGACCGCCGAGATTTTGGAAAAGGTCGAGCTGATCGACAAGGCCGATGTTCCGGCCGTTCTTTTGCCTTATGCAGATCAACGCACCTTGGAAATCGCTATGACCATCGCGGGGGGGGCTGACGTTATCCTGTTGGATGAGCCAACCGCCGGCATGAGCAACTCGGAAACCGAACGCGCTGTGGACCTAATCCGACGCGCAACCGAGGGCAAAACCTTGCTGATCGTCGAGCACGACATGGGTGTGGTATTTGATCTGGCCGACCGGATCAGCGTGCTGGTCTACGGCGAAATTATTGCGACAGGCAAACCAAGTGAAATTCGGGGCAATCCAAAGGTCCGTGAAGCCTATCTGGGCGACGAAGCCGACGCACATTAGAACAAGGATCTTCTGCATGAATACCATCGAACCGATGCTAAAAGTCGAAAACCTAAATGCCTATTACGGCAAAAGCCATGTGCTGCGTGGGGTGAATCTTGAGATTAAACCGGGTGAAGTTATTGCGCTGTTGGGGCGCAATGGCGTGGGCCGCTCAACAACAGCCAAAGCCATCATGGGAGAGGTCGTGCCGAAAGGGCAAATCACCTTTAAGGGCGAGCCAATCGCAGGGTTGGAAAGCCATCTGATCGCCCAAAAAGGGTTGGGCTATGTGCCGGAACACCGCGACATTTTCCCAACGATGACGGTGCGCGAAAACCTGATCCTAGGGATCAAAGACATGAAGCACAAAGGTCGCTGGAGCATAGAAGATGTTCTAGAGATGTTTCCGAACCTTCAAGAACGTGCAGACACGCAGGCTGGTGTTCTTTCGGGTGGCGAAAAGCAAATGCTTACGATTTGCCGTACTTTAATGGGCGACCCTGATCTGATTATCATTGATGAACCAACAGAGGGTCTGGCCCCCAAAATCGTGCACCAAGTCGGTGATTTGATTTCAACCATCGCCAAAGCAGGCGTCGCGATTATGTTGGTAGAACAAAAACTGTCCATCGCGCTACGCATTGCTGACAGGGTGTTTGTCATGGGGCATGGCGAAATCGTCTTTTCCGGCACACCTAAAGAGTTCCAAGATAATGCCGATGTTCGGGCTGAATGGTTGGAAGTCTGACCCTCAAACTGGCGGCGTTCAAGTGCAGTTAGACAGATGGCTGGCTTGAACGGCGCTGGGGTAAAGTTGGTGTCTTAAGCGCCGAACGGTCATCAGCCTTTGGTGCGCTTGGTGTTGGGGCGTAACAGTCCTTCTTGCGCTACGCTGGCCACCATTTGACCGTCCTGATTGTAGATCGTGCCGCGTGTGAAGCCGCGAGCGCCACCCGTAAAGGGTGCATCCATTGAGTACAGGTGCCAATCTTCAAACTGTATAGGCGCATGGAACCACATTGCATGATCAAGGCTGGCCATCATCACCTCGCCCTTGAGCCATGTCAGCCCATGCGGAAGTAGTGATGAGCCAAGCAAGCTCATATCAGAGGCATAGGCGAGCAAACAATGTTGCATTTGCGGCCCTTGGCCTTTGGCCGCCTCCAGACGAATCCAAGTGTGGTTTCGATCGTCTTGTGGGGTTGGATTAGTCATATCCCGCGGATCAACTTCGCGGACTTCGATCGGGCGAGGGCGCAAAAACTCGGCGCGCATTTTTTCAGGAATTTTGTGAGCAATGCTCTCACGAATTTGCGCGCGGGTTTTTAACCCCTCAGGGCCTTCGACGTCTGGCATCTGGTGTTGATGATCCCAGCCTTCTTCTGCCACCTGAAATGAGGCGGACATGTTGAAAATCTGTTTTCCGTTTTGAAGTGCCACAATCCGGCGCGTGGTGAAACTGCCTCCGTCACGCGCGCGATCCACTTGATACACCACAGGATATTCAGGGTTGCCGGGCCGGATGAAATAGGCGTGCAGCGAATGGCAAAGTCGATCTGGAACCGTGCGGTACGCGGCGGCTAGGGCTTGGGCAATAACTTGCCCGCCAAAAATACGCACGCTGGTTTCGCCATGAGAGCCAGTCCCACGAAACAGATCGACTTCCAGTTCCTCAATATCCAATATATCGAGCAACTCTTGCGCTATATCCGTCATTTAGTTGGTTCCCCTTTCAAGGCAATCTATGCAAAAACAACATCTTCCGTGTGCTATTCGTAGCCGGCACTTAGGGCTTCTGCGGCCTTGATCAAACGAGGCCCGAAATAGGTTTCCAATTCCTTGGCCTTCACATGAAATGATGGGCCGCCTACGTTTAACCCGTAAACCCGTTTGCACCTAAGTGAGAAAACGGGCACCGAAATTCCGTTCACATCAGCTTGCCATTCGCCATAACTCGTGCAGTAGCCCTTGGCCTGATACTCCGCACGTGCAGTATTAAAACTAACGCGCGCACGGCGCCCCAGGTCGGCATCTTGCTCCATCGCGTATTCAAGGATCGATTCTCGGTCTGCCTCTCGCATACCAACCAAAATCGACCGCCCCATAGCGGAAAAGAACAGCGGCAGTCGGTTTCCGATCTGCCCCTCCAAAGACACCCGTTCTTTTGAAGCCTTCACAGCAACATAAACTGCGTCCATCATATGCTGTTCGCCGATCGCAATGGTCACATAAGAATTGGGGCCATCACGCAGGGCGCGCATTTCTTCGGCAGCGCGGGTTCCAATATCCAACCCGGACAAAACACTGAACCCAAGCCGCAACACGCCAGCGCCTAATCTGTAGGATCCCGTGCGGGGCCCTGCAGCCAGATAACCCAGCTTGCTGAGGGTATAAGTAAGTCGGGAAACGGTCGCCTTGGGCAGCCCCGTGCGCTCGGCAAAATCGGTGTTGGTCAGCTCCACTTCGGAAGGACGATAACAACTGAGCAGTTCAAGTCCGCGCGCAAGAGCTGTCACAAAATTGCGATCCTTGTTTTCTTCCTCAACGGGGGCGCCACTCATGATCTAGGTATCCTTCAGTGCGTTCACGCCATATTGCGCAAACGTGGGCACATAGTGTCCAAGCTTGCGCGCTCGTTCTGGGTTCGACGCATTTCCGTCCAAGGCGCGTTTGAGCACGCCTTGAATAATGGCCGCCATTCGAAAGAAGCAAAATGCCAGATAGTAGCCGAAATTGTCGATACCATTCAGCCCACGCCGTTCGCAATATTGCGCGATAAAGGCTTCGTCTGACGGCAACCCCAAAGCATTGCGATCTTCACCCGCCAACCCGCGCCCTTCGGTACCGCTTGGCATTTGCCACTGCATAATGACCGAGGCAAGATCGGCATAGGGGTGCCCGATTGTGGACAATTCCCAGTCAAGCACAGCGAGGCATTTGGTGCCCTCTGCTTCAAACATCATATTGTCGATCCGGTAATCACCATGCACCAAGCCGCGCTGCCCGTCGTCCGCTGGAATTTGCTCGGCGAGAGCATCCATCAGAAAGTCCATCTCAGGAATTTTGACGGTTTCAGACGCGCGGTATTGCTTGGACCAACGGCCCACTTGGCGCTCGTAGTAATTACCTGTCGGCCCGTAGTCCGACAGGCCAACTGCTTCCACGTCAACCATGTGTAACGCCGCCAACACACGGTTCATTTCTTCTATCACGGCGCCGCGGTTTTCAGGGCTCATATCCGGTATGATCGGGTTGGCAAAATTGCGGCCTTGAATGTGCTCCATGATGTAGAATGACGAGCCGATTACGGCGTCATCTTCGCACAACAAATGCACCTTAGCGACGGGCACATCGGTGTCTGCCAATGCCTTTTGCACGCGGTATTCGCGGTCCACTGCATGGGCTGATTTCAACAACACGCCT
Organism: Marinosulfonomonas sp.; assembly: GCA_033851955.1. Lineage (GTDB taxonomy): Bacteria > Pseudomonadota > Alphaproteobacteria > Rhodobacterales > Rhodobacteraceae > Profundibacter. The sequence continues at coordinate 66,057 of JAWSVK010000017.1, forward strand.
GGCGGTTTACGCCGCAGCACATAGTTTTTGCGCGGCGTTTCCAGCAAAAACGTGGGGTTTGATTGCCCCATCTGAAATTTCGTCGCGCTCAACGGCCCTTCAAAATCGGGTAGATTCGTCTTTAGATACGACGAAACCGCGTCTAAATCTAATACCTGTGTGTTTTCAGCCATGCCGATTGGTCCTTAACTATAAGTCATCAATTCTGCGGTTTGTTTGGTCATCATATACGGTGTCGCATTGAACTCGTGCAGAAAAAATGCGGCCGTACGTTTGGAAAATATGAAACGCGTCATAGAGGTGTTTTTGATCTGCAGATTCAATTCCATCATCTGTGCCGCTGGTGCGCCGAGAGCCGCCGCCGTCATCTGCCCGATGGCGCCGCCCGAACTAACAACCAACACGCGTTTGGCGTCCGTGTCGCAAGCGAATTTGATCGCAGCTGCAACACGTCCGGTAAACGCGCTCCAGCTTTCCGACGCGGTGGGCAACCCGCCGACCTGCCATTCTAGAACCGTCTCGCGTAGGGTTCGAAAGTGGGCTTTGCGTTCCGACGAAACCTGATCAGGCACGGCGCCGTTGAACCGCGCGTCTAACAGATCGTGGAAATCATACTCGTTGAACCCCGCGTGTTGCTCAGCCCCTTGGGAAAACCCCATCGACGAAAGGGTTTCAATTTGTCGCGTTAGGGTTCCGGTAATCGTCCGATCGGGCAGCCAATCCGCTGCGCGCAACGCGTCGCCCACCGCTTTGGATTGCCGATGCCCAAGCTCTGACAGCTTGTCGTAATCGTCAGCACCAAATGACGCCTGACCATGCCTGATCACCAAAAGCTCAGCCAAATTCGGCCGCCAATCTTTTGCCCGCAGCATTATATTCACGTTCGATCCGGTCCACCAAATCGGCAACAGGTGTGATTGCATTCACTGCACCGATGCCCTGTCCAGAACCCCAGATTTCTTTCCACGCTTTGGGCTTGGACGATCCAGACCCGAAACTCATCGACGAAGCATCCGCCGAGGGTAAGGCATTTGGATCGAGCCCAGTAGCCGAAATTGAAGGTTTAAGGTAATTGCCAGAAACACCCGTGAACAGGGACGAGGTCACAATATCTTCGGCCCCTCCCGCGACGATCATTTCCTTATACTCTTGCTGTGCATTGGCCTCAGCCGTTGCGATGAAAGCCGACCCCATATAGCCTAGATCAGCTCCTGCCGCACGTGCAGCCAACAGGGACTCGCCGCTTGCCAAAGCTCCCGATAACAAAAGCGGGCCATCAAACCATTCTCTGATTTCACGGACCAATGCGAAGGGTGATTGCATGCCCGCATGACCACCGGCACCTGCCGCCACCGCGACCAAACCATCAGCGCCTTTTTCAATTGCCTTATGGGCAAACGTATTGTTGATCACGTCATGTAACGCAATACCGCCGCAACTGTGCGCGGCATCGTTCACTTCGATCCGTGCGCCAAGCGACGTGATCCAAATCGGCACCTTCCAGCGCGCGCAGATTTCCAGATCACGTTCCAACCGCACGTTCGAACGATGCACGATCTGATTGACCGCAAAGGGCGCCGCAGGTCGATCCGGGTTCTCTTGATTGTGCTTGTCCAGCGCCTCGGTGATTTGCTTCAGCCATGCCTCAAGCAAGGGTGGTTCGCCCTCTGCTTCGCGGGCATTCAGCGCAGGAAATGATCCAACAATCCCTGCCTTACACTGCGCGATCACAAGTTCCGGCACCGAAATGATGAACAAGGGAGAGGCCACCAATGGCAGCCTCAACCCTTGTAGCGCTTTTGGCAAATGGCTGTCGTCGCGCATTAAAGCACTTCGAACAGGCCAGCTGCGCCCATACCGCCGCCAACACACATAGTGCAAACAACGTATTTCGCACCGCGGCGCTTGCCCTCGATCAGTGCATGGCCAACCATACGTGCGCCGGACATGCCGTAAGGGTGCCCAACTGAAATCGCACCGCCGTTGACGTTGAGCAACTCATCAGGAATGCCCAATTGGTCGCGGCAATACAGAACCTGAACCGCGAAGGCTTCGTTCAATTCCCATAAACCAATGTCGTCCATTTTCAGACCATGCGCCTTCAACAACTGAGGCACCGCGAACACTGGACCGATGCCCATTTCGTCAGGCTCACAACCTGACGCCATCACGCCAACATAGCGGCCCAATGGTTCTAGGCCTTGCTTTTCAGCCAGTTTGGATTCCATCAAAACAGACGCAGACGCGCCATCAGACAGCTGAGAGGCATTGCCTGCTGTGATGAATTTGCCCTCTTTGACAACCAAGCCGTCTTTGAAAACCGGTTTCAAAGTGCTCAGGCTTTCGGCGGATGTGCCGGGGCGGTTGCCCTCGTCTTTGGACAGGGTGACATCCACGTGGGAAATCTCTTTGGTTTCGCGATCCTGCACAGCCATTGAGGTGCTCAACGCGACGATCTCATCATCAAACTTGCCAGCCTCTTGGGCCGCAGCTGTGCGGTCTTGGCTGCGCGCTGCATATTCGTCCTGCGCTTCGCGGCTGATGCCATAACGCTCGGCGACATTCTCGGCAGTTTCTAGCATTGAGGTGTAAATAGCGGGCATGTTTTGTTTTAGCCAAGGGTCGGCGGCCACACGCATGTCTTGTGTCTGGACCATCGAGATGCTTTCGACACCACCGCCGATAACCACGTCCATGCCATCCATCACGACCTGTTTGGCCGCCGTCGCAATTGCCATCATGCCAGAAGCACATTGACGGTCCATCGACATGCCCGCCACTGTGATCGGCAGACCTGCACGCATTGCTGCCTGACGCGCAATGTTGCCGCCGGTGTGGCCTTGCTGCAAAGCCGCGCCAATAAGACAGTCCTGAATGCTGGCTGGATCGACACCAGCACGGCTGACCGCATTGCTGATCGCATGACCTGCCAAGGTCTGTGGCGTTGTGGTGTTAAAGGCCCCGCGATAGGCTTTGCCGATGGCGGTACGGGCGGTTGATACGATTACTGCGTCACGCATAGTTTTTCTCCTGTTGAAATAATGTTAGCCCCAATCCAGATCAAGGCCCTTGGCCTTGGCTGCATTGGCTGCGTATTTTCTGGTTTGACTAAAAGCATCCGTCAGTTCTTGTTGATCTGTTGGATCGCTCAATTGCTCTATCGCGGCGGCAACGCCTTCGGGTGTGTTGGCATCCCCGTCCAGAGTAATCCCTTGGGTTTCATAGACCCGCGTTTGGGCATAGCTGCCAGCCCCGGCCCCTAGGATCATTCGGCTCGGAGCGTCTTCGCTCACGAGATACAGCAAACCCGGTGTGATCGTTTCGGGCGCAAGAAATTCTTGCGCTTGGGCAGGCAGCAATTCTTCGGTCATGCGGGTGGCCGCTGTCGGGGCCAAGGTGTTCACACGGATATTGTCGCGCGCGCCTTCAATGTGCAGCACGTTCATCAGACCCATCATCGCGGCCTTGGCAGCCCCATAGTTGGACTGTCCGAAATTTCCGTAAAGCCCGGATGCCGACGAGGTCAAAACAACCCGCCCGTATTGCTGCTGGCGCATTATCGGCCAACAGGCGTGTGAAACCAATGCTGAGCCGATAAGATGCACATCCACAACTTTGCGAAAATCCGACATCTCCATTTTGGCGAATGTCTTGTCGCGTAAAATGCCTGCGTTGTTCACTGCGATATCAACACGGCCCCAGGCGTCCATGACCTTGGCGACCATGTCGTTTACGCCCGTCTCGTCAGAAACGTCGGTGCCATGCGCCATGGCTTCGCCACCCAGCGCGCGGATCTCTGCGGCGACGGCTTCGGCGGCCTTTGATGACGCCCCTTGCCCGTCGCGACTGACGCCCAAATCATTGACCATGACTTTGGCGCCACGTGCTGCCAGCCCTAGCGCATGTGAACGACCAAGCCCCGTTCCAGCCCCCGTGACAATCGCCACGCGGCCTTCAAAACCAATTTCATTACCAGCCATTAGTGGATCGCCCTCTCAAAAATATTGGGCCCACTCATCACGTTGATCCCGCCGCTGACCGGAATAACCGCGCCAGTGATATATGCTCCACCGCGTCCGCAAAGAAACAGCATACAGCCGCCGATATCTTCGTCACGTCCGACCCGTTTCAGCGGCACGTCTTTGCCAACCTGATCGCGCATATCTTCGTCGTGGGTGGCAAACGCAGTCATGCGTGACACAAACGGGCCAGGCGCCAATGCGTTGACCGTGATCGCGTCACCAGCCAGTTCCTTGGCCAGAATTTTGCTCAGATGGATCACAGCGGCCTTGGATGCAGCATAGCTGTAAGCACCATCACCCATCTCGCGCTCGCCCATGACCGAACCCACATTCACAACCCGTGCTGGATCGTCGACCGTGCCGGATGCTTTCAACATCGGCAGCAGTTTCTGCGTCAGATCAAACAGACCGGCCACGTTCACATTCATGACTTTTTCCCAAGCGGCAAAAGGAAATTGCCCCAATTCGGCACCCCATGTGATGCCCGCATTGTTCATCAAAATGTCCAAGTTGTCAGTCCGCTTGTTGACCTCAGCGACCATCGCGTCAACGCCCTCGACGGTGCCCACATCGCCCGCAAAACCCTCGGCTGTACCGCTGGCTCCCAGCGCGTTCAATTCGGCGGCAACTGCCTCGCAAGCGTCGCCCTTGCGGCTGGCAATCAACACCCGTGCACCCGCGCGGATCAGTGATTCCGCGGCCATGCGCCCGATACCCGTGGCCCCACCCGTGACGAGTGCGGTTTTACCCTTCAGTCCAAATAATGTCTCTAAGTCCATTTTATCCTCAAAATCCGCGCTTTTGCGCTACTTGTTCTGCGTGATAGCTGTAATCGCCCAGCCACTCGGTCGAAACCCGAGCCCGTTTCATGTAAAAACCCATGTCAAAGTCGTCGGTCATTCCAATGCCGCCATGCATCTGCACGCCCTCAATCACCGCCAGCTTTGCGGTTGAAATCGCTCGTGCTTTTGCCAAGGACACCGCAAGCGTAGCCTGTTCTGGCGCGCTGTCCAACATGCGTCCGGCGTGCATGATAGCCGAGGCCGTCACTTCGATCTCGCACCACAAATGCGCGGCCCGATGCTGTAGCGCTTGAAAGCTGCCGATCAGCACGCCGAATTGTTTGCGCTCTTTCAGATAGTCCACCGTCATGCCAAATGCGCCCGCCGAAAGGCCGGACATTTCGGCTGCCAAAGCGGCTTGGCCAGCTTCCATAGCGGGTCGTAGAACCGACATCGCGTCGTCCACTTGGCCAAGCACATCGTCACCCGTCGCCTCGACATTGTCGAAGGCAATCCGTGACGCATCCCGCGCATCTATCATACCCTGCGCATTTCGGGTCACACCCGTCCGGTCAGATGGAATGTCGAACAGGGTCAACCCTTCGTCGGTTTTGGCCAGAACCAACAACCGATCCGCTAACCCGCCATCAACCACAAACGCCTTGGTGCCGCTGATCCGGTATCCATTGCCTTCGCGTTTGGCCTCAACTTCAGTTGCTTGCGGGGCAAACTTCTTGCCCTCATCAACCGCTAACGCGTAGGTCAAATCACCCGCTGCAATCCGCGCCAAAGCCTCGTCACTGCGCTTGCCAGACACTTGCCGCAAAGCCGTCGCGGCAATCACTGAACTGGACAAGAACGGCGTTGCCGCCAATGTTTTACCCATCTCGCCTGCCAAGATACCCGCCGCTGCATGGCCCATGTCAGAGCCGCCCGCTGCTTCGGGCACCAGCACACCCGCCCAGCCCATCTGCGCCATTTCGCGCCATAAGCCGGCGTCATGGGTCGCCCCCGCATCCCGCATCTTTCGAAAATGCGAAACGGGTGCCGCTTCGTCCAAAAACCCACGGGCCATATCGGCCAGCATGACTTCTTCTTCTGTTTGGATCAATTTTGTCATTTCTCTACCCCGGCAATCCCAAAACGCGACGCGACACAATGCTGAGCATCACCTCAGACGTACCGCCCTCAATCGAATTCGCTTTCGTGCGCAGCCATTCACCAGCGCGATTGCCTACCGGACCATCCCACTCCAACGCCTCAGCACCGCCGCCGGACATCATCAACTCCATGCGTTGCATGTTCAACTCGGTCCCCATGTATTTGAGCATGGCAGATGCATCGCCAACACCGGCGCCGCTTTCGGCCATGTCTTTGTAACGCTCAAGTGTCAGCCCAATGGCGAGCGAGTTCACTTCATAATCCATCGCCGCGGCCCGTGACGTTGCGTCGCTAAGCCCACCGTCGCCTGCATCATCCGCCGCAATGGCTCCCAAAGCGCGTCCGCCGAACAACCCAGAGCCACCCGCCGAGATCATCTGGCGCTCGTGAGTCAGTAAATATTTTGCCACGTCCCAGCCACGATTAACCTCGCCAACCACGTGATGTTTGGGCACCTCAACATCGTCAAAGAAGGTCTCGCAAAATGGGGAAATCCCCGAGATCAATTTGATCGGCCGTGTCGTGACACCCTTGCTGGTCATGTCCACCAGAATGAACGAAATACCCTTATGTTTGGGGGCCTCGCGGTCCGAACGCACCAGTGCAAAAATCCAGTCTGCTTTGTCCGCGTATGACGTCCAAATCTTCTGGCCGTTCACCAACCAATGATCGCCCTTGTCCTCGCATTTGGTCTGCACACTCGCCAGATCGGAACCGGCACCTGGCTCGGAATATCCTTGGCACCAGCGGATCTCACCGCGTGCAATAGGCGGTAAATAATGAAGTTTTTGCTCTTCCGTCCCGAATTGCAACAACGCTGGCCCAAGCATCCAGATGCCAAAACTCTGCAAAGGTAGACGCGCATTGATCCGCGCCAACTCTTCGTGAAAAACCTTCTCGCAGGCCCGATCCAAACCAGCCCCGCCATAGGCTTGCGGCCATGTTGGAACGGTGAAACCCACGGATGCTGCACGCTCCAACCACTGCTGTTGTGCATCGCTGGAAAATACCCAGTTTTTGCCGCCCCAGCAGATTTCTGCTTCGGTTGTTGGCGCGTCTTGCATCTCTTGGGGGCAATTGATTTTCAACCAGTCGCGCAGCTCATTGCGAAAGGTTTCTGGGTCGCTGCTAAATGGCATATCGGGCTCCGTATTTTTGCGGATCACTGTTTCGCTGTGCAGAATTACATTTCGAAATGCGATTGACAAGACTGTTTTTCACACGCCCTAATGCACCTCGAATCTGACCTTCTGGAGACCGAAATGAAAGCAATGCTCAGCACCGCACCTGGCGGCCCCGAAACCCTAGAGTTGACGGAAACGCCAACGCCCGATCCTGCAAAAGGCCAGGTCCGAATCCGGATCAGAGCCGCTGGATTGAATTTCCCCGACACGTTGATTATTCGCGATCTGTATCAGATGAAGCCGCCACGGCCTTTTGCACCAGGTGGCGAAATCGCAGGCGATGTTGAGGCAATAGGCGACGGCGTTACGAACCTCAAAGTTGGGGATCGCGTGTTGGCTCTTACAGGGATTGGTGGCTTTGCCAGTCACATTTTGATTGATGCAAATAGTGCCGTGAAAATACCAGACGTCATGCCCTATGAAGATGCCGCTTGTTTCATCTTTACTTACGGCACGTCCCATCACGGCCTCAAAGATCGTGCCCAACTAAAAGCGGGTGAAATCGTTTTGGTTTTGGGTGCTGCAGGTGGCGTTGGAGCCGCCGCTGTTGAACTGGCCAAGGCGGCGGGCGCAAAGGTTATTGCGGCTGTTTCTTCCGAAGAGAAAGCGAGTTTTTGTCGCGACATAGGGGCCGATGAAACCATTGTATATCCGCTTGAAATGGATCGCGACGCACAGAAGTCATTCTCCAATGAAATCAAAGCACTGAGTGGCGGAAAAGGTGTCGATGTTGTCTATGACGCCGTGGGCGGAAACTATGCCGAACCTGCCATTCGTGCACTGGCATGGAAGGGCCGTTTTTTGGTCGTTGGGTTCCCAGCAGGCATTCCAAAAATTCCGCTTAATTTGACTCTGCTAAAGGGTGCGCAAATCGTTGGTGTGTTTTGGGGAGCCTCGGTCCGATCCGAGCCAGAAAGTCACACCGAAAACATGCGCGAGCTGTTTGAGATGTACGCCAGCGGACAGGTAAAACCCCGCATCAGCGCCTCATTCCCATTGGAAAAAGCTGCCGATGCTTTGGTGATGATGCAGGACCGCAAGGTACTGGGCAAAGTCGTTTTGACAGTCGACTAAATCAGGTGCGCGCAGTCATTAAACCCCTGTACGATCATCGTGTCATTCTTGATGACAATGCGGCTGATCGAACCATTGGCGACGCCGTTAAAGGCGAAAGGTTGCGCGCCCGTTGCAATAGCCAAAGCGGCCCCAACAACGCCGCCATGCACCACAACAGCGATCCGTTGGTTAGGGTGCGCGGCGGCAACGCGCAACAACCCGCGTTTGACACGCTCATGCAGTTCAGCCGTGGTTTCAGCACCCGGAATCTCGCCCCATTCTTGGCGCTTTTTCGCGCGCAAAAACGCAGGATGCTGATTGGCTGCGTGCATTCGGTACTGACCACCGTCCCAGTCGCCCAAATGCACCTCGTGCAGGTCGGGGTCAATGACAGGTGTCAGCCCCAAAAGCCCAGCCAAAGGCGCTGCTGTTTGATGGGTCCGGCGCAGTTTGGTGACGTAAATTGCCGTGATAGGGTCAGCTTTCAACCGCTCACCGACGGCAAGGGCTTGGATCTCGCCTTCGGGGTGCAAGGCCGGATCACCATGCCCGTCCTTCAACGCAAAACTTTGGCCTGGTTTCACGGCTTCGGTTTCGCCGTGACGGATCAGCAAAATATCAGCCGCTCCGGCCGCTGGTTTAAATCGGTGTTGCCGGTACTCTTGGGCCATATCGGGCGCTCCTTTGGTTTTCACCAGTTAAGGACAATCACTCACCCATGACAACCGGATACTGGCGACCATAGGCGGCAAAGGCGCCCTGTCGCATTCTTTCAAAAACAACCGCACACAGTGCGCGAAAATAAGGAAACACCATGACCAACACCCAAATAATCGTCTCGAAGCTTCCCGAAGGTGAACTGACTGCAGACAACTTTTCATTGACCACATCCGACATGCCTGTCCCCGCTGCGGGCGAGGTGTTGCTGCGGGTGATATTGATGTCGATCGATGCGGCCAATCGTTCATGGTTGCAGGGGGCCACCTACCGCGCTGCGGTGCATCAAGGCGACGCGATGCCAACCTATGCGATCTGTGAAGTCGTTCAGTCCAATTCACCCAAAATCGCGGTGGGTGACATTGTCGCCTCCGAGGCTACATGGTCGAATTACGTAACGGCGCTCGGCCATAAAGTGCAAAAAATGCCTGACGTAGAGCCGCTTTCCAACCTGATGTCAGTCTATGGCATTGCTGGAAAAACGGCCTATCACGGGTTGATCAGTGTCGGGCAACCGATTGCGGGTGAAACCGTTCTGGTCTCGGCTGCGGCGGGGTCGGTCGGCGGCTATGTTGGCCAGATCGCCAAAGCACTTGGATGCCGTGTGGTTGGCATCGCGGGTGGTGCAGAAAAATGTGAATGGGTTACCAAAACTTTGGGCTTTGACGCCTGTGTCGACTACAAAGCACCCGGTCTATACAAACAACTGAGGGCCGTTTGCCCCGACGGTGTTGATGTCTATTTCGATAACGTTGGTGGTTCGGTTTTGGAAACCGCTCTGGCATTGATGAACGAAAGAGGCCGTGTCGCCTGTTGTGGCGCGATCAGTCAGTACAACACCAGCAAGCCTAGTGGGCCGCGCAATTTGCCCGGCGCTGTGGTGGTGAAACGGCTTCGTATGGAAGGTTTCATTGTTATGGACTTTGCCCACAATGATGCCAAAGCTGTGCGCGCATTACAGCACTGGGTCAGTACGGGTCAAATCAAAGTATTTGAAGATATCGTTGACGGCTTGGAAAACGCGCCTTCTGCTTTGATGGGCCTGCTGTCCGGCGACAATATCGGTAAACGCATGGTGCGTGTTGCCCCTAATCCAACAAAGTAAGGAAAACCCATGACAGCATTAAATGACGCACTGAAAGCTGGCGAAGCGCAGATCGGAACCGAGGTTGGCCTGTCCAATTGGATACATGTTGATCAGCCGATGATCGACAGTTTTGCAAAAACCACGCATGATGAACAATGGATCCACGTAGATCCAGAACGCGCCGCCGCAGAAACACCGTTTGGTGGCTCAATAGCGCACGGTTTTTTGACGCTCTCACTGGTGTCGCGGTTTTCCTATGATTGTTTCACCCTGTTGCCGGGCCAAGTGATGACCATCAACTATGGGCTGAACAAAGTTCGTTTTCTCAAGCCCGTTCGCGCGGGATCAAAGCTGCGTGGGCGGTTTGTTATGAAGAGCATCGCAGCCCGCAATGACCGTGAATTGCTACGCACCCAAACGGTGACCATCGAGATAGAGGGTGAAAAGACACCTGCCGCAGTTGTCGAGGCTTTGGGCGTGTTGGTGTTTGCGCCTTAAACATTAAGTGATCAAAGGGCCCTACATAATGGTAGGACCCTTTGATGCTCGCTGCAGTCGTGGTGGTGAATAGACGTTAAAAACGGATCACGTTGCGCTTGGCTGACCCTGTCATTGTGTCGGCAAAAGCCTCATTGACTTGGTCTAGGGTCCAATAGCCAGAGATGAGTTCGTCCAACTTCAAACGTCCTTGCAGGTACAAGTCCACCATCCAAGGAATGTCGCGTTGGATAATGCTATCGCCCATTTTTGATCCAACAATCTGCTGACCTGCATCCGACATCAACAAAGGTTGATAGCTGGATGATTGGCCAAAGGCGGGCATGCCAACCATGACGATCCGCCCTCCTTCGGCAAGGTAACGCGGCGCTTGATCATAGGCAGAGATCGCCCCGACCGTTACGATTACTGCATCCGCTTTGCGCCCCATTTCTTTGATCGCTTGGGTCCAGGGTTTGGCCTCTGTCGACAAAACGCCCGCGGTTGCCCCGAATTCTTTTGCGATTTCCAGTTTTTCTGGCAACATATCAACAGCAATGATCTGGCGAGCGCCGGCAATTCTGGCACCTTGGATCGCATTCAAACCGACGCCACCAGCCCCAATCACCACGACATCCTGTCCCGCGCGCAGTTGCGCTGCGTTCACAACGGCACCGATTCCAGTGATGACCCCACAACTGAGAAGCGCGGCACAGTCCATTGGCAGCTCTTTAGGAATGACAACGATCTGGCTTTGATCAACCACCACTTTTTCCGCAAAAGCGCCACATGCCAAAGCCTGAGTCAGTGGCGCGCCGGCTTCTGTTTTCAATGGGCCTTTGGTTTCGTCATAGGGGGTCGTACAAATCGTCGGACGGCCTGAACCGCAGTTGGAGCAATGCCCGCAAGCCTTGATCAAGGTGACGACCACCCGATCGCCATCGGAAAACCCCGTTACACCGGGGCCGACGGCGGTGATTACTCCGGCGGCTTCGTGACCGTAAACCGCCGGTAAAGAGCCACCAAAACTGCCTTTCCAAAGCGATATGTCAGAATGACAAATCGACACGGCTTCCAAGGTGACTTCAACCTGACCCATTTCTGGATCGGCCAGTTGGATTTGTTCAATAACCAGAGGGTCACCGTGTTTATGACAGACGGCAGCTTTGATTGTTTGCATGGTTTTTCCTCGTCAATTTTGTAACGTCAGATGGGTCTATTTCTGACCGAAATGCCGGTTGAGCTTGCGCATACCACCGATCCACTTGTCGTAGTTATCGACTTTGTTTTTCATGTAGTTCGCCACTTCGGGATGTGGCAACACCAAGAATGTCTCGTCGCGGATGGTTTGAACGCAAGCCTCTGCAACGGGTTCTGGCTCTAGCATCCCATCGAGCGAGGCAACGCCATCTTCATGGCCACGAGTCATTTCGCTGCGCACCGCTTGCGGACAAAGCACTGACACTTTGATCCCCTGATCGCCGTAAGTCATGGCTATCCATTCCGCCAAGCCAACGGCAGCATGTTTGGTCACACCATAAGGCGCTGATCCGACTTGATTGAGCAGCCCAGCCGCCGACGCTGTGTTTAGAAAATAGCCGCCACCGCGCTCTGACATTTTGGGAACAAGATGTCGTGCGGCCCAGACATGCGCCATCACATTAATGTCCCAGATGCGTTGCCATTCATCATTGGGAACCTCTAAACCGCCCAACGTCAAAATGCCTGCGTTCGAGCAAAACAGATCAATCGGGCCGACGTTGCTTTCGACTGCATCGATCATACCCGTGATCTGGGTCTCAACCGCAACATCGACCGCGTAGGCAACGCCGCCAATCTGGTCTGCGGTCGCTTGCGCCCCATCTAGATTGATGTCGACACAGACAATTTTCTTTGCGCCTTCTTGCGCAAACCGCAGCGCCATCGCACGGCCAATCCCGCTGCCCGCACCCGTTATGACGATAACTTTGCCTTTAAGTTCCATTGTCTCTCTCCCTTAGGTCCACATGTTAGAGCCGCCGCAGACCGTCAGGGCCTGACCCGTCATATACCGGCTCGCGTCAGAGGCCAGATACACGGCCAGACCGGCGAAATCTTCGGCCTCGCCCAAGCGTCGCAATGGAATGCTTTTTTCGATCCGCTCAGTCACTTCGGGATTGTCCCACAATTCGCGTGCAAATTCGGTCTTAACCAGACCCGGACAAATCGCGTTAAACCGGATACCTTTCGGGCCGAACTCAGCCGCGAGGTTTCTGACCAAACCTATCAATGCTAGTTTTGACATGCCATATGTACCCAACATTTCGGATGCTTTAAACGCCCCGATAGAGGAGGTGAACATCATCGATCCCGCCCCTTTTTCAATCATGTCAGGCACTGCCAATTGTGAAAGCCAAAGATTGGATTGAACGTTGACTTGCATGGTCTTTTCATAGGCCGCATCGGGAATGCCCGACGTGAGCCCGTAGTAGGGGTTCACGCCAGCATTGCCGATGACAATATCGATAGGCCCGGCTTTTTCGCGTGCCTGCTCAACCAAGGCAGCCAGCTGCTCTTTGTAGCCAACATTGCAAGCGATCCCGATGGCGCGATTTGCGCCAACGGTTTCATTAATTTGGGCAGCGGCTTCATCGAGCTGATTTTGGGTGCGCGATGAAATCACAACCGTCGCGCCGTGTTCAGCAAGACCCGTTGCCATCGCCAAACCCATGCCTTTGGAAGCGCCTGTCAGCACAGCCACTTTGCCGGTCAAATCGAAAAGTTTTGTCATGATCTATGGCCCCGCAAATACTGTGCCCTGCATTTCGTCTGAAACAGCGGCTTGACGTTCATTGGATCCGAGAAAGGTTTGTACCTCTGCGCGCGCAACCACGTGGTGGTGTACTTCGTCCGGGCCATCCGCAAAGCGCAACACACGTTGCCCCGCATACATGCCAGACAAAGGAGACCACTGCGAAAGGCCAGTAGCGCCATGTACCTGCATAGACTGGTCAATGATCTCGGCTGCTCTTTCGGGTACCATCGCTTTGATCATGCTGACCCAAATGCGGGCCTCTTTGTTGCCCAAAACATCCATGGCTTTGGCGGCTTTCAAGACCATCAAACGCATGGCTTCGATATCAATCCGTGCGCGGCTGACTGTTTCCATGTTCTTGCCCAGATCAATGATCTTTTTGCCAAATGCCTGTCTGTTGATGCCACGATTTAGCATTAAATCCAGCGCCTTTTCTGCCTGACCAATCGAGCGCATACAGTGGTGAATGCGGCCAGGTCCAAGACGGATTTGAGAGATTTCAAAGCCGCGTCCTTCGCCCCAAAGAACGTTTTCTGCGGGCACACGTACATTGGTGAATTTGATATGCATGTGGCCGTGCGGCGCCTCATCATGGCCAAACACGGTCATAGGTCCGACAACTTCTACGCCGGGCGCATCCATCGGAACGAGGATCTGGCTTTGTTGGCGGAACGTTTCGGCATCGGGTGACGTTTTCACCATCACGATCATGATTTTACAACGCGGATCACCTGCACCTGAGATGTAGTATTTCTCGCCATTGATGACCCAGTCACCGTTTTCAAGTACTGCCGTTGTGGAAATATTCCTAGCATCCGATGACGCAACATTCGGCTCGGTCATCGCAAAAGCCGAACGTATTTCACCAGCCAAAAGCGGCTTTAACCACTCGTCTTTTTGTGACTGCGTACCAACCCGTTCTAACACTTCCATATTACCGGTATCAGGCGCCGAGCAATTCAAAGTCTCAGGCGCGAGAGGGCTCTTACCCAGTTCCGCAGCAATATAGGCATAATCCAAATTGGACAGACCTTCGCCGGTTTCGGCATTTGGTAAAAAGAAATTCCAAAGTCCCGCGTCACGTGCTTTTTGCTTGGCCGCGTCCAGCAACTCCAGTTGGCCCGGCGCATAGGTCCAACGGTTGGGACGACCTTCGCCAAGTTGAAAAAACTTAGACGTCATTGGGTCTACATTTTCGCGGATGTGTTTCACAACGCCCTGATAAAGCGGCTTGGCTTTATCAGACATTTCGAGGTTGTTCATTGTAGTCATTTGGTCAGTCATTGCGTGGCCTCCTAGCCCGTATTTTTCGGATTATCTGTTTACCCAGTTCGCTTTGCGTTTCTCTACGAAGGCTTGAACGCCCTCTTTGAAATCTTCGGTTTGCGCCAATTCCAGTTGGACGACCCGTGAATATTCAAGGCTCTCTGGTAGCCCATCCGCCACAGCCATGCTGTTCAAAATTCGCTTTGTCGCCTTTACGGATGACGGTGAAACCGTGCACAATTGCTGCGCCTTTTCCATCGCGCGATCCATCAGATCGGCTGGGGCGCAGACTTCGTTGCAGCAGCCCAATTTGAGGGCCTCTGCGGCATCAATCGTACGGCCAGTCAGCATCATTTCTTGAGCGGCGAGGCGCCCAATGTAGCGTGACAAACGTTGCACGCCTGACGCTGACGCAAAGAAACCGACTTTGACTTCTGGCAGCGAAAACTTGGCCGCTTCTGAGGCTAGAATGATGTCGCAGGACAGGGCGGTTTCAAACCCGCCGCCCATGGCAAACCCATTTACCGCAGCAATAATCGGCTTTTCCAGATCAAAGCGTGACGACAGCCCTGCAAATCCAGTGTCTGGCAACCCCTTTTTGACGCCGCCTGAAGCTGTGGCTTTTAGATCATTCCCTGCTGTAAACGCCTTGTCACCCGCGCCGGTTAGGACAGCGACCCACAGGTCCGGATCGTCCGCAAAGGCATCCCAGCAATCACTCATTTCTTGATGCATTTCGGCATGCACAGCGTTGTAAACTTCGGGCCGGTTCATAGTGACCAGCAAGATATTGCCGCGTTTTTCGGTTTTGATAAATTCGTAGCTCATTTGTTTCTCCTTCAGATCGCTTAAACGTCTGTTTTCAATCCGCCCAAATCCAACGCGGTGAATTTGCCACCGTCTTTGGCCAGTTTGATCAATGTTTCAGCGGGTGCAAATTCGGGATCTTGCGCGCCAAGCTCTTTCATGCGGGCCAAAATTTTGTCAGCACCAACCATGTCAGCAAAGAACATCGGGCCGCCCTTATCTGCAGGCCAGCCATAGCCGTTCAGCCAGACCACATCGATATCCGATGGGCGCTGGGCCTTGTTTTCTTCCAAGATTTTCAACGCCTCGTTGATCATTGGAAAGATG
Organism: Marinosulfonomonas sp.; assembly: GCA_033851955.1. Classification (GTDB taxonomy): domain Bacteria; phylum Pseudomonadota; class Alphaproteobacteria; order Rhodobacterales; family Rhodobacteraceae; genus Profundibacter. Next base: position 81,737 of record JAWSVK010000017.1, read on the forward strand.
CATATTTCGGTGATTTCATCTTGCGACATTGTCGATGGTTCAGCACCTGTTATATCCTTAATGATTTTTGCGGTTACATCCGATGGGATCGGCGTGCGCGCAGCGTCGTAATCATAAAAACCAGCTTTGGTTTTTTGCCCGCGCCGGTCAAGTTCGCACAGGGCGTCGCGAATAGGGTTGCTGGTTTTTTCGCCCTTGGACCAACCAATATCCAACCCTGCCAAATCAGACATTTGGAACGGGCCCATCTTAAACCCAAATGCGTTCAACGCCGCATCCACATCCCAAGGCAGGACCCCTTGGGCGAGCAGTTTATTGGCCTGCGCTTGGCGTGCAAACAACATGCGGTTGCCGACAAAACCAGGACAGACACCAACCAGCGTTGCCACTTTGTTGATCTTGCGGGCCAGCGCCATACAGGTCGCGACCACATCGTCACCCGTGTGTTGCGCACGTACGATTTCCAGCAGTTTCATCACATTGGCAGGCGAGAAAAAGTGCAGACCGATTACGTCTTGTGGTCTGTTTGTCATCGCCGCGATTTCATCAATGTCCAACGCCGAGGTGTTGGTGGCCAAGATCGCCCCTGGCTTCATAACGCGATCTAACTCGGTGAAAATTTGACGTTTCAGGTCCATGTTTTCAAACACAGCCTCGATCACCAGATCACAATCACTGAGGTCAGCAAGTGCCAGACGTCCATCGAAACGCCCCATGCGGGCTTCGACTTCTTCTTGTGAAAAACGTCCCTTATCGCTGCTGCGTTGATAGTGGCCGCGCACTACGGCCAGCCCGTGATCCAGAGCCTCTTGCGTGGTTTCTACGATCTTGACGTTGTAGCCCGCCGTCGCAAAATTCATCGCGATGCCGCCGCCCATTGTGCCGGCTCCGATAATGCCAACGGTTTGAATTTCGCGTTGCTGTGTGTTGTCATCCAGACCAGAAACCTGCCACGCAGCTTGGCTGGCGGTAGAGATGTAATCGTCGAGTTGTTCTTGAGTTACAGTAGTCATTTTCGGCCCTTTTAGGAAGTTTCTAACTGGAGTGTTTTCAGACATTGTGTTGATAATTTGCGACGGTCCAATTTGTCGGTCGCGCCACGTGGTAATGGCGTGTGTGTGCACCATATGTGCTGGGGGATTTTGAAGGCTGCAAGATGTGCCCCCAAAAAGTCATGCAATTCTTCTTTGGTGATTTCGCATCCTTCGTGCAGATGCACGCTGGCACCGACAATCTCTCCCAGACGCTCGTCCGGCACAGCAAAGGCGCAGGCCTCGATCACGCTTGGATGGCGATGCAACGCCCCCTCGACTTCGAGACATGCAATGTTTTCGCCGCCCCGAATGATGATGTTTTTCTTGCGGTCCAGAATGGTTATGAAACCCTCTTCGTCGATGATCCCTAGGTCACCAGTGCGCAACCAACCGTCTTTTAGGGCCTCTTTTGTGGCCTCGGGTTTGTTTAAATAGCACCGCATATTGCTCGCGCTTTTGACTGTGATCTCTCCCAGCTTACCAACTGGAACTTCAGCCCCATCATCATCAAGGAACTTCAATTCCTGATTGGGCGGGTAAAGCCGACCCGCGATCCCGGGTCTTTGAATGTACTCTTCTCCGAAAACGCCGATTCCGATCGCATTGGTTTCGGTCATGCCCCATCCGGTTCCGGGTTTTGTATATGGAAAACTCTCGACCAATTGCGCGACCTGTGCGGCTGGGCGTTTGGCCCCGCCTGAATGAAGATACATCAGCGAAGTGAGCTGCACCCCCATCTCTTTGGCGGCGACCATCAGGTCGGCCGATTGTGTCGGCACGCCCAAAAATCGTGTGGTTTTTTCGCGCTCCATAACGCGCACCGCCTCTTTGGCATCCCATTTGTGCAGCATCGCCAGTTTTGCGCCCAATGGCAGGCTAAGCAAAAACACCGCATGTGTAGCAGTTACATGGAAGAGCGGTGTCACCACCAAAATGGAAGAGCGCGGCGCGTCAGGAGCGTCGGGTTCAGGCGGGTCAATCAAGGGCCCAAGTGCCGTTTGCATCAACCAGATGAACACAGCATTTAGCGCGCCGCGATGTGTCAACACCACGCCCTTTGGGTGGCCGGTTGTGCCTGAGGAATACATCACCGCAAAGTCGTCGTCAGTATCGATTACTGGATTGATCCAGCTGTCATCTGCCGTTGCGTCACGCAATGAACTGAAGGTTTCTTTGGTCATTGTCTCGCCATCACGCGTCCCAATGAGGCGTAAGCCAAGCGGGGTTTCGAGCGGTTTTAGACGCTCGATCCTAGGGCCGTCTGCAAAAACGATACGTGCGCCACTGTCTTTGAGCGCATAGTCCAATTCTTCGGTGGTCCACCAAGCGTTCACAAACACCACCACTGCGCCGACGGATGCGATGGCCATAATTAACATAGGAAATTCTGGGTAGTTGCGCATTGCGATGGCAACACGATCACCGGCTTGCACTCCAAGTTCAGTTTGCAAAGCGCGCGCTATGCGGTTCACTTCGGAGCAATAGGCGTCATAGGTCCAGCGCTCATCTTGATAGACTAAATATTCGGCCGCCCCATTGCCCTGTGCTTCTCGGCTGGCCTGCAGCAGGTCCGGAATGCTGGCCGGGATGTTTTTGAACACACGAAAATCTACACCTCGGATGGTGGCATCTGTCAGCTCATAGGTAGGATCTGTTGTCGTCACATGTTGAACCGCTTGTTCCAGCGTCATTGCGGTCATTTTGTCATTTCCCGAAAATCACTGTCCATCACACACCGTGCCTTGCTCATCCAAAGGCCTCCCAAATTTTCCTGGCACAGGGCCGCGGCGCAGGCACGCGACTCTATTTTTCCAGAGCTTAGGTCGGAATGTTCGCTTTGCCAATACCGCATGACGGAATTAAATTCCGCAAAATGCATGAAACGGCAAATATCTGAACGTTTTTTAGGTGATTTCCGAGTTTGGACTACTCATCAAAGCCTAGAAATTGTGTAATATTGCTCTCAGGGCGTCTGCGAGAAACGACAGAGTTGGCAACGAAATTATCGTCCGGCCAACCAAGTGCCACGCAGGTCAAAATAACCTGATCCTCAGGAATATTTGCCACCTTTCGAACCACTTGGCTCTGCATAATGCCCTGCCCATTTATCACGGATCCAAGCCCCAAATTCCATGCAGCAAGCACCAGACCATAGGTCACAGCACCCATGTCAAAATGGGCGATTTCATTTTCAAGGAGCGATCGATCAAAGCAAATAACGACTGAAACCGGCGCATCAAACTGACGAAACCCACGCATCACCCAGTCTTGCCTGCGCTCGGCATCATGGCGTTCAATCCCCATGGCCTCAAACAACTGCACGGCAATTTCGATTTGCCGCTTGCGATGCTCACCCTCGTAAACCGAGTAGTCACCAAAATCACGCGTGGCAGGGTGGCCTTGCAACATAAGATCGGAAACACCGGTGCGAACTTGCTCCAAAGGGTCACCTGTTAGTACATGAAGATGCCAAGGTTGCGTGTTCATCGACGAAGGCGATCTATTTGCCTGTGCAATGATTTGTTCCAAAATACCGCGCGAAACGGGCTGGTCGGTAAACCCACGGATTGATCGGCGGCTTTGTATAACGTGTTCGAATTCCATAGTCGTTCCTTGGTCCTGTTTGAACGTAAACCATAGGCAGCCGTCTTGTGCCGTCAAGTTGTTGATGTTGCCAGAATGTTGGTCTGGGCGAACGGCATGCGCTAGAAAATCGACAGCATTGCTAGGTGCCTGGCCTCCGAGGTGTGTGTTGAATGAATTGTCAGTGACCTGAAAACCAGCAGCGTTACAGTCGCCAAATTGATATTTGCGTTGCGTAAATTCACTCAAAACTCATCGGATGACGCCACACAGAAAACAACATTGCGGTTCCGATGTGAACAGTCAAATTACCTAACGTCACGCTGTGGGCAAGACGGTTTTCCAAACGGTCAAAAACCAACATTCATCTATGGCTATTCCTCAAAACGCGCACTAACGTGACGGACATGATCCGATTTGCCGCTTCCCGATTATTGTCTCTCACGCTCAGCTTGCTGTTGGCGTCCGTGGTTGTTTTCGCCGTGGTCGAGGTGATCCCAGGCGACCCTGCGTCCTATATGCTCGGCTTAAACGCAGCCCCCGAAGCTGTCGCGGCACTGCGCGATGAGTTGGGTTTAAACGGTACGCTATGGACGCGCTATTTCGGTTGGGTCACAGGGATGCTGACAGGAGATTTCGGGCAATCCTACACCTACCGCGTTCCCGTCTCGGACCTGATTGCACAACGCCTTTGGGTCTCCCTGCCGTTGACATTATTTGCGCTGTTGATTTCTACTGTGATAGCGTTTCCCGTTGGCCTGATCGCCGCCGCACGCCGTGGCACACCCAGCGATTATGCCATCATGGGCGTCACCCAATTGGGCATCGCGGTGCCCAATTTCTGGTTTGCGATGCTGTTGGTGCTGGTCTTTGCCGTCAACCTGCACTGGTTTAACGCTGGCGGCTTTCCGGGTTGGGAAAACGGCTTGCTCATTGGGTTAAAATCACTCGCTCTGCCTGCCATTGCGCTGGCCTTGCCCCAAGCATCGATCCTCGCACGCGTCATGCGTTCCAGCTTGCTGGAAACCCTGACCCAAGACTACATCCGCACCGCCCGCGCCAAGGGTCTAACCCGCGCCCAAGCTCTGCGTCGCCATGCGCTGCGCAACGCTTTGATCCCCGTGTTGACCATTATCGGCTTGCAGTTTTCGTTCCTGATCGCGGGGGCCGTAATCATCGAAAACGTGTTTTACCTACCCGGCCTTGGACGGCTGATTTTCCAAGGCATCACCCAGCGTGATTTGGTGGTGGTGGAAAGTGTCGTCATGATACTGGTTTTCTCGGTGATCCTGATCACTTTCCTTGTTGACCTCGCCTATGCTGCTGTTGATCCACGACTGCGGAGCGGCAGATGAGATTACCTGTTCAACTCGTTTTAGGGGCCGCCTTAACCGCCATTTTCGCCCTTGCTGTCGCGCTGTCCTTTATCTGGACGCCGCATGATGTCACCATCCTTACCATCGCAGATAAACTACAAGGGCCTTCGGGCAAATACTGGCTGGGCACTGATCATTTTGGCCGCGATATGTTGTCAATGTTGATGGTTGGTGCGCGCACATCCATCGCCGTCGCTATCGTCGCGGTCGGTATTGGCATCGGTGTTGGTGTGCCTCTGGGCCTGATGTCGGCAGCCAACCGTGGTGGCTTGCTGGACGAAGTCATCATGCGAGGCAACGACTTGATATTTGCCTTTCCGTCTCTCGTGATCGCCATCCTGATCACCGCCGTTTTCGGCCCCTCGGCATTGAATGCGATCCTAGCAATCGGGATTTTCAACATACCGGTTTTCGCCCGCGTAACACGCGGCGCGGCCCTCTCCGTCTGGACGCTGGACTATATCCTTGCCGCCCGCACTTGCGGCAAACGAGCGCTGCGGATTTCGATCGAACATATCCTGCCAAACATCGCCAACCTGTTGATCGTGCAGGGAACAATTCAATTCTCGCTCGGTATTTTGGCCGAAGCTGGCCTGTCTTATGTCGGTCTTGGTGCGCAACCACCGACACCCAGTTGGGGACGAATGCTGGCAGATGCGCAGACCTATATCTACAACGATCCCCGACTTGCATTTTTGCCGGGAATTGCGATTGTGATGATGGTTCTTGGTCTTAACCTGATGGGCGACGGGTTGCGTGATCTGCTCGATCCACGGATCAGGAGGGAGCGCTGATGATCTCGTTTCAAAACCTCACCCTTGCCATTCACGGCACGCCGATTCTGAACGACATTAGTTTTGAACTAGGACAGGGGCAGATATTTGGCTTGGTCGGCGAGAGCGGTTCTGGCAAATCCATGACGGCCTTGGCATTGATGCAACTGCTGCCTTCGGGCAGCCTGGTTGGCGGGCATGTGGAGGTCGACGGCGCCGATGTTTTGGCCATGTCCGAGCCCGAACTGTGCACCTTGCGCGGCAATGACATCGGCATGATTTTTCAAGAACCAATGACAGCATTGAACCCGGTGCAAACCATTGGTGATCAGGTGGCTGAAACCATGTTGATCCACGGCACAGCTACAAAATCCGAAGCTGCAGTGATCGCACGCAAAATGCTGGACCGCGTCGGATTGCCAGCTGACAAATTTCCGTCCAGCCGCTATCCGCACGAACTGTCAGGTGGGCAACGTCAGCGGGTTTGCATCGCAATGGCCATCGCTTTACGCCCGAAATTATTGATCGCGGACGAGCCAACAACTGCGCTGGATGTGACCACCCAAGCCCAAATTCTGGAATTGCTGCGTGAATTGGTCGCCGAGGAAAATATGTCGCTGTTATTGATCACGCATGATCTGGCGGTGGTGGCCGGAATGGCGGACCATGTTGCCGTGATGCGAAATGGCGCGCTGGTTGAACAAGGGCCGACCGAACAGCTGTTTAAAACCATGTCTCACCCCTATACCAAACAGTTGTTTGAGGCCTCAAGCCACCAACCCAATCGAACGGGAGACCCACAAGAAATCCCGATTCTAGAGATCAAAAACGCCGTCCGTGAATATGCGGCCCCCCGTAGGAAACTGTTTCATCGATTTGCACCGTTTCGGGCGGTGAACGACGTCAGTTTCACTTTGATGCGTGGTGAAAGTCTTGGGCTGGTCGGAGAGAGCGGATGCGGAAAATCGACCCTAACACGGGCGATTTTGGGACTAGACCCACTTCAAGGTGGTGAAATTCACCTGTCTGGCGAGCCAGTTTTAGCAGGGGAACACATGCCTGCTTCTTTACGCCAAAAAGTACAGATCGTGTTTCAAGACCCTTACGGCAGCTTCAACCCACGCCACAAAGTGCAGCGTTTGGTGATGGAGCCGTTTCACCTGACGAAAGTACCAGAAAATCCGCGCGAACATGTGGCCAACGCCTTGGAAACTGTTGGGTTGCCATCTGATGCAATGGATCGGTACATCCACGAATTTTCTGGCGGCCAACGTCAACGGATCGCGATCGCGCGCGCATTGGTATTGCACCCTGAATTGATCGTCTTGGATGAGGCCGTTTCAGCACTTGATGTCTCAATCCGTGCCCAGATATTGGACCTGCTGGCTGATTTGCAAACGCGATTGGGTTTGTCCTATTTGTTCATCAGCCATGATTTGACTGTGGTACGTGCAATCACAGATCGCGTGTTGGTGATGCAAGCTGGTCAAATCGTTGAGCAGGGGCCAACTGAAAAAGTTTTCACAACCCCAAGCCATCCCTATACACAGCAACTATTAGACGCCGCGCCGCAGATTCCGGACGATTGGCAGGAGACAAAACATGCTTGATAAAATCTGGTACCCGACTGACAAAAACTACATTGGTGGCCGTTGGGTGGCGCCCGTTGGCGGTGCGTTTTTGGAATTGGGAAACCCGTCAACTGGTCAACCATTGACGCGCATCGCACGGGGTAACACGGCGGACATCGACAATGCCGTTGCCGCGGCTCAAACCGCACTTGATGGCGAGTGGGGTCGCATAACAGCAGTCGAGCGCGGCCGCATTCTAACCCGTATTGGTCAACTGGTTCAAACCCGCGTTGAGGAGCTGGGCGAGATTGAGGCCGCTGACGTGGGCAAGCCATTGACCCAAGCGCGCAATGACGCAATAGCGCTGGCACGGTATATGGAATTTTACGGCGGCGCTGCCGACAAAGTGCACGGCGAAACCATCCCCTATATGGATGGCTACACCGTCTACACGCTGCGTGAACCGCATGGGGTAACGGGACATATCGTGCCTTGGAATTATCCGATGCAGATCATTGGACGCTCGGTTGGGGCGGCATTGGCGATGGGCAATGCTTGCGTGTTGAAACCCGCAGAAGAGGCTTGTCTGACCGCCCTTGGATTTGCGGCTTTGGCCGAAGAAGCAGGGCTGCCAGCGGGGGCGTTGAACGTTGTCACGGGGCTGGGTGAAGAAGCAGGTGCAGCATTGTCAGGTCATTCTGGAATACAGCATATTTCATTCACGGGTTCGGTGGGTGTTGGCCAAATGGTACAAGCGGCAGGTGCGCAAAACGTCATACCCGTGACGCTCGAGTTGGGCGGAAAATCTCCTCAAGTGGTGTTTGATGACGCTGATCTAGATGCGGCTTTGCCGTTTTTGGTTGGCGCTTGCATTCAGAACGCTGGGCAGACCTGTTCGGCCTCTTCACGCGTGTTAATCCAGCGCGGAATTTACGAAGAACTGCTGGCGCGGATGGCCGAGCGTTACAGCGGTTTGAAAGTTGGCACGGCGATGTCCGACCTGAATGTTGGGCCGCTGATTTCTGCACGCCAAAAAGCAATCGTAACAGGGTTCATCGATCAAGGGTCTGACCTGCGGCTTGCTGCTGAGGGCTGTATCGTTGAGGGCACACCAGAGGAAGGGCATTATGTGGTGCCGACCCTGTTTGCGGATGTGCCGCCGGATCATGTATTGGCCCAGAGCGAAATTTTTGGTCCGGTGCAGGTTGTGATCCCGTTTGAGGATGAGGCCGAGGCGATCACGATTGCCAACGGAACGGAATTTGGTTTGGTTGCATCTGTGTGGACTCGCGATGGTGCCCGCCAAATGCGCTTGGCTAAGGCCTTGAAAGCAGGGCAGGTGTTTATCAATAATTACGGTGCGGGCGGCGGCGTCGAATTGCCGTTTGGTGGCGCTGGTAAATCTGGGCACGGGCGTGAAAAGGGCTTTGAGGCATTATACGGGTTTTCAACGTTGAAAACGGTTGCGGCCTTTCACGGCTAGGCGGGCGGGCCGCTCATCAAGCCTTGCGGCTTTTTTCGCTAGGATGCGTGCCCCCCTTCAAGCTCAGTGATGCGGATTTGCCCCAGTTGCCATCATCCAGTGGTGATCTTGGTGGTGCATCCCCATTGCCATAGTGCCAAAGAAACCGATTGCGCGCAGCTTATCCATATCATTTGTGGCAGTGGTCACGGTCAGCACCACGCCAGCATCATGCAGAACCGGACTAAAGGACCAATCATCAACGCCGTTCATGATGCTGGAGTGGGCAAAAACCATTCGTTGAATTGCACTTGCAGTTTTACCTGCCCCAGTCACAGTAAACACAAATCCGTTTTCGATTTCGCGGGTTTGCGTAGTGGCGTCGGTAAACACCAATTCCATATCAACCAAATGCTGTCGCAGACCGGAAATATTGACCTTGGACCAATCGGTATTTGGATCGGCATTTAGTGCCAACACAATTTCTTCAATCGCGGCAAAGGCTGATTGTCCTTGTTCAGTCGCTGGCTGTGCCATCATCATGTCAGTGGCCATCGTATCACCTTGAGCCATTGTATGGCTGTTGTGATTCAAATTGTGTTGACTGTCTTGAGCGAAAAGAGCGTGAGGCATCACCAATAGCAAAGCTGCGGCCAAATTGTGTTTCATAGTATATGTCCTATTAGGTTTGTTTTCTGACGCCTGTCTTGCCTAATTGAGGGGCAATGTGACATGATACTGATCATGTCCCTCTCCTTTATGAACCATCTATCACGCCTTCGTTATGTCACGCGCTCGGTTGCCAAGGGCACAATGCTGTTTGAGCGTGATGATCCCGTGGTGTCAGTGTTTCGTGTAATAAGTGGCGAAGTGCATCTTCTACGGCGCCAATCGGATGGAGCTGAATTCATTTTACAACGGGCAATCCAGGGCGACGTGTTGGCCGAAGCTTCGATCACCGCTGGCGGCTATCATTGTGGGGCTGTTACGGTCAAACCTACTGTGCTTGCAATTTTCTCTCGAACCGACGTTAGGCGCCTAATTTCATCTGATTCAGATGCGGTCGCCGCCTTTGTTGCACATTTGGCAAACGAAGTCCGAGAAGCGCGGTTGCGGGCCGAAATTGTGTCGCTGAAACGGGTTTGCGATCGATTGGATGCGTGGTTGGCGTGGCATGACAGAGGGTTGCCCGAAAAGGGCAGTTGGCACCGAATTGCAGGTGAAATCGGGGTGTCGCCTGAAGCTCTATACAGAGAGCTTGCGCGTCGTCGTTAAAGCGTGGCAAGCTGCCCTCAACAGCAAAAACCGAAGGGAAATCCAATGCGGCTAAGAGACAAAACAGCGATTATTACAGGTGCGGGTTCGGGCTTTGGGATCGGCATTGCGGCCAAGTTTGTGGCCGAGGGCGCACGCGTTATGATCGCCGATATTAACGGCGATGCAGCAGCGGATGTAGCACGAGATTTGGGCGGTATTGCGCAAGTGGTTGATGTGGCAAATGGCGACAGCGTTAAGGCAATGGCCAAGGCAGCCCATGAAGCGTTCGGGCAGATTGATATCGTGGTTAACAACGCTGGCATCACGCACTTGCCTGCCCCTATGGAAGAGATTTCAGAAGAAGACTTCGATCGCGTTCTGGCGGTCAATGCCAAGTCGATTTACCTGAATGCTCGCGAGATCGTGCCACTGATGAAGGCCGCAAATTCCGGTGTAATTTTGAATGTTGCTTCAACCGCCGGCGTGTCGCCACGTCCTAATTTGAACTGGTACAATGCATCAAAAGGCTGGGTGATCACGGCGACTCGCGCCATGGCCGTAGAGCTGGCGCCATTCGGAATTCGGGTCAACGCGATCAACCCTGTAGCTGGGGAAACACCGCTGCTGAAATCCTTTATGGGCGAGGACACGCCCGAGGTTAGATCCAAGTTCATTTCGACCATTCCCTTGGGCCGCTTTTCGACGCCTGAAGACATGGGAAATGCGGCCTCGTTTCTGTGCTCGGATGAAGCGAGCATGATTACAGGCGTGGCGATGGAAGTCGACGGCGGGCGCTGTATCTAAATGAAAGGCGATTTTCATCACACCGTTGCTATGAGGTATTTATAGCAAGAAGAAAGGTAAGAGTATGAAGCCAGGACCACTTAATCTGATTACAGATGTGGCGGGATTGCGGGTTGGCAATGCGGGCGACGCAAGCGTAAAAACTGGCACAACTGTGTTGATTGGCGACGCGCCATTTGTGGCCGCCGTGCATGTCATGGGGGGCGCGCCCGGCGCCCGGGAAACTGATTTGTTGGCCCCTGACAAAGTGGTCCAAGAAGTCGATGCGATGGTGTTGTCCGGCGGCTCGGCCTACGGGTTGGATGCTGCGTCCGGCGTGGTTGATGGTCTGCGTAAAATGGGTCGCGGGTTTGCGGTTCATGATTTGCGTGTGCCGATTGTTCCAAGCGCGATCCTGTTTGATCTGGTGAATGGCGGCAACAAGGATTGGGACGAAAACCCTTATCGTAAGTTGGGCCAGACGGCGCTTGAAAACGCGGTTGTTGAATTTGGTTTGGGCACACAGGGCGCGGGTGTTGGTGCAACAACGATGGGCCTAAAGGGTGGGCTTGGATCCTCCTCAGTTGTATTGGAATGCGGCGCGACTGTGGGGGCCTTGGTGGCGGTCAATCCAGTCGGCGCGGTCACGGTTGGTGACGGACCTGAATTCTGGGCGGCACCGTTTGAGATGGAGGGTGAATTTGGCGGCGGCAAAGTGGCTACCAACTACGACCCCTGCGCCGAGCCCGGCCCAAAAGCTGCAATTGGCGAAAGCACAACAATCGCGATTATCGCCACTGATGCAGTGCTGACCCAAGCCCAAGCGACAAGGATGGCAACGGCAGCGCATGACGGCATGGCGCGGGCGATTTTTCCGAGTCACACCCCGATTGATGGCGATCTTGTTTTCGGAATTTCAACTGGCAAGGTAGAGCTGAAAAATCCGATAGCTGATCCGCTAAGATTGGGTCACGCTGCGGCGGTTTGCCTGTCACGTGCGATTGCCCGGGGGGTTTATGAGGCAACGGCTGAAGCTGGGGATGTGTTCCCGACTTGGGCGCAAAAATTCGGCTGATTGAACGAATGCACGTAGCTATCCCAGCAACGCGGTCAACAAAGCGCTATCCGGTTCTGCCAGATCATCAATGACATCAAAGTGGTGACGCGCGGGTGCTATGGTTAGGGTTGCATTTTCCCAGCCATCGGCCAGCCAACGGGCTTGATCCAAAAAGACTGGGCGTTCATCTGCGCCGACCCAGACGTGGGTGGGGACGTCGCGCAGTGTTTTGGCAAGAAGCGGACTCTCAGCGATCGCTTCGTCCATGTCCAGTCTGAGGTTCGCGTTCATGCTGTTTTGCAGCAAGGGGCGTAGATCAGAAAGTGGGGAAATAGGCACAATATTTTTTAACCGATCCGCTGAGGCCAACGCCACATCGGCGCAACGCATCCGCGCCACCAAATGACCACCAGCCGAATGCCCCGTTAAGACAATTGGTCCCTGTGTAGCCTTTGCGGCCGCGTCAACTGCGCGGGCAATTTGCTGGGTGATTTCAGAAATACGTGCATCCGGCGCCAAGGTGTAAGACGGTATCGCCACCGCCCAACCGCGTGCGGTGGCGCCGGCCGCAAAATGCGACCAAGATTTGTTATCAAACGCAAGCCAATAGCCGCCGTGAACAAACACTAACAACCCTTTGGGCTTGCCGGAATCTGGGTAGAACAGGTCGAACACTTCGCGCTCTCTCGTGCCATAAGATAGATTCAACTGCGCCCGCCCGACAGAATTTTCTAGACTACGCCACTCATGGGCAGCTTCATCCCATTTTGGCGGATAGCTAGCTGCATCTTTGATGTAGGCTCCGTTTGCATAAGCGTCGTCATAGTCCATTAGGATTCCTTTACTGCGTCCAACCTAATGCTGGACAAGTTTGCCTATGCATGGTTTTCATTTGCCAAATGACATTCGCGGGAGAAAACCATGTTAGATGCACAGACCAACTTATCAACTCTTTTGAAAGATCCAAGCCTTTTGGCCACCAAAGGCTATGTCGATGGGGCGTGGGTTGAGGCCAGCGACAGTGCTACATTTGAAGTCAATAATCCGGCGCGCGGTGATGTGATTTGTGCGGTGGCTGATTTGAACCGGGCGGATGTGAACCGCGCGATTGCAGCGGCCAAAATCGCGCAAAAACCATGGGCGGCACGCACCGCCAAAGAACGCTCAATAATCTTGCGCCGTTGGAACGATTTGATGATCGAGAACGCCGATGATTTGGCGATTATTCTGACGGCTGAAATGGGTAAACCATTGGCCGAGGCCCGCGGCGAGATCACCTATGGGGCATCTTTCGTCGAATGGTTCGCCGAAGAAGCCAAGCGCATCTATGGCGAGACCATTCCAGGCCACGCCCCTGACAAACGCATCACAGTGATCAAACAGCCAATCGGTGTGGTTGGCTCGATAACCCCGTGGAATTTCCCCAATGCAATGATCACCCGCAAGGCAGCGCCTGCGCTGGCGGCGGGCTGTGCTTTTGTGGCGCGCCCATCGGAATTGACCCCCTTGTCGGCCTTGGCAATGGCCGTTTTGGCGGATCGCGCTGGCATCCCGGCGGGCGTGTTTAATGTTGTGCCGTCAACGGATGCCGCAGGCATTGGCCAAGAGTTTTGCGAAAACCCAACCGTGCGAAAACTTACCTTTACAGGCTCCACCAATGTGGGTCGCATTTTGTTGCGCCAAGCGGCGGATCAAGTGATGAAATGCTCAATGGAGCTGGGTGGCAATGCGCCGTTCATCGTGTTTGACGACGCCGATTTGGACGCCGCCGTTGAGGGCGCGATGATCTGCAAATTCCGCAACAATGGTCAGACTTGCGTTTGTGCCAACCGGATTTATGTGCAAGCCGGTGTTTACGACGCTTTCGCCAAAAAGCTGGCCGTGGCGGTTGGCAAACTGAATGTTGGCGACGGGTTTGCCGATGGCGTCACCACCGGCCCGCTGATCAGCGGAGCTGCGGTTGAAAAAGTGCAAGCCCATTTGGAAGATGCGACCCAAAAAGGTGGCGAGATTTTGCTGGGTGGCAAGGGTCACAATCTGGGCGGCACCTACTACCAACCAACCGTTGTCACAGGCGCGACACAAGATATGACGATCGCACAGGATGAAACCTTTGGCCCCTTGGCTGCGTTGTTCAAATTTGGCGATGTGGATGAGGTGATCGAGATGGCCAATGACACCATTTTCGGTTTGGCATCGTACTTCTACGCCAAAGATTTGAGCCGCGTTTACAAGGTGGCTGAAGCGCTGGAATACGGCATGGTTGGCGTCAACACGGGCATCATTTCAACCGAAGTCGCGCCGTTTGGCGGGGTTAAGCAATCAGGCCTTGGCCGCGAAGGTTCGCACCACGGGATGGAAGACTACCTCGAGATGAAATACATCTGCATGAGCGTGTGATATTTCCATAAAAACAAGGGTATTTGGAGATTCTCAAATACTCTTATTGGGACAAAAGGCTCACACTATTGGAACAGTTTTGAGCCCAAGCAGCGAACCAAAATGTACGATACTTCATACGAAAACGCCGCCAGGCAAGGGTTACAGTTGTTCCCGATGATTGTCGAATTTTAGAAAGTAATTTGTTGTAGTTGTTCAGATAATTCATTCCCCAAAACCCATGCTATGTTTGGGTGGTTTATTTCTCTTGATTGTGGTGAACGAATTGATAACATCAACCTAGAAGAGATGTTACGTGCTAGTACTTGTGATGAATGCGGGGGTAAATTATTTGTTGGGCCTAACTCCGCGAACCACCATGCTGAGTATGCTTGGGCGACCTGTGAGCAGGCAAAGGGGCAATAGCTCTATTGATTCCTGATGGTGGCATAAAAATCCAAAATCATGGGTGGCGATTGCCGCACAAAAATGGAGACCGTTTAATGAAGCTACTTCTACTATTCTCTTTCCTATTAATCCCTTCGCTGGTTGCCGCGCAAGAAAGTGCTGTTGTTTCAAATTCGGAATGTGCTGCGGTTCTTGCCGCACCGCCCTTTGTGGACATACTAACCAGAAATGAAGGCAAGGATTTCCATGAGCTTTCTCCTGTGAAAAGCGGGCCGGCGTTACTGGGGCTCGAGTGTAGTGTCGATGAACTGACTAAATTTTTTGAGGCTGCCGGGTGGACGTTTCTACAATTCGAAGAGAAGAAATTGCTTGGGCCACTCAAAATGGGCGATGGTGCTCCCGATTATTACATTGATGCAGCTGTAGGTTTTTGTCTTAAACGGCCAACGCTTTTCGGAATGTTTGGTTTCAGATGCCGCCCAATGGCTTCGGTTTATTTACATGAAGGGCTAATTTCCGGCCTACATACTAGTATGAACAAATAGGATTATTCTAGATGCCAATATATTAGGTAGATTTGAGAAAAACATTACATTTTCAGCAACAATTTTCAACCAGAAACTTGAGGTCGACACTCAGTATACTGACTCTCAAATATCCGTGGATAATAAATGGGACAATGGTGCGGTTAAAAATACTGGTAAAAGTCGTCAGGCACCGCAAAAAAGGAAGTGGGCTCTGCAAATTATAAAATTTGGGATGCTGTCTTTTGCTGTGTTGGGCTTGTGTCCTAAGCCATCCACAGCAGATACAACGCTCGTCGCGACTGAAATACGAGACATAGAAACCTGCCTTGATGCGCTTGAGGAATTTAACTGGGTTTGCCAGGAGTTCAATCATCTCGGCTGGGCTCGAACTTTTGGACACAACTATTGGGAGCGCGGGCATCTGCTATTTTACCGCCACGACATTGATGGCGATGGCACCGAAGATGCAATTATCAAGACCGAACACGTCGGGTTGTGCAGTCGGGGCGGCCCTGACTGTAGTCACTTTTTCTTATTTGGAGATCAGCCAATGGCTGATCATCCACATGTGCATGGAAGATATGGTGAAGGTGCACCTGTTCTTACGGAACGTGACGGGGTGGCCGGGCTGTATTTTTCCATCCGAAACCCGAATGTGTTCCATTCGATTGAAAGTATTCGAGAGAAAACATTGCGAGCAAAACAAAGATCCATCGAAAAACGCGGAGTAGGCGAATAAAGTGCCAAATTTATTAGATTTTATGGCGGCGGTGCGTTTCCAAGAAAGCACTGACAATTACACAGCCCAAAACGGTAGCTACTATGGAGCCTATCAGTTCGGTCAGGGCGCCTTTAAAGAAACTGGCTACATGAACAGCGATGGCACCTGGACCGGGAAGAATGGCATCAACAGCTATGCTGACTGGACTGACACAAACAATATTGAAATTGAGAATATTCAAGATGAGGCCTTTCTGGAATGGGTCTATATTCAGTGGCGTTATATTCGGGGTGAGGACATGGAGTCGCTGACCGGGCAAACTTTGAACGGTGTCGATTTGACGATTAGCGGTATGATTGCTGGGTCGCATTTAGTTGGGACCACAAGGTTTCGAAACGACTATGTAGATTCCGGTGGTGTTGATGTGCCCGCAGATGACAATGGGACATCCGTCGTCGACTATATTGAACAATTTGACGGCTACGATCTGTCAGACCTAACTGGGGTCAATGCGGATATCATTCCGAATATTGCAGGCGGTTTTGCAAACTACTTTGTAGACAACCACGATTTGGGTAACACATTCAATCGCCACTCCGATGACAACATTGATCTGATTGGCAACTCAAACACTAACGACTACCCTATCCACGGCGGTACGGGCGATGACAGGTTTTTCGGTTTTGGTCCTGCCCCGCTTTAGTGCCGCCCCAATTGCTCGTTTAGGCCACCTTCCGTTCTAATGCGACAGGGCTTTTCCAGCCTAACGCTGAATGTCTGCGGCGCGGGTTGTAGAGGCCATTAATACACTCAAAGATCGCCAGTTCCGCAGCACGGCGTGTGTGCCACGGGTGCCGCCAGATCAGTTCTGCTTTGATGGTCTTGAAGAAGGTTTCCATCGCAGCGTTGTCATAACAATTCCCCTTGCCGCTCATCGATACCTTAAAGCCATGCTGGCGCAGGATTTTCTGGTAGTCATCCGAGCAATATTGGCTGCCACGATCCGAGTGCTGGATGCACGCTTTGGGTGGCCTGCGCAGAGCTATGGCCATGTTCAGTGCTCTAATCGCCAAATCGCGTTTCATCCGGTTACTGACCATTGCCCGGCAGTCGATACGTAGTATCGATGAGAGGGGGCCAGCCGATCACGCGCCGAGAATGCAAGTCCAGAACCACAGCCAGATACAACCGGCCCTCACGGGTCCAAATATAGCTGATATCAACGACCCATTTCTGGTTTGGCCGACCCGCTTCAAAGTTCCGATTTAGTAAGTCGGGCGCAATGTTGAACTTGTGATTGCTGTCAGTTGTACCCTTATGTGTGCGGGTCCTGATCACCGATATATTGTTCTGACGCATCAAACGGCCGACACGGCGGTGCCCGACCTCTGGGCCAAGTTCTTTCAGCTCTTCAGTCATTCTTGGCCTGCCATAACTTTGCAGGCTCAGGCGATGCAGCTCTCGAATGTGGGCGAGCAATACCATATCTTCACGTTGACGCTGACTGATTGGGCGAGATCGATAGGCTCTATACCCACGCGTGCTGACATTCATAACGTCGCACAACCGATGGGCCGGAAAGCTGGCCCTGTGTTCTTCGATGAACCTAAATCTCATTGCTTTAGGTCCGCGAAGAACTGTGTTGCTTTTTTTTAGGATGTCCCGCTCCTCCTTGAGAATACGGTTCTCGCGCCGAAGTCGATCATTCTCGCGGGCAAGTCCTTGATCCTCTTTCGAAACCACGTCGGTGTCTCGATGCGCCGTGATCCATTTATTCAGCGCCGACATACCAACACCCAAATCAGAGGCCACCTGCTTGCGTGTCAGCCCACTGCTCAGCGCTATGCGCACTGCATCTTTGCGGAATTCGTCCGTCCTTGCCCGTCCCATAGTTCATCTCCTTTGTTGCATAATATGCTATCAAAGGGACGGAACCAAACCGTGACAGGAACAGTTTGGCACATTAGGTGATGCACGCGAAACGCTCGAAGAATGGCAAGAGGATTACCATAGGCGCAGGCCACATTCAGCCTTGGGCAACCTAACGCCCATGGAGTTTTTACCAAGAAAGGCGATGGACAAAATGGCCGCCTAAGGTCAAGGATTTAACACCAAGGACTCCACGCAAGCTGGAGGAAATTTGGGGCGCAGGTCAGTCGCAACCGAGATGCTTGGCGATAATGGTTACGATAACGATGTATATCGTGCAGCCTTGATCGAGTTTGGCATTACCTCATACCTCCCACCCATAGCCAAACGCAAGAACCCCACAACTTACTGCAAAATCTTATATAAACAGCGGCACAAGGTGGAAAACATGTTCGCCAAACTCAAAGACTGGCGGCGCGTCGCAATCCGCAATGATCGCTGAGCCCACACATTCAGGGCAACCATCCAAATCGACGCAATCGTCATCTTCTGGATCAATCAATGAGTCCTGACCTTAGAATCGTTCGGCGTTTGGATCGACGGCTTTGGTCGAAAAAAATTGAGTTATGTACAGCCAAAGCTGTTCCGAAAATTGCAAGAACGGCGTTTTTTCCCTCATTAAGAGGTACACATCGCGTTGCTCAGGCAAATCTACGATTTGTCGAAAGACCAGATCATTGCGCATCAATGGCGCAACGGTTTTGGGCAAAACCGTCACCCAGCCCCCCGCCCCAACCATAGTGATCAAGGACATAGTGTTATGCATCGCTATTTTGGACCCTGCGATCGCCGTTTGAAATTCGGGCGTTTCGATCGTCCCGCATAGATTGTTGTGAATGAAATTAGCGTTGGCGATGTCTGCGATTGTTGTAGCTCTTTCTAGCTGCGCCAGCGGGTGATCAGGCGCACAGATCAACCCAAAAGGATCGCTGAACAGGTGCGCTTGGCGGACTTCGTTCAACTGATGCTGACCCGATACCACGCCGATATCTGCTTGCCCACGCAACAGCGCATCGATCACCTGCGGCGTGTCGGTATCACGCAATTCGATTTTCAGGCCAGGATTTTGATGCGTCAACTCCGCAATCGCAGAAGGGAACACCAACCCCGCCACAGAAGGGATCGACGCAATACGGATCAAACCATTTGGAGAGCTGGCGGAGGTCTCGATGGATTTGACGGTTTGATCGAATTGGCGCAATTGGCTTTGGGACAGATCGAAAACCTGTTGCCCCAGCACCGTCAGGCGGTTTTTGCGATCACTCTCGAACAACCTCTGTCCGAGGTGGTCCTCAAGCTGCTTAAGCATCATTGAAATCGCTGATTGTGTGCGCCCCAGCCGATTGGCTGCTTCGGCCAGATTGCCGGCCTGTGCGACGGTTGCAAAACAGCGAAGCATTTCGATCTTGAGGGCCATGCTTCAATTTTCCTGAAATTTCGTTCAATTGTTTATATTTGACTGATGCAACCTTCAGAGTCCACTGTTGCGCCAACTCTTTGCATAAGATTGAAAATGGTGGACTAAAAATGACGGATACCAAATTAAACTACATCGCGGGGGAATGGACGAATGGCTCCAGCGAAATCGAAAACCGCAACCCTTCCGATCTGACAGATCTGATCGGCATGTTCACACAGGCCAGCCCTGATGATTTGCAACGTGCCTTGGATCAAGCCCGCGTTGCGCAAGCCGAATGGGCCGCCTATGGGATGGAGCGCAAACAAGCGGTCCTAATGAACATTGGCAACGAGATGATGGAGCGCGCCGAAGAGTTGGGTACATTGCTCAGCCGTGAAGAGGGCAAACCGATAGCCGAGGGCAAAGGCGAGGTTTATCGCGCCGGTCAGTTTTTCACATTCTACGCCGCCGAATGCCTGCGACAAATGGGCGAAAACGCTGACTCTGTCCGCGAAGGGGTCGAGATCGACATCCGCCGTGAACCCGTGGGCGTTGTCGCTGTGATCAGCCCATGGAACTTCCCCACCGCGACCGCATCATGGAAGATCGCGCCAGCCCTTTGCTATGGCAACGCAGTGGTGTGGAAACCCGCCAATGCAACGCCCGCCTCCGCTGTGGCGCTGACCGAAATCATTGCCAAACAGGACATCCCAAAAGGGTTGTTCAGTCTGGTGATGGGGTCAGGCGGCACCATTGGTCAACAGATGGTCGAAAGCCCCAAGGTGGATGCCATCACCTTTACTGGATCCGTTCCAGTGGGCAAAGGCATCGCGGCTGCCGCGATCCAGAACCTGACCAAAGTACAGATGGAAATGGGTTCCAAAAATGCCTTGGCCGTGATGGATGACGCCGATCTCGATCTTGCCGTGACGCTTGCCCTTGGGGGCGCGTTCGGTGGGACGGGGCAAAAATGCACTGCTTCATCGCGCCTTGTGGTGCATGCGGACATCCACGACGCGTTCGTTGAAAAACTGGTGGCGGGGGCCAAGGCCATGAAGGTCGGCCATGCGCAGTCCGAAGGCACGCAGCTGGGCCCAGTTGTCAGCGAACAGCAGTTGAAAGAAAACCTCGCCTATGTCGAGCTTGGCCGCGCCGAGGGGGCCGAGCTGGCCTGTGGGGGCGCGCAATTGGACATGCCGCACGACGGATTTTACATGTCACCAGGCGTGTTCGTGAACACCACCAATGACATGCGGATCAACCGCGAAGAGATGTTCGCACCCCTGACTTGCGTGATCAAAGTCGCCAGCTATGAAGAGGCACTTGAGGTGGTGAATGACACCAACTTTGGACTGACTTCAGGCATCGTCACCCAAAGCCTAGCCCGTGCCACGCATTTCCGTCGCAACGCCCGCACAGGTGTTGTCACAGTCAACCTGCCGACAGCTGGTACCGATTATCACGTGCCATTCGGCGGGCGCGGCGACAGCTCTTATGGGTCACGCGAACAGGGCAAAGCGGCGGCTGAATTCTACACCGTGGTCAAAACTGCCTATATCAGCGCAGGGTCTCCAATCTGATGCGCATTGATGGTCTGCAATATGCCAATTGGTCAGAAAAAATATTCCGGCAAATGGTTGAGGGCGGTGTTGACGCGGTCCATGTGACCATCGCCTACCACGAAAATTTTCGGGAAACGGTTTTAAATTTTGAGCAGTGGAACCGCTGGTTTGAACAGTTCCCCGAGCTGATCATCAAAGGGCAATGGGCCAGTGACATTGACCGCGCCCGCGAGACCGGACGCACCGCGATTTTCTTTGGGTTCCAAAATCCAAGTCCGATTGAATCCGACATCGGTTTGGTCGAAATCTTGCACACGCTGGGCGCGCGTTTCATGCAGTTGACCTACAACAATCAATCCCTATTGGCGACAGGCTGTTACGAGACCGTGGACGCTGGCATCACCCGAATGGGTCGCCAAGTGATCAAGGAAATGAACCACGTTGGCATGGTAATTGACATGAGCCATTCCGCCGACCGCTCCACCATCGAAGCCGCCGAAATTTCGGAGCGCCCGATTGCGATCACCCATGCAAACCCACATGAATGGTCGCCTGCTTTGCGCAACAAAAAAGCCGACGTGATCCGCGCTGTAACAGAGCGCGGCGGGATGTTGGGGTTCTCACTCTACCCGCATCATTTGCGCGACAAATCCGACTGCACGCTGGAGGGGTTTTGCGAGATGATTGCCCGCACGGCTGGCACCTACGGGGCGCAACATTTGGGGATAGGATCGGACCTGTGTCAGGACCAGCCTGACAGCGTGGTCGAATGGATGCGCACGGGCCGTTGGACCAAAGAAATAGACTATGGCGAAGGCACCGCTGCCGCCGCAGGGTTCCCTGCCATGCCGACATGGTTTCAAGACAACCGCGATTTTGGCAACCTTGAAAAGGGCCTGCGCGCGACTGGTCTAAGCGACGATGAAGTGGCTGGTATTGCGGGCGGGAACTGGCACAGGTTCTTCGCCGAAAACTTTGGCCCAAAGGGGTAACTAAGATGGCCTCCTTTTCACCTGTTGCAAAACCCAGACGCGATCCAAAGCGCGTTATGCAGCTGGCACGGTTGGGGTCGGCGCATCAATGCAGGCTTAGTTTTCAGCGTATTCTAACCCGCCGCATGGCGCGAGAGGCTTGGGTGTTCACCCGCCCTGTTTTTGAATTCAATGCACTTGGGGTTGGCCACGCGATTTATACGGCGCAAGGTCCAGAGCGAGCCTATTCGTTGATTGCGTTCGGGCATGACCTGCCGCCTGAGCAACGCTCGGATCGGGTGATCGCAACGGCCTGGGACGCGACATTCACCTTGTTTGACGGCATCCCGACGACTGATGACATTCAGCGTCTGGCCAAAAACATTCCGCTGCAAGAGGCGGGGCGCGTCACTCAAACTGAAATCTCAGTGTCACGGGCCAATCGCTCGGTGCGGCTGTGGGCGCATTTCGTTGACTGCCTGTCTGAGGGCCGCCAGCCGGACGCCGATAAAACCGAAGCCGTTGGTTATCTGATGCGCACCACAGCCGTCTACGGGTCTGGAAAACTGGGGGCAGCGGATTATGATACGCTCTCCACGCGCCCCGAAATGGGCGTGCCGTTCCAGGCTGAAATGCTGTCCGTGTTTTTAACCCGTGGATTTGTGCGCGATTTAATCAACCACATGGCCCACGCCAAAGGCGGTGACCAAGCTGTCAAATTGGACGCTAGCATCGCGCATCAATTGGGCATTGGCAATTCGACAGGTTTGGGGTTGGCACCCTATATCATCAACCATCCTATGCTGTTCAACAATTGGATCATGGCCCGCGAAGAGGCGATTGCACGGGTGCGTTCGGTCAGAACCGCCACCACCGGTGAAACCAGCCAGTTTCACCAGCTTGTTCGCCGCAGCCAAGCGTCCGTTGCCGCCTGGCAATCCGAACACCCGATCCAGATTGCAAAATTGGCTGATCTGACGCTGGATATGAAGGTGCTGATTGAGCACCTCGAAACGGTTGATCTAAGCATTGGCTACCCGTGGGACCATTTGGTCAACTGGTCCGAGACCGCTTTGAGCACTGAGGGTCAAGAGCTTGTCACGGCACTTATCCTTGAACCTTATGGCGACTTGGTGGATGGCTTGGCCGACACAATGGCCGACACCGATACCGAGGCATTTTACATTAACGGGGCCATGCCGATCTCTCAGTTCCGCGAGTTGATCGAGACCGCGTATGGGTGGGCTTTGTCCTTGGATTGGAACGACCGCAAAAACTGCGCCCGGGCATGGTATGTCTCTGAAGAAAAGCTGGAGCCGCGTATGGGTGAACGGTTTGAAGAGCCGCTTAATGATTATGAACAGCCTTTGGCCCCTGCCCGTGATGCTGCCGCAGCGCATCAAGCGCTGGCCGGTTGGGACGGTGACAAACCCATCGCTGAATTCCTGCTGATCCACCCCGAACATAGACACACCATCCGCCGTGCTCAGATCAGCTCAGATGCGCCTTACGCCGAAATTCGCGATAACACTATTGCCGCTGATGTGCTGCCAATTGATTTCTTGCGGGTCAAACTGGCGTTTTTCGGGGCCACGAAATTTGACCCGAGATCAGACAGATGGGTGCGGATTTGCATGTATGCTGGCGCCCCATATCCCGACGAATTGACTGCTGAAAATGCCGATCTGTGGGTTTATCCCGAGGTATCGTCATGAGCTATGCTCTAAATGAGGTTGAGGCCATCGCCAAAAAGGCAGCCCGTGGGGCGGGCTATACATGGGGCATGTCTGAGGAAGCCGCCAAGGCCACCCGCTGGCTCTGTGTAAACGGCATTGACGGTGTTCACGCGCTGGCCACAGTGTTGAATGTGGTGGACGGCACGGGACCCAACAACATGACGCCGAGAAATGTCTTGGACATCTGGCGCTCCAAGTCCGGCGAGATGTGCCCACTTATGGCAGGAGCTACACTGTCGGATTTTGCAGCCGTCGGGCCGACCAGCCAAGTCAACATTTCAGAACTGATCGCGCCAGTTTTGCTGTTGCCATTTGCCGCGATGGCCGTTCGCCAATTGGGCGTCGCCGTGACGCTGAGATGGGACGGGGTCGTGGCAGTGACAGATGGCGTGACCGTTTGTTTGGACGGGGCGATGGATTGCCTAACCACAAACAAAGCCGAGCAAGTGACGATAAATCGCGCAGGCCAGATTGGCCAAAGCCTTGCACAGTGCAACCGCGCGACACCAATAGATAGTGACTGGGCCACGCTCAACCGTTTTGCCCATCGCACCTATGCCCCCGCGACGGAGGAATCCCGCCTAAAAGGGGCAGGCGCGGGTTTGTCTGACAACGACTAAACGGCGATTAAAAACAGCAATTGAAACGAGGAAACCATGATCAAAACGAAAACCCTGACTCTGGCTGAAATTGAAACGCTGTCCCTGCGCGCCCTAATGGCAGCAGGTACAACCGAGGCCAATGCGCGTCCGTTGGCCGTGGCCACCGCCGCGACCGAAGCCGACGGGGTCGCCAGCCATGGGCTCGCATATATCCCGATTTATTGCGAGCATGTGGTTTGCGGCAAGGTCGATGGACATGCCAAACCCGTGCTGACCCAGCCCAGCCCCAGCGTGATCAAAGTGGATGCGGCAACGGGGTTTGCTCATGCAGCGATTGACGTCGGGTTTCAAAAATTAATCCCGTTGGCCCGCGAGCAAGGCGTGGCTGTTTTGGCAATCAACAACAGTTATAACTGCGGCGTTTTGGGCTATCACACTCATCAATTGGCTAAGGCTGGCTTGCTCGGCATTGGGTTCACCAATGCACCCGCTTCTATTGCGCCCTCGGGTGGATCTAAACCTGTCGTCGGCACCAATCCGTTTTCAATCGCCGCCCCGGGCCCCGACGGCGCGCCTCTGGTTTTGATCGACCAAAGCGCAAGCACCATTGCCAAAAGTGAAGTGATGAAACACGCCCGTGAGGACCGCCCAATTCCAGTCGGCTGGGCGTTGGACGCCGATGGCAATCCAACCACCGACCCCAATGTTGGGCTGAAAGGTTCGATGGCGCCGTCGGGTGGCTACAAAGGTGTCGGCATCGCTTTGATGGTTGAAATGATGGCCGCGGCCATGACCGGCGCGACCCTTGGCATCCATGCGTCGCCATTTTCAGGCACCGTGGGTGGACCGCCAAAAACTGGCCAGTTTTTCATCGCGATCGATCCTATTGCGACATCCGGTGACGGCTTTGGCGAGCGGATGGCCAATCTGGTTGCTGCGATCCATGATCAACCTGATGCGCATCTTCCCGGTGATGGGCGTGGTGCCAATCGCATCCACTCCCGCGAAACTGGGGTTGAGGTAAGCACCGCTACGCTGGAGCGAATTCACACGATATTGAGCGAATAATCAAGCCATTGGTGTGAACGGTCTGACGGCTCTTTAGGTGAGAGGGCATACAAAAAACAAAGTGTGAGTTATGTTCGCTACTCCGTCTCTTCTCACGATATAGAAGAGATCGTGGCCGAGCGTGGCATTCAAATTGATCGCGCGACGCTGAGCCGTTGGGTCCTGAATTGTTCACCAGATTTTGCTAAAACTGCAAAAACTAGAAAGCAAGCGATAGTCGGATCGTGACGCATGGATGAAATCTACATCGAGGACAAAGGGTCTTTGATAAACACGCAAATTCGTTGAATTCACGCACTGGGATAAAACTGCGGTTACTCTAGCGAGGCTTCCGTGTATAAATGTTGGACTAAAGCGCTCTCGACACCACCATCGGATTGAAATTCTTCGGGTGAAATACCTCAACAACGTTGTTGAACAGGATCACCGTTTCATCAAGGAAATAACGCGCCCAATTTTGGGCTTCAAGGCCTTTGGACCTGTCGCGGAATTGTGCCGCTCTCTTAACCGCATATTATGCGCAAAAGGAGGACAACTATGAGACCGAAACACACAGCAGAGTTTAGACAAGAAGCGGAACGCGTTGCACTGACACGCAGGCTGATCCGAAAGCAGGTGGCCGCTGATTTTGGTATTGGGTTTTCAACATTGAGCAAATGGATCCAGCAAGACCGCAAAAACCCCGAGAAACCTGCGGCACAATCTGATCAGAAACGCGAAGTCGCCGAACTGAGAAAAGAGAACCGTATTTTGCGTGAGGAGAGGGAAGTGAGAAGTGGTCGCAGAAATTCAGACCAGTAGTTAAGGTGGATCGACTTATGAGAAAGACGATTCAAAATGACGAAACGAAAGAACCATTCGCCAGATTTTAAGGCCAAGGTTGCGCTTGAGGCTATTCGCGAGGGCATGACAATGGCGGAATTATCGAAGAAGTATGGTGTGCATCCGACGCAGATTGGAACTTGGAAGCGTGCTGCTATCAAGAATATGGCGGTGGGATTTACCAAGCGAGGCAGTGATCCAGCACAGGTCGATGACGCTGCGATAGACAAACTTCATTCCAAGATTGGTCAATTGGTGGTGGAGCGTGATTTTTTGAAACGCGCCTGGGGTCGTTGAGCAAGGATCGCAGGCAAATGTGCATTGAGAGAAACCACCCGAAGGTCAACGTGCGGCGGCAATGCCAGATGTTATCGTTGGCACGTTCAAATCTGTATTATACCCCAAAAGGCGAAAGTTCTGAGAACCTGCGCTTCATGGAACTGATCGACAAGCAATTTCTTGAAACACCCTGGTATGGGTCTCGGCAAATGGCGCGGCCCAGGCCGCGACAGGGTCACAAATGCGGTCGCCATCGTGTGCGCCGCTTAATGCGGCTTATGCGATTGATGCCTATTTATCAGACGCCAAACACCCGTTGACCGGCAACACATGCTTGCATGTGTGAGAGGGGGCAAGAAACATGCCCAGCA
>JAWSVK010000039.1:0-1295 GCA_033851955.1 Marinosulfonomonas sp.
AGAGGTGGTCGCAAGATTTCGTACCAGTAGTTAAGATGGATCGACTTATGAGAAAGACGATTCACAATGATGAAACGAAAGAACCATTCTCCTGAATTCAAAGCCAAGGTTGCGCTTGAAGCGATCCGTGAAGAAATGACCATGGCTGAGTTGGCGAAGAAATACGGCGTACACCCCACTCAGATCGGGACGTGGAAGCGTGCGGCGATTGGCAACATGGCTTCAACATTTTCCAAACGAGGCGGTGATCCGGGGCGGACCGATGAAGCTCAAATCGACAAGCTGCATTCAAAGATTGGCCAATTAGTGGTGGAACGGGATTTTTTAGCCAACGCCTCGGTTCAGTTGCTCGGAACGCGAGGCAAAAAATGGTGAGCAAGGATCATGACCTGAGCGTTCGGCGGCAATGTGGGCTGCTGTTGTTGGCGCGGTCGAACCTGTACTATCAACCGAAGGGTGAAAGTGCCGAGAATTTGCGGTTTATGGAAATTATTGACAAGCAGTTCTTGGATACACCTTGGTATGGGTCGCGGCAGATGGCGCGTTATATGCAGCGGCAAGACCACAAATGTGGGCGGCACAGGGTGCGACGTTTAATGCGTCTGATGTGTTTGGTGCCGATCTATCAGACACCGAACACCAGCAAGAAGCACCCACAGCATAAGATCTACCCTTATCTGTTGCGGAAGCTGGCAATTGATCGACCAAATCAGGTCTGGTGTGTGGATATCACTTACATTCCCATGCAGCGCGGGTTCTTGTATTTGGTTGCCATCATGGATTGGTACAGCCGCAAGGTTTTGTCCTGGCGGTTATCCAATAGTATGGATGCTGATTTTTGCGTCGAGGCTCTGAAAGAGGCCATCGCCAAATACGGCAAGCCAGAGATCATGAACAGCGACCAAGGCAGCCAGTTCACCGGTTTTGAATGGACGCAGGCGCTGAAAGATGCTGGGATCAAGATATCCATGCCTCTCGGTGATTTTACAAATCACCTGCCGATAATAGATGGGAAAGGCCGTTGGATCGATAACAGAATGATCGAACGGCTCTGGCGGTCCCTGAAATATGAATGCATCTATCTCAACGCATTTGAAACTGGTTCAGAAGCCCGCACCGGGATCGGAAAGTGGCTGGCATACTATAACGCCGAGCGCCCGCATTCGACCCACGGAATATTGACGCCAGATGAAGCCTATGAAAGAAAAACAGTGCCAATGAGTTTGGCAGCCTAAATGAAACCCTGATCCATCTTAAACTGGCTGCTAACTGGTCGAAATGGTAGGACCACCTCT
>JAWSVK010000018.1:0-94508 GCA_033851955.1 Marinosulfonomonas sp.
GAAATCTTGCGACCACCTCTGTAGGCTTGAAAGTCTTCTAGCTTAGGCATGGGTGGGTCTATAGTCTTGGATCAACTGGTTCACTCTCAAGAGCCAGTACGGCCAACGCGCATTCATGCACCTTTGATAGTGGCAAGCCCTCAACGAACCGATGCAACCCCTCAAAGCCCAGTTTGAACTCACGTTCCGCCAATGAAAACTTCCTTCCTAAGCCGCGTTGCCGCAGCCGTTCGATATTCTCAGGTAGATCATAGTCAGGACCATAGATGATGCGGAGGTAGTCGCGTCCACGCACCTTCATCGCAGGTTGGATCATGCCCTTGCTTCCGTGAACCAAGAAATCGGTTGGCTTGAAGACCAGCCCTTCGCCACCTTTGGATGTGTGATCGAGCCACCACTCAACAACCACTTCCCGTTGTGCGGGATCATCGAGATTGATCTGCTTCCAACCGGTTGCCTGAAGGATCGGATCATTGTCAGCCAGTTTCGAGATCGTCTCCATGTGCCAAGTGTGGGGCTTGCCTGAGTGAACATGGCCTTCACTCGCCAGAATGTGGAATGGTGCAATACGATAGTCATCGATACTATCAGCTTGCCAGCAATACCCATCAATCGTTTTACCCATCAAACGTGCGTTCAACAGCCTGATCTCGGCTTTGGCTTTCAACTCGGACAGATCATCTATTTCGCCTTTACGACTCAATGCATCAATCAACGCGGCGGCGGAATGTTCAGCAGCAGCCACCGTGGGAAAGTACTGACGTTTTAGCAGGTCTTGGGCTTTGGCGGACCAAGGCATTAATTCTGCGTCTAGCAGCACCCAGTCAGTTCCCAATTCATCCCAAAGGCCTGAAGACTGCATAGCTGTCGCCACACGATCAACCACAGCAGCCTCTGATGTTTCATCCTTGAAGAACGGTCGCCCTGTTCTAGTGAAGATGACACCTGCTTTGCCATCTTCGACACCAAAGCGAACCTGAGCGGCCACAGCACTTTTGGCGACAACCAATAACGCCCGTGATCCCATGTGTTTCTCTTCGACAACAAGATCGGTCACACCACGACCAGCATAGTGATCCATGGCCTGCTCTGGCCGTTCCAGGAACGGTCCCTCAGATGCCGTTGGACACGCCGCCATGGTCGGTGGCAGGTATATCAACCAACGCGGATCGACCGCGAAGCGACTCATTACCTCAAGAGCAGCCAGGCTGTTCTCTTCAGGGATTTGGATCGTTGATTTGAACCGAGTCTCGATCCGCATTTTCGTCGCATAGTCATCGAAATACAAAAGCTTGTCGTGGTCTTGCTGTGCGGTCAGAGACTGACCCGCATCGAGAGGCTTGGCAGGGATTGCGTATTGCTGTTTCGCAGGGACCGACACCGTTTCCCGTTCAGGCCAACGTAGCGCAGTCAGCTTGCCGCCAAAGACGCAGCCAGTATCAATACACATCGTTTGGTTCAGCCATTCAACATTAGCCATAGGCGTGTGGCCAAAGACAACATCGGCCTTACCACGGTAATCTCTTGCCCATTCAAGGCGCACAGGAAGACCGAACTCATCCACTTCACCTGTCGTCTCTCCGAACATGGCGAAGTTGCGAACATAGCCAGACCCGCGACCGTGCATCTCTTCCTTCAGCCCAGCATGTGCGATGACCAGTTTTCCATCGGCAAGCCAGGCGTGGGACCGCAAGTCCCAGATGAAGTCACTGGCCTGCTTGCGGAATGCATCAGAAGTCTGTTCAAGCTCGGTCACCGTCAGATCAAGACCATGTGTTTGGGTGACGGACCTACCCTTCAGCCATTTGTTCAGCTTGAAGTCATGGTTGCCGACAACGCATCGACCTGATCCTTCATCACACATCCCCATAACCAGCCGCAGTGCATTGAGGTTTTTGGGGCCACGGTCCGTGATGTCACCGACGAAGAACGCGATACGTCCCTCAGGGTGCCTTGCACAAATAAGGTCTTCCGACCCATCTTCATACGGATCGATCTGATATCCCAAATTGCCCAGCAGTTTGGTCAATTCATCAAAGCACCCGTGGATGTCACCAATGATATCGAACGGGCCGTGATCTTGGCGGTTGTCGGTCCATAACGGCTGACGTTCGATCTGAAGTGCGTCCACCTCTTCTGGAGACTTCATGATGTGAACGTTACGAAAGCCTTCCTTCTGCAAGCCACGCAGCCCCCTACGTAGGGCTTTAGCGTGGTTTCGAATGACATGCTCACCAAAGTCACGGTTTGAACGCTGTTGGTTGCGTTCATGACAAATCTTTGGGTCGATATCCAACACCAGTGCAACTGGCAAAGCGT
The DNA here is from genome assembly GCA_033851955.1 of Marinosulfonomonas sp. GTDB lineage: Bacteria > Pseudomonadota > Alphaproteobacteria > Rhodobacterales > Rhodobacteraceae > Profundibacter. The sequence continues at coordinate 2,320 of JAWSVK010000018.1, forward strand.
GATACTTTCGAGCAAGTTGGATCAGCTTGGCCCGATCTTCGCGTTTCACCGATGTTGCATCGATGACAGTCAGCAACCGCCGTTTCAGACGGATGGAGGCGGTGTAGCTCAACAAGTCAAACGCATCGCCCGTGGCGGCCAGATCGGTTTCATTGTCGGACACCAAAGCACGGCAATGGTCCGAGGAAACGATCTCGGTTTCAAGGAAATGTTTACTGGCAAAGCTCGACTTACCTGAGCCAGTTGAGCCGATCAGAACAACAAGGGCGAAGTCGGGAATGGTTATCTGTAGATCGGTCATGACTTCCATTTTCTCAATTCTGATGCCGCCGCTGTCAGCAGGGATTTTGGGCCAAGTTCTTCCGCCGAGTAGTCGTATGCAATCGCCTCAAAGACAGAGTCATGAAAGGCAATCGCGAAATGGCGATACCCGTCGAACAAGCTGTCAGAGTGGCGCTGATGAATACGATTTGCGTGACAGAAATCGCGGATAGCATGAGACTCGATAACTTCTTTGGCGGTGTAAGGGTACAACCCCAACCGACTGAGTGGGTGAGCACCAATCGCTTCTTCGTTCGGTGGCCCGAGTCGATGCCAAAGAACATGATTGAAACGTATGACAGCCGTAGGTTCTCCCTCACTGCTGACTTCCACCATCCTGACAGACGTACCATCCCAATCAGGGTCATGTGTTCGCAAGTAGTAAAAGAGGCTCACGCTGTGTTCGTCGGCCAACACAAATGGCATTGGAGCACCACCTGCCATCGATGGTACGCCAGTCATGTCTATGAGTGCTTCTATTGACGAATGTTCTTCGTCAGCACCCGAGTTGGGGGCATGATCTAACCGTTGCTGGCCAAATAGAGTTTTCCAAAGAGACAATTATAATGCCCCCTTAACTATCTGCCGCAACAAGTTGTCGCCTTCAGCCATCAAGTCAGGTCGTTCTTCCTTCTTTGCCACAACAGTTGCCCATGCCATCTGATCTTGGATGAAGGTGTCGATCATCGCGATACGCTCACCACGACCAATCTCCTTGGCTTTGCTTTTCAGTACCAACAACTCATCGATATGGATGATGAGATCGGGTGGTAAGTTTTGGCCTGCGACCAGATCGTGCAAGTTCATTGGCGGCGGTGTACCAGGTATCTGCCTGATCCATGAGATCGCCAAAGCGGGTCTCAGGATATAGAAATACTTCTTGAAGCTGACCTCTTGGCTATCACCAACGTGCTTATCCCACTGCTTTTGGGCAAGGTTCCGATAGTGGTGCAGGCACGATTCACCATAGGTCGTCTTGGCCGCAAACTCGGTGAGTTGAGCGCACAGGTCATCGTTCCACCTGTAGCGAATAGGGCTGGACAGCCATTCCAACATGACGGGATTAGGCTTGATCAGCAGACCAAGGGCTTTGCGAATATCCCAGCCGTTGATATCCCAGTCTCCTTCAATAGGCAGTTCGATGACATCGCGACCTGGCTCAATGCTCATGTACCAATCTGGTTGATGCGCATAGATGAAACGCACATCGTAATCGCTGTCAGGCGACGGAAAGCCCCATGCACGGCTACCGCTTTCAATGGCAAACAGTACCCTTACACCGTGTTCTACCTCCAAGGCAGTCAGCTTGGATTGGATCACATATTCGATCTCTGGTGAGATGCTGGGTACGAAGGATGGCAGTTTCATGATGCATCTCCCAAAGTGAAGATGGCCATTTGGGATGGTCCGCCATGGATTTCATCAACAGGACCAAGAGCGGCAAATTCCGCAGTATACCCGTGTTCATCAGCGACGTGTGTTGCCCACTCTTCAAACTCGGCCCGCGTCCACTCAAAGCGATGGTCAGGGTGACGCAGTTGGTTTTCCTTCATCGTCTCAAACAAAACGTTGTATTCACGGTTCGGCGTCGTAATCACGACCATATTCGGACGGGCGTCGGCAAAGAGTGACATTACCAAGGCTGACAGCCTGTGTGGCTCGATGTGTTCGATGACCTCGACAAGCGTTGCCGCATCGAAGCCCTTCCACCGACGATCACCATAGGTGAGGCTGCCCATTTGCAACGTCACACGTTCAGACATGGCATCAACCGCCTGATGAAGACGCAATTTACGGTGAGCGGTTTCCAAGGTGCGCACAGATGGATCAACGCCGACGATCCGATCAATACCGCGTTCTTTGGTCAGCCGAGAGATCAGCTTCCCTTCGCCGCAGCCAAGGTCGAGAACAGATTTCACATTCTTCTGCCGCAGGGCATCAGCAACGGCATCCAAACGGATGTCATGTAGCCGTAGGGGCTTTTCCAGTTGTTCTTCCGGCTTCAGTTTCGGGATCTCTTCGTCGTCATCTACGACTGCGGAATCCTCCAGCCGAGCCAAAGCCATGTTCGTCAACGACCGCCGATGCTTCAATGCACGACGGGTGATCAACTCCTTAGCTGGGTGGTTCGCCAGCCAGCCCTCACCCTTGGCAAGCAGTTTGTCTATTTCTTCTTGTGCAACGAAGTAGTGCTTGAAGTTGTCCATCACAGGAATCAGCACGTATAAATGGTTCAGAATATCGCCCAACCGCAACTTCGCGGACAGGCGCAGATCAATCACTGCAAGATCATCAACGTCGTCAGTTGAATGGATCACGTACCCCAGTGGTTCGAACAGCGACTTCAGCAGTTCTAGATCGCCTGACAATGCAACGGGAAGGACGCGGATTTCAAAGTCTAAAAGTTGATCAGCCAATTCCTGACGATCCTTGGACTTGCCTGCCATCGTCTGAGAAAATGACCGAACAAGCGCCACCGACAGGAAAGAGTTTGCCACAAAGGGGCGATCATTCACGTACTGAGCCAGAAGCCCGTCGGACTGCTGGTTCTTGCCGCGAACCAACCCAATTGGATCGACTTCGAGATGCAATACCGCAGTCGTGCATTCGTCTGAAACCTCAGGGTAGAATATCGTCACATCACCCGCAGATGTCTTCTTGGTATGAACATGATCTGGATGTTTATGCAGTAGAAAGCCGAGATCACGGGCGGAATAGTCCACGCCATTTTTTGCCAACAATGTAATCTCGATTTGCATAATACTCGGCCTCAAGGAATCTCGTTGGTTGCAGGACTATCAACGATAGGTGGTGCCAACAACATGGTATTGAAATGGTGTTTATATGAATGGTCTGTATTCACGCGACCTGTGTGATAGAAAATCATGATCTGGCGGTCAAACTTGAATATGAATTAGGACAAGCAGCATCAATCAAAGATTGATGGCAAAAGTTCGAATTCCGATTGAGTATTCGAACCCAATGTGATGACGTTTGCTACAATAATATGCTACGATACCCCATATAATCATATCATAAACATCTGTTAATAATAGGGAAATACGAGCTTTCGCAACTTCCCTTCGGCTCCGCCACTACACTGTTTCGCCAAGGTGTCTGATTTGCTCTAGGCAGAATGCTGGGAAACCGAGCTATATGTGGATTGATTGCCTCAATCATATGAACTAAATTCAAAATTGGATGCGCACAAAAAACCCCCGCTTGGCAAGACGGGCAAAAGGTCTGCATGCAGCTATGTGCCTATGCTCCATGTCAGAATGGCTGCAACTAGGTGGAATTGAGGGAGACATTTGATGCTAGACGTCGGTGAATTTGACTACGTAATTGTCGGGGCCGGGTCTGCAGGATGTGTGCTTGCCAATCGCCTGAGCGAAGACCCCAAAAACCAAGTTTTGCTCCTAGAAGCTGGCGGCAACGACAATTACCACTGGATCCATATTCCAGTCGGATATCTATATTGCATCGGCAACCCACGGACCGACTGGAGGTTTTCAACGGCTCCCATCGAAGGTTTGAACGGGCGAACGCTTTTGTACCCTCGAGGCCGTGTCCTTGGCGGATGTTCCTCCATAAACGGCATGCTTTACTTGCGGGGGCAGGCCGCGGATTATGACGGCTGGCAGCAGATGGGAAACACCGGTTGGGGTTGGGATGATGTGCTGCCATATTTTATGAAATCCGAGGACTATTTTAGTGGCAAAGATGATCACCACGGACAGGATGGTGAGTGGCGCGTTGAAGAGCAGCGCCTGAACTGGGAAATCCTCGAGGCATGGAAAGTGGCGGCCACCGAGGCTGGCATTCCCGAGACACACGACTTCAATCGTGGGGACAATTTCGGCGTCGGCTATTTCAAGGTGAACCAACGTTCAGGCTGGCGGTGGAGCACTTCAAAGGCGTTTCTGCGCCCTGCCAAAACACGGGCCAACCTGACTGTCATGACCCATGCACAGGCCGAAAAAATATTGATATCCGACAAGCGCGCAACCGGCGTACAGTTCTTGCACAAGGGCAGCAAATCAAAGGTCAGTGCGCGGCGTGAAGTGATCTTAGCCTCCGGCGCAATTGGCTCACCTCAATTGCTGCAATTATCTGGCATCGGCCCCGGGGGCTTGCTGCAAAAACATGGCATCGACATTGTGCATGAGGCACCTGATGTTGGCGGCAATCTGCAGGACCACTTGCAAATCCGCTGTGCCTATAAAATTCAGGGCGCAAAAACGCTGAATACGATGGCCTCGACCCTGTGGGGCAAGGCCAAAATCGGGCTTGAATATGCCCTGAAACGTACCGGCCCGATGTCCATGGCCCCCAGTCAACTTGGGGCTTTTGCCTATTCGGATGACCGCATGGAAACCCCCGATTTGGAATACCACGTGCAACCCGTGACGCTCGAGGCATTTGGGCAAGATCCGCACAGCTTCCCAGCGATCACCGCCAGTGTCTGCCACTTGCGCCCCGAAAGCCGTGGCCATGTTCATATCACCTCACCTGACGCACAGGCACATCCTGAAATTCAGCCGAACTACCTGTCGACCGACGGTGACCGCGCTGTGGCCGCCAGCGCAATCCGGCAAACCCGTAAGATCATGGATCAACCCGCCTTGGCGCCGTATATGCCCGAAGAATTCAAACCGGGGCCGCAACATCAATCAGAGGAAGAGCTGATAGACGGCGCTCGCCAAATCGCCTCAACGATTTTTCATCCGGTTGGTACGGCCCGCATGGGCACGGATGCGCAGGCTGTCGTTGATCCCCAATTGCGGGTCAATGGCATCAACAATCTGCGTGTCGTGGACGCATCAATCATGCCGAATATCACCTCGGGCAACACGAATTCCCCGACCATCATGATCGCTGAGCGCGCCAGCGACTTAATCCTGAAATCAGCGACTTAGGTGACAGGCGGCTCCCCCTGTTATGAGCCCCAGCATAAACAACAAAGGCCCCGCAGCGCCATGCCGCGGGGCCTTTGTCATTCAATCACGGTTGCCAAATCGCAGCGGCATCAAGCATAGATCGCGCCTAAACGGCACGCAAAGGTACAACATTACCGTTTGGCGAGGACCCAAACTCAGGGAGCGTCCCATCATGGATGGTGCTGAGCGCAAGCGCCCGTAACGCATCACGCTTCATCTCCATGATCCGGTAATAGGTTTCTTGCGAGCGGATCGGATATATCGCGTAATGCGTGGCGTCCCCACTGGCCACGCGCATCTGCTCAGCCCAAGGTTCAAACTCGCGACGGCGTGCGACAAGTGGCTCGAATTGGAAGGCCGGATCGACCGAAAGATCAAACAACGCTGTAAGGTATTCAGCTTGGCGCGTCCGCTCGTGATTGCCACCCAATGGAACAAAGACAAAGGCCTGACATACGTTGTCACCACCCTGCCCCTCGTCCTCATGCCCGGGCAACACCGGAAAATCCCAAACGAAATTGCGCAGAACCCAGGCCGTGCGATGGATCTGTTGCTGCTCTTTGCCCGTCATCATCACGGCGCGCCCGACCCCATGGCCAAAAGCACCGCCCAGACTGACCAAATCAATTAACAATGTGAAAAGCGCAAAAGGCAGGATGGTTGCGCGGCTGATGCCGACATCACGTCCCTTGTCCTCGTCGATCAGGATCGGAACGACCATTGCGAACGCATCAAAAATCTTGACCTCGCGCCGCAACGGAGGCTGCATCGGCAAATCGACAACATCATGCGCGGCGGTCGCAATTTCGGCGAACAACGCTGCCAGTTCGGGGTCGGAGCAACCTCGCTGTTGGTTTTCAAAAAAGAAACCCGCGCCGCCATAACCGCGGGCCAAGGCATCCGCCTCTTGGGCGATAAGCAACCGATCGGGATTGGTCCGCAGCGCCCGCGCATCTGAAAACAACGTATTAACGACGCTCTGATCCTTGGCGGAAATCAACGCTCGCGCTGTCTTTTCTGCCGCCGTGCTCAGCACAGCTGCCCGACGCGCGATGCTGTTGGCAGCTTTCGCGCCCTCAGCCCGCATACGGGTCAACGGCCCAATTCCGCGTGCAGATACCCCACAAGTGCCCCCCACTGCGGCTTCCCGAGTTGAGCGCTTTGCCGCAAGACGGTCAGCACGTGCCGCCGTCAACGCGACACCCGCCATGCCATCGGCTAACCCGTTGACCGGCTCTATTGTGGCGGAAAAAGCCGCATGGTTCATCAAGGCCTGAACCCCGTCGCGGTTGTTAAGATACAGCAGTGCAGTCGTTGCCGTTAGCACCGAAAGCGACGACATGACCAAGCCTCCAGCAATATAATGCCAGACACGCGGCGCAGGCAAAGCGGCCTGCGCACGCCGTAAATGTTTTTCACGGCTGCTGCGTCCTGCTTGCAACCAAAAACGGAATGCAAGAAGGGTCAAAAACAGTGTCGACACCGCAGACACAGCGATGCGGGATGACTCATTTAGGGATGATCCCGTCAGCGAAAAGTAAATTCCACTGCCGCTCAAAACGGTCGAAAGGACCAAAGCGATCCCCCCGACCAGACCGGCGATTGAGACGCCGTTCGACAACAATTTTGATATGGTTTGGGAGCGTTTCATAGGGCTTCCTCCTGTTTGGTATTGGCATTAGGGGCCGCGACTGCGCCGCGCCCCCAGTTTTTCTTACATTTCGCCCGTGTGAACTGGGGTTCGAAATCGAAACCGGCGGCGATGGCCATATCGATGCCTGTACACAGCCCCCAATGCGGCGCGCTGTCTTGCTTGATTGTTTCGCTTTCAACCAGCGCTGCCCCAACATTTGCACCGGTATAGATCATAACAAATGCCACCAATGGGATCACGATTAGCAGCGCCCATTTTCCCAAATTTCCTTTCTTTCCCTCTGGAAACAGGCCGGGTGGCAGATCTTCCGGTGCCTTGCTGGTCCATTTTGGCAACCAGTTACGTCGCACCGTTTCTTGGGGTTTTTTACGGGTCAGCACATATTGTTCTGACCACACTGCATTGCCGGGATTTTTCGTTTGGTGGGGAGCCGAAGAAATTTTCGTCGGACGTTGCGCCCGATGCGTATTTGGTCCACTCCCTGTTGGTTGTTTTTTCTTGGTCATCTGCGCCTCTCTTTCCTCACCTTCGGAACCACGTGAATTGGCCCATGGATGATAGAAACTTAGAACAAATGAGAGAGAGATGCCGTAGACGAACGAAAATTAGTCAAATCTTATCATCTTTAAGGTATTGAAAAGTATCATTAAATTTACTAAAATCATCTAGATTTTCTGCCGGACGGTCTATAGATTGACCTGTAAATATCTATAGGCTGCGGAAAAACGTCCAAAGATGTCGCTGAACTTCGGATGTTTTTCAGCAACAAACCCCAAAATCATCCAAAGACCCAAGATTTCATCTTTGACGAGAAGCTTTCTGGCGATAATTTGCTACGAAGTTTTAGGTAGTAAATCAAGGCACATAATCAATGTGCGCAGGGGCGGGGAAATAGGTTGGCACGTAGGGTTGGGGCAGAAAAATCCGCAAATAAATCAAACTCCTCACCCTCGGCCAACGACTTGGCTGATTGGGCGCTCGAAGGCCTGTTGACCAAGTTTGGTCATGAAGCAGATTGGGCGCGTCTGAAAACCCACACGGTAGATGAGCCACCCGCAGCACTCTGTCACACATGTGCCGAGCTTGTTAAAGCCTGCAAAAGTATAGGCATAGCGATCCGATCCGAAGATCGCCCGAACAACCAGTTCGCGCTTTACAATCTTTATTTTTCGCGGGTTCTTCTAAAGGAAATGAAGGCCTTATCGGGCATAGCACGGGATGAGCCGGTGAACGCCGATGGCCCCAGCGCCTTGAATGAAAAGAATGACAGCTCACTCAACCGCATAACGTCCGCGATGGCGATTATGTGGTCCACAATGTCAAACCACGCCGCCCACTCCCAACTTGACGCACAAGAAAGCGACGAGAACATAGCCTCGACCCTGACCAAATATTTCACACGCGAAAATTTCCGCATGACCAAACGCGAAAACTACGGCGCAGCCTTGTTTTTCTTGATAGGGCTCGCCGCCCGCGCGGAGTATAGTTTTGAAGGCGAAAAGGTATTGGGCGCCTCCCCTGCGATTTTTAGCTTCGTGCTAGAAGCACAAGCCACCCTGTCTGCCGATAACGCAACACCTGTACTGATCGATAAGCGCGTGGTCGAGACGCTGGAGCGCGGCCGGATGGCCCAGCTTGCACATACCTTTTTGGGCGGTTTACTCGAGGTTGGCATAACCGACGTCAAGCGCCTCTGGAAACCGCTCTTTGGGGAAAAATCTAGCGCCCATGCGAGGCTCTCAAACCGCGTGTCTGCCGAACGCCACTATGTCTGCTACCGCCTCACATCCTCTGAGCGCGACGTCGAGGTGCTCAAATCTTTCCTCGTCGTACAAGCCCCGGGCTTTGTAGAAGACACCCAAAATCGGCGCGATCATTTTGCAATGAAAGTGTTTACCAATTATGATTCCGCGCCAATGCGCAGCGTCGGGGCAGTGGTCGAACTTGGTGAGGAAATCGTTGGCTTTGCCAGTCGACGCAAAGATATTGACGAAGACACATCGATTTTACTGAACCCTGATCAATTCCATGGTGCCACCATGCTGAATTTCAAACAGGTATGGTTTACGAAAGGCAACGGCATATTGATGGGCATGTTGATGACCAGCAATCAAAAAAGCCGCAGCATGGCGTGCCCAGTTTTGTGCATTCGCACCGATGCTATACATTCCTCACAAGTCAATTTGGGCGTGATCAATCCTGACCAACTTATTGCGGATATGCTCACCCACACCCGTCTTGCTGTCGCCGCCCCGAGCAGTGACACCGCTGATCACAAAAAGCTTGCCAGTTATGTTTGGGACGCGCTGCTGTCCCGCCCCGCTGAAAACGTGGTCTATACCCCGCAAAACGACGACGAAACAGACCGCTCGGGCGGCCCACCCATAGTGGCACCGGATATCTCGCCACGCAGCCTGGCAAACAAGTTTCAACGGCTCGGTTTTTCTATGAATGACAACTAACGTCAACTGTTCCAGCCACTTTCATTCTGAAACGCCTTTGTATCAAAAAGAACGTCAAAACTAATCGGCTTTCACGGCTATTTTGACAATCCAAGCTCTCTCAACTGGCCGCAGAAATTTCCCCCTGAGAGCAGGCATTCCCTTATGTACCGTTCACAGGTTTCTTAGGAACCCAAGCAATTCGACTTGGCTGTTCACTTCGACCTTTTCAAAAACATGCTTAAATCTTTGCCGAACAGTTGACGCTTTGAGGCTCAGAATATCGGCAATCATGGAGGGTGTGTTCCCGTCCACCAACAGATCAACGGCTGTGATTTCGGCCTCGGTCAGGCAATATTCGTCCCGAAGTCGGTTGTGTTTTATAACGGTGGCAACACTGCACTCGGTTCGAATGGCGCAGACTTTGAAGTGCATGAAAAAATGCCGTAAACTGGTGGGGATTTGGATGATCAAAACATTGGTGCTCGTTTTGCCTTTGTTGAATTGGTAGGCGCGGCTCATCGACAGGCTCGGGTCACTCTCACAGAGTTCGCGTATTTCCTCGGAGATTTCCACGCTCATTTCGTCAGGCAATAGGTGATCCATGCGATTTTGGTTTTGTAACTTGCCATTGCTGTTGATGCTAAAACACTGCTTCCCATCGACATCGAGCACATAGACCTCGGAATCTGTGCCCTTAAAGAATTGCGCAAAAGAGGCAATGCGTTTGTGGGCGATCTCGTCGGCGCGTTGCGTCGCTTTGGCAAACATCGCCTGTATACGCTCGATCAAAACCGCATCGGTCGCGCTGATGGCTGGGCGGTCATTGTCAAAATGGATTGTCATCGCCCAATAGCCGTTTGGCGTCAGGATGCGCACGCAATAGCTAACACCAAAGTTTAGCGGATAAAGATAATCGCGAAAAATCGGTATCTGGTCCTTCACAGCTCGATCAGGGAACACATCATGGTCGCAGGCATAGCCCTTTTCCATCATCAGCTTCAGAACCGTTTCGCGCGGATCATTCTTAAACCAACCGTCGCCAAGATAGGTCGCCAAGGCCTCTTTCATATTTTTCGTGCCCGACATCCACATCCCGCGAAAAAACGGATCAGTGGCTGGAATAAGGGCGCCCTGCGCGCCCAATATCTCGACAACAGCATCGATCGCAGCGTCCCAATACTGCGCATCTTCAACGGCCAAAGCGAGCGATTTTTCAAGGTCCGCAAACTGGTTACTCACTACTTTTATCCTCGCAAAAAATTAGGGCTGCTCAACACTATTATCGACAGAACTATCGGCGCGAGTAAAGCGATTTTAGCTATCAACCAAAAAGGCCAAAAGGTATGGATTTCCTTACCACACTTGGTATCAGTTTGAAAGTAAACAGTTTTATATGATATAATTTTGGAATGCCTGGTCAAATTCTTCCTAAAACCGCTACCACTACCATATGGTAGTTCGTTTCAGATGTTTCGCAGCCTATCCCTAGTCTAACTCTGCCAAATTTGTTGGCGGATTCTTTTTGAAACTGGAAATGGAATGCCCCCGATGATCAGCCGTGTCACCAACAAAACCCTGAGTTTCTTTGCATCTGCTGTACTTGCCTGCCTTATCGCACCGACAAATGCACACGCGCAGAACCTTTTGGTAGATGGTGGGTTTGATGGTGCGCCGCAAACCCAACACGGTGACCGCTTTGACGAAGATCTTTCGCCTTGGATGTTTGCCACCGTCTCTCCGACAGCAGTCATTCAGAACACGCAAAACCTTGTGGCAGTCGATGGGCCCGGCGGGTTTGACTATCAGGATCGGGGGCCAGAATCTGACGCCTCCAGTGCGCCTGCAGGTGTCACCCAGTACTACATCGATAGCGGCAACATTCCGCTTTATGGATGGCAATACTTCACGCCCAGTTGCCGCGGGACTGCGACTGCGAGCATGAAAGTGACCAATCGCGAAGGTCACGGCGAAGCGGGGCCAACGCTCACGGGTGCAGAAGTTCCCCCACAAGCTGGTCCATTCACATTTCGCAGCACTCAAGGTGGCTTGGCCATTTTACAAGTGCCCAACCAAATTCCGACCTTCCCCATCGGATTTGGCGTTTCCCCTGCGCCGACCGCGCAACTTGTCACAGCACTCAAAGCCCAATTTGACGCCGAAAAAATGCCGTTTCTTTTGACAGCAGCCACCACGCAAACCTACCCTTGGACGCCGATGACCTTTCAGGCGCCTGTTGAGGCCGGTCAGCTCTACGCCTTTATGGCCGAGCTTGGACACAGCGTGAACATGGACAACGCCTCGGTTGAGGTCGCCTGCGACACCCCAGTGGTGCCAGTACCCACAGACATCACCGTGACCAAAACCTGCGACGCCCCTGTGGCTGGCGTCCACAATGGCGTGTCAGGCATGTTCTGGGACTGCGAGATTGACGCTCAAGGCACCCTGCACACACAGCCCAGCCAAGGCGTTTTACATGTCAACGATCTGGTGACCCCGTCAACTGGAACCACGGCCGAAATTATCTCAATGACTTCGCAATCGGGCAACATGAATTGCACCTATAACAACGGTCAATCCTGCCTTGTTGCGGGCAATACTTTTGACGCCACCAATGGCGAAACGATCGATGTGCAGCTGTTCCTGTCCGGCGCCGCTGCCCCCGCGCAGCACAATGTCGAAAACTGCGTTAAGGCCATTTATTTCAAAAACGGTCAACCAACCCAGTTCCCGCAAAGCTGCGTGACAACCCAGTGGGAAATACCCACCCCCTCGCCCTATTTGAACACGGTTAAAACCTGCGATCCAATCGCCCCCGTCAGCACGGGTCCGATGACCCTGAATTGCCAAATCCAAGTGACAGGCACAAACCTTGCGCCCGGCAGCTTTGTTCTGGTGGGCGATGCTTTTGCGGGTTTGCCACCAATGAACGCCTCAATTATTGGCACGATGATGAACGTCACCTCAAACGAGCCATGGTCCTGTGTTGATCTGAACATCAACACCCCCAGTTCGGTTGGTCTTTGTGAACTGCCAGCGGCCGATATGGCCGCGGCTGGTGGCAGCTCGGTGATCAACGTCAGTTTTGAATTCACGACCGACCAAAGCGGCGGCCAAGTGGCCAACTGCCCGATTTCAGAGGCAACCCCAAACTCGTTCATATCCGCCACCGGTCAGCGCAGCAGTCAGCCACCTATGCGCAGCCCGCAAACCGATTCAGTGCAATTGCCCGACGGTTGCGTTCTGTTGGATATACCGCCCGCAATCGTGGAAGAAAAAATCGAGCGCGCCGAAATGACCAAAAGCTGTGATCAACCGCAGCAGGCTGTCGTCAACGGCGTGCTTGGCTACACATGGGACTGTCAGGCCACAATCACCGTGATCCCGATACCTTTTGCAGGCACATTCACACTGGATGATGACGCTTCCAACATCTCGATTGGCGTGGCGCAATTCCTGTCCGCCTCAGAACCAAACTGCCAAGGCATTGGCACCGATCAGTTGAGTTGCGCCCTGAATGGCGCGACCATGACTGCGCCTCACATCGTGACCTATCAACTGTTCACCGAACTCACCGACCCCAATCAGCCGATTGAGTGGGAAAACTGCATCAAAGGCCGTGCTGAAACCACCGCAGACGAGCACCCCACCGTGCCAATGTGTGTTGGGCGTGTGATCAAACCGGAAATCAGTGTCGTTGATCCAGAGCCAAAAGAGATCACTTTGACCAAGAAATGTGGCCGTCCAAGTGATGCGCAACAGAATGGTGTGAATGGCAAACGCTGGTCTTGTGAAGTCACCGTCACCGCCAATCCCGCCCCCTTCTCAGGGACGTTTAGTTTCCTTGAAGACGCCAGCAATGTGTCCGGCACGACCAGCGCCAATATCATCGGCTATCAGTCCACCAACGCAGGCTGGACCTGCGGCGGCACCTTCCCCCAGCCGCAAACCCAGTGCGGCATTTTAGGCAATGTGTTTTCCCAATCCGGTGTCGAAACGATCAGCTTTGATCTGTTTGCCGCCAATCAGGGCAACTCTGTGAAATGGGAAAACTGCGTGTCCGGCACCTACACGAATGCTTTCGGTGAAAAGCGCGACGTCAAAGGCAATTGTGTTGGTACCGATTGGGAAAACACCAAAGAGCCACCTGTCATTCCGCTGAAAAAAGGCTGTCGTGCCACGGGGACTGAAAACGGTAATTCCTATTACCTGTGCTCCATCTACGTAAGCCCGCCCAGCAGTGGCACCGTCACCGGCCCGCTGACGGTGGACGAATTGTTCACCACGGCCTCAGGCGCCTCTGCGACGCAATATATCCAAGCCCTGATCGGCACACCCTCCGCGCCAAATGGCTGGGCCTGTCAGCAACCAAACTTCCCCAACGGGGCAAGCTGCACAATTTCCGCGGCTGATTTTAACGGCAATACAGGTCACCGGATTGATGCCCAGATCATGATCCCGACCGCTGTGTTGCAGAAAGAAGGGTTTGAAAACTGTGCCCAAGTGCGCATAGGTGATCAGATTGTCGGATCGGCCGACTGTGTCGACATCATTGTTGAAACCGAAAAGGTCGAATTTGACGTCGAAAAATCCTGCAAACCATCGGGGGATCGCCAAATTTTGGGTGCGACCGGATGGGTTCAGGCCTATCAATGTACCCTGACCGTGACCACCAACGGAGTGCCGTTCACGGACCCGCTTTGGATCACTGAAGATCTGCATTTCGGAACCAACTCTGGCGCGGGCCAAATCCAAAACATCACCTCTGCTGACCCTTGGTCCTGCTCAAACCCGCCATATTCCGCGCCCGGTCAAGGCAACGTGCCCTATTGCGGCATCCAAGGTGCTCAATTTCCAGCCTCTGGCACCTCGACACTCACGGTCGACCTGATGATGAATGCGGCGATGGATCAGTTTGGCGCGGAAAATTGCGTATCGCTTAGCGTCGGGCCACCAACCGCAAATGGCCTTCCTGCCCCGATTGCAAGCGATTGCTTTGAATTTGCACCAGCGCCTGAGCCGACACTGGATATCACCAAAACATGCGAGCCCGCAATCCTCGGGGCTGGCAACCTTTGGACGGTCGAATGCACCGTGACCGTCAGCGGCACGAACCTGCCATCCGGGCATCAAATCATCCTAAAAGATGGGCTGCAAGGCGCGGGCTCTACCGTCATCAATTCGGGCGGTTTCAATCCGTCGCCGTTCTTACCGCAAAGCTGTACGGGCTATGCAATTGCCTCTGGTCTTGGATCACAGTGCATACTGACAAGCGATCAAATCACTGCAAACGGCGGGTCAATATCACTGCCCTACACGGGAACGCTTTCTGGTAACCGCTTGGGTCTAAACAGCCCCCCTGCCGAGAACTGCGCTGCCGCCAGTGTTTCGGCGCTGAACCTGACTGCGCCACAAAACGCGACCGGCCAGGCCTGCGTTGATATCCCACTGACTGTTACAGCCGTTCCAGGAACAGGTGGCATCAGCATCGATCCTTCGATTCCTATCATCGTCACGCCACCAACAGGCTGTGGGTTTGATACGCTGTTTGTGATCGACCAATCCGGATCGATGCAACAACAAAACCGGATGGGATTGACCAAACAAGCCGTCACTGCGGCGCTGCGTATTTTCGTAGGTGGTGGCTCAAAGTCAGGTGCAATTGTGTTCAATGAATTTGCCTATCCCGCCGGTGGAACATCCGTTCTGCTGCCGTCTTCCACTTTGGAAACGGCGATCAGCGCGATCACAGCTGGTGGCCCCACCAATTGGGTGGCCGGTATGACCACGGCAAACAACGTCGTGTCTGGTCTGGCGAATAAACCCTTGGTCCTGTTCATCACGGACGGGTTGCCAAATCGACCCGTCGGCGATCCAACACAGGTTGGGAACACGACTTACTACATCAATCAGGCCGCCCCTGCGGTGAACGCTTTGCGTGCGCAAGGCAGCCAAGTCGTGGGGATCGCGCTTGGGAATGGTGTTCTATCAAGCAATCTATCCATGCTGCTTGGGCCAAATGTCGTCACCGCCGGTGGAAATGTTGCGATTGATCCGCAAACAACAGATGTTATTGCCATTCCCACAGGAAATATGATCATTCCCGCGTTTGAAGCGATCGTAAACGCATATTGCCCTGGTAGAAAAACCATGACGCAACCACAAAAAGATGCGCTGATGGCAACGTTGCAAGCGATGCCAAAATCCGCAGGCGTCTATATGGGGGATGATGAATTGCTTGTTGTGCCAGAAGAGGAAGCCGTGGACAAGCCGCCCGTCCTCCCAACAACAGCGCCTGCTCTAACCACCATCAAAGAGCAAACGGGACCGTGCGTCGCCAACCGCGCCAGCCAGACCTACGACTGTGGTTTCCGTCTAAGTGTCACCAACACCGGAACGGGGCCATACATTGGGCCACTGGTGATGACCGACACGGCGGGCAATCCCGGGATCAACTCGGCGAGTGCCGTCTCGGGCAACGGCTGGAGCTGCGGCGCAGCTGTCGGCAATGCGGTGTCCTGTACAAACCCTGCAGTCAACCTGACACCGGGAGCCTCAACCCATGTTGACCTGCGGATGAAGGTCAAAGGTCTGCGCAAGGGTGGCAGCCTCCAAAACTGTGCCACAACAGGCGTCACGGATGATCGCCGTCAGCGGGTGGCTTTGATCCAAAAAATCATGAACGACCGTGGCCTGAAAGCCGGACCAGTTGATGGCGATCCCGGGCGCAAAACCTTTGCCGCGCTTGCCACATTGCGCGCCGATCTTGGTTTGGCAGAAAGCCGCGAATTTGATGATGCGTTGTTCAACGCCCTTGGACTTCCGTTGCAAAACGCAGAACAAGCCTCTTGTGTCACGGCTGACCTTGCGCCGATGCCGGCCCCACCGTTGCAGTGCAATCCGAAAACCACTGTGGCACAGGGCGAAAGCTGTGCGTGCCGCTATGATAACATGAAGCGGCGCAATGCGCGTTCTTGTCAGTGTCGTGCGGGATATGCGCTGGTTGTCGGCAAAGGCTGTGTAGAAAAAGCAGCCCCCAAACCACAACCCGTTCCAAAGACAGGGCCCAAATGTGATCTGCGATCAACCTACCTACGCGGCGATGTCTGTGCCTGCATTGATCGCAAAAACGCACGCAACATTTCCAAAACCCGCTGCGGCTGCACAAATGGGCTTCCGATGGTCAATGGCAGATGTATACCGATCAAGGTCCGACCAAAACCCGAAGGCGATGGACCTGCGGGCACCAAAGACTGTCGGATTAAAATTGGCAATGTTTGTGTAAAATAACCTATAGCAGGGCCGTGAGGTAATGCACGGCCCTGCATTTTTGGTTGGCCTTTCCGACGAAATCTAGGATGGTTCTCGAACAATCCCGATCTGAGAAATTATGTGAGGTATTATGAAAAATAAAATATTTGCATCCCTCGTCGTGGCGAGCATTTTTGCCTCGGGCGCGGGACAGGCCGAAACCGTTTTCAAACAAGTGTCGGGCGTGAGCGCAGGCGACACCCTAAATGTGCGTTTGGGCGCAGGCTCCAAATTCCAAGACATCGGCGACATTCAACCAAACGAGGTTATCGCGGTTCTGGGCTATGATGCCTCGGGAAACTGGGCGAAAATACTCTATCAGGGGCAAATCGCCTATGTCTCTGCCAGATACCTGTCGCCACTCAGCATTGCGCCAGCAAGCCCCACCTCGACCGGTCCCCATGTGGTGAAGGGCATCAAAGCCGGTGATCCTGATGGTGGCCTGGTTGTGCGCAAACGCGCCGGCACGGGGCAACCAAAAATCGGAGTTTTGACGAACCGCACCCCCGTCAATGTGATCAAGCGCACCGCCAATGGGAAATGGGCCAAGATCCAGTTTGGAAATGGCACCGGTTGGGTCAGTGGCTTTTACTTGAACGCTCTGCAAACTGCGGTGCCTCAACCCATGCCATCGCCCACGCCGCAGACCGCGCCGGATGGCGGCAGCCTGCCCGCGATGTTCACCGTCACCGGTGTGGCCGCGAATGACAGCTTGAATTTTCGCGACGCACCCAACGCATCAGCCAACATCATCGGGCGGTTCGCCCCCGGTGCGCAAGTGCAGGTATTGAACATGGCCAGCGGCAATTGGGCCTATGTAACGGATGGCGAAACGGCAGGCTACGTAAGCACCCGTTTCCTCACCCGAAACAGCAGCACCGGAAATGCCCCAGTGACAACCGCAAACGGATTTATCTTGGGCATCACTTGCCATGGCACCGAACCGTTCTGGTCGTTTAAAATCGCCGACGACCGCACCGTAACCTACACATCTCTGGTGAACGGGACCGCACCCCTAACTTCACTGGTGCAAACAACACCCTCCACGTTGACAGGCAGCTATCCCTTCGCGTTTTCAAGCCCGCCCTATTCGGGATTGATACGAACCCAACAATGCTCAGACGGGATGTCGGACAACAGCTACACCATGTCAATTCAGCTGAATACGCCCACACAATCTGGCGGCACTCAAACCCTGAACGGGTGCTGCAACATTCAACCTTGATGCTGCAGCGACACAAAACCCGCCAATGCGCAACCGAACCTGTCACCGCATGCCGCAAATATTACCCCTTGAATTGACACGCGTTTCTGGCTCAAATGGGGTCACGGTTCTTTCGGGGGAAAACGATATGACTGTTCTAAAAGCCATCCTACTGCTCATGGTCCTAGCGTTACCTTGGAGCAACACCGCAAATGCGCAGTCGCTCTTTTCCACCAGCGAACCGACCGCCACCACACCCGTCCTGCCGGACCCATTAACCCCCGAAGCCGCAAACGCCCTGATGTCACGCCTCTCGGATGCCGAGGTGCGTGCGCTCTTGCTGGATCAGTTGCACACACAGGCCATAGAGACCGACACCGCCAATAACACCAATTTGTCCGACCTATTTTATCACGCCACAACAGGTGCGGCGAACAACGCTATCAAATCGATAAAAGGCCTGCCCCAACTATTTGCAGGGGAGGCCAAAGTGTTTTCGACCTTCTACAAACGCATTGGGGGTGGCAATGGTCTGTTGGTTATGTTCGGCTATTTCGTCCTTGTCTTTGGCATTGCCGCACTTGCGGAACTTGGATTTCGTCGCCTCACCAAAAACTGGCGCATTGCTCCGCCTGTAGATCCCAAAGACATCAAATTGCATGAAATCCTAAAGCTGTTGGTGCAACGCTTATCGACACAAGTGGTGGCCGTCGTTATTTTTATATTCGTGGCCAGAATTGCAAGTTCGCTCATAGTGCCAGCCAACATTCATCCCATCATCAGCCTGATCGGCTTTTATCTGATTGGTTTTCCACGCCTCGCGCTGGCCTTTGCGTTTTTCCTTTTTGCGCCGATGAACCGTGAATATCGTCTTTTAAACATCGAAACCCCAGCCGCTCGAAACTTTTGCAAACACCAGTTCTGGATTACGTTTTTGCTCGGCTTTTCCGTTGCGATGCCCGCCTTTAATCAGATGCACGGTATTGCTCCAGGCGAAATTAGGCTCGGCTTTTGGCTCAACACAGCGATGCATGTCTACATGGTTTGCGTGTTGTGGATCTATCGCAGCTCTGTCACCGATATGATGCGCGGCTCCGATCCAGACGTCAGCCCCCTTGAGGATCGTGTCGCACGCATCTACCCCTATTTCGGCATCGCGGTCGTAATCGCCGTCTGGTGGTTGGTCAAAATCATCGCCAGCTATGGCAACTTTGAACTCCTCGCCAAAGCCCCTCATTATAAAACCATGACCCTGATCTTGTTTGCCCCCGCAATGGACACCCTGATCCGTGGCTTGGTACGCCACCTGTCACCGCCCATGAAAGGCGAGGGCATCGTTGCAGAGCGCGCCTATCTGGCAGGCAAACGCTCCTACATTCGCATCGGGCGCGTGTTGGTTTTTGGCTTCTCTGTGCTGATCATCGCAGGGTTCTGGGGCCTTTCTGCAACTCATATCGCATCCGCCGGTGTTGGCCCGCGGCTCGCTGGCTCCGCAATTGAATTCCTGTTCATCATGTCAATTGGCTATTTGCTCTATGAGGCGGTCTCACTTTATATCAACAACAAACTGGCCGCCGAACAAACTGCATCGGGATTTGACCCAGACTCCGCCGAAGTTGGCGGCGATGGCGGCGGTGCTGGTGGTTCACGCCTGTCCACGGTTTTACCACTGATCTTGGGCGTGTGTCGCTCGATCATCGTGGTGGTGTTCCTATTGCTTGGACTGGGCCAAGCAGGCGTTGACACAACCCCATTGCTGGCAGGCGCCGGGATCGTCGGCTTGGCGATCGGCTTTGGTGCGCAAAAACTGGTGACTGACGTGGTCTCCGGCATCTTCTTTTTGATCGACGACGCCTTTCGCACCGGTGAATATGTGACCATTGATCAAACCATGGGCACGGTTGAAAAAATCTCAATCCGCTCCCTGCAACTGCGCCACCACAAAGGACCGGTTCACACCATCCCCTTTGGTGAAATTCCCAAAATCACCAATTATTCCCGCGACTGGGTGATCATGAAACTGCGCTTTACTGTCCCGTTTGGCACTGACCCCAATAAGGTCAAAAAGATTTTCAAAAAGATCGGGCAAGAAATGCTGGAAATACCTGAATTTGCGGATGATTTTATCCAACCGTTCAAATCCCAAGGGATGCTCGAAATTGATGACATCGGCATGGTGTTCCGCGGTAAATTCATGGCCAAACCCGGCACCCAATTCACCATCCGCAAGGAAATATTCAACCGTGTGAACGCCGCCTTTGAGGAAAACGGATTGGAGTTTGCCCGCCGCGAAGTGCGCGTCGCCCTGCCCTCAATGGAGGGCACCAAATTGTCTCAAGAGGACAAAGCCGCGATTTCGGCCGCTGCAACCCAAGCCATTCAAGACACCCTGCCCGAAGACAAGACCGCAAAAGACAATCAACAATAACCCAACCCAGCGACTAGCGGAAAATCTTTAGCGCAACATCCTTTGAAGCCCCCAAAAGGCGCATCGACACCAAGGGCGCCAAAACACGTCGTTCCGGTCGGCTATCGATGAATTTCGACATCAAGGTCTTGCCGTCTGCAACCGCCGCCAGATGACCCGACACCGGCTGATTGACACGCAATTGCATCTGCGTCATCGCGCCCTCCACATCAACTTGGCTCAACCGTTGTGGGACCACAAATCGCAAGGCGGGATCCGCCGATTTCAACGTCACAAACGGCACATCTCCAATCGGATCACGTAAATCACGCGCCAATCTCTGCGCCGTCTCAACCGCCTCATGCCAGCACCAACCGGATGTCTCGACAGGGCGCAAAAGATTGCCCGTGACGAAATAGCTAGGATCAGTTGCGCGGCCATATTGGTCAATCACAGGCCCCCCCGTCCCCGCATCCACTTGCAAGTGACTGGCATACAAAAGCGCGGCCTCAGGCCGAAACTGCCCCGAAATAATGACCCCGTCTGTTTCAATCACTTGGGTCGCACCACGCCGATTGACAAAGCTCACCGCTTCAACCTTTTGCTGCCCGTAGATGCGCAGATCACGCGCAGCCGTGTGCAGCGGAACACCCTTGAACGCCGCATAGGGCCGCATCACACGACGCACCGTCACACGGGCGTCTTCCTCAATCATCGCCGCCGCTCGCATGCCGCCATGCCGACAGGTCATTATCGCCGAAAATGACACCAGCTCGCTGCCCAAAATAACGGGGCGCTTGAACGGGCGTTTGCCGTTCAAATAGACCATCGCCTGCAACGCACCCGTGGTCACCACCCCCTGTGGACGCGTCCCCGAAAGGAACCTTTGGGCACGGCTGCTCTCACGCACGCCAGTGCACAGCGCCACACGATTGGCCTGCAAATCCACGTTGCCCTCGGCCGTGTTTAAACTCAGTCGCGCGTTCGGATGCAGTGCTGTCACCGACACGCCCGTGCGAATATCCACCCCTGCCGCAACCGCGTTTTCCACCAAGGTACGCGCATAATGCGGCCCCTTAAGAACGCGGCCCAACTCTCTGACACCAAACGGATAATGACCGCAATGACGCGGCACACCACCGGCCTCAACATCGCGTTCCAACACCACGACATCCTCAACACCGATCTGGCGCAGCGCCGTTGCCAGCGCCAAGCCAGCCGTGCCACCGCCGACAATCGCGACGTTGCAATTTAGCACGCTACGCATCCTTTTCCCCAATTGGCGGATCAAGATAGCCTGCCGTCAAACTGGACAGCGCACCAGTGCAATAGAACCCCTGACAACGCCCCATCGTCACCCGCGTGCGCCGTTTAAGACCCTGCAAAGTTGTCGGTGCCATCGGCCCGTTTAGCGCGGCCAAAATCTCGCGTTTGGTCACCAGCTCGCAGTGACAAATGATTCCGCCGTGGCCGGGGCCCTCCCAGTCGCGCCCGTGATAATTCGACAATCTGTCAGGGGTCGGACAGGTCGGTTTTTTGATCGGCGCCCCCTGAAACGCGACGCCTATATTCATCTGCGCCACATGCCGCGCAATGCCCAAAGCCGCGCTCAAACCCGTCGAGCGAATACCCGAAACCGAAATATAATTTCGCACCGGGTGCTGACTGATTTGATAATCTTGATGCTCGGTCGCAGGCCGCAAACCAGCATAGACCGTGGTGACTTCGAAATCGGCCAATGCGGGCAATATCTCTATGCCCTTGGCGCGTAAATCGTGCAAACTCGCGGCCTCGGTTGTGGCCTCGCAGCGGCTGTCTTGTTCCTCGGCTGTGGGGCCAACCGCGAGATTGCCAAAGATGGTGCGAAAGATCACCACGCCTTTAGTGGTCTTGGTCGGTACCGGCAGTAACACCGCCGAAGCAAGCGCGGACGCGGGCTTGTCAAACACCACGAACTGCCCCTTGCGTGGCTTGATCGTGAAACTGGCCTGCCCCAACAATCGCTGATCAATGATGTCACCATAAAGCCCCGCACAGTTTATCACCTGCTTGGCCCGCACCCGCCCTGTTGAAACATCCAAGGTCCAGACATCGCCATCAAACACGCCGCCCAAAACCTCGGCATTACGGCGCAGCTCGGCCCCGTTGGCCATAGCTTGCAAAATGTAGGCGTGCGCGGTGGCCCACGGGTCAATGACGTATTCACCCGGAACGACAAAACCACCTTTCAGCTTCTGCGAAAGCGCAGGTTCGGCCTCCAGCAATGCCGCACGGCTGCGCAGCTCTACATCCAAAACGCCGTTTTGATGCGCCTTTTCAACCAGCGCTGGCAGGCTCGCCAATTGCTCATCACTCCACGCCAAAACCATCGCGCCGGTTTTTAATATTGGCAGGCCCAACCCCTCGCGGATGTCTAAATATTCGGCATAGCCCGCCGCAACGCAAGCCTGCTCAACCGATCCCGGTGGCGCGTCAAACCCTGTGTGTAAAATCGCCGAGTTTGCCTTGGACGCCCCATCCAACACCTCGGCGGCCTTTTCCAAAACCACGACTTTGGCCCCATCCAAAGTGAACCTGCGGGCCATCGCACAGCCAACCACGCCCGCTCCAATAACAGCGACATCAAATATGGGGTCTTGGTCTGGTGATTTCGACATTTAGCGGCCTTACATTCCTTGGCCCTACCCTGTCTGGGCGCCTTCGACTTGGCAAGACAATTGAGCCCCTCTGGCTGCGCCGTAACGTCAGGATTGCCACGCCGCCCGACGCACTGCATTCTTGGATCAACCAATTGTGAGAGGCCACCATGCGTAAGTTTTTCAAATATTTCATCAGAGGTTTTCTGCTGTTCGCCGTCATTCTAGCAGTCGTCGCCATCTGGCAACGTGAGAAAATTTTTCGCTTAATGGCCGTCAACAGCCTGTTCTCGAAGGAGAAAATAGTCAATAATTTCAGCAATATGGAAACAATGTTCCTGACCCAGCCACTTGCAAAAGGAGATGGAGCGTTCACCGCATTGCCCAGCGGCACCGCCCGCACCCTGCCCACAGAGGTGGACGCATGGATAAAGGCCCGCAACGTTACATCTCTTGTGGTGTTGAAGGACGGCGCAGTCGTGGCCGAGGACTATTATCTTGGAACCGGCGCAAATGATCTGCGTATTTCGTGGTCAGTGGCCAAAAGCTTTCTTTCGGCGTTGGTCGGCATTGAATTGGCCCAAGGCTCCATCACCTCGCTTGACGATCCAGTCACCAAATATGCCCCGATGCTGACAGGCAGCGCCTATGACGGCACCACGATCCGTCAAGTTTTGAATATGGCGAGCGGGGTGCGCTTCAACGAGGACTACCTCGATTTCAACTCGGACATTAACCGAATGGGTCGCGTTTTGGCGTTGGGGGGATCCATGGACAGCTTTGCGGCCGACATCACCGAACGTCAACATGACCCCGGCAAAACATGGCAATATGTGTCCATCGACACCCATGTTATCGGCATGGTGATCCGCGGCGCAACCGGGCGTGGTGTGGCCGAACTGCTTGAGGAAAAAATCATCAAACCCTTGGGTCTAAAAATTGCACCCTATTATGTTACCGACGGCAACGGCGTGGCGTTTGTGTTGGGTGGTTTGAACCTCGCCACACGTGATTATGCCCGTTTTGGTCAGATGTTTATGAACGGCGGGCGCTGGAACGGCGTGCAGGTCGTACCCGAGGATTGGGTCAATGCCTCAACTCGCGCCACTGCCCCGACAGCGCCAGATCATATCGGATATGGATATCAATGGTGGGTGCCACGGGGCGCAGTTGAGGGCGAATATTTGGCACGTGGGATTTACGGGCAATACATCTATGTAAATCGCCCCCAAGGCGTGGTCATCGCCACCACAGCCGCCGACAAACTGTTCCGCGAAGATGGCGTTTCACAACAAAACGTCGCCATTTTCCGCGCCATTGCGCAAGGTATATAGCCCAATTGAAATGACCCCGCCCAGTGCTCCGGGCGGGGTCTTTGTTTTCATCGCACCTTTAATAGCAGCGCTTTAATCACGCAGACGAACAAGGTCGTTCATCAGCCCATCCATGCCGTTGTGAACCGTCAAACGTTCCACCTTGGCAACGATGCCCTCCAACGCTTCCAGCTCTTTGAGCCGCAGCATCACAGGGTTGTCCGCCATCACCTTGGCAGTGTTCAGCAAGGACCGCGTGGCGTTGGTTTCCTCGCGCCGACGGATGACATTGGCCTCGGCCTCTTTTTGCACCGCGACAACTTGGTTCAAGATATCGCGCATGTCACCCGGCAGGATCACGTCTTTCAACGCGATCTCACCGACCTCAACACCGATCAACGCCATTTCGGCACGCACCGCTTTCGCGGCCTCGGCATCTACCGACACCTTGTCCGCCAGCATTTGGTCCAGCGTCAATGCCCCCAGCGTTTTACGAAACGCCAATTGCAAAGCAAGGTGCAACGTTTGCGCGAAATCTTTCACAGCACTGGTGGCCAACGCGGGGTCAGTCACACGGTAATCCCCCGAAAGATTGACCCGCAGCGTCACACGGTCCTTGGTCAGAATTTCCTGACCGCTGACGTCCAGGTTCTGCCAACGGGTGTCCACCAGCTTGACCAGATGTTTGCGCCCAAGCAGCCAGAACCAGTATGTTCCAGCCGCCAGAACCCGCGCGTGAACACCGTCAATCGACAGAATCCCAACGTGGCCCTGCGCAACCTCAACCGAGGTCATATGCTTGGCCAGCCCCGACCGCATCAAACGCTGCGCCAATTTCGGCGCAACGCCGTGGCCGTCAGAAACATCCAGACGCTCAACCGCCCAATCAGCCGCATCCGTCCAGTAAACCGCACGTTGATCAGGCATCACCAATTCGTAAGCGCGCCCATCGCGGGTCACAATCGCCACCTCATCGGCATCCGTGCGCACCACAGTCAGATGTGTTTCGACCAGATCGGGGCGCGCCCGCAGCAGCGCCTCGTCATAGGTTGACACGAAACGGGGACCATTTAGATCATGCTTTTGGATCACGACATTGCGCCGCAACAGGTGTTCACCCGCATCCAATATCGTTGCAAACCGCCCTTTTTCCAGCACAAGCACCCGCTGGCTTTCGGTTACAGTCACGCGCTGGAAACCCAGCACTCTTTCAATCACATGTCTCATCTCATAGTCTCCTTTTCGTCTCAATCCATTATCGTCGTCGCAAAGCGATAACTCCTTGTTAGATTGCCATTATTGGCGGGTTAGGGCCCCAGAATTTGGGGCGGTGAATGGATGCCGAGGCCCTCCATGCCATGGTCAATCGCGGCAAGACAGGGAGCGGAGCTTGGGCGAAATCGGCGCGACATAGGTGATCGAAATCCCCTGTGTCGGGCCAAATTGCCCTTACTCGTCACCCACATTGCGGCCAAAGGCCAGAGCTGTGGCAGCCCGTTGTTTTGCGGCCTCCTCGAAAGGCGGTCACATTGCGCAAGACCACCCCAACAGGACGGCCTCGACACCCGAATTTGAAGCCGCTTACGCGGTCCGCACAGGACTCGAACCTGCTCAGTGTTTCCACCTTACCCAAGGTTTGATGGCGGGGTTCGAACCCGCTACAGGCAAATTATAATTTTGCTGCTCTACCAGATGAGCTACATCAACAAGAGGTAACAGACCTCTGTTCCCGCCTCCACTTCACAGCCTAGGCATACGCAGCGGCAGGGCCGAAACGCACCGGACGGGATAAAAACCCGAACCACATAGGTCTGATCCGCAACAAGCGGAGGGCGCATATGCGACTGATTTAGATTCGAAACAACAGGGTAAATTTTGGGGCCGCGTTACGGGCCACAAAGCGTGACAAATTTAACGCAGGTCAAAAATGGCCTAAGCGCCAGTGTCCATCTCGATGCCTAAGGCCTTGGCGACTGTGAAAATGTCCTTGTCGCCGCGCCCGCACATGTTCATGCAGATCAGATGATCCTTGGGCAATTCAGGCGCAATTTTCATCACATGGGCCAGCGCATGGCTTGGCTCAAGGGCGGGAATAATGCCTTCCATTTCGCAGGACAGCTGGAACGCCTCCAGCGCCTCGACATCAGTGATCGACACATATTGCGCGCGACCAATGTCGTGCAGCCAGCTGTGCTCAGGGCCGATACCGGGGTAATCAAGCCCCGCCGAAATCGAGAAACCTTCTAGGATTTGGCCATCATCATCTTGCAACAAATAGGTCCGGTTGCCGTGCAAAACCCCGGGCCGACCGCCGGTCAACGACGCGCAATGCTCCATTTTGGCATTCACGCCTTTACCACCAGCCTCGACGCCGATGATGTTCACGGAGGCATCATCCAAGAACGGGAAAAACAACCCCATCGCGTTGGAGCCACCACCAATGGCCGCCACCAAAGTATCGGGCAAACGCCCCTCGGCAGCCTGCATTTGTTCTTTGGCTTCTTTGCCGATGATGGCCTGAAAATCGCGCACCATTTCAGGGTACGGATGCGGCCCAGCCACGGTACCGATACAATAAAACGTATCGTCCACATTGGTCACCCAATCGCGCATCGCGTCGTTCATCGCGTCCTTTAGCGTGCCACGGCCCGACGTGACCGAAACCACTTCTGCCCCCAACAAACGCATTCGAAATACGTTGGGTGCTTGACGCTCCACATCATGCGCGCCCATGTAAACCACGCATTTCAATCCAAATTTCGCGCAAACTGTGGCGGTCGCCACCCCGTGCTGCCCCGCTCCGGTTTCTGCAATAATACGTGTTTTGCCCATGCGGCGCGCCAAAATAATTTGGCCCAACACGTTGTTGATTTTATGCGCGCCCGTGTGGTTCAACTCGTCACGCTTCAGGTAAATTTTGGCCCCGCCCAGATGCTCGGTCAGACGTTCGGCAAAATACAGCGGACTAGGACGGCCCACATAATGGGTCCACAGATCATGCATTTCGGCCCAAAAACTGTCGTCAGTTTTAGCAATCTCGAACTGCTCTTCCAGCGACAGGATCAGCGGCATCAAGGTCTCGGACACAAAGCGTCCGCCAAAATCACCAAAGCGGCCATCCGCATCAGGGCCCGATTTAAAACTGTTGATCCGATCACTCATCTTGCATCTCCTTGCGCGGCTTTCACAAAGCTCGCGATTAATTCTGCGTCTTTTACCCCAGCCGCGCTTTCCACGCCAGACGATACATCGACCTGTCGTGCGCCCGTAAATTGCAGCGCTTCTGCTACATTGTCAGGGGTCAGCCCACCGGCCAGCATCCATGGCGCTGTCCAACGCCGATTGGCGATCAAACGCCAGTCAAAGGCCAGCCCATTTCCACCGGGCAAAGCCGCCCCCTTGGGTGGTTTAGCATCAACCAAAAGTTGATCTGCAGCCAAGCCATAAGCGTCTAACGCTGCGAGATCACCCGCATCAGCAACCCCAACCGCTTTCATCACCGGCAGCCCGTAGCGGGCACGCACCTCGGCCACTCGCTCCACTGATTCAGATCCGTGCAATTGCAACATATCCAGCGGCACAGCATCACAAATCGCATCAAGCATGGCATTGTCAGCATTCACCGTCAGCGCCACCTTGGCCACGCCAATCGGCACCTCGACCGCCAAATCACGCGCCTGCGCAATGCTCACATTGCGCGGCGATTTCTCAAAGAACACAAAACCCAGATACCCTGCGCCCGCCTCAACAGCCGCCGCAACATGCCGCGCCTCGCGCAGTCCACAGATTTTCACTCGAATATCAGATGCCATAAGGCCGTTTAGGCGCTCTTATCCAGCAGGGCAAGGATTTCATCCTTATCGTCGGGTTCAACACCCTTTAGCCGCGTCACTTCGCGCTCTAATGACTTGACGTCACGACGCGCCCGCGCGCCCTCGGCACGCAGCTTATGCTCGCGGAACCACTCCCAAACGAACCCGATCAGCAGGCCGGCAATAATTCCGCCAAAGATGATGACAAACAGCGGCAAGTCCAACGTGTTGGGAAGCGGCACAAATCCGGCAACCTCTTGCGGCATCAACCGCAAAGTCACAGCCCCGCGATTGGCCAAAGCGACGGTGATCAGTGCCAAAGCAAGCACAATCAAAAATGCATAGCGAATATAGCGCATTTGGGTGGCCTTATTTTCCGTTTAGACGATCACGCAACAGTTTGCCTGTCTTGAAAAACGGCACATGCTTTTCTTCAACATCAACGGATGCGCCTGTGCGCGGGTTGCGCCCTACACGCGCATCACGCTTTTTAACCGAGAACGCACCGAAGCCGCGTAACTCCACCCGATCGCCATCAGCCATTGCGCCGATGATCTCTTCAAAGATGGTGTTGACGATACGTTCAACGTCCCGTTGATAAAGATGTGGATTCTCATCCGCAATTTTCTGAACCAACTCTGACCTAATCATCCGTATCGTCCCCCCGACAAATTTCTTCTGTTTAGATAGAATTACAAAGGCAGCTAATGCATCTATCGAGGAGACTATAGCCGCATTTTTATAATTAGCGAAATAGATTGAAGCCCAAATATGACAAAAATTTCACGCTAATACGCTGATTTTGAGCGATATTACAACGTACCTGCATTGGATTAGCTGTTCTGGCAACGATTCTGGGCCCGAATGACCTTTGCGATACCCTAGCGATTCGCACAAAAAAGGCGGCCCTACAATGTGCAAGGCCGCCCAAATCTTACCGTCAAATGGTGTGACTACTCGTCGCCGCTTTTCAGCGCTGCGCCCAGAATATCACCCAAAGATGCACCTGAGTCAGACGAGCCATACTGTTCCACGGCTTCTTTCTCTTCAGCAATTTCGCGGGCTTTGATCGACAGACCCAAGCGACGTGTCTTGGCGTCGATGTTTGTCACACGAACGTCAATCTTGTCACCTACGCCAAAGCGCTCAGGGCGCTGCTCGGCACGATCACGCGACAAATCAGAGCGACGGATAAAGGATTTCATGCCTTCATATGTCACTTCAACGCCGCCATCTTCGATGGAGGTCACTTCAACCGTGATGATAGAGCCACGTTTCACGCCATCAGTCGCACCTTCGAACGGATCACCGTCCAGCGCTTTGATGGACAGCGAAATACGCTCTTTTTCAACGTCAACTTCGGTGACAACAGCTTTAACCACATCGTTCTTGTGGAAATCGCCAATCACGTCTTCGCCACGGCCTTCCCATGTCAAATCTGACAAATGGACCATGCCGTCGATGTCGCCGTCCAAGCCGATGAACAGACCGAATTCGGTGATGTTTTTGACTTCGCCCTCGACCTCGGTGCCGGTTGGGTGTGTTTCTGCAAACACTTCCCATGGGTTGCGCATAGTCTGTTTCAGACCCAAAGATACGCGACGTTTTACCGGATCGATTTCCAGAACCATAACTTCGACTTCTTGCGACGTAGAAACGATTTTGCCTGGGTGTACGTTTTTCTTGGTCCAAGACATTTCGGACACGTGAACCAGACCTTCAACGCCAGGCTCAAGCTCAACAAATGCGCCGTAATCGGTGATGTTGGTCACGCGGCCAGTGTGCACAGATTCCAGCGGGAACTTGCCTTCAACAACAGTCCAAGGATCATCCTGCAGCTGTTTCAGGCCAAGGCTGATGCGGTGGGTCTCTTTGTTGATTTTGATAACCTGAACGGTGATTGTTTCACCAATTGTCAGGATTTCAGATGGGTGGTTCACACGACGCCAAGCCATGTCAGTGACGTGCAACAAGCCGTCAACGCCGCCCAGATCAACAAAGGCACCGTATTCGGTGATGTTCTTAACCACACCCTCGATGCTGTCGCCTTCAGCCAGCTTGCCGATAACTTCGGCGCGCTGTTCTGCACGGGACTCTTCAAGGATAGCACGACGCGATACAACGATGTTGCCACGACGACGGTCCATTTTCAAAACTTGGAACGGCTGCTTCAGACCCATCAATGGGCCCGCGTCACGCACAGGGCGCACGTCAACTTGTGATCCTGGCAGGAACGCAACAGCGCCGCCCAGATCCACAGTAAAGCCGCCTTTGACGCGACCAAAGATAGCCCCATCAACACGTTCTTCGTCGGCATATGCTTTTTCCAAACGGTCCCATGCGGCTTCACGGCGCGCCATTTCGTGGCTAAGTACAGCCTCACCCTTGGAGTTCTCGACCATCCGTAGGAACACTTCGACTTCGTCGCCAACGGCGATTTCAGCGGCTTCACCCGGATTTGCGAATTCTTTTACGTCTACGCGGCCTTCCATTTTGTAGCCGACGTCGATGATGGCTTGACCGCTTTCGATTGCGATAATCTTGCCTTTGACAACAGAACCTTCTTCAGGTGTGTCAATTTCGAAGCTTTCGTTCAGAAGGGCTTCGAAGTCCTCCATAGATACTGATTGAGCCATGTGGTCTCATTTTCCTTTTATCATTTATACTGGCCGTGCGGTTGGCTCCGCCGGTCTTTGGGTTTCAATTGGTCAAACGGACAACCAGAAATACTGTAACAATAACAAAGGGCCGGAAGAAAAATCCCGACCCTGCTCATATTGCCCAGCGACTCTAACGGCCCCTTCAACGGGGGCTATATAGACCGCATTCCCCCATATAGCAAGGCTCTATCACATCCAAAACAGCGCCGCCCCTACCCCATTTTTGTTCCCCAAATATCCGCGCCGCAGGCTTAAAATCTCTTACGCCCCAACCCGCGCCTCAATCACCGCCACCGCCTTGGCCACAGCTTCCTCAATCGACATCTCGCTGGTGTCCAACTCCACCGCATCCTCAGCCGCCACCAAAGGCGCCGCATCGCGCTCGCGGTCCCGCGCATCGCGGGCGCGCAAATCCTCCAACACACCGTCGCACGTCACATCTTCACCCTTGCCCGCCAACTCCAGAAACCGCCGCTCGGCCCGCACCTGATCTGACGCTGTGACAAACAACTTTACCGGCGCATCCGCACAGATCACCGTGCCAATATCGCGCCCATCCAGCACCGCCCCGCCACTGCGCATCGCAAACGCCCGCTGAAAATCCACCAGCGCCGCACGCACCTCCGGAATCGCCGCCGCTTTGCTGGCGGCCTGCGCCACAGGGGCCGTGCGCAAATTATCCGCCTCCAGATCGCCGGCCTGCAAGGTTTGCGCCGCTTCAATCGGCTCCACCCCGTTCAAAACACGCAACCCCACGGCCCGGTACAAAAGCCCCGTGTCCAGATGCGCAAACCCGAAATGAAGCGCCACCGCCTTTGATATAGTCCCCTTACCCGAGGCCGCCGGCCCGTCAATCGCAACAGTAAAACCCATTTCGCATATTTCCTATCTGGTCCATTTCGCTAGACATTTGCCCCTATATATTCTCCAATGCAAAGAAGAAAAAGCCATTTTGAACAAAGATTGTAGACCCATGATCCGCATCCTGATGATGCCTTGCCCTTTGCACCATCGCCAACACCCCAAAAGGCCAAGCCTATGCTGGCATCTGGCATCAAATGCGCGCCGAAAATTGACGCCCCCAACACCATAATTTCAGGACGAGTATCATGCGTATCCTCTTACTTCACCCACCGCACACCGCCATCGGCAGTCGTGTCCCCAAAGAAAACCTGCCGCCCTTTGGGTTGCTCTGTCTGGGTGGCCCCCTGCTTGATGCGGGCCATGAAGTGACGCTTGTGAATGCCGACCTTGGACCGATGCCAGGCGATGAAATCTTAGCCAAAATCATCGCCAACGGCCCCGACGCGGTGCTGATCGGTCACTCCGGCTCAACATCTGCCCACCCGACGGTGCTTGACCTCACCAGCCGCCTGAAAACCGCGATGCCAAATGTAGCGGTGATCTATGGCGGCGTTTATCCGACCTATCACTGGCAAGACATCCTGCGTGAAACTGACGACATCGACGTTATCGTGTGCGGCGAAGGCGAGGAAACCACCCTCGCCCTAATCAACGCGCTCGCCAACCAGTTGCCACTGGCCGACATCCCCGGCATCGCTTTTCGCCAGAACGAAACACTCCACGCCACCCGCCCAGCGCCGATGATCCGCGATCTGGATGAATATCGCATCGCTTGGGAGCTGATCGACTTTGACGACTATTCCTACTGGGGCGGCCGTAAATCCGTGATCTTGCAATTTTCTCGGGGCTGCCCGCACCTGTGTACCTATTGCGGTCAACGCGGGTTTTGGACCAAATGGCGGCACCGCGATCCAGTCAAATTCGCCGCCGAAATCGCCCGTCTGGTACGCGAACACGGGATTGAGCTGATCAATCTGGCCGACGAAAACCCGACCTCTAGCCGCCGCATGTGGCGCCGGTTTCTGGACGCCATGATCGCCGAGGATGTCGATGTCGCGATCGTCGGCTCGACCCGCGCCGATGATATCGTGCGCGATGCTGACATCCTGCACCTATATAAAAAGGCCGGCGCACTGCGCTTTTTGCTCGGCATTGAGGGCACGGATGAGGCCACACTGAAAACCCTGCGCAAAGGCGGTACCGTGCAAAAGGACCAGCGCGCGATCAAGTTGCTGCGCGAAAACGGCATCCTTGGGCTCTGCACTTTTGCCGTTGGCTTTGAACAGGAAACCGACCGTGATTATTGGCGCCTGTTGCGGCAATTGCTGCGCTATGATCCCGACCAGATCATGTCAGTCTTTGCCACTCCGCACCGTTGGACGCCCTACTATAATGACGCCAAATCCCGCCGTGTGATCCAACAAGACCAACGGCTGTGGGACTATAAACATCAAGTGATGGAAACGCCCAAAGTTCCGGCTTGGCGGGTGTTCCTTTGGGTCAAAACTATCGAATTCACCCTGCAACTGCGCCCCCGCGCCCTGTGGCGGAACTATTTGCATCCGGACCCCGAAATCCGCCACGCCATGCGCTGGTACACCCGCATGGGCCGCCGCGTGGTGCTTCACGAGGTCTGGCATTTTCTGTTTCGTGACAAGCGCCATATCGGCCAGACAGTGGCCGAATATTGGGGCGGCGCGGCACAATTGATCGAAAACGCCCACGCCAAACCCACCATCAACCCAGCGAACACAAGAACAACCCCGCAACCAGATGAGTTGACGCGCCCGACCCCGCCACTTATCCCATAAGATCGCGAACACAATGATCAAAGGAAACGCCTGATATGAAACTCCAGATGTTAAAGGCCCGTGACCCCGCCGAGGAACACCGCGCCGCCACCATGTTAGAGCTGTTCTTTGATCTGGTCTCGGTCGTTGCCATTGCCGCCGCCGCGACGGGGTTGCACCACATGTTGGCGCATGGCGACATCTTGGAGGGTGTGATCAAATTCACTGCGGCTTTCGCCACTATTTGGTGGGCTTGGGTGAACTACACTTGGTACGCTTCGGCCTTTGACACCGATGACACCGCACACCGAATTGGCACCATGGTGATCATGGCGGGCGCGCTGATCATGGCCGCAGGTGTGCATGAATTCTTTGAAACCGAGCTGATCACCCTGCCGCTGGCGGGTTATGTGGTCATGCGCCTTGGCTTGGCGTTTTTGTTCTGGCGCGCTGCCAGCGCCAACAATGGCGAATGGCGCAAAACCGCGACCCGCTATGGCCTTGGCCTCGTTGGCTTGCAAATCCTTTGGGTGGCTGCCTATCTGACGTTTGAAGCGCCTGTGCTCTACGTCGTTCTCTCGCTGCTGTTTCTGGCAGAATTCCTGCTGCCGACCTTTGCCGAGGCCGCAAAACCGACCCCTTGGCACCGCCACCACATCATTGAACGCTATAGCCTGCTCAATATCATCGTCTTGGGCGAAAGCCTGCTGGCCGTCAGCTTTGCCATCCAAGCCGCCTATCACGGTGGCCATATGGATTGGTCAATTGCGGGCCTCGCCGCCTGTGGCATAGTCTCAGTCTGCGCGATCTGGTGGCTCTATTATGACGAATTGCACCACCTATCGCTGACCACCAAAGCCCGCGGATATACATGGGTCTACGGCCATATCATCCTGTTCGCCTCAGGCGCGGCGATTGGCGCAGGGCTTGCGGTTATGGTCGAAGTGCTAGAGCACAAAGCCCACATCCCCGCCCAAATCGGCATCGCCTCAATCGCCGTTCCCGCAGCGCTCTACCTGTTCGGACTGTGGTTCATCCACGGCCGGTTCGAGCACCAAGGCCCCCGCCGCTTCGTGCTGCCACTGGCCGCCGTATTGCTGCTGCTAACCCCATTTTCCAGCTACGGCATCTACCTCATCGCGCTGATCCTCGTTCTGGCGGTCGTGGCCAAATCCCGCCCCGAAAAAGCCGCGCACAAATAGACAGACCTAGCTCGGATTCAAGGCGAAGCCGCCGAGCGATCGCCGGCCCGCCCCATCGGGTCGGCGATATGAAATCCCATCGCAAGCTGGCAAGCGCAGACTGACGTTACAAGGATAAAGTGCCAACCTGAAACCCAAATCGCCACCCGGCGGCCCGTCGCCCGCTCAGCCTGTGCGTTTGAAACAGCGGCGATTTGTTCGTTAAGCCCACAAAAACATGTGCTGAAGCCTAGCTATGCGGAAGGCGCGACCCTGTTTATTTGCGGTGTTCTTCGTTTTCTGTACCAGTAAAATAACCCGAGCATTTCACACGAGCCACCTACGGTTTTCTGCCGCAATAGTTCGTCATTGTCTCGTTGCAACCTCCAGAATTCCCACTCCAGCATTTCTTGTCGCTCTTCCAACTACTGGGCCTCATGTACCGTCCCCACCTGTACCAAAGATTACCGTAGTTTGCCGACATCTCTGACGTACCTATGTCCGAGCGCGTAACCAATGATCGGAGAGGCTGTTCTTCCAACGCCACAATGTAGGGATAAGTCACCCATCTTTTGCCTATATAAATTCTAGGTACATCTGGACGGCGATTGAAAGGAAACGAGCAGTATAACGAAAGCTCGGGTGCCACGACATTCAAACGGCTACGTCTCACTTTTAAAGGCAACTCGTTGATATCCATAAGAAGTGCCTGATCGCAAAGCTGAAACAGATTGAGGTCGAGCATTCCACCAGATGGAAGCTTTGCCTGCAAGGTTTCAAAACCAATGCTTTTGGGGCGGATGCCTGCTTTTGGCCCTCCACTCTTTAGGTTCCACTTGGTTGCAAAGTAACCTTCGTAGCAGACGATATTCGTTGTGAGCGTTTCAGTGCCTTCCTTGGTTCCGAACTCGCTCTCCACAGTCACAACACGGGCAACCGCCTCCTCCCAAACAAGATCGTTTTTCGTGTCCATGCGAGATACATTCCATGTGTGCGTCCAAGGATAGACAACATAAAGCATGAAACCACTTAGTGCGGCCAAAGCTGTTGGCACGCCAACAATCAGTCCGATTGTCCAGAGAATGAATTTAGCCATGGTAAGAACGTAAACAACTCATGATTGACAAACAAGACCCAGACTCACGGTTTGTGGGGCTATCAAATATCGTAGATATGGGCTCCCTACCAACCTTGAACGCCCCACCTAGAACCTAGCATATCCGTCCCCCAAATCACTCCACCATCGTGGTCAGCGTCGCGTCTTCCGCATCCGCCTTTGGCAAATCATCCGCCAACTCGTAATAATCACCCTTATCCGCACAGAATATGTGCCCGATCAGCGACAACCCCGTGTCCCCGTCAAACGTGCCCGCATGGATCGACAGGTTCACCCCCGCCCCGTCCCAAAACAGGTTCGATCCGCAGGTGCCGCAAAACCCGCGTCGCGCCGTTTCGGAGGATTGAAACCACGTCACTTCACCAGTCACCGAAATGTCCCCGCGCGCACAGGACGTCGCCGCCACATGATGCCCGCTGCCTTTGCGGCATTGCCGACAATGACAGGCAATCACAGGCCGCAGCGCCCCCGTTACACGGTATTGCACCGCCCCGCACAAACAACTTCCCGTCTTGCTCATTTCGTCGCCTTTCGTTTTGCCCGCCATGCCCGCACCAGCCCCTCAAACAACGCCAAAACGGCCAGCCCGATGGCGATCCATTTGCGTTCGGTCCATTGGCTCGCAACCATGATCATCGCCTCAGTCACGCCATCACCGGCCCGCAACATCACAGCCACCGCCGCGTTTTCCAAATAGTCAAACCCAGCCGCCACCAGCGGCAGCGTGCTCGCGATCCAGCGAACCCAGCCCTGAAAAACTTGGGCATAACCCATCACCAACACCACCGCCAGTAACGCCGGAAAGGCACTGTCCAACCTGTGCTGCACATTCAGGTAAAAATCGCGACCATCGTCAGAAAGTGCCGCCAAAAACGCCTTGGCTTCAGCCGTGCTGTAGCCACCCAAACGGGCATCGAACAGGGCCAAACCCTGCGCATCTGCCATGATCAACGGGCCCGACCAAAACAACATCGTCAGAAAAACGCCCACCGTCGTCGCACACAGTAACCAGAATATCAGACGCATAGCTGTCTCCTAATTGATACGCTCCAACCGCGCACCCAATGCCGCCATCAATGGCTCGAATATCGGAAAGCTTGTGGTGATGGGCGCGCCGTCATCAATCGAAACGGGCTGCTGGCTGCTCATGCCCAAACACATGAAACTCATGGCGATCCGGTGATCCAGATGGGTTTTGCATATCCCGCCACCTGTCACGGTGCCCGCCCCTTGCCCCGTCACGATCAGCGTGTCTTGATCTTCTTCAATCGCGACGCCATTGGCCTCAAGCCCGCGCGCCATCGCGTCAATGCGGTCACATTCCTTGACGCGCAGCTCTTTGACGCCGCGCATCACGGTGCGCCCTGTGGCGTTCGCCGCAACCACTGACAGGATCGGGTATTCGTCAATCATGCTGGCCGCGCGCTCTGCCGGAACCTCAATCCCGACCATATCAGCCGAGAACCGCGCCCGCAGATCAGCCACAGGCTCGCCGCCTTCAATCCGCTCGCTCTCATAGACCAAATCCGCGCCCATTTCGCGCAGCGTGGTGAACAATCCGATGCGGGTTGGGTTCAAGCCAATGCCGGGCACCAACACGTCCGATCCTTCAACGATCAACGCCGCACAAACCGCAAAAGCCGCCGAGGATGGATCACGCGGCACTACAATGTCTTGGGCTTGCAACACGGGCCGCCCCGTCAAGGTGATCTCCCGCCCGCCGTCAATTTCCTCAACCGTAATTTCAGCGCCAAAGCCCGCCAACATCCGCTCGGTATGATCGCGGGTCGCCTCCTGCTCAATCACCACAGTTTTGCCAACCGCATTCAGCCCCGCCAGCAACACCGCCGACTTCACCTGTGCCGAAGGCACTTCCATCTCATAGCGCACGGCTGCCGCATCTGCCGAACCCGTAATGGTCATCGGCAAACGGTCGCCCGCGGCCCCATCAGATTTCGTGCCAAACAACGCCAACGGCCCCGTGATGCGCCCCATCGGACGCGAACGCAAACTCGCGTCACCCGTAAACGTGGCCGTAATCGGACAAGTCGCCATCGCGCCCATGATCAACCGCACACCCGTGCCGGAATTGCCGCAATCAATCACCGCATCAGGCGCGCTAAAACCACCGACCCCGACGCCCTGCACGGACCATTCACCGCCGCCATGTTCAACCACATCGGTCCCAAGACTGCGCATCGCGCGCGCCGTATCCAGCACGTCGTCGCCTTCCAAAAGGCCCGTAATTCGCGTTTTCCCGACGGCCAACGCCCCCAGAATCAGCGCCCTGTGAGAGATCGATTTATCCCCCGGCACCTCGGCCACGCCTTTCAGCGCACCGCATTTACGTGACCTCATTGGGGTTGGTTCACCGTGACCAGACATGTGTTTTCCTTAACTAAAATCCACAGCCCGATTTACGCGCCTTATGGCACTGAAACCAACAGTGGTACCCGCGGCCGGGCTCGAACCGGCACGGCCTTCCGGCCCAGAGATTTTAAGTCTCTTGTGTCTACCATTCCACCACGCGGGCATTGTTGGGCGGGTTAAATGCAGGCGCGACAATAGCGGCTAAGTCGCCAAGAGCAAGAGGCATTCGAAGGCCGACATGCAATCAACAATGCTGGCATCAATTTTGGCCAAAGGCGCAGTGCCCAAATAACGCCAATCAGAACTTGGAGAGATTGTCGCTCATGATCCGTGCGACCCGTAAAAACGCTTCTATATCTTGCGGATCACACCCTTGAATCAGCTGTTCTTCACGCTCAAGCGCGGTGGTCAAAATACGCCCGTGCAAATCGTATCCGGCGGCGTTCAGCCACCAGTTTTTCTTGCGAATGTCCAAACTGACGATCTCGCTTTCCACAAGATTTGCCTCAGACAACTTGAGCAAGGCGCGGCTGACTTGCCCCTTGTCGGTCGAAATGACTTCGCCAATGCGCACGGCGGGAATATTTGCCTCGATGGCAAGCATCGACATAACGCGCCATTCAACAATACCAATGCCGAACTGCTCTCGATATTTTTGTGACGCGCCGCGCGACAATGCATTGTTGATCGAGCTTAGGAAACTTGGGATATAACCGTCCAGATCAATAACCGTGCGGCCTTCAACCTGTTTGACAGATGTCGACAAACGCCCCTTTGGACATGTCAGATCACCCGCAGCGGAACGTTCATTATCTGGCTTCACGTGGCTTCCATCTGGCATCGAGTCAAAGCTGACCTTCGGGGATAGACACCATTATCCCATCCAGTTTTTCAGACAGCTCGATCTGACAAGACAAACGGCTTGCAGGCTCACGTTCAGTCACAGTGCAGTCGAGCATATCGTCTTCCATGTCCGACACTTCGCCCGTTAATGTCAACCAATTGCCCTCGACAATCACGTGGCAAGTTGCACAAGACATCGACCCGCCGCATTCCGCAACAACCCCCTCAATGTTGTTGGCTTTCATGGCCTCCATCAGGCTCAGACCGGGTTGAGACTCAAATATCTGCTCACTTTCGTTTTCATTTTTAACGATGAATCGCACCATTATGCTGTTCCCTTTTTGGTAAGTTTGATTGGTAGACTTGCAAGTGAACGGATCGAGTTTCCGGGCCGCCATTTTGCCGCCCCCGCAAATTCAATCCTGTCGACTTGATTTAGGAGTGCCGCCAAAACCGCCCCCACTTCGGCCCGCGCCAGATTTTGGCCAACGCAGCCATGTACCCCAGCCCCCATGCCCAAGTGGCCCTGCACCTGACGGGTGATGTCAAAACTGGCGGCATTGGGCCAGTGGTTTTCGTCGCGGTTGGCCGCACCCAGAACACAAAGGATTTTTGTGTCTTCTTGGATTTTCACGCCGGACACGTCGGTATCAATATCCGCCGTCCGACAGAATGAATGCACTGGCGAAGTATAGCGTAACACCTCTTCAAAAGTTGCGCGTGCCAACTGCGGGTTTTGTTTCAAAACCTCAAATTGATCCGGATTTTCAGCGAGACAGAACAACAGGTTACCAATACCAGTCACTGTCGTATCGACGCCGGCCGAAAGCAAGGATCGCACCAAAAGCGCCGCCTCTCGGGGCGTGATGTCCCCACTGTCGGCATAGGTATAAACCCCTGCCCCGATGCCATCTTCATGCAGGTTCTCGCGCTGACATTGCTCGGTGATCCACGGCACAACCGCGCCTTGGACAGACAGGGCCGCGCGCCGGATTTCATTATCAGGCCCCAGCGCATCAAACACCATCGCGCCGTAGTCGATCAAGGCGCGGGCATTGAGCTCTTTCATTCCCAAAATCTTGGGGAAAACGGTCGTGGGGTAAACCTCGGCCAAATCAGCCACCGCCTCAATCGTACCCTGCGCAACAACGCGAGCGACCATTTCATCGGCGATAGATTGGAACACCTCAGCCTTTTCGCGCATCACCTTTGGCGACAACGACTTGGCCATAACCCGGCGTACACGGGTGTGGTCCGGCGGGTCCACCTCAAGAATAATGCTGGCCGGACGCCACGGTTCAGCCAGCTTAAAATCCACCAGTCCAACACCGCGCGACGACACGAAACGCGTGCTGTCGCTAAAGACCTCTTTGGTCTCATTGTAGCGCCCACAGGCCAAAATGGCGTATTTCGGAATATAGGTAAATGGACCTTTGGACCGCAGCTCCTGATAGAACGCGTTGGGGTCAGCCAGAACCGTTTCGGCATAGGGGTCAATGTCCCAAATCGGCACACCACTTGGTGGCTCGATCGCAATGTGACCTTCAATCATTCCCATGGAATTTTTCTCCGTTTTAAGTGTTTCGGCCCTTAGCCGAACATTGAGTTTGGTATAAATAATGCGATCTGCGGAAAGACGATCAGCAGCACCAAAGCCACAAACATCGCCAGCCAAAAGGGGAATACCCCCCTGAAAATGGTCGACATTGGCACACCGGGCGCGATGCCTTTGACCACAAAGACATTGATGCCGACGGGCGGCGTTATCATGCCCATTTCGATCACGATAACGGCGATCACCCCGAACCAGATCGGGTCATATCCAAGGGTCAAAATCACCGGATAAACAATCGGAATCGTAATCACGAGCATCGAAAGCGCGTCCATGAACATGCCCAAGACCACATAGGCCAACAAGATGACAATCAGCGTGCCCGTCGCCCCAAACCCCAATCCGGCCAGCACATCATTCAGCCCCTGCGGGATTTGTGTGAACGCTAAAAATGGGCTAAAAATACCCGCGCCAATGACAATCATATAGAGCATGGTGCTGGTTTTAACGGTCTCCAAAAACACCCCGTGAAGTGCGCTTACGCTTAACCGCCGCCCAATCAAGGCAAAAACCAACACAAGGAAAGCCCCGACACCTGCGGCCTCAACGGGGGTGAAAACACCTGCATAGATTCCACCGATCGAAATCATAATGACTGATATCAAAGGCGCCGCATCAATCAGCCGCGCAAAGCGTTCGCGCAGCGGCACAACGGCCCCGCGCGGACCAGCACTTGGGTCCAAAAATGTGATCAGCCCGATCGCGCCGATGAACAAAACAGTCAGCAAAATACCCGGCAAAATGCCCGCCATAAACAAGCGGCCAAGCGACTGTTCGGTCAAAATTGAATAGAGCACAAACCCCGTTGAAGGCGGAATAAGAAACCCAAGCGTGCCCCCCGCCGCCACCGATCCCGTGGCCAAACGGTCATGATAACCAAAGCGCTTCATCTCGGGGATCGCCACCCGCCCGATGGTCACGGCCGTCGCCACGGACGACCCGCTCACCGCCGAAAACGCCGCACAGCCAAGGATCGAAGCCGAAGCCAGCCCGCCGCGAAACCGTCCGACCCACGCATAGGCCAATTCGTACAGCCCACGGCTAAACCCCGCCGCCGACGATATATTGCCCATCAAAATGAACAGCGGAATGACGATCAATGAATAAGACGACACCGCCGAAAACGTCTCGGACGACAGCACAGCAACGGCAGACCTCTGCCCGTTCAACACCCATGTGCCGAAAAATCCAGCCGCCAACATGGCCATCGCCACCGGCACCCGCAGCCCCAACAACAGGAACATGCCGGCGATGCCCAAAAAGCCGATTGTAATATCCGTCATGGCTTGCCCCCCAATCGGGCCAACAGCGCAACCAACTGCGCCGCAAGGATCACCGCATATAGCCCCATGCCAAATACGATCAGGCCATAAAACGGCCAAAGCGGGATGTTGATCATGTTGCTGGTGTCGTTAAATTCAAACGCGTCCAACGCCCGCGCGATATAGGATTTCACCAAGAACCCTAGAACGATGACGCCAATCACGCGGTATAAAACATCCGTCAAAAACCGCCCAAGCCTGCCCAAAACACTGTCCAGCAGATCAATCCGCACATGCGCATCTTGGGTCGTGCAATAAGGCAGCGCCAACATCACCGTGGCAACAGAGGCCATCTCCAAAACCTCATTGCCCCCCGGAATTGGCGCGTTGAACGCATAGCGCAGGATCGCGCCGGCAAAGACAAATGTCATCATCAATGCCAAAACGGCGGCCGACACCGTCGCCAGCCAAACATCGACCCGCCCGAACCACGCCGGACAGGTCTTATTTTCATTTGGCAACGTCATTTAGTTTTGCAACGCTTCAACGAAGGCCCGCGCATTCAGCCCCTCGGCCTCGGCGGCGCTGACAACATCTTCAATCACAACAGCGGATGCAGCGTCGAACTCGGCAACAGCTTCAGGCGTCAGGTCGATCCATTCGCGACCTTCCAACTCTTGGAACATCTTCTTGCCACGGGCCACGCCGCCCAATTGCACCGCATTGCCAATCAACGAAACCTCGCGGCCCGCCTTATCAAATGCGGCCTTATGCGCGTCCGACAAATCATTGTAGGCATCGCGGTTCATGAACAATGCAAACGGCGAGATCGAGCCATTCATACCAGCTGTCACATAGTTTGCGACTTCGCCAATTCGAAAGGCATAGGTCGCCGTGGGGTCGATCAAAATCGCATCAATCACGCCGGTCTGCATCGCGTTATAGATTTCCGGCACAGGCATCGAGATCGGCACAGCGCCCCAGCTCTCGACAACCATACCCGCGTTGCGCGATGGCACACGGATTTTCATACCCGCCACATCCGCCAAACTGCGCACCGGCTTTTCGCGGGTATAAAGAACGTTTTCGCCATTGGTCCAGATCGACAGCAAATGCACGCGCTTAAACTCATCTTGAATGAATTCAATATTGTCCCAAATCGTTTGGGTCGCATCCTCTTGCGTGACGACACCCGGCAATTCAGTCATCAGCGTCATCGGAAATTTCGAGGCCGTGTAACCCGGCAGCCCAAACGTAATCTCGGCCACCCCGTTCAGCGCACGATCATATTGTTCGGTCGGATTGCCGCCAAGCGCGCCACCTGGAAACACCTTGATGGTCACCTCGCCATTCGTTGCTGCGGTAATTTTCTCGGCCAAAACGCCGTAAACTTTTTCCTGATACGGATGCTGCGGCGGCAACCAATCGGCCAGTTTCATTTCTTGTGCCGTCGCCACGGTCGTGCTGGCGATTGCGGTGAAAAGGGCAGCATATGCCACCCGTTTGATTTGATTAATTTTCATTGTGTCCTCCCATTCGGAAAGACTGAGGTAGCATAAACAAGTTGCTATGACAACTTGCTATAGCAACTAATTAAGCAAACTCAGGCAAACCCGCTGTCAAATTTGCCGCCAAACCTTCGCCAAACCTCACCTAAAGAGAGCCCTCTTTGACCGCCTGCATCGCAACATATGTCGACGTGCTGGCCACATGCGGCAGGCTCGAAATCTTCTCACCCAGAACCTCGCGATAGGCGGTCATATCCTTGACCCGCACCTTCA
The DNA here is from genome assembly GCA_033851955.1 of Marinosulfonomonas sp. Lineage (GTDB taxonomy): Bacteria > Pseudomonadota > Alphaproteobacteria > Rhodobacterales > Rhodobacteraceae > Profundibacter. The sequence continues at coordinate 45,839 of JAWSVK010000018.1, forward strand.
ACAAATAGTCGAAATTCGCCGCCAGCATATGGCATTCCTCAATCTCGGGAACCTTACGCACCGCCGCGTTAAACGCCGACAAAGATTCCTCGCGGGTGTCCGAAAGACGCACCTCAACAAAGGCCACATGGTTCAGCCCCAAACGGATCGGGTCTAGCAAGGCGCGGTATCCTGTGATATATCTTTCCTTCTCAAGCCGCTTTAACCGCGCTTGAGTTGGCGACTTTGACAGCCCGATGCGCTGCGCCAATTCGGTGACGCTGATCCGCCCGTCTGCTGCCATCTCACGCAGAATCGCCTGATCAAAGGCATCCAGCTCTGAAATGTTCATTTTTACCGCAAAATCAACCATTTTAAGTCCCTTTAACCGCATTTCGACGGGTTTTCGGTAAGATTAGCCTGAATTCATAGCGTAATAAAGATGTAATTGACCATCCTCACAGAAAGCTTCTGCCATGCTCAGCGCTCATCGCCGAAAAATCGACGCCACCCTTCACGCAGATGAGGCAGGCACCGTCGCCAGCCTGACCAAAAGCGCGGCCTTAACGGCAACGACGCGCCATCAAATCAGCGCCCGCGCCACTCAATTGGTCCGTGACATCCGTTCCTCGGCCAAACCCGGCTTGATGGAAGTTTTTCTGGCTGAATACGGTCTCTCCACCGACGAGGGCATCGCGCTGATGTGCTTGGCCGAAGCCCTGCTGCGGGTCCCCGACGCCAGCACCATCGACGCGCTGATCGAGGATAAACTTGCACCTTCAAACTGGGGAAAACACCTCGGAAAATCCTCATCCTCCTTGGTCAACGCCTCGACTTGGGCCTTGATGCTAACCGGCAAAGTTCTGGACGAAGACGAGGCAACGCCCAGCATCGCCAGCCACCTGCGCGGCGCCGTCAAACGACTGGGCGAGCCCGTCATTCGCACCGCCGTGGCCCGCGCCATGCGCGAAATGGGCCGCCAGTTCGTGCTGGGCGAGGACATCGTCAAAGCCATGAAACGCGCCCGCAAAATGGAAGACGACGGCTATACATATTCCTACGACATGCTGGGAGAAGCGGCCCGCACCGACGCCGATGCCGCCCGCTATCACCTCGCCTATTCCGCCGCTATCACCTCGATCGCCTCGGCCTGCACCCATGACGACATCCGGCAAAACCCCGGCATTTCGGTCAAATTGTCGGCCCTGCACCCGCGTTACGAAGTCGCCCAAAAATCACGCGTGATCGAACAACTTGTGCCCCGTGTGCGAGCCCTCGCGGGCCTCGCCAAATCTGCGGGCATGGGCTTTAACATCGACGCCGAAGAGGCCGACCGCCTATCCCTGTCGCTCGATGTAATCGAGGCCGTGTTGTCCGACCCCTCACTGGCTGGATGGGACGGCTTTGGTGTTGTCGTTCAGGCCTTTGGCCAACGCGCCGGCCCCACCATCGACTACCTTTATGCCTTGTCGCAAAAACTGGACCGCCGCATCATGGTCCGACTGGTCAAAGGCGCCTATTGGGACACCGAAATCAAACTCGCCCAAGTCGAGGGGCTTGAGGGTTTTCCAGTCTTCACCCAGAAAACATCGACTGATATTTCCTACATCTCAAATGCCCGCCGCCTGCTGGGCATGACCGACAGGATCTACCCCCAATTCGCCACCCACAACGCCCACACGGTTGCCGCCATTTTAGAAATGGCAGATGGCGCCGACACCTATGAATTCCAACGCCTGCACGGCATGGGCGAACGCCTGCACGACATCGTTTTGCAAGCCGAACAAACCCGATGTCGCGTCTACGCCCCCGTCGGCGCGCACCGCGACCTGCTGGCTTATTTGGTGCGCCGATTGCTGGAAAACGGTGCCAATTCCTCGTTTGTGAACCAAATTGTCGATGAGGACGTCGCCCCCGAAATCGTCGCTGCTGATCCGTTTGAATCCGTGTTCTCACCCAGCAATATCAAAACCGGGCCACAGCTGTTTTCACCTGAACGGCGCAACTCCAAAGGCTGGGACTTAAGTGATGTGCCAACGCTCCAGACCATTGAAGCTGCCCGCGCACCCTACCGGATAGCCAGCTTCACCGCAGGCCCTCTGATCAACGGCAAGTTCATCAAATCAAAATCCGTTCCGGTTGAAAATCCAGCCGATCACAGCGACACCGTCGGCCATGTTACATGGGCCACCGCCAAAGACGTAGACACCGCTATTTCAGGCGCAAGGACATGGGATATTCCCGCCGCCAAACGCGCCGAAGTCTTGAATAAGGCCGCTGATCTGTATGAGCAAAACTTTGGCCAAATCTTTGCCATCCTATCACGCGAAGCGGGTAAAACCCTGCCCGACGCGGTTGGCGAAGTCCGTGAAGCCGTTGATTTCTTGCGCTATTACGCGGCTCAATCGCTGAACCACACACTCTCGCCGATCGGGTTGTTCACCTGTATTTCACCGTGGAATTTTCCGCTGGCCATCTTCAGCGGCCAGATTGCCGCGGCCTTGGCGACTGGTAATGCAACGCTGGCAAAACCGTCAGAACAAACCCCGCTAATCGCCCATTTCGCAGTTTCCTTGCTGCACAAAGCCGGTGTTCCAACCGGCGCATTACAGCTGTTGACAGGCGACGGGATGATCGGTGCAGCACTCACGTCCGATCCGCGTATCGGCGGCGTTTGTTTCACAGGCTCCACAGCTACGGCGCTGAAAATCCGCGCAACCATGGCCGACAACCTTGCCCCCGGCGCGCCGTTGATTGCCGAAACCGGTGGGTTGAACGCGATGATCGTCGACAGCACGGCCCTGCCCGAACAAGCTGTCAGCGATATCGTCATGAGCGCCTTTCAATCGGCCGGCCAACGCTGCTCCGCACTGCGTTGCCTTTATGTCCAAGAGGACATCGCAGCGGGCATCACAAAAATGTTGCAAGGCGCGATGCAAGAACTGTCCGTTGGCAGCCCGTGGGATTTATCCTGCGACGTTGGCCCAGTTATTGACGACACCGCACGCAGTGCTATCGACACCTACATCGAGACCGCGAAATCCCAAGGTCGTTTAATCAAACAACTGCCCTGTCCAAAGGGCGGCTATTTCATTCCGCCAACCTTGATACGGGTGACGAGCATCGCAGATATGAAACGAGAAATCTTTGGCCCCGTGCTGCATATCGCGACTTTTAAAGCCAGCGAATTGGACCGTGTAATCAATGGCATCAACGCCACTGGATATGGGCTAACCTTTGGGCTGCACACCCGCATTGACGACCGCGTGCAATATATCACCGAGCGCGTAAACGCTGGTAATATCTACGTCAACCGCAACCAAATTGGTGCGGTCGTTGGCTCGCAACCCTTTGGTGGTGAGGGCTTATCAGGCACAGGACCAAAGGCAGGTGGGCCAGCCTACTTGACCCGTTTTCTAAAACATTCAGCGCCCCAGAACACAGGCAACGACGGCGTGCTTGATGTCACCAAAGTGCAAGACCTGATAACAAAAGCACGGGTTGAAGTTGAGCTTTCGGCCAGTGACCTCCCTGGCCCGACCGGTGAATCCAATCGATTGACCCATCAGGCGCGTCGGCCCGTTTTATGCTTAGGCCCCTCATCAAAAACCGCCGAGCAGCAGGCCAAATCGGTGCAGGAGTTGGGCGGCATTGCGGTGCTGGCCAACGGGCTTGTGCCCGAGGCGCTCAGCACCCTCACCGGGTTTTCCGCCGCCGTTTATTGGGGCGAAGCGAGCCGCGTCTATGTGCAAGCGCTTGCCAAACGTAACGGCGCGATCCTGCCACTGATCACGGGCGGCGTAACTATTGCGGACACCCAGTTGGAACGTCACACTTGCATCGACACGACGGCATCCGGCGGCAACGCGGCGCTGTTGGCCGAAGCTGGGTAACATTGGTTGCGACGCCTAACGGCGTCGCCCCAAGCGCTTTGGCCCCGCTGGGCCCAAAGCGCTGATGCCTGCGGCGCAGGTATTTAAAGCAAGAAGAAGGGAGGAAAGTTTGCGCTTTCGTTTCATCACACAATCTAAATCTGCGCCCTTGACCCTGATAAGCGTATCGGCGAAGTTCTCTATATGTTTCCTATTCGTGATCACAACCCGTCCCTGAAAACGCCCTATGTCACCTATGCTTTGATGGCGGTGAATATTTTGGTGTTCCTGACCTATTGGTCCAACCTGCATAACCCGCAAATCATCAACAGATTTTTCTATGATTGGGCGATGGTGCCCCAGTTGGTGACCGAAGGAGACCACTTTTATTCAATGATTTCGGCGATGTTTCTGCATGGCGGCTTTATGCATCTGGCCGGTAACATGCTGTTTTTGTGGATCTTTGGCGACAACCTAGAAGAACAACTGGGCCATGTGCGTTATCTGCTGTTCTACTTCGCCGTCGGCTTGGCCGCTGGCTTTGCACAAATTCTGGCTGATCCTTCATCGCCCGTACCAGTGGTTGGCGCTTCGGGCGCTATTGCGGGGGTGATGGGCGCCTATTTGCTCCTGTTCCCCAAGGCGAAGATTGACATCCTGATCATCATCGTGGTGTTTTTCCGAATCTTTCCTGTGCCAGCTTGGATCATGTTGGGCCTGTGGTTTGCGATCCAATTGTTCAGCGGCGTATCCATCAGTTCTGAGGGCGGCGGCGTTGCCTACTGGGAGCACGCAGGCGGATTTATTGCTGGAATGTTGTTCATTGTGCCGCTTTGGTTGCGGCTGGGCGGCACGACCTATTGGAACGTCAACCATGGCCACCCACCGCATCCTGATGCCAAATACGAACTCTCATCCTCCCGCATTCCCAGAATAAAGAGACGCTAATGTCCCCTCATAAACTGACCTGCCATTGCGGCGCAGTTGAACTGGCCGTGGAATTAACCGACGGTCTTAACACCGCGCGCCGCTGCGACTGTTCCTTTTGCCGTCGTCGCGGGGCGATTGCCGTTTCCGCCCCGCTTGAGGGTGTCGAAGTTGTCAAAGGCACTGACAAGCTGACGCTTTACACTTGGGGTACGGGTGCCGCCAAACATTATTTTTGTGCGATCTGTGGCAATTACACCCATCATCAACGCCGCTCTAATCCGAATGAATTTGGCGTCAATGTTGCGGGTATTGAAGGTGTTAATCCCAGCGATCTTGGCGATGTGCCATGGAGCGACGGCGTAAACCACCCTTCAGATAAGTAAATGATTTTAAATCATTATGTCATTTGGCATTGATTCATTTGTTGGCGTAGGCGTCAAGTTCGTCGTTGACCCAATGATTGGCTATGGCCGCACTCGCAGCAACCGGCGGCTATGTTGTGACGCAACAATTGGCCGGCGATTTTGGACTCCATTCAATCACCCTGAGTTGGCAATTCATCATATCGGTGATGGCGCTTCGGTGACGATTTAGCTGGTGCAGGGCTAGCCGCTCATCAGCCCTCGCGGGCTTTTTCGCTCCAACGAAGAGCGCCCGCACGGGAGCGATGAGTGATCTGCTAGCTTTGGCGAATGACCTTGCTGAATTTATCAAAGATCGGCTCGTTCGAGCAAATCACGGCACCATCTTCCAAAATGTCGCCGCCCTTATTCAGCGGTTCAACCAGCCCACCGGCCTCGCGTACAATCACCAGCCCGGCCGCCAGATCCCACGAATGCAGGCTGCGCTCCCAAAATCCGTCATACCGGCCAGCCGCCACATAGGCCAGATCCAGCGCCGCAGAACCAAAGCGCCGCACTCCGGCACATGTGGGCAATATCCGCGCCAAATCCTGTAAGGTTTCCGGCAAATCCGCCCGCCCGCCAAATGGCAGACCCGTGGCAAAGATCGACTCAATCATCCGTTGACGTCCCGAAACCCGCAACCGGCTTTCATTCAACCAAGCGCCTTGGCCCTTTTCGGCAAAGAACATCTCGTCCTTGGTCGGGTCATACACCACACCTGCGACAATCTCGCCCTTATGCTCCAGCCCGATCGACACCGCCCAATGCGGTAATCCGTGCAGATAATTCGTGGTGCCATCCAACGGATCAACGATCCAGCGGCGTGTCGGATCTTCGCCATCCACTGGTGCGGATTCTTCGCCAACCCAACCATACATTGGACGCCCGCCCATCAGCTCTTCACGGATGATCGCCTCGGCCTCAATATCAGCCTTGGAAACAAAGTCACCTGCCCCCTTCACCGAAACCTGCAAGTTTTCAACTTCACGAAAATCTTTCGACAACGAGCGGCCCGCCGCACGCGCTGCTTTCATCATCAGGTTTACATTGGCGCTCATTGCCATGGGACAGACTCCTTTGGGATTACGAAGGCCGTATATACACCCCCGCGCCAAACGCACAAGTGCCCGTCATTAGCAGATCAGTAAAATAATCTCGCCTCATGGGATTTGATCGTCGGGCGCACCGACCCGCCATAGCCTTCAATGCCCATGGCTCGCAATTCAGGAAACAGGTTTAGAATTTCCTCGCGTGCGGGTTGCGCCAAAGTCGTCCAACCCTGCTGTCCGGGGTGAAAGCTCTCGGTTTCAATACCAGCCGAATAGACCAATTCATGTTGATCAAACAGGATGTGGAAATACTCCACCTCGCCGCCGACCTCGCGGATGATTGTATCGCCATTCACCAGACTTTTGGCTGATGCCAAGACCTCGGGCTGCCCGAAAAACAACTCTGCCCGCCAACCGGACAACATTACCCTGTGCTGTTGGGACACGCGCAACGGTTTGTCATTGCCCAATGCGCCCGTGTTGAACCGGATCGGTGCAAAATCGCCTTTTGCCGCAACCCGCCGATTGCCAACCCAGCGCAAAGGCTGAAAACCATTATCAACTGTCCGCAACAGATCGCCTGCCTTCAAACTTTCGATCGGGACCGGCCCGTTTTCGGTTTCTATTTCTGTGCCGCGCACAAAACAGGTGACAAAATTCCAATCCTGACGATCCGTCGTAAGGCCTGCATAGGTGTCACCGACCAGGCTGTCCAAAGTGATTGATCGGATCGGCCCCGCCTCGAGCGCAACTTGATCGGCACCGGCCGAAAATTCTGGCGCAAGGTAGGCGTTGCCATTCGCATCTTGATACAGAACGGCCGTATAGGTCGCCGTTGTGCCATCGATATAGGTGATTGTCGCGTTATAGATCGCCGTACTGTCAAACGTCTGCGCCGCTCCGCCGTCAATCGAAAACTGGTCTGCTGGCGAATTATTGGTGCTATATGACGTCCCAGAAACCGTCCCGACCGGTGCCATAGTGACAAAATCATTGACCAGCGCGTTACCTGCACTGCCAAATGTCATCCCAACCAGCCCAGAGGCATTTTCAGCGGTGTCGTTACCCTCAATGGTGTCCATGTCCGCCAAGACACCAATACTAATTACACTAAACGTTGTTGGCACAAAGCTCACTCCTAAAGAAACAGCCATTTTCAGGCATTTCAGAAGGAATTAATTGCAGTTTTAGACAAAATTAGGGCGAATGTTCGGTATTGCTATTATTGCTATTACAGGGACGATATTTCCATTATTCAGCCCTAGGGTTTCGGGCCATCGCCGCGTTGCAATTTCACCGGAATCGTTCGCGCCAAACGCAGTAAATGCGCCATATACGGCTTGGTGGCTTCCTCCTCGCGGATCGCTGCAAACAGCCGCCGCGTCAACCCGTCCTTGGTCAAGGGCAGCGTGACATAATCAGAATTATATCGAACCTCGCGCACCACCCAGTCGGGCAATACCGCCACCCCGCGATTGGACGCCACCAACAGCAAAATCACCGCCGTCAATTCCACAGATCGGATCGCTGCAGGCTCCACTTTGGCAGGGCCCAACAATTCGGTGAAGGCATCCAGCTTGCTGCGCTCTACCGGATAAGCAATCAAAGTCTGGTCCTTGAAATCCGCCGCCTCAATATAGGTCTTTTTCGCCAGCGGGTTCTTGGCGGCAGCGACAAACACCGGTTCATAGTCAAACAATGGCATGAATTGGACATCAGGCAATTCTGCAGGATCAGATGAAATCACCAAATCTACCTGCTCTTTTTGCAATGCCGTCAGCGCGTCAAATGACAGACCCGCTTTGATATCCACGTCCACATCCGGCCAGGCTTTGCGAAATTCCTCTAAAACCGGAAACAACCACTCGAAACAAGCATGGCATTCAATTGCGATATGTAAACGTCCAGCGCTGCCCGCGTTCAGACCCGCGAAATCATCTTGGATAGCGTCAATTTCGGGCAACACCTTATTGGCCAACTCCAACAATCTAAAGCCCGCTGCCGACAGGCGTAAAGGCTTGGTACGACGGGCAAAAAGGCTGATCTGGGTTTGGTCCTCCAACCCTTTAATCTGGTGGCTAAGCGCTGATTGGGTGATGTTCATCACTTCAGCCGCCCGCGCCAATCCACCGGTCTCGTGGATCGCTCGGATTGTCCTAAGATGGCGCAATTCCAGATGCATTTATCACAAACCTCATATTAATCTTGAGAATTATGAATTTGTTTCACAATTCCGACTGTGCGACAAGGCCCAACAGCATAAAGGAAACACCCATGTCCGCACCACGTATCAGCTTTGAATTCTTCCCGCCCCAATCGCTCGAGGCGTCGTTCCGGCTGTGGGACACGGTTCAGGTGTTGGCCCCGCTGAACCCAGAATTTGTATCCGTCACCTATGGCGCTGGCGGCACCACCCGCGAGCTGACCCATGATGCTGTGGCCCTGATCCACAAACAATACGGGTTGAAAGTGGCCGCGCACTTAACTTGCGTGAACTCCACCCGCGACGAAATCCGCGCTATTGCCGACAGCTATGCCGAAGCAGGCGTGACTGACATCGTGGCCCTGCGCGGCGACGCGCCCAAAGGTTCCACCACCTTCACCGCGGCTGACAACGGCTTTGCCAATTCGATCGAATTGATCGAAACCCTGGCCGACAGTGGCAAATTCAACATCCGCGTTGGCGCCTACCCAGAACCACACCCCGAGGCCGCCAACACCGCCGCCGACGTTGACTGGCTGAAACGCAAAATCGACGCGGGCGCCACCAGCGCCATCACCCAGTTTTTCTTTGAGGCCGACACGTTCTTTCGCTTTCGCGATGCATGCGAAAAAGCCGGCATTGATGCGCCGATCATTCCGGGCATCATGCCAATCACCAGCTGGGACGGATTGAAGAAATTCGCCTCAACCTGTGGCACCACCCTGCCCAAGTGGTTGGACGATGCGTTTATCACGGCCAAACGCGACGGGCGCACCGATCTGCTCTCGACGGCCGTTTGCACTGAACTTTGCTCGGACCTGATTGATGGCGGGGTTGAGGATTTGCATTTTTACACCCTGAACCGCCCCGAACTGACCCGCGACGTGTGCCATGCCTTAGGTGTAACGCCTTGCGTGTCGTTGGAAAACGTCGCCTAGCCTACCGCGTTGACTATGAAATAATCGGGGCATAACGTCCGCGTTATGATCAGACCAGAATACCTCAGTGATATCGCCGAAATAAAGTCCGTGGTGACGGCCGCCTTTGCCCCCGTTTCCTACAGCGATGGGTCAGAGCCTGCCATCGTCGACATGTTGCGCGACACAGATGCTTTGCCCCTGTCACTGGTGGCCGAAAAAGACGGTCAAATCCTCGGTCATATCGCGTTTTCTGCCGTCACCATTGATGGCGAACTCGGCCAGTGGTTCGGGCTTGGCCCCGTCGCAGTGCTGCCCGACCATCAACGCAGTGGCATTGGCAGCGCCTTGATCAATGCGGGCCTGTCACAGCTCGCAAACTTGGGTGCACAGGGCTGCGTCCTGCTCGGCAACCCCGCCTATTACGAACGTTTCGGCTTTCGCAAAATCGACGGCCTCACCTTTGCCGACAGCCCCGCCGAATTCTTCCTTGCCCTATCGTTTACAGATGACATCCCCAGCGGTGACGTCACCTATCACAAAGCGTTCTACCAAACCGCTTGAACCTTTTATGAAACAGAAAAAGAAGCCCCAACCATGACCATCGCTAAATCCCGTGAAGACCTGCCAACACTGGCCCAAGCCCTATCGATATCCGGCCTAGAATTTATGCAAAAGATGCTTAGCGGCGAATTTTCAGGCCCGCCAATAGCGGGTGTGCTGAACTATCAAGGCCACAGTGTCGAGGCAGGCCGCATGGTGTTTCGCGGCACCCCGAAATTCGCCCACACCAATCCGATGGGCAGCGTGCATGGCGGCTGGTATGGCACCGTTCTGGACAGCTGTATGGCCTGTGCCGTGATGTCGATGCTGCCAAAGGGGGCGGTCTATACAACGCTCGAATATAAGGTCAACATCACGCGCGCCATCCCCGAAGGCATGGAGGTCGAGGCCATCGGCACCATCCAACACATGGGCCGCACAACTGGTGTTGCCAATGGCGAAATTCGCGGCGTAGAAGACGGCAAGCTCTACGCCACCGGCTCCACCACCTGCCTGATTATGACACCGCCCTAAAAACCGGCTTCGCGCCGGTGATTTTGGGCCGTGGGGTGTACCCGCTCGCTTTTGTCGCGGCCAATCACGCGGCGGCGGCGCCACAAAAACAACTTGGCCCAGCCTCGGAAATTGCCAACCGAGGGGGCCCGTACATCGCACCAATACCGATCGCGATAATTCGCCGGCAGGCGGACATCGCAGCCCTCCAGTTTTCCCAACATCCAGACCAGTGGAATATTCGCCAGCGGCCGCGCCGCCTCATAGCCCTCCAGATGCCCGCCAATATCTGAATGACATCCACGAAACCACACCTGCTCCATCACCCCTTGCCATTCAACGGGGCAATCCCACATCACCGGCGCAAAGGCCAAACGGTTCTCATCCATCGCCAAGGCATGGTATCCATGCTGAATACTGTTGCCCAAATGGTGGCTATGAAAATCATGCCGTGGCTGGGTCCAGCGCCACAAAATAGGCCATTTCAACCCCAGTGCTTTGACCGTATCCCAAACCCCGACCATTTCAATCTCGACCCCCTCATGACAATGCGCTGCGGCAAAATCCCGCGCCGCATCGCCGTGTGGCGTGTGTTCATAATGGCGGTAAATCTGACGGATATTGCGCACCGTGGCATGGTCCTGCGTCAACAACCCGACCCGATCAATCATCCCCGCCAGTGAACGCGCCGCATAGGCCCCGCGCGAAAACCCCAGCAAGAATATCCGGTCACCCTTGCGGTACCGGCTGGCCAAAAATCCGTAAGCCCGCCTGATTTGCCGATTGATGCCTGTGCCCGTGATCACATCCCAAGTCGAGCGCCACTGATGCCACTGCACCCCACTCTCATACCGCAGCGATAGGTGCTGGGACGGGGCCATCTCGCATAATATCTTATAGGTCAGCCCCGCATTAGACTCGCGCCCCGCCTTAAGCGACGTCATGGTGCCATCAAACACAATCACATGATCCACCCGCCCGCGTGTGCGCACCACAGGGGTCTGTGTGATCCGCGCCCCAAGCCCGAACCAACCGGTTATGCGATCCCTTATCCGCATGGAAAGATTTCACCGTAAAGCATTGCAATCATCTCTAAACTTTCTGCGCCCGTTTCAGCCTAGTCCATAAACATTACCGCGAGCCTATCGCAATACCTGCCCCCCCCGCGAGCCGCAAAACAATCGTGCCGTCACTTGCCAGTCACATGTTTTTCGGTTTTCCTAAAAACAACCTAAATGCCCACATAAGGTGCCCACGTTATGGACCATGTTAAATTTACCCAAATGAAAGACGGCGACAAGGAAGATTACGATTTCTTAATCCACCATGAGATCGAGCACACCAAAGGCACCGCCGACCGCCTGCTGGCCGCTTTGGTTGATCTGGACGAAGGGCTATCCGGCTACCAAATCTCGCGCCTCGGCCATTCCTTGCAATCGGCCACGCGGGCATGGCGCGACGGGGCAGACGTTGATTGGGTGGTCTCGGCCCTGTTGCACGACATCGGCGACATCTACGCGCCCTATAATCACGACGAATACGCCGCCTCAATCCTGCGGCCCTTCGTGCGCGAGCAATGCGCGTGGGTGGTGGAAAAACACGGTGATTTCCAGCTGGCTTATTACGGCCAACACGTCGGCGCCAACCCCAACAAACGCGACACCTTTGCGGGGCACATCTACTTTGAGGATTGCGTGAAATTCTGCGAACTCTGGGACCAAACCAGCTTTGATCCAGATTACGACACCCTGCCCATCACGTTCTTCACCGACATAACCCGCGCAGTCTTCGCCCGCACCCCCTACGACCCCGCCGTGATCCGCACAGGCGAACGGGTGCCGCTACAAACCGACGCCACTGACCGGAGCTAGCTCCCGCTCACCGCTCCAGCGAAAGTCCGTTTCGAGTCCTTTTTTGACCGTCAGGTCACCCTTGAATTGAGTGACCACAATGCCCTTCTTCAAAGTCCCAAATATCGTTGGCAATCCCATCTTGTAGCAAAGCAAAAACCTGTTGGATGTTAGCTTTCTTAGGGACATCAACTGAGTACATACTATATCCGAAATCGCCCTGTTCATATGTACATCCAACTGCTTCTAACGGTTTCCAGAAGTGTTCGAACTGTGTATCGTCGGTGCCTTCCTTGCATAAGAGTCGGTAGTTCGAACCACCTGATGAAGTTGCCTTTTTAACAAAAAACATCACGCCATCGAGCAACTTGGTTTTCACAACATCTTCAAAAGCTATGCCTTTTACAAAGAACGGCGAGTTTTCAATCCTGTAAAGATGCTCGTCCAACTTGGTGGCCCACATGCTTTCAACAGACTGACCGTGCCATGCGTCTGGTTCTAGTTCGAAAAATACTCGTTCCAAAAACCACTCCGATCTAACGTGCACTTTTTCGATTATATCGTTCTGCAGCTCAGATTGGAAGCCGCATATCACTGTCGTTGTGTGCGCATTGCTGACCTTAGGTACTCATTTTTTAGACTCTCCAAAACCGGCGAGCGATGGACCGCTGGGGCGGCAACCAGCCTTTCAATTGGGTGATTTATCCCTGCAAAGTTCGTCCACATTAACCAGCCATCACACACCTCTCAAATCGCCAGCCCGATGGGGCGGGCCGGCGATCGTCCGGCGGCTTCGCCTTGATTCCGGACCTGTCAGCGTTTCGCATCCCAAAACCCGCCCTTCCCCTTGGATGCGTCTTTCGTTAGACCCGCGCCTAACCGATGATATCAGCTAAAGGCAGACCAAAATGGCGATGGACAAAACATTTGACGCAAAGACGGCCGAAGCCCGCATTTTCAAAGCATGGGAAGACGAAAAAGCCTTTGCCGCTGGCGCCAACGCCAAACCGGACGCTGACAGCTATTCCATCATGATCCCGCCGCCCAATGTCACGGGCGCGCTGCACATCGGCCACGCCTTTAACAACACCCTTCAGGACGTTCTGGTCCGCTGGAAACGCATGCAGGGTTTCGACACCCTATGGCAACCGGGACAAGACCACGCCGGCATCGCCACCCAGTTGCAAGTTGAAAAAATGCTGGCCGAACAACAGCTGCCATCCCGTGCCGAAATGGGCCGCGAGGCTTTCACTGCCAAGGTTTGGGAGTGGAAGGAAAAATACGGCTCCACCATCATCAATCAGCTGAAACGGCTGGGTGCCTCCTGTGATTGGGACCGCAACGCCTTTACGATGGACACCAATTTCCACGACGCCGTGCTCAAAGTTTTTGTCGACCTCTACAACAAAAACCTGATCTATCGCGGCAGCCGCTTGGTCAACTGGGACCCGCATTTTGAAACCGCGATTTCCGATCTTGAGGTCGAAAACATCGAAATCGACGGCCACATGTGGCACTTCAAATATCCCCTAGCGGGGAACGCTGAATATGAATACGTCGAGAAGGACGAGGATGGCAACGTCACCCTTCGTGAGACCCGCAATTACATCTCGATCGCCACAACCCGCCCCGAAACCATGCTCGGTGACGGCGCGGTTGCGGTGCATCCAGATGACGAGCGTTACGCGCCGATTGTTGGCCAGCTTTGCGAAATTCCGGTTGGGCCCAAACAGCACCGCCGCCTGATCCCGATCATCACCGATGAATATCCTGACATGACATTCGGCTCGGGCGCTGTGAAAATCACCGGCGCACACGACCTGAACGACTATGGCGTCGCCAAACGCAACAACATCCCGCTGTATCGCCTGATGGATACGCGTGCGCAAATGCGCACCGACGGCACGGATTATGCCGCCGCCGCCACCCGCGCCAAGGAAATCGCCGAAGGGGCTGAGTTTGCCGAGAGCGAGATCGATGCGATCAACCTGATCCCAGACGCTTACCGTGGCTTGGACCGCTTTGACGCCCGCAAAGCCGTGATCAAAGACATCGACGCCGAAGGCTTGATGATCATGGTCGAAGACAAAAAGATCATGCAGCCATTTTGCGATCGTTCCAAGGTGGTGATGGAACCGATGCTGACCGATCAATGGTACGTCGACGCCGCCAAACTCGCCGGCCCCGCCCGTGACGCGGTCACCGATGGTCGCGTGAAAATTATCCCTGAATCAGGTGAAAAAGTATACTTCCACTGGATGAACAACATCGAGCCATGGTGCATCTCGCGCCAGCTCTGGTGGGGGCATCAGATACCGGTTTGGTACGGGCCTGGTATCGTTGGCGGAGGTAAATGGAGCTACGCCCCAGAGCACCGCATTGCCTTTTGTGCTCCGAGTTTTGAAGAAGCTGCGGAACTATTGAAGGCCAAGTATTACCGCTTCCCTGAGGATGCGGAAGACTGCGTCGTCTTTGAAGCCGACACCTTTGATGAGGCCCAATTGGAGAGCAACAAAGACTGGGAAGAGGAAGACGGCCGAGCGATGATCGGTATCGTCCGCGACCCCGACGTCCTAGACACATGGTTCTCCTCCGGCCTCTGGCCCATCGGCACCCTCGGCTGGCCCGAGGACACGCCAGAGATGGCGAAATACTTCCCGACCTCGGACCTGATCACCGGCCAAGACATCCTGTTCTTCTGGGTCGCCCGCATGATGATGATGCAGCTCGAAGTCACAGGCGAAATCCCGTTTAGCACCGTCTACCTGCACCAATTGGTGCGCGACGAAAAGGGCGTGAAAATGTCCAAAACCTTGGGCAACGTGATCGACCCGCTGGATATGATCGACGAATATGGCGCCGACGCCGTGCGCTTCACCATGTCCTCGATGGCGTCCATCGGCGGCACCCTGAAACTGTCGACCGAACGCGTCGAGGGCTACCGCAACTTTGGCACCAAACTCTGGAACGCCGTGTCCTTCGCGCAATTCAACGAATGTCACCCCGACCCCACGTTCGATCCAGCCGCCGTCAAACTACCGCTGAACAAATGGATGGTCGGCGAGGCCGCCAAAGCGTTCGACACCTACCGCGCAGCCCTTGACGCCTACCGTTTCAACGACGCCGCCAACGCCGCCTATGTGTTCGTGCGCGGCGTTTTGTGCGACCGCTATCTGGAATACACCAAACCGACGTTCTTTTCCGAGGACGCCGCCGCGATAGCCGAAACCCGCGCCACGATGGCGTGGATCATCGACCAATCGCTGATCCTGCTGCACCCGATGATGCCGTTTATCACCGAAGAACTCTGGGGCATCACAGGCAAGCGCGCCAACATGCTGATCCACCAAGACTGGCCCACCTACACGGCGGCTGATTTAGTCGATCCCGAAGCGGATCGCGAAATGAATTGGGTGACGGATCTCGTCGACAAAATCCGCTCGGCCCGCGCCGAGGTTAACGTGCCAGCGGGGGCCAAAATCCCGATGCTACAACAAAGCTTGGATGCGGCAGGCAGCAGCGCATGGACCAACAACGAGGCCCTGATCAAACGTCTCGCCCGCATCGAAACGCTAACCGAAACCACCGATCTGCCCAAAGGGGCCGTGACCATCGCGGTTGACGGCGGCGTGTTCGCCTTGCCCTTGGCCGACATCATCGATGTGGCGGCTGAAAAGGAACGGCTGGAAAAAACGCTTGGCAAATTGGAGAAGGATTTGGGCGGATTGCGCGGCCGTTTGAACAACCCCAAATTCGTTGCCAGCGCGCCCGACGCCGTGGTCGCCGAAAGCCGCGAATTGATGGCGCAAAAAGAAGAAGAAGCCGCCAAGCTGAAAGCCGCGATGCAACGTTTGGCGGACATGGCCTAGCCGCTTATCAGTCCCTGCGGGCCTTCTTCGCTAAATGAAGAGCGCCCGCACACCAACGATGAATGCGCTTAATACTGGCACATTCAGCAAGGTTCTTTATTGGCTCTCAAGGAACTCATAGGCCTCAAGGATCACCTTGGTCAGCCCCGCGAAAAAGCCCGCCACAGTGACATCAACCAGTCCCGGCTGAGGTTGTTCTTCATCGGCAATGACGTCCAACGCAGGCTTCATCACAAACAATCCGGGAGCGTCGCGTAATTCCCGATAACTCGCCCCGGTGCCATGTTTCAACACATTGATCGCCAGATAATGCTGATGCACCCGTTCCGCGAGATCCACCTCCCCAGCCTCCAACAAAAGTGCCTTCAGTTTGCGCGAAAACGGCCCGCGTTTGAAATGATGCTGCATCCGCGCCTCAAAAGCTGAGAACACATCAACCGCCGCCAACTCCAGCGCAACTGTGGCCGAACGAAGCTCCTGTTGCTGCGCGTCGGACCCTTCCGAGCCCCCCATAAGCGTCAAAACATCCGAAATACGCGCCTCAGCCAGCGTTGCATCGGCCCGTGCCGCCGCAACCAATTCGGGGACGCTCTGTGAGGTTTCCATCGTATATTCTCCTTAGGGTTCCACTCCCCTTAACCTATACGTCCGGAAATAATAGGGCTGGCATGGACTAATTTGATTTGTGCAGGGCATTGCCGCGCAATTGACCCACCCTAATGTACCACCCGTTCAACCGCCCGCATCATGCCAAGCGATTTATCGTAAACCAACGTCAAAATGCGCCGCCCACTGATGCGCGTGGCGATGCTCGGCAAGGTGCGCACAGCACCAGCCGCAACCGTGGTTGCCAGAAATCCTCGACGGGTTAGTTTGATCGACATATATCACCTACCTGTTGTTGCGAATGATTCTCATATAGGCACCTCAACCCCAGTTTTCAACCATCCCACGCCATCCCCCCTTGCCGCCCCGCCGATAATGCGCGATCAATCTTCCATGACTGGACCCAGATACACCCCGCTGATCGCCTCGCTTCCCTCCACCGTGCCCTTTGTTGGCCCCGAGGTGCAGGAGCGCGCCCTTGGCCAGACTTTTGCCGCCCGCCTTGGCGCGAATGAAAACGTCTTTGGCCCCTCGCCCAAGGCCATCAAGGCTATGCAAAACGCGGTGCCCGAAACATGGATGTATGGCGATTCCGCCAGCCATGATCTGCGCACAGCGCTCGCCACCCACCACAATGTGGCCATGGACAACATCGTGATTGGGGCTGGCATCGACGGGCTGCTTGGCTCGCTGGTGCGCATGATCGTCACGGCCGGCGACAAGGTTGTGACCTCGGCTGGCGCCTATCCAACCTTCAATTACCACGTCAACGGCTTTGGCGGCGAATTGCTCCAAGTGCCTTACAAAAACGACATGGAAGACCCGGATGCCTTGACCAAATTGGCCCAAGAATCCGACGCCAAATTGATCTACATCGCCAACCCAGACAACCCGATGGGCACCTGCCACAGCGCCGATGTGATCAACGACATGATCAACCGTGTGCCGGATGGCTGCCTGCTGGTGCTGGACGAAGCCTATGTCGAATTCGCCCCCAAAGGCACCGCCCCCGCCCTCAACACTTCTGACCCCCGCGTCATCAGAATGCGCACCTTTTCAAAGGCCTACGGCATGGCGGGCGCCCGTGTCGGCATGGCAATCGGCCACGCGGACCTGATCGGAAACTTCGCCAAAGTCCGTGACCATTTCGGCATGAGCCGCGTGTCCCAAGCCGGTGCCCTGGCCGCCCTCCAAGACCAGACCTACCTGCAAACCACCGTCGAAAACGTCGCCAAATCCCGCGCCCGCATCACCGCTTTCGCCGCTCAAAACGGGCTCACCGCGCTGCCCTCGGCCACCAATTTCGTCACCATCGACTGCGGCTCAACCGGCGACTTTGCCCGCGCAGTCGTCGCTGAAATGATCAAACTCGGCGTCTTTATCCGCATGCCGTTTGTCGCCCCCCAAGACCGCTGCATCCGCATCTCGGCGGGCACTGACACCGACCTTGACCTGTTTGAGGCCGCCCTGCCCAAAGCCCTGATCGCGGCCAAAACCGCAAAGGAATAATCATGCCAAAAGCACAGATCGGCGTTTACGGACTTGGCACGATGGGCAGCGCCTTGGCGCTCAACATGGCCGATAACGGCTTTCAGGTGGCGGTCACCAACCGCGAGACTGACTGGATCGCCCCCTTCGTCACCGAGGCCGGCAATTTGGCCAAAAACCTAACCTCGCATGACGACCTCGCCGATTTCGTCCAAGGCCTCTCAACCCCGCGCGTCATTCTGTTCATGATCCCCTCAGGCGCACCGATGGACGGGATGATCGACGCTGTCACCCCGCTGCTGACCGCAGGCGACACCATCATTGACGGCGGCAACGCCAACTTCCACGACACCCGCCGCCGCAGCGCGTTGCTGGCCGAACATTACCTACATTTCGTCGGCATGGGGGTTTCGGGCGGCGAGAGCGGCGCGCGCCATGGCCCCTCGATGATGGTCGGCGGCACCGACCACAGCTGGACCCAGCTCAAACCGATCCTACAAGCCATCTCGGCCAAATTCGAAAACGACCCCTGCGTTGATCACCTCGGCCCAGACGGCGCTGGCCACTTTGTGAAAACCGTGCACAACGGCATTGAATACGCCGACATGCAGGCGATTGCCGAAATCTATGCGCTGCTGCGCGATCTGGGCGACTGGCCCGCCGCCAAAATCGGCGACCTGCTGACCACATGGAATGACGGGCCGCTGCACTCCTACTTGGTGGAAATTTCAGGCAAAGTGTTGCAAGCAACCGACTCCGAAACCGGCAGCCCGATGGTCGATGTGATCCTCGACAAAGCTGGTCAAAAAGGCACTGGCCGCTGGACCGCCATTGAAGCCCTAAAACTCGGCCAATCCGCCAGCGCGATCGAGGCCGCCGTGGGGGCCCGCTCATGGTCCTCCGAAAAGGAAACACGCATCACGGCAGCCCCTCTGCTCACGACAGATACCCAACCCACAGACCTGCCCAGCACCCATGATCTAGAGGCCGCTTTGGTTGCCGCCCGCATCCTCGGCCACGCCCAAGGCTTTCGCGTTTTGCAAGCCGCTTCAGACGAATACGACTGGGCCCTAAACATGTCCCGCATCGCCGAAATATGGCGGGCAGGCTGTATCATCCGGTCTTCCTTACTGGATGATCTGGCCGACGCCTTTCGCGGCGCAATGCCTCAAAACGAACTCATCCTCGCCCCCGCCATCCGCGCGCGACTTGACGCCTCCATCGGCGCCCTGCGCCGCGTGGTTTCAGCGGGCGTCAACGCGGGTATTCCCGTGCCAGTCCTCGCCGCGTCTTTGACATGGTTTGACAGCATTCGCACCGCGCGTGGCAGCACAAACCTGATCCAAGCCCAGCGCGATTTCTTTGGTGAACACGGCTTCAAACGGCTCGACAAAGACGGCGACCACCATGGGCCATGGGGTACATAAATGGCTGAAATTACATTAGAAACTATCAAAACCGCACAAAAACAACTCGACGGACAGATCATCCGAACCCCCGTTTTGGACCTGCGCCAAACCGGCCTCGAGGAGCTGCTGCCACCGGGCTGCACCGCCACCATGAAAATGGAGCTGTTTCAAAAATCGGGCTCTTTCAAGGCCCGCGGCAACTTGCTCTCGATCAACGCCCTCACACCCGATCAACGCGCCGCAGGCGTCACAGCCGCCTCAGGTGGCAACCACGCGCTGGCCCTCGCATGGGCCGCCAAAACAGCTGGCATTTCCGCCAAAATCGCGATCCCAAAAACCGCCGATCCGATCCGCATTGATGGCTGCCGCGCCTTGGGCGCTGACCTTGCACTCTGCGACGACATCATAACTGCCTTTGCCAAAATGCATGACATTGCCGCCGCCGAAACCCGCAGCATCATCCACCCGTTCGAAGGCTACAATATGTCGCTCGGTGCCGCCACCTGCGCCGCAGAATTCTTCCAAGACGCACCACACCTTGACGCTGTCATCCTGCCGGTCGGTGGCGGCGGCTTGATCTCAGGAATGTCGGCCGCCCTCAAACTGCTGAACCCTAGTATCGAAATCTTTGGCATCGAGCCATTCGGGGCCGACAGCATGTACCAAAGCTTCCAAGCCGGGTCGCCGCAAAGCCTTGCAAAAGTCGACACAATCGCCGACAGCCTCGGCTCGCCAACCGCGCTGCCATATTCCTACGACCTCACCCGCAAAAACGTCACCGACATCATCCGCGTCACCGATGACGATCTGCGCCAAACCATGCGCCTGATGAACACCGCCCTAAAATTGATGGTGGAACCCGCCTGCGCCGCATCCCTCACAGGCGCGCTCGGCCCCCTTAAATCGCACCTTGCAGGTAAAAACATCGGCCTTTTGGCCTGTGGTGCCAATATCAGCCGTATCCGTTTTATGGAGCTGCTAAACTGACCGCATTTTTGTTCTAAAAAATATCCGCGCCGCAGGCAAAAATCCATTTGCCCCGACGCAAGTATCACGCCCGCGCCACAACCTTAGCCGCCGCCGCCAACGCGCCTTCACCATGCTCAATGCCCAGCGCAACCATGCCGGCTTCAATCACCGCCAACACCCCCAAAACCATATGCGCATTCACATGCCCCATATGACCAATGCGAAAATACCCATGCCACGCAGGGTCTCCGGCTGGCGCCATGCCCAACCCGATGCCCAAGGTCACCCCCGCCCGCTCACTCACCCAATCGCGCAGCGCAGTGCCGTTGGGCGCGCCAATGCACACCGCCGTCACCGCGTGACTGCGCATGTTTACATCCGCAATGTTCAACTCAGCCGGACCAACCTGCCCCCAGGCGTCAAACGCCGCCCAAATCGTTTTGGCCAGCTTTTCATGCCGCGCCCAAGCCGCTTCAATACCTTCCTCATGCACCAACATATCCAAGGCGACGCGCAGACCAAACAAATGATGCGTTGGCGCGGTGCCGGCAAAATATTGGTAAAACCCCTCTGGCCGCACCCTTGGCCGCCAGTCCCAATAGGAACTGACACAGTCCGCAACTTCACGCGCTGCGTCCGCCTTGTCGCTAAAATAAACAAACCCCAATCCGGGCGGCACCATCAATCCTTTTTGCGACGCCGCAACCATCACATCAACGCCCCAGGCATCCATCTCAAACCGGTCCACCCCAAGCGAGGCAATGCAATCCGCCATCAACAATGCCCCATGTCCCACGCCATCCATCACACGGCGCAGGGCGGCGATGTCATTCTTGACCGAAATCGACGTGTCCACATGCACCGCCATCACCGCCTTGATTTCGCCTGAAACGTCGGCCCGCAATGCAGCCTCAAGCCGCTCCAAATCAATGCCCGAACGTTTGCCATGGTCAATCACCTCGACCTCAATGCCCAACCCCTTTGCAATCTCTGCCCAGCCCAGCCCAAACAGTCCAGTTGCCAGCACCAAAACCTTGTCCCCGCGTGACAATGTGTTGGCCAATGCGGCTTCCCATGCGCCATGTCCGTTGCAGATGTAAATCGCCACATTGTGCTCTGTGCGTCCCACCCGTTTTAGATCAACAATGATGCTCTCAACCATTCGTTCAAGGGCTGATGCGTAAATATTTGGCGCGGGTTGATGCATAGCCTGCAACACCCGATCCGGCACAACAGATGGACCAGGGATGGCAAGATACGTGCGGCCATAAGACAATGACATTGCGGGCAATTCTCCGTTAGGTTTAATTGAACGCTATGCTTTCACCCCAAACCAAGCAACCCCTCCCGAACCTGTTTTTCACAAAAAAACATCCGCATCGCAGGCAATCCGAGGGCCGCCGGCCCGAGATACCGAGCGGCCCGCAGGGCCTCCATTAAACACCCCGCACCAAAGAACAGCACATGGTGATCCTTGCCAGCCCGCCTCCAGCGCGATAGATACGTAAAACAACTGCCCCACAGGATCAGGCAACCGTGACAAATCCCCCGAATGACCCACGCTACACATCCCTTACCTTAATGGTACGGCTCTGGAACGATTACCTGAAAACCCACATCTGGTGGATGCTGATCGCCCTTGTGTTTATGGTGATGGAAGGCTCATCGCTGGGCATCCTCAGCTATATGCTGCAACCCATGTTTGACAATGTGTTCGTCGGCGGTGACGCTGATGCAATCTGGTGGGTTGGCGGCATCATCTTTGGCTTGTTCTTTATGCGTGCCGTCACCGAAGTCAGCCAGAAAACCATCCTGACCCGCATCGCCCAGAAAACCTCGACCAAAATGCAGATCGACCTGCTGGACCACTTGATGCGACTGGACTCGGTGTTTTTCCAGAAAAATCCACCCGGTGCCTTGATGGAACGGGTACAGGGCGACACCGTTGTGGTTCAATCGGTTTGGGCTGTGGTGATCTCAGGCGTTGGCCGCGATATTGTCTCGCTGGTGGTGCTGTTGGGGGTGGCTGTGTCCATCGACTGGCTCTGGGCCGCTGTCGCCATTATTGGTGCGCCCTTGTTGGTGCTACCGGTCTTTACCCTGCAACGTTACATCCGGCGCAAAACCAAACTGATGCGCCAAAGTGCCGCCGATCGCTCCACTCGTCTGGACGAGGTCTTTCACGGCATTAACCCGATCAAACTGAACTTGCTGGAACGCTATCAATTGGGCCGTTTCACCAGCATTATCGACATCATTGTCTCAGCCGAAATCAAAACCGCCGCCGGACGCGCTATGATCCCCTCTATGATCGACATCATCACGGGGCTTGGCTTTTTCGGGGTCTTGATGGTCGGCGGCCATGACATCATCGCGGGTGAAAAAACCGTAGGTGAGTTCATGAGCTTTTTCACCGCCATGACACTGGCCTTCCAACCCATGCGCCGCCTTGGCGCCATCGCGGGCATCTGGCAAGTCGCCGCCGCCAGCCTTGAGCGTCTGTATCAATTGTTTGACGAAGTGCCGAGCATCACGTCACCCGCCAAACCCGCGAAACGTGCCAAAGGCAGCGACACCACATTGGCGCTCAAGGGCGTGACCTTTGCCTATGACGACACCGCCGTGCTGAACGCCGCCACATTGACGGCAGAAGCTGGCAAAACCACCGCCCTTGTCGGGGCTTCAGGCTCCGGCAAAAGCACCATCTTCAACGTGCTGACCCGCTTGGTTGAACCTGCCGCTGGCACCACCACCATCGGCGGCACTCCGATCAAAGATCTGGATCTAGCCGAACTGCGCGGCTTGTTTTCCGTGGTTACCCAAGACGCGTTGTTGTTTGACGAAACCCTGCGCGAAAACATTCTGTTGGGCCGCACCGACGTGACCGAAGCCGCCCTAAAGGCCGCCCTTGATGCAGCCCATGTCACCGACTTTTTGGACAAGCTGCCAAATGGTCTAGAAACCCCGGCTGGCCCGCGTGGCTCGAACCTGTCCGGCGGCCAACGCCAAAGGGTCGCCATTGCCCGTGCCATCCTGCGCGACACACCCATTTTGCTGCTGGACGAAGCCACATCGGCACTCGACGCTCACTCCGAAGCTGTGGTTCAAAAAGCGTTGGAGCGCCTTTCCAAAGGGCGCACCACCTTGGTGATCGCGCACCGTCTGTCGACCATCCAGTCGGCTGACAAAATCATCGTCATGGACCGTGGCCGCGTCGCCGATCAGGGCACCCATGACGAGCTGTTGAAAAACGGCGGCATCTACGCAGAACTGCACCGCTTGCAGTTCAAAGAAAACGCCCCGATCGGCGGCCACAATCCGCTGGACCCATCAAACGGTGACATGACGGCAGGGTTGCCCCGCAGCAACATGCCCGCCAAACCAAACCTGTTCAGCCGTTTCGCGCAACGATGGTTCGGCCGCTAACCGCCATTCATCAAACCTTACGGTTTTCTTCATTCACGACCCGCCCCAACCGCGCACCATAGCTGCAATCGATGTGGCCATGGTCTTGCCTGCAGCATCCCCTTCGCTGGCGCGGATCACTGCGTTTAACCCCAAAGCGGCCCCCAGCAAAACCTCTGCCATGCCCTTAGTATCAAACTCCGCCGATAGATCGCCATCCTCTTTGGCCCGTTCCAATCCGGTCTGAATTCCCCTACGCAACAGGCTCAGATATCGCTCTGTGCGTAGATTAACTTCAGCCTCGCGGTGCGCAAACTCACTCATTGAATTCAACATCAAGCAGCCCTGACAGGCAATGTCAGGCATTGCCGCCGCATCCCCGCGGATTTCGAAGAACACCGCAACACCCTCCAAACCTCCCGAGGCGGTATGCAACATTTCCGATTGCTCAAATATGTCGAGGTAAGCGTCCAACGCCGCCAAAAACAACTGCATTTTACCGCCATAGGATGTCTGCAACGTAAACCGTGTGATGCCGGTTTCCTGCTCGATCTGGCGCGTGCCAAGTTCGCAAAACCCGTGCGTCCAAAACAATTCCATGGCCGCATTCACCGCCGCCGCGGGTTCAACTTTACGTGATCTCGACATCTAAACTCGCTTTCACTGTTGCTATATCTATCCAACTGGATAGATATCTTTCAATCCACTTGACTATAATGCCGCAATCTCCCTGCGCAAACAAGCAATTTGAACGAAAGGAACGACGTATGAAACAGACCAAACTAAAATACGGGCCTTGGGCTCTGGTGACAGGCGCCACATCTGGAATTGGCACGGCCTTTGCAGAAAACCTGGCCCAGCAGGGCTACAATATCGCCCTGCTGGGACGTCGCGCCGATGCAACACAAGCCGCCGCCAAACATTTGGAACAGGCCCATGCGATCAAAACACGCGCTGTGGTGGTTGACCTCACAGATCCAGGTTCCCTCGTCCAAATCACTGAACAAACCAAAGACCTCGATATTGGATTGCTGATCTCAAACGCCGGTGATGCTGCGATGGGGGCAATGCTGCGTGTAAAACTGCCCGATCTGACGCGCATGTTGCGCCTCAACACCCAAGTCCACCTTGAGCTGGCGCACCACTTCGGAAGCCGCTTTGAAGCCCGTGGCAATGGGGGCATTCTGCTCCTCTCCTCGACCGCTGGACTGCAAGCCACGCCCTATCTTGCGAATTACGCAAGCGCAAAGGCCTACCTATTGAACCTTGGCATGGCCCTGAATTATGAAATGCGCGGCACCGGCGTTGCGGTCACTGTTTTACTGCCCGGCCTCACCAAAACCCCGGGATTGTTGGAAAAACCGGCAATTGCGCTCCATACTTTGCCAGCCCCCCAAATGGCACCCGAAACGGTTGCCAAGATCGGCCTTCAAGCGCTCGGCAAAAACAAACCCTTTGTGGTGGCGGGACGCATGAACCGGATCATGGCTAACGCCAGTGTGCTGCTTGGCAAAGTCTTAGGGCGCAACCTGTGGGGCGTACTGGTGAAACGGGTTGTACCTATTGAATTACGGGTCCGTTGATCAGCGAAAACAACCTCAATACTGAAGCCAATGGCACAAACACCGCCCCTTAAAGGACTGAACTTATGACTTTTACCGCCGCACTTGTTCTCTTTGCATTGCTCACACTGATCATGCTTGGAATCGAAATTATGACCACCTACGCCACCCAAGGGTTTGGCTATGGCTTTTCCTCAAACCGCGGAATTATCGAACGCCCGCCGCTGGCCCTGCGCATCCAGCGGGCCTATCAAAACCAGATTGAATCTGCTGCCTATGGCGTGCCAGTTCTGGCCGCCGCAGCCCTCACAGACCTAGAAAGCGCCAGCGCTCAAACGGCAGCGCTGGTCTTCATCATAGGGCGTGCCGCCTTTGCGGTTTTATACTATTCCGGCATCACATTTATCCGCGTGCCCGCATTTGTGATGGGCACCCTGTCGACGCTCTACATTGCCTACGCAATGTTCGCCGCAGGTCTGGTTTAGAAACTGTGCAAGGGTGGCCGATCCAAGGCCTCACATAAACAGGCTAGCCTTGAACACGCGCCTTAACCGCCCAAGCCCGCGCCGATAACGCGACTGGTCCACCGGCCCCAACATCGGCCTGAAGGCGCGACTTTAACGCGCCCCTACGGTCCGCAGACAAGCTGGCACAATACCCGGGTGCGGGTCCGGCTCCCATTGTGAAGGGCTTCCAAAAGGCCTCAAAATCGGCAAATTCCGTCACGATATCAATCGCCGAAATTTCAACACCCTGCAAACCCGCATCTGCGCACAATGCCCGCACCCCTTGCTCCGTGCAAAACCCAAACCGATCCGCCTCGTTCAGCTTTGTCGCCTCAGGATCAACCGCCGCTGCCGCGTTCCAAAACGCGTCAATAAATCCCATCCCGCCGCCTGGGTAATCCCAGACATAAAACGTCAACATTCCACCGGGGCGGAGCACGCGCTGCATCTCGTAAAGAGCCGCTGTTTTGTCAGGGATAAAATTCAGCACAAGTGCCGAAGTGACCACGTCCACAGTAGCATCCCCCAGTGGCAATTCTTGTGCATCCGCGGTCTTGAATGTCACACAGGGATCATCAATCCTGTCGCGCGCATGGCCCAAAAAGTCAGGCGAAGCATCCGTTGCCAAAATGGATTTGGGCGCACAGCGCTGCAACACACTGGATGTCAGCGCCCCCGTTCCACAGCCAATTTCCAGCCAATCCGCATCGGTAGGCGGCTCAATCCAATTCAAAAACCCAATTGAGATTTTCCGGCTCCACCGGCCCATATAGTGTTCATAATTCTGTCCAACGCTCCAAGCGTCATGTGCCGCCTTAGATGTCATGCTCAAACTCTTTTCAGTTAAAATACGCTTATGGGTCAAATGATGCGCTGCAATTCAGCAATAAGATAGTATATTTAACAAACAACACTCTTGTGCCAATCAGGCCTACGGCGCGCGGCGCGAGCGGCGCTTCAAATAAACTGCGCGCGCGCTGCCATTGTGCTAGGTATCTTCCTGCGACCTAAGCAAGGAGAGGCCTCAATGCCCGAACAAACAACCCAGCCGCCCTATCGTTGGGTCGTGGTATTTGCCTCAGCGCTCATTCTCGCCATCTCGATGGGTTCGATCGCAAACGGGTTGTCCGCCTATATCGTGCCGATGCAAAACGCCTTTGGTTGGCAACGCGGAGAGATCGCTCTGATCAATTCATCCGGTATTATGGGCTTGGCCTTCGGCGGGCTGGTGATGGGCCCCTTGGCTGACCACAAAGGAACCCGACCCGTCGTTCTGATGGGGGTGACCGTTCTGGGGCTGTGCTATTTAGCGGCGTCTTTTGCGACATCGCTTTGGCAGTTTTACACATTGTTTTTTGTCGCCGGGTTTCTGGGCGCCGGGGCAATTTTTCCACCCATCATGGCCGCTGTCGGCAACTGGTTCCATGTCGGGGCTGGCCTTGCCATTGGCATTGCCTCAGCGGGTCAAGCACTGGGTCAGGGCGGCGTGCCCTTCGCCTCTTCATTCTTGATAAAAGAATTCGGGGTCAGTGGCGCCTTTACGGCGACGGGCGCCGTCATGCTGATCTGCATGATCCCGCTGGCTCTGTTGCTGCGCCAACCCCCACCCCCACAAGCCACCCAAGGCGCGATACAAGACAACGAAACTGGCCTCCCCGCCAATGTCGTCATCGCGACACTCTGCGTTGCGATCATCTTATGCTGCACCTGCATGTCCGTGCCATTGATGCATCTTGTCCCGCTCATTCAAGACCAGGGTATCACTGCCGAAGACGCGGGCAGCGTGATTTTCGTCATGCTGATCGTCGCCGTTGCAGGGCGCATTGCCTTTGGCAAACTGGCTGACATAATCGGCGCATTGCAAGCCTATATGACCGCAACCGCATGGATGACACTGCTGGTTTTCGGGTTCATCTACATCGAAAACCTTCAGTCATTTTATATCTACGCCATCATCTACGGCTTCGGCTACGCAGGCGTTATGACGGGGGTTCTGGTTTCGATCCGCGTGCTGGTGCCGCAATCGCGCCGCGCCTCAGCCTTTGGCATTGTCACGATGTTTGGCTGGTTCGGCCACGCGATTGGCGGGTTTCAAGGCGGCATATTGTATGACCTAACCGGCAGCTATACCTTGCCCTATGGGATCGCGGCGCTGGCCGGCGTGTTGAACCTGATTGTGGTCAGCACCCTGCTGCGCAAAACCAAAACCCCGGCCCACCCAAACGCCGCTCCAGCGCAGTAATGCAATCAGCCAGACGCCCTAATATGCATCACGGTGTTTAACCCAGCCCATCTTATTGCCCTCAACAGGCTCATCCCGCCCACGCGGCGTCATATCGATATAGCTATAGGCGGAATTGGTGATATCCAGACCACGGCTATAGGCCGAATATGTGTGAAAGATCGCCCCATCTTCGCCCCGCGCAAATACGCTGATGCCGGGCAGTTCATCAATCTGCATGTTTTCAACTTCCCTGAAATTATACATCAATGGCGCATCCGTTGGGTGGCCCGGACCAAAGCCCACGTTAAAGTCAGCGTTGAACGTCGACGCCTCTGAAGACACCCAGTCAAAATCCCACCCCATACGCGTCTTGAATGGGGCAATCATGGCCAAGGGCGCGCTTGAAACCGTAACAAACCCAATGTCTTTTTGCGCCAAATGCGGGGGCAATCCGTTGAAATTATCCGCCCATAATGAACAACTTACACAGGGATTTTTCCATTCCGCCCCATACATAAAGTGATACACAATCAGCTGGCTGTGCCCCTGAAACAGATCCGCCAGCGAACGCGGCCCCTCCGGCGTTTCAAAGGAATACTCCTTTTCAACCCGCACCCACGGCAATGCCTGGCGCTCTTTGGTGATCTCGTCTTTCATCCGCGTATGGGCTTTTTCTTTCTCAAGCAATGCACGGCGCGCGACCAGCCATTCTTCACGGGTTGCTGTGTTTTGTTCAGTCATTTTGTTTCCTTTACGCATTTATGAATTCCAATGTGCGGGCAGTGTTGCGGCAACTTTCGCATCCCCATTCAGACGGGCCAGCCAGGCTGCAAAATTAGGGTATGTACTGCCCAAATCGGCCACGCCAGCCGCCGCCACCAAATCAGGCTTGGTCTCGATCCCGCGCTGCAAAAGCCGCGCTTCTGGATAGGCGACCGCATCCGCCCCGCCCGGCGCAGCTCCGTTCAAATACAACCGACCATCAGACAGGATATTATCCAAATACTGACACTCCGCATTGATCAAATCGGCGGCGGATGAAAGCGCGACCAACGCGTCACTGCCCACTGGTGGCACCGCGCCTGAATGGGGAAAAACCAGCGTCAAAAACTTCTGGTTGGCCTCGCGAAAATAGTCACAAACTTCCATCGTGATCTGCCAGATCTCTGCAGCCTCAGCAGCGTTTCCACCAAACAAGGGGCGCGCTGGATAGGCCCGATCCAACCAACCAAGGATCGCGATTGAATCGCACAACACCCCGTCATCCGTTTCCAAAACCGGCGCCGTTCCGCGTGGGTTCAATTTCAAAAAGCTGGGTTTTTTATGGTCACCATCCGCAAAGCTCATGATGCGATAGTCCGCTGCAAGGTCCTTAAAAACCAGTGCTGCCAATACCCTCCAGACCCGAGGTGCGCCACTAAATCCGTGTAATGTCAGTGTCATTTGTCTCTCCAATTTCCTTTGGACAAAAGATACATATTCAGTATGGTATCGCAAGAAGGCAGTATTTTCATACGTAGTACTGAAAATGATACTATTGGAGGGAAAAATCGACGATGTTAGATAAATCAACCGATGGAAAACAGGGTCAACACGCTGAAATAGAAGAGTTTTGCCCAATGCCCAGCATCGCCAAGCTGATCGGCGGGAAATGGAAACTTATTGTGCTTCAGATCCTGATCTTCAAAGGCACCAAGCGGTTTAACGAGCTGAGGCGCATGATCGACGGAATCACTCAAACCATGCTGACCAGCCAATTGCGCGCCCTCGAAAAGGACGGGTTCGTCAGTCGCAAAGTCTATGCCGAAGTGCCGCCACGGGTGGAATATTCCGCCACCCCTCGCGCCATTGCGCTAACCGATATGTTCCACGCCATGCACAAATGGTGGGTCGAAGAAAACTAATCCTTGGGCTGCGCAAAAGGCTGGGTTCATGACTGGGCCCAAGGCTGGGCCCAAGGCTGGGCCGCATCCTTGAATATCTCCATTTCGGCCTTGAAACCAGATGGATCATCCAGACTTGCAGCATTCAGATAAATCCGATCTGCAAAGCGATCACTGCGACTGCAAATCGGCGAGCCACAGGTGCCGCAAAATCCCGCATAGGTCGCAGCACCACTGTCGCTCGATTGCTTGAATTCCTTCACGGGGTTGGTGAATGTCACATCCCCCAAAGCCATCGCAAAAGCAGAGGCGCGCCCCGCCCCTGTTGCCCGCTGGCACTTGCGACAATAGCAATGAAACCCAAATTCAACGGCCCCCTTCGCGACATATCGCACCGCACCACAGGCACAGCCACCTTCAAATACCTTGTCCATATCACCCTTCCATCACGGGGAAGTCTAGCACGTTCGCATAGTGATGATTTGCTGAAATTTTCCCATTCTCAATCTCGATCAGATCGCAAGTCCTGATAGAGGCCGCGACAGGCGCCGTCATGTGAAACGTAAAAAAGTGAGCGATTTTGGCGCCCGACACCACAAGGTTTGACGTTTCAACCCAGCCCCCAAATCCGCCGACCATTTTAGCGTAGTCACCCGGGCTTGCAACGTCCCCAAGCGGGCTGGTCAGCGTAAAATCATCTGTCAACGTCGCCAATAAACCTGGCCCGTCTTGTGCGTTTAGGGCTTCATAGTATTTCCGCACAACTGTGGGAGCCTTGGCAAGATTTACACTATAATAGTGTTGAATATTATTTGGTTGGGTGTTCATAATTATCTCCAATAATTGGGTATCAAAGCGGCTTCTTGCTTTGGTCCATTTATTTAGAGCGGCGAAAAATACATCACAAGTAGGCATAGTTTTATACTATAGTATTGAAATCATACCGTTGGAGAAACAGGCATGGAAAACCCCGAAAGCGCGATTGTAAACGTCACAGAATTGATGAAGAACAACCACAAATGCGAGATGCCTGAAATCATAAGAATGATTGGCGGGAAGTGGAAACTGACTATTTTGCAGATACTTATCTTCAGCGGCACGAAACGCGCAAATGAGCTGTTGCGCCTGATTGAAGGGGCCACGCAGTCTGTGCTCACCAGCCAACTTCGAGCGCTCGAAGAGGACGGGCTTGTGCAGCGCAAAGTCTATGCCGAGGTGCCGCCACGGGTGGAATATTCCGCAACTCAAAGCGCAATCGAGCTGACAGCCGTTTTCGATGCAATGAAAAATTGGTGGCTTTTACGCCAGAGCAAAGAGGCCGGCTAACACGGACTCTCTGTGCCTTTCTGAGCCGATTCCAGTATTTCAGAATTCACTCGATCGATTTCCGCTTCATACCATGCAATCGTCGCGATTGGGTCCTCGTTAAACGCTTTGGCAAAGCTTTCGGGGGCCTCGGTATTTTCGTCATATCGCGTGGACCAGACCATCATCCCCAAAAGAGCCGGCAAAATATCGCGACATTTTCGGGTCGGAAAATAGCAAACCCCGCTGGCTTTGCGCGGATCGATTTGGCGATCCAACATGTCCATAGCTTCGAGTCGCGCAAGCCGATTTGCCAGTATGTTTGTCGAAATGCCTTCCGGCGCATTTAGAAAATCGCTGTAGGTCCGTTTTCCAATCAACAGCACATCACGCAGAATAAGAAAGCACCATTTGTCGCCAAAAACACCCGCCGCATAGCGTGTCGGGCAACCCTCCCAGAGTAGTTTCTTCGCTTTCACCATGTGATTGGTACTAGCAGAAAAATATTCCCTTGCAATACGCAAGTCATATTGATTACACATAGTTCACTTGCATTTTAAAAGAGGAATCACCCATGCCTTCCCCCTTCGTTTGGTTCGACAATCTTGGCAACAACCCGTCACAAACCACAAGCTTTTTGGAAAACACCTTTGGATGGGCCGCAGATGATATCGGACCCATGAGTTTTCTGACAGCTGGCGGACAGAACAAACCATTTGCGGCAACCGCTGATGCACTCAATGGGCTGACAGGTTGGGTGCCCTACATCGAAGTCGATGATCTGGCAGCGGCGGTTGAGAATGCCAAAAAACACGGCGCGGATGTGGTCGCTGAGAACCTGCAAGGGCCCGCCGGTGTGGCCAGTTTCATCCGCGATCCCGGCGGCGCGCCTATGGCGTTGTGGAAACGCGCAAAGGCTGTTTAGATGGGCGATATGAAAAATATTTTCATCACAGCACTTGGTTACTGCGTGATCGTGTTTCCTTTGGCCGTGACCTGGCATTTGGCTCTGTTTCAGGAAAAATATCACACTTTCGGATATTTCTCAGGTGAGCCAAATGTCTTCATCGGCCTCGCCTCAATCATCATCCAAGGCATCACCTTGGCATTGATCTACCCGTTGTTTCATACCGGCAAAACGGGGTTCGCACGCGCCTTTCAATTTGCAGGCTTGATTGGCTTGTTCTTTTGGACGTCCCATGTTCTGGCACTGGTGGCCAAACAAAACGTGCCAAATGCGGGCCAATTCATCGCGATGGAAACAGCCTATCTCGTTCTGCAATTCGGCCTGTTTGCCTTGCTGCTTGGGGCAATCTACCGAGGTAAAAAATGAGCTACGAGCAAGCCTTCAATGCCATGCTAACCATCCAAGGCGTCGAGGAATCGACCATGATGAAATCCCCTTGCCTGCGCTACAAAGGCGCTTTCCTCGCTATGATGTTCGAAAAGCAGGATGCGCTGATCATCAAAGTTTCTCCGACCCGTGTGAATGAACTTATTGAGCAAGGGTTGGGGATGGAATTCACTTACACCAAAAAGCGTTTTCGTGAATGGGTTTTGATCCCGCTTGAATTTCAAGACACCTATGAGGGCTATATGACAGAAGCCGTGCATTATGCCCAAAGAGGTGCCAAAAAGTGATCCCCGAAATTACCATTCTATTTGTCGCCATATTTGCCTTGATGCAGTTGGTGATCACCATTTTTGTCGGGCTGAAACGCAATCAAACCGAAATCCGCTTTTACGATGACGGCGACCTTGATCTACGCCGACGCGTGCGCGCACATGCCAATTTCACTGAAACTGTCCCCATCACATTGATGGCAATGGCAGGCGCAGAAATGATGGGCACCGACCCCATGCTGATATGGGGTCTGGGCATTGTGATGCTGATTGCGCGCATTTGGCACTACTACGTGATCCGAACGCTGGCTTGGGGCAATGGACGTGCGATCAGCATGGCCCTCACCTTTGTTGCGATGAGCGGCTCAGCGATTGCAATCCTGTGGCAGGCTATTTGAACAGCCCGCCACCGCCTTACCCAAACGCATCATAAAGGCGTTCAGCTGAACGCGCCCGCAAACTCCACCAATTTGTCGATCGCTTGGTTCCAGCCCCCGTCACCAGCGGATCCGGCGGGCACACCGACATGCACCATCGTCATGACGGTCTTGCCGTTCTCTTCGCTCAGATCAATGATCACTTCGGTAATATCGGGGGTGCCTTCGGGCATTCCCATGCTGGCAGGCGGGATCAACGTGCCATCCTCGGTGCACATGCTTTCGGTGTAAACCAGCCGCGTTGGGCTTGTGACCTCTTTGTAAACACCGATGAACCACATCGACATCGTCCGATCCGGCGATTTCATTTCCATACAGACCTTACGGGTGCCACCAACCGTGACATCCATCTGCGCGACGGGCACTGACATGCCCATCGGCCCGTACCATTGCTTGAACATATCGGGGTCGGTCCACATACGCCAAACCGTTTCAATTGAAGCATCAATTTCGCGCGTCACCTTAACCCAAGCCTGTTGCTCACTCATCATTTTCTTCCTTCATGGTTTGTAAAATTCGGTCCATCACACCAAACCGCGCATCCCAAATATGACGATATTGATCGGACCAATGGGCGACGGCTTCTAGGGGTTCAGCGTTCAACGTGCAGGGCCGAAACTGTGCATTGCGCCCGCGCGTGACCAGACCCGCATCCTCCAAAACCCGAATGTGCTTTGAGATCGCGGGCAAGCTGATATCAAACGGCTCTGCCAGCTGGTTCACCGTGGCCTCACCCTGCGCCAACCGCGCAAGAATTGCCCGCCGCGTGCGGTTCGCCAATGCGGCAAAGGCCGAATCCAGTTGATCTGTTGTGTCCATAACCTAATATTAAACCAATCAGTTAATTAATCAACTGGTTTAATTATAGCGCGTAATAACCAAACGCGCCCGTTTTCACTGACAGCCTAATAAGTGCTTTGCACAAGCCCACGCGTGCAGGCCGAAAACACTGGCGATCTCGTTAGTTTTTTCATGTCCCCCTCCGCATCACCACAGCGGGTTACACATTCAAATACACGCTCCAGATCGGGAACTGATTTTGGTAAGCCATAGAGGAAATACTGCCCCTCTCACTCCATGCTGTTCATAATTTGAAAATTTGCGTCGATATCCGCCTTAAACGCCAATTCGGTCAAATGCGCTGATAGAATGGCAGTGCCGAGCGTATAAAATAGCTCTGAGGCCTCTTCTGGCAAACCCTCATCCAATAGCGCGTCAAGCCTTATGCTGTCGGCCCGTGCGACTTTCATCGCTATATCTGGGTTTCTATAAAGGGATTTAAACAAGACCAACGAACCATAGTAGTCAAAAAAATCCAATTTCGCCTCAGAGACCTTTTGAAGTTCTGAAACCTCAATAACACGAGCATTACAATACTTTAGCGGCCCCGCAATACGCGGCTCGCAAGGCACCGAATCCACAGTGAATTCGCCCTTCAAAAAGGCGGATCGCGAAACACAGCTCGCATCCTGCGCATAGCCCCATGACGGCAGCGCCATGCAAATAATCACTACTAAACGTATCAAAAAAATCCTGCAATTCTGCTCTCAAGACTCACTGAGGCATGTTACATTTCAATACCCGCGCCCCAAAGCCGCCGGATCAGCCCCCGCCAAATACCGCACCAACCGCCACAAATTCCGCACCCCTTGCCGCAACCACCCGGCCTCTTGATACCGCGTAGCGCCCGTCACAACCTCAACAGGCAAAGCTACCAACTGCCCCTTTAAGGCCCGCGCCATCGCCACATCCTCCATCAAAGCAATTTCCTCATATCCGCCAACTGCATCATACAGCTCTCGCGAAATCAGCAAGCCCTGATCGCCATATGGCAGGCCAAACAACCTCGAGCGCACATTCGCCCACCCTGCCACGAACCACGGCGCAAACCCGACCGCCGAAAATCGCAGCCGGAAATACCCCGCCCGCGTATCCCGCTCCATATGCGCCCGCGCAGCCTCGGCCCAACCCTCACCCAAAACCGTATCCGCGTGCAAAAACAACAACCACGCCCCGCCAGCCGCCTCTGCCCCACGCGCCAACTGCCCGCCACGGCCCGCAACACCCGTCACAACCACAGCCCCCGACGCCTCGGCCATCTCGCAACTGCCGTCCGATGACCCACCATCCGACACCACCACCTCGCGCAACACGCCAGCCTCCAACCCCTCGATCAAGGCCCCCATCGCCATTGGCAACGCCGCCTGTGCGTTCAATACCGGAATAACAATGCTCAACGGTGCCCGCACAACAAACCCCCTCTGGTTCCCACGTCCTACTGTCCCTATATTACATTCAACACAGCATTAGGGAACGGGCTATGACGCGCAAATTGTTTGACATCACTGGGGGCGATCGCACCGACTTCTTGCAAGGGCTGATCACCAACGACATGGCGAAACTGTCAGACGGTCTGCTCTACGCCGCCCTCCTGACACCCCAAGGCAAATTCCTCACCGATTTTTTCTTGTATCAGCATGGCGACACCATCACCCTGGACGCCCCCGCCAGCACCGCCGACGACCTGATGCGCCGCCTCACCATGTATCGTTTGCGTGCCGACGTGCAAATCGTCCCCTCCGCGCTAAATGTGAAACGCGGCGCCGGAACCGCCCCCGAAACCGCCCTGCCAGACCCCCGCCACACGGCGCTCGGCTGGCGGCTCTACGGCTCTGAAACCGGCTCCGATGCCACCGACTGGGACGCCATCCGCGTGGCCCATTGCATCCCTGAAACGGGTGCCGAGTTGATCTCCAACGAAACCTATATCCTAGAGGCAGGGTTCGAGGCGCTAAACGGTGTCGATTTTCGCAAAGGCTGTTACGTCGGCCAAGAAATCATCGCCCGCATGAAACATAAAACCACCCTGAAAAAGGGCTACGTCACGGTTGGCATCACGGGCGCGGCCCCCACTGGAACCCCCATCACGTCCAACGGAAAACCCGCCGGAACGCTCTTCACCCAATCCGGCAACCGCGCCATCGCCTACCTACGTTTTGACCGCGCGGACGGCGAACTGCAGGCGGGCGCAGCCTTGCTTACCCTGTAAACCCATACACAGGCCAAATTCGTCGGCTCACCGCAGCGCATTTGGGGGCGTTGAAAGCGGATGCAACTTGCTCCAAAGTGGCGGCGATACCATTTTGCGACACTTACCGCACGGCAACCCGACATAGGCTTTTGACCCAACCAGAAGACCGAAAATTAGAGGTCGGAACGACAGGATCTTCCCCACGATGATTCGAGCAGTCACCCAGAAAAATGCATCAATTGACGATCAGATCCACTAAGCATTGCATTTCGTTGCCCAACCCAAACGGCCTTCTTGCCTGTTCCGGAAACAATACACATCCAAGCTATGTCATTGTATTCAATTCGCGTGAATTTTAAGAAAACCTTTGCAATTTTCAGCAAATTACAGATAGCTGCGTCTCTATAAATTGTAACAGTGTTAACATAATAAATGGAATAGGGACTCAATAATGGCGACTTTCGATTGGGCAAATCTTGGTCTCGGAAATAGGGCTGCGGCGGCGGGAAGTGCGACAGTAACAGAAGGTGGCCGAACGACAGATCTTACGCTTTCGGAATCTGGAAACCTTCGGTATTTTTCGACCTATGGCCCCGGAAGTCACCTCGTGACAACACGCAGCACCGGCCCTGACGATGCCACGATGGAATTCTCGAATCCAATCGACAACCTAAGCTTCGATATCTACGATCTGGAGGCCGGCGGCACATGGCAGGATCAGGTTACAATCACCGCTTTCGACCCTGACGGAAATGAAATTCCCGTGACGTTTTCCAATCTAAACCCAGCCATTCACGTGCAACTGGATGCAAACACTGTGACCTCCACTGGCTCTACTTCGACAAGCGTTTATGACGGCGCAGCAACGGGTTCGAACGATTCAATTTCCGTTAGCATCGATGGCCCTATTGGCTCTGTAATCGTTTCGTTCAGTGGCGGCGCGAGCAGATCCAGCCACCAAATTGTTGGGATCGGCGACCTCACCTTTGACATCATCTGCTTCACCAGCGGCACCCAAATCGCGACGATTGGCGGACAAAAGCCAATCGAAAAACTGGAAATCGGCGACCTGATTGTCACCCGTGACAATGGCCTTCGCCCGATCCGCTGGATTGGCAAACGAACGGTGTCTGCCGACCTGATGCAGGCGCGCCCAAACCTGACACCCGTGACCATCAAAAAACACACCTTCGGCCCCGGCCTGCCCGACCAAGACATGCGCGTTTCGCCACAACACCGCATGCATATCGCCGACCCATTGTTGTCGCTCAATTTCGAAGTGAACGAAGTCCTCGTACCCGCCAAGGCGTTATGCAATGACCACAGTATTGTGGTCGATCACAGCCGCACAGATGTGACATATTTTCACATCATGTTCGACGAGCATGAAATCGTTTTGGCCGACAGCATCTGGAGCGAAAGCTTCCACCCCGGCGCGATGAGCCTTGACGCCATCGACGAAGCAGGGCGCGAAGAACTGCTAGACCTGTTCCCCGAATTGCGGAGCAACCCAGCAGGATACGGCGCCACCGCCAGAAAAGTCCTCAAGGTCAAAGAAGCCGCGCTACTGCTGCCCTAAACGCGCGAAATGCCAGCGGCACTGCGCCACGGGGGCGTTGCTGGTGGGTGACGCTAGCATTAATGCGAAACACTAACCCGCGCGGAATCAAGGCGAAGCCGCCGCGCGATCGCCGGACCGCCCCGACAGGCTGGCGAATTAAGGGCAGAGTAAACGTTGGAAAGACCGAACAAACATTGCAAAAAGAACCGCTGCTGACAGTGGCGATACCTAACCCGCGCGGAATCAAGGCGAAGCCGCCACGCGATCGCCGGACCGCCCCGACGGGCTGGCGATTTGAGAGCTGCGCGATGGCTGGTTAGGGCAAACGATCATTGCAGAGATAAATCGCCAAATTGAAAGACCCATCGCCACCCCAACGGCCCGCCGTTCGCACGACTTGCGCAACAGTCAGGCGAACAGAGCCCCTCACGGCACCCACCCCTTTTGCAAAAAAGGTCAGCCCCCGCCCGGGTGGGGGCCGCACCGAGGGTGTCCATTGCATCAACCCTCTCAGTCTCAACCACCCTCACCGCTGGCCTCCCTGCCGCAAAAAGCCCCCGCCGTGGGGCGGGCGGGGGCTGCCCTTTTTTGCAAAAAGGACGAAAGTAGAGTACTATTATCGAAATAGCGAAGTCGAAAAACGGTCGCTTTGGTGGGCACCACCATTTCACCTTGTGGATGTATCCTTTGATCTTTAATGTGGCCTCTAAATTGAATTAGTGGATTGCCTGTGGTTAAAAATATTAAGAACTATGATGTGTTTATTTCCTCACCTTCAGACGTCGCGCTTGAACGTGATACTATTCAAGAAGCCATAGAACAAATTAATGAAATTAGTGGTTTGAAGGAGGGTTTCAGGCTTAACCCTATTCGATGGGAAAAGGATGTCAGTTCTCAAATTGGTAGCCATCCGCAAAAAATTATTAATGAGCAAATTGGGGATGAATACGACATATTCGTCGGGGTTCTTTGTAACCGATTTGGACAGAAAACTGAGCATTTCAACTCTGGAACGGAAGAAGAGTTTTTTAGGGCTTACGAAAGACTCGGCAACGAAACAAACCGCCCAGAAATTCTGTTTTACTTTAAGGACCCCAGAAAATCTGAGATACCTATTGACGCTAAGCAGTTCTTAAAAGTGTCCGAGTTCAAGGAAAAGATTAGCGACCTGGGCATCTACGGAGAGTTTGATACCCACGAAAGCCTTAAAACAATGGTGGTAGCTGCACTTATCAAAGCAATTGATCGGCTAAAATCCAGCCCAGTCACAGTTAGCCAAAGTAATGGAACTGAGAAGCAAAAGATTTCAGATACCCCATCAACTGAGAACGCGTTAACTAAAGTCAATGAGTTTGATGAGGACATCGGATTGATGGAACTTTCAGACATTGCTTTAGACGCGATAGAGAACTTTACAGATACCTTAGAAACGATAAGCATAGCTACCGAAAAGCTTGGTGGGAAGATGTCTATCCGATCTGAAGAAATTGGTAACTTGAAACCAACTGGTGACGCTCGCAAAGATCAAAAGGCTGCCAAAATGGTCATAGAAAAGGTTGCCGCAGAAATGCAGAGATATTCTCACATACTTGATCAAGATATTCCGGATGCAAGACGCGAATTCTCAACAGCGTTGCGCGCTATGCAGTATGCCGTCATTATTTCAAATCAAGACGGAATGAGCAGTTCAGATGATGTCAAAGAGCTTGTTGATGTGCTTGTGTCTTTGCAGGAGACATTAAAGTCCGTTCACGGAAGTGTTTCAGGCTTTCAAAGCGCAATATCATCAACGCCTAGAATGACCTCCAAATTAAATCAAGCCAAAAGGCGCAACATTAAATCCGTCAACGATCTTTTGAATTTTCTCTCTGAAGCATCAATAAATATTGAGACAACTCTGATTGCCATTCAGCACTAATTGGTCGCAGCGAAATACATATGCTTCAACGTCGCCCCCCTCCTCACCGAATAACCGTCCCCGGCTCCCCCCGTTTCGCCCGTTCCCAAGCCTCCGATCGTATCTGATATTCCAAATCTTTCTGACGGGCAGATTTGCGGTCGAACTCCTCAATCCGCGCCAGATCACGGACCGAGACCAGCGCTGCCATTTCGTGGCCGTGCCGGTAAATCAAATACCGCTTGCCGCCGAAATGCACCCGTGACAGGTAGCGGCCCAGATTTTTACGCAGCACTGTGTTTGTGACAAATTCCATGATCACGCCCTCTCCAAAATCCCAGATCCCGAAATGGAATCGTACAAATATTGGCTCAGACTGTACAAATTGTGTGATTTACAAAATCTAACACCCCCGTCCCCGCACGGGACCGGAAGTGTTGCATTTCCTTTTATTCAAACTTTGCGTTGAATTACGTCACGTCAAATCGCCTTAAGCGCGTTCAGAATATTCCATCGCAATTGTATCAACCACGATGTCCTCATCCGTGCCGATAAACGGCGGCACCATCACCTTGATCCCGTTGGATAAAGTGGCCGGTTTGAACGATTTTGCCGCCGTCTGACCCTTCACCACAGGCTCGGTTTCGGCCACTTTACAGGTCACCTTTTGCGGCAGCGTGGCGCTCAGCGCTTCGGCATCAAAGTACTCGATCACCACCATCATACCGTCTTGTAAAAACGCGCGGCGCTCGCCCAGAATGTCGGCGGGCAGCTCAACCTGCTCATAGGTATCCATGTCCATGAAAACCAGCATGTCATTGCTTTCATACAAGAATTGCTGGTCTTTTTGCTCCAACCGCACCCGCTCAACCTTGTCGGCGGCGCGAAAGCGTTCGTTCAATTTGGACCCATTGCGCAGGTTCTTCATTTCCACCTGCGCAAACGCCCCACCCTTGCCGGGTTTTACATGCCCAACCTTCACCGCCAGCCAAAGTGAGTCATTATGCTCAAGGATGTTACCGGGGCGAATTTCGTTTCCGTTAATTTTGGGCATATGACTAAACCAAGCTGAAAAGGTTGAAGGAATTCTAACAGCACCTATATATGGGTGATCACACGGGGGCAAGACGGCTATATGCAGGGTTTTCCGAAACGAGCTATGCACTGACCGCATAGCAGATATGCAAAATCGGCCTAGCCGAATCGATCAAGATAGGTCATACAGAACACCACTCCAAAAGAACAAGTGCAAAAGGAACAGTAATGCGAGATTTTGTTGACGGCACAGCTTTCAATCACGAACAAGGCAACCGGTCGCGCAAGTTATTTGCTGCCGTTGTGTTGGCCGCGCTAGATGACGCAATTGCCGATGATAAAAAATACGGCAATGGTCCTGAGCAAATCGCACGCTGGGCCCGCTCACGCGATGGCCGCGAGGTTTTGTCTTGCGCTGGGATTGACCCCAATGAACGTGTTGTCAAAGGCTTAATGGAGTTCGTGGGCAAAGGCGTACGCACTTCGGTTGCCCTGTCTCGCGAAGAATCTGAGCGTCGGCAGCAGGCTGAAGCCGCTTAGACCATAGGCTAACATCACAACCTTAATTGACGCGCTTTTCGGAGCGCGTTTTTTTGTGGCCAACAGGCATCACAGCCATGATTCAAAGAGCTTGTTTCTTGGCGCGCGCTTGGGGATAACGGATTCATGAAAAAGTCACTTATGATTCAGGGCGCGGGCTCTAATGTTGGGAAATCCATGCTGGTTGCAGGGCTGGCCCGCGCCTATGTGCGTCGCGGATTAAACGTGCGGCCCTTCAAACCACAGAACATGTCCAATAACGCCGCTGTGACCGTGGACGGCGGCGAAATCGGCCGCGCCCAAGCCTTACAAGCCCGAGCCGCCGGGGTCGATCCAACCACAGATATGAATCCTGTTCTACTAAAACCAGAGAGCGATATTGGCGCACAGATCGTGGTTCATGGGCAGCGTGTTGCGACGCTGAAAGCTCGTGACTACACCGCCATGAAAGCCACCTTGATGCCCGCCGTCTTGGAAAGCTTTCACCGTATGTCGGCCGAGGCAGATCTGGTTTTGATCGAAGGTGCGGGCAGCCCCGCCGAAATCAATTTGCGTCAAGGGGACATCGCGAACATGGGGTTTGCGCAGGCCGCCGATGTGCCTGTCGTGCTGGTCGGTGATATAGATCGTGGCGGGGTGATCGCTCAGTTGGTTGGCAGCCACGTCGTGTTAGACGATACAGATCGCGCGCGGATCAAGGGTTTTATCGTCAACAAATTTCGCGGCGACGTCAGCCTGTTTGACGAAGGTGTCACAGAGATTTCCAACCGTACGGGATGGAGCAATATTGGCGTTTTACCCTGGTTCACCGACGCTTGGCGCCTACCCGCCGAAGACGTGATGGACATCGCGTCACGCCAAGGTGGCGCCTTTAAG
The DNA here is from genome assembly GCA_033851955.1 of Marinosulfonomonas sp. Lineage (GTDB taxonomy): Bacteria > Pseudomonadota > Alphaproteobacteria > Rhodobacterales > Rhodobacteraceae > Profundibacter. The sequence continues at coordinate 88,325 of JAWSVK010000018.1, forward strand.
GTCGCCGTGCCGCGCCTGTCGAGGATCGCCAATTTTGACGATCTGGACCCGCTGGCGGCGGAACCTGATGTCACTGTCGAAATCATCGAGGCTGGGCGTCCCTTGCCGGGCGATGCTGATCTCGTGCTGATCCCCGGCACCAAATCCACCATCGCCGACCTTGCCTATTTCCGAGAACAAGGGTGGGACATAGACCTTGCCGCCCATATACGGCGGGGCGGGCATGTTTTGGGACTGTGCGGTGGCTATCAAATGTTGGGCAAACAGATTATTGACGCCGACGGGATCGAAGGGCGATCAGGCCAATTTGACGGGCTGGGATTGCTCGATGTGGTGACTGAAATGTCACCGCAAAAACGGCTGGAAATCAGCAACGCTACTTATTTGCCTACAGGAGACGCGGTGCAGGGGTATGAAATTCATATCGGCAGCACGCAAGGGGCTGATTGCAGCCGCGCGTGGCTCGAGATGGACGGACGAAAGGATGGTGCGGCGTCACCAAATGGGCGAGTGATGGGGTGCTATATGCACGGGCTGTTTGCCTCAGACAAGTTTCGCGCAGCCTATCTGGCGGGGCTTGGTGGAACAGCGGGTCACGGTTCTTACGATGCCAGTGTTGAGGACACATTGGATCAGCTCGCCGATCATCTTGAGCGACATCTGGACCTGGATGCATTGCTGGAAATCGCAGACTGACTGCGGCTCATCGCCCCCTTACGGGCGCTCTTTGCCATCGCTGTGGCGCGAAGAAAGCTGTAAAGCTTGATGAGCGGTCGGCTACGTTATTCAAATTCCTGCGAGGCCAACACGCGATTGATTTCGCGACGGACCAATTTGCGCACGTTGCGGGTGATCCGTTCACCCAAAGCGCCCTGCAATTCTTGCCGTACAATGTCACTTACCATATCGCGCAAGGCTTCTTCATCAATCACAGATTCCTCGTCGCCAAACAAATCAGAGCTACTCTTCTCTGTAGCAGCTTCATTCGTAGCATCATCATCTGTTGAGGCATCCGTCGTTTCAACCTTAACCTCTTGCGCAGTCCCATCGATCCAATCTTGAACCGGTTCTGACATCACCTCCTCAGCTTCGGCATCTTCTTCAAAATCACTGCCATCTGGCTCCCAGTCACCGTCTTGTTGGCCAATCGCTGCTTCAAGTTCAGCTATTGTGCTTTCGAGCGCTGACGCCTTATCTGCAGCTACATCTTCGACATGCGGCTCTGCATCCTGAAATGCATCTATGATGTCTTGCGACGCGGCGGCTGCATCATCCTGTGGGATAATATCAGCGTCAAGTTGCGTATCAACATGGGCTTCAAAATCAGCGGCAGCTTCTTCGCTAGGCATCTGATCTTGGACGTGGCTAAACTCTATCGGCGCGTCATCTGCAGCCTCGGTCTGCGCAATCTGTTCAGGCGTTTCAGAAACATCCTCATCAGAAGGCGCATCCTGTGGCGCTGAAACACGAAAATCTGCCGTTAGAATCAGCTTATCTGCAGGTGCCACGTCCCCAGACTCAGACGCTGCATTTTGTTGTGCAGCCTCGACATCATTGGACACAAGCCGCCGGATGGAGGAAAGCACATCCTCGATTTCCGCAGTGGATACAGGTTCTGACATTGGGATTCCCGATTTAGCCTCACCTTAACAATAGCGCCAAGGTTCGCATCGCACAACATAAAGGATTAATTCTAATCTTTTCCTAACGCCCGCAGAACACGGTCGAGGCTTTTGCCCTGCGTGCTGTGGGCTGGCGCGTTACGTACAGCGTTATAATAGGCGGTTGGATCATAGGTTCTGATGCCCAAATTAAGGTGCTCAACAGTCAACAAGCCCATAGCCGACAGCAGCGTGTAGGTTGCAACATACTGATCGGTAATCGACGAAATTCGGTTGGCTTGTGCGTCCAACAATTCTTGTTCTGCATCCAGCACATCAAGCGTTGTCCGAGCGCCCAATGTCGCTTCTTCTTTGACGCCCTCAAACGCAACGCGAGCAGCACTGATTTGACGATTGCTGGCAGTCAGAGTGGCCCGTGAAACATTCAGCAAAGCCCAAGCATTGCCGACCGTTTGGGCCACTTCATGGCGGGTAATATGCAAACCTGCACGTGCCGCATCGCGACGCGCCATGGCTTGGCGATAGACCGAGCTTAACTTGCCGCCCTGATAAATGGGCGCGGTCAAGTCCAACCCAACCGAAGCGGCGTCGCTACCGGTGTGGTCCAGCCACATTCTGCTAGACGCCGTCAGTTTGGGCTCCATCAACGTTTTTGCTCGCAGCACGCCGATTTCAGTTGATGCAATTTCGTGCTGGATTTTTTTCATAGCGGGGTGCGTTGTATAGGCCACCGCACGGGCCGAATCCAATGACTTTGCGGTTGCTGGCGCTTTAGGGGCCGCCCGCAAGGATTTCGGATAGGTGCCAACAGAGGCGCGGTATTCTTCGCGCGAACGGGCCAGATTGCCATCGGCCACTGCCTTATTGGCGCGGGCCAACGCCAGTCGCGATTCGGCCAGAGACACATCAGTACGCGTCACTTCGCCAACCTCAAACCGATCTTTCGCGGCTCGTAATTGCTCGGCAATCACCCGCACGTTATTGCGACGCAAGGCAACGAATTCATTGTCGCGGCGCACGTTCATATAGGCGGTGACCGCCCGCAGCAGCACTGATTGCTCAATGCTGATCAACCCTTGGCGAGCCGCCAGCACATCTTCTTTTTTGCCGTCAATCGCCAGTTTAGAACCACCACCATCAAAAAGCAGCAGGCTGGCTGAGATGCCGAGGCTCCCGGTCAAATGGCCGTTTTTAAGCCCTGTGAACGAGGGGGTGCTGGAGACAGTCGCGCTGCCAAAATAGTTGATCACAGGGCGCAGCGTCGCAACCGCTTGGGCGACATCTTCGTCCGCGGCCCGCAGCACGGCACGGTTTTGATCTAATAGGCCAGAATGTTTGTACGCCTTGATCAGCGTATCCGTCAGGGTTTCGGCCTTTACGCCCCCAGACATCGCAATCGTAACGGCCGCAAAAGCCACTATCAGCAAAGATTTCATACTGTTGCCCACATTCAACCCTTTTCCACTATACTCGATCACAATTCTTAACCCGACATATGCGACGGGATTATAAAGTAAATGCTGCTGGCTGCTCGAAGCCGTTTAGAACCGGCGCACTGGCGTTGAAATCATAACGCCAAGTCACTTCACCATCGATCTTGTAACCGACCCGCACGACACCCAATGCCGCTTCGGCAAAAATACAGCCAATACGGCCGCCTTCTTTGAGTTGGTCCAAGATAGCTGCGGGAACTTGTTCCGCCGCGCCTTCTAGAATAATCACATCATAAGGGCCGTGTTTCGCAGCGCCCTCAGCCAACACAGCCTCAATCACAGCCGCATTGTCCACGCCATTGCCAGACAGAATCGCTTGGGCCTCATTGGCCATATCAGCGTCTTCTTCCACGGCCACCACAGCGTCCGCCAATCGGGCAATCACAGCGGTTGAATAGCCCAACCCGCAACCCACATCCAAAACCACCTCATGTGGATCAATATCCAATGCGTCCAGAAGTTTGGCAAAGGTCCGTGGCTCCAACATAACGCGTGAAGCGCCCAGCGCCAGATTTTCACTGATATATGCGGCTTCTCGCAATGCATCAGGCACATAGGATTCGCGGGGCACATGCAGCATGGCTTCAAGGACCGGAAATTTGGTCACATCTTGTGGACGGACCTGAGTATCAACCATCATTGTGCGGCGTGTTGTGTAATCGCTCATCGCGTAAACCCATTCGTTTAGTTTGGCCTAAAAGGGTTTTGCCACAGAACCGCGGCCACAGCAACACGTCAACGATCAACAATCCTGCTTGCGCGACGAAATGGCATGGGTTAGACGACCCTTGGCTTCGGCGAGTTGGCGGAGCGGTTACGCAGCGGATTGCAAATCCGTGTAGACCAGTTCGACTCTGGTACTCGCCTCCATTTTTCACTTCAAAACAGCACCCTAATGCTGCAAAATCTCCACTACCCCTATAGCCCCCACCACCACGAAGGTAGGAAACCTGAGCAACTCTGTTTGTGCTTGGGATAAGGAGCTTCGTCAACAGCGCGGCGCGTAAGACGTAAACTTGGCATTGCGACCTTCCTTCTGGCCACAAATCATTTCAAACACATCCAGAAAAAAGCTCGATGTTTCATCATCGTTATACAAGAGCAGCGATACAATGATAGAATATCCGGCTGTTTCGGCCGATTGCGCATCCCTTTTTGTAATGGCTGCATTAGCAATCGGCATTCAAGTTGTCTGACGCGTGCTTAGGAGATAAGAACATATTAAGAACAAGCGACCAAATCTGCACACGTGCTTGATATACTGTCAAACACGTGATTCTATGGTCGGAAAAGGGCTAATTTATGCTGTCATCTGTTGAGTTATGTGCTGGCGCGGGAGGACAAGCGCTTGGGTTGGAGAGGGCAAAATTCGATCACACGGCGCTTGTTGAAATTGATAAGCACTGTTGTGCAACTTTGCGACATAAAAGGCCTAAGTGGAGTGTTATCGAAGATGACATTCGAGTATTTTAAGAGCGCGCTTTGGACTACAAGGGTATCGACCTCCTAGCAGGTGGCCTCCCATACCCTCCCTTTTCAGTTGCCGGTAAGCAACTCGGAGAGCAAGACGAGCGCAATCTTTTCAACGATGCGATTGATATCGTTGATGCCGCTAGGCCACGAGCAATAATGATAGAAAATGTACGCGGTTTCTTAGATGCCGTTTTTCATGACTACCGGGAAAAATTGAAAAAGCAGCTCAAGAAGCTCGGATATCAAACCGACTGGCGACTGTTAATCGCTTCCGACTTTGGGGTACCTCAGCTCAGGCCTGCGTCGTTATTGTTGCTGTCCAAACTGAACGCTCTGAGTTTTTCGATTGGCCTGAACCCAATCCGCATAATCCACCCACAGTCTGTAACACGCTGCACGATATGATGGCTGCTCGTGGTTGGCGTGGTGCGGATGATTGGGCGAAATCCGCGGATGAAATGGCACCAATCTATTGTAGGCGGATCTAAGAAGCATGGTGGACCTGACCTTGGGCCAACACGTGCACGACGCGCATGGGCGTCTCTCGGTGTGGAAGGCCGAACTATTGCGCCAGAAGCACCTGATCCATTCCATAACGGAATGCCGCGTCTAACTGCTCCTATAGTAGCCCGCATTCAGGGTTTTCCAGAGGAATGGCATTTCACAGGGGCAAAGACCAACGCCTATAGACAAGTTGGCAACGCCTTTCCGCCTCCTGTCGCACACGCAGTGGGTATCCAAATTTCTAAAGCTCTAAGAAAACGCATGCTGAGAGCCGTGGCAGGCTAGCTGTTTTTCTTTTTTCGCTCGAAATCCTTGATAATTCGAACGTGGTCGTTTGGCAAATCGCGCCAATTTTTCAATGCATAGAGCGATTGCACACCTTTTTCATCTCGTTTTTTTTGATACGTCAATCTGCAACCCGATAGGATCGTAACGAAGCTCACGCAAACGCTTTCTCCAGTCCAGCTGCTGCTCTTTTGCATTGGCTACGAACTCGATCGCGTAAGCGGGCACCGGGTTTGGCATGTGCAATTTCAAGAAACGTACAATCCGTTCGTGAACAGAAACGAAATTTACTACTTGCTCCATCTCCTTGTCATTAAACGAAGCAAAGTAGTTCCGTTTCCCGCGATTACACGCTTCACACAACGCCCAGAGATTTTCGATGGTGGTAGGCCCACCCCAGCTCTGAGGTATTCGATGATCTGCTTGTAGTTTGATGCCCCTCTGGCCTGTCCCGTTTAGTTCCGGTCCCTGAACACATTTATGCGGCCTTTCGCTCGAAAGCCAAGGGGCTTTTGCCGCCCAGCGATGAGTGGCGACGGCGCGGGTTATAGAAGCCATTGATATACTGGAATATAGCTCCTTCTGCTTGGCGTCTGGTTTCCCATCGATTACGCCAGATCAGCTCAGCCTTGATGGATTTGAAGAACGTCTCGACCATGGAATTGTCATAACAATTTCCTTTGCCACTCATCGAGACCTTGAAGCCATGTTTGGAAAGGCGTCGCTGATATTCGTTGGAACAATATTGCGACCCGCGATCCGTATGGTGAATGCAGTCCTTCGGTGGTTGCCGCAACGCCACGGCCA
>JAWSVK010000002.1:0-71322 GCA_033851955.1 Marinosulfonomonas sp.
ACAGGATCACCGCGGTTTCGCGACCCTTGTTGGACAACACAAAGTCGCGATGCTCGACGTCACCTGAAATTAGCCCGCATTTACAGACCCCGCACAAGCCGTCTGAACATTTCACATCCACATGAATACCCGCTGCCAGCAAGGCGTCCGTCGCGTGTTCGTCCGGTTTCACGGGCACGTCTCGCTGGCTTTGTTTCAGGCGCAGTGTAAAGGCGTAATTGACGTATTCTGGCTGCTCTGGCGTGGTGAAATATTCCAGATGGCGGGCCTCTTCGGGGAAGCCTCCGCCGGTGGCTGCATTGATCACGGATTGCATGTAAGCCTCTGGCCCACATGTATAAACATGGCTGCCCTTAGCGTAGTGCAACAGGGCGGGCAGATCAGCGCGGCTGTTTTCATCCGAGAAATGCAGATGCACGCGCTCGGTCCATGGCACCTTGGATAGATCATCTAAAAACCCAGCCCCTTGGCGCGTAGAGGCACTGTAATGCAGGGCGAAATCTGCCTCAATGGCGTGCAGACGATGCGCCATGGCAATCATCGGCGTCACCCCGATACCGCCGCCCATCAGGTGGGTGAAATTGGCGCTTTCATCCAATTCGAAGTGGTTGATGGGTTTAGATATGAACACCCGCCGCCCCTCGGTGAATATCCGATGCATCAAGGCCGAGCCACCACGCCCGTGATCCTCGCGCAGCACTGCGATTTGGTACTTTCTGGCATTTGCAGGGTCGCCCGACAATGAATATTGGCGAAAGAATTCGGGCGCGACCACCACATCAATGTGACCGCCAGCCGTTGCGGGCGGCAGCGGGCTGCCATCGGGCAACGTGAATTCGTATTTGGTGACCAGATCGGTCATCGCCTCGGCTTTGCTGATCACCACCTGCATAACAGGCGCGTCACCCACGTCGGCGGAATAAACATGTTCCGGCGGCTGACCCGCCGCGCGGCGGCGTTTATGCTCATCGGCTGAAATTAAATCCTGCTGTGCAGTAATGCCCGCTTCGCGGTCCATCGGGAACGGCCAGTTAAACGGCGGCGGGGCCAATGGGGCAGGGTAAACCGCAAGGGTCTGGTCCTCGGGCCTCAGCTTGATTTCAGTTTGCAAATCACGGGCGTTGACGGGGTGTTTGGTGGGTATGAACGGCCCGTCATTTTCCATCTCTAAATCCCACCACCAGTTTTTCACCGGATTGATGCCGCCATTGCCCAACATATCGTCCAGCTTGGCCAGCCCGCGCGCCGTAGAGGGCATGTTCATCGCCGCCCAGCGAAACGGACGCTCCGCGAACAACCCTTCCAAATTCCACGGACAGGTCTTCATGCAGCGCCCACACATTGCGCCGTTTTTTTGACCCACGCGGTAGGTTGTGCATTTTTGACTGTCAGATTTCCAAATCTCGTAGCCATTGAACATACGCTTTGGCCCAGCCGTGATGGCCCCCGACGGGCATTCACGGGCGCATTTGTTGCAACTTTCGCAGAACTTTTGCAGACCGAAATCGATCGGCAGATTGTGTTCCATTGGCATATCAGTGGTAATCACACCGGATTTTAGGCGCGGTCCCAAGAACGGGTTCAGGATCACTTCGCCGATGCGCGAAACCTCACCCAGCCCAGCCAGCAGCAACAGGGGCGGCTGTAAGACTTCTTCGTCCACCACCGAATGCACCCGTGCGCTATGGCCAAGGCGGCGAATGTGCTGCGCCACCACGCCACCCAGCAGGGAAAACCGCAAATAGGCACGCATGGATTGGGCGCAAGCGATCCAGTCATCCCCCGAGGCCCCCTCCATGGTCTCGTGGCCCTGATCGATGACCATAGAAATGGCGTTTTTATGGTAGGGGGTGATTGGCTGGCCGGCTGAATCATGGCTGTAATAGGCATAGTCAGGGCAATCAGACAGGCCGACTGCATCCGCACCCAGATAATAAAGCGCGGCCTTGATGTTGGCAGAGTTTTTGGCGGCATCCGTGGTGCTGGGGTGCGGGGTCTTGGCGTGTTCACCATCTTGCAACAGGATGAAGGCGCCCAATGAGGGCCGAAACGCATAAGAGGCGGCGGATTTGCGCACGTAATTGCCGTTGGTGGCCGCCAGTTGGGTGGCGCGGCCAAGATCGCCAAACAGCGCACGGGCAAACATATTGGCGCGTTTGGGGGTGCGCGGCACGTTGGCGGCGTCAATATAGGTGGTGGGGTTGGGTTGGCGCTTGAGGGTTTCAAACGGGTGCGGCCCGTCCTTAAAGCTGCGTTTCACATAGGGATCACGGTTGCGCGCCGATTTGGCGTTTCGCCCGGTGCCAAGGCGATAGGCGAAGCTGGGGCTTTGATCCGGCGCAAGCGGCGTGTCCGGCGTCATTGGTAGGGTGGTTGTGACAATGGCCACGCTAAAATCCGTCCCGACAAAGGGGTTGGTCGGTGCGCCATTTTGGACCGTGGCAAGCCCGGCCTGCACTGTAAGATGATCCAGATGCACGTCACTGGCAGCCATAGTATGGGCGCGGGCGTCATAGCCCAACAGGCGGATATAGCTGGCCAAAGTCACGGCCGTTTCGGCCCCGCGCAGACAGGCACGATGGGATTGCGCATCCTGTATCCAGTCGCAACCTGCCTCGTTTTGCCTTGGCGTACGCGCGTGGTCATACAAAAATACCATCGCGTGGCTGTGGTGGCGGCACGTGCTTGGCGGGGCTTGCATGGATTCGCGCAGCCCTGCCATAATCACATCAATACCTGCTGCTAAGGTTTTGACTTGCATTGTTTTAATCTTGTCAGCCAGCCGCATTACGTCGCGGTTGACGATGGGGATGTCAAGCCAAGCACCGACCGGCACTTCGCAGATGCCGACCATCGCCGCATCGCAAAAATATCCGAAAGATTTCAGGTGATTGGCGCGTTCTGTTAAGTCATTCGGAATGGTCGCGCGCTCGGTTTTCACCAATCCGTCGCGGGTGGCGTCCAGCATGGCCTGATATTCTTGCATCGCGTTGACGATGCTGGTCGGATCCTCCGACCGCTGAAACGTCAGGCCAATTTGCGGGCCCAGATCCCCAACCCCATGCGCCACATCGACCCGCGCCAAATCTTCCAACGGATAAGGGCCCAAATGCACGGGGCGGTTTTTATAAGACCGAAATTTGCCCATCAAAGCCGCGTCAACGCAGCATCTTCGCCTTGGCGCAAAAGGGCCAGCAACCGGCGCAATTCGCGGGCCTCGTCACTGCTGAGTTTGCCCTGCCAATGTTGGGCATTGTCGCGGGCCATCGGGGTGCCGCGAGCTTGGAGATCACGGCCCATATCGGTCAGGGCAACCAACGTGGTGCGTCCGTCATCCTTGCCAACACAACGCGCAATCATGCCGCTGGTCTCCATTTGGCGCAGCGCACGCGAAGTGGCGGTGCGGTCAATGCCAACAAAATTAGCAATATCCGAGGGGTTAACCAGCTTTTCAACCTCAACGGCCAGCAGGATGCACCACGTGATCCGTGTCAGGCCAAGCGTTTTTAGCTGATCCTCAAATCGGCGTTCTTGCAGGCGTGTTGTCAGGGACATTTGATAGCCCAAGGACTGATGCAGGCGGTATTTCTGATCCATGCTCATAGTTAACAGTGTCAATTAGGCGAAGCGGTGTCAATTCTTGTTGCCAACATCGCAGGGCGCGGGCAGGGTGCCGGTATGGTTTAGGAGAGTTTGGATGTCACAGATTAAGGCGGTGTTGTTTGATAAGGACGGCACTTTGTTCGACTTTTACGCGACGTGGGGCGTCTGGGCGAAAACCTTGTTGTTAGAAGAATCCGCTGGTGACGCCGCATTGGCCGCCCGCATGGGGGCGGCGATTGGTTATGATTATGAGGCCGAGATATTCGCCAAAGATTCAATGGTGATCTTTGACACACCGCCCGATATTGCCGCGGCGCTGCTGCCATTCTTTGACGGAGAAACCGTCGAGGAGCTGACCCATCGGTTGAACACGGCGGCGGCCAAGGTCCCGCAGGCCGAGGCGGTGCCATTGGTTCCGTTTCTGTTGGGGCTAGAGGCCCGTGGCCTGTCGCTGGGGGTGGCGACCAATGACAGCGAGACACCCGCACGCGCCCATCTTGCAGCGGCAGGTATTGCGGGCATGTTTGATTTCATCGTTGGATCGGACAGCGGCTATGGCGGCAAACCCGCATCCGGCATGCAAGAGGCCTTTGCCGCGCATTTAGGGCTGGAAGGTCATGAGATTGCGATGGTCGGCGACAGTGTGCATGATCTGGTCGCGGGCCGTGCGGCGGGCATGGTGACAGTGGCGGTGCTTACTGGGGTGGCGGATCACGATGAATTGGCCCCCCATGCCGATGTGGTGCTGCCGGATATCGGGCATTTGACGGATTGGTTGTAGGGGGGCTATCAGTTTGTGAAAACCTAGTATCTACTTAGAGGTTTAGCCGTTGCTAAGGGCTTCGGCGTTGGTCTATTTCACAAAATGGAAAAGTGTACCAGTCTTGATGTGATCCCGCTCGTAATCAAGAAACATTTCTGCGAAATCCTGCTGGCCTACTTCCATGCGTGACGTGTAGTACCACCAGAAGTCTGCACTGGTCATTATCTCCTGAGACTTGGTAGACTTCATTGTGAATAGCCTGTCCTGAGCGGATGTGAAATTGAATGGTACCCGTTCAATCACATGGCGATGCGCTTTAGCGAGGCAGCTTTCGGCGAGCCTTACGCAGTCTCTTGCGGCTTTCGGACGGACGACCTCTTTCGGTATTTGAACTCGATCTGGGTTGGGGGATAGATCGCTGTACATAGACAGCTCCCGTCCTTGATTTAGCGCATACATCAAATCAGGCACCACTTTCAGTGCTTCGCTCGGATCAGGATCTCCAAAGGCCAATAAAAGCATCGCGTAATTGACCTTTTCCCTGTGGTTTTCCCTGTGGTTTTCCCTGTGGTTTTCCGTGAGAACTTTTATCCTTTTGCGAGCCGCTGGGTTTGAATGGTTGCGCTTCTGAGCGTCGAAACAGAGCAACGCTTTGCCCGCTTCCTCGATGCAGGCGACTGCCAGAAAGTAGGCCCGCGCCATATGGTCATGGTCGAGCAAAAGGGAGGCTTCAACAAGTAATTCATCCGCGTTGTCGAGCGCGGCTTGGCTGTAGGAATTCAGGATTTCCTTCGTCATCTTGATTGTATGTGGCGAGCCCACAGGTTGCTCCGGTTGCTTTAACGGCTGGGTGGTAAAGCAGAGTGATGCCCTGCTAAAGGAATGGTTGCTTAATAGCATAGTTGTGAGGAGTAATTCTGCAAGCCCTCGTTCGTGTTTACTCAAAGTTCAAAAGGGTAAGTGTTCACGTTTGGGTTACCCGCAGAGTCGACCAGCTTCCTATAGTGCCTTTGCTTAGCAAAGGCAGCGCCCGGACCTCCCCCATGGGGAGGGCGCTTTGCACCCACCCCGAGGTCCGAGCGCGGTGTGGGTATCCAGGGATGACCTTCACATAACAAAAGCACACCCAGACCTCGGGGTGGGCGCATTGCACCCACCCGTCGGACTGTGCCGTGAGTGATTGGCTGTTGGTCGTTTTATGCGCGGGCTCTAAAATGAAACCTTGGGCGCGACCTGAAATCGATATGGAAAACGGCTGGCGTGCCCGGGAGGAGGTGAGCACGCCAGCTCAGTTTTGACGGGTTTCGCAAGGAAACCTCCGTCGAAGGTCGGCAGCAGACAAACCCTGGGAGGAGCGAGCTCTGTTACCTGTCAAAATCACCGCATTTGGGTGACAATGATGTCGTGAAAGGCGCAGCGGTATCGCGCCTCAATTCTTGTTTATAGCCCGTCGTATTCTGTGAAAGGGGCGGCCGGTGTTTTTCCAAAGACCAGAAATTCAGCATGTTCACGAATATCGGCACGTTTCATGTTGTTTTTCGCCAGTTGCTCATCCGTCATTTGATACAAAACAGATTGCATCCGCGCGATTTGCATCTGGGTCACAAAGTCTGAAGTGCCCTTAAGCAGTTTGGATGCGAATTGGCCAAGAGCGCCACGGACAGCGTCAAATGTATGCGTCAAGGACGGCAGGTGGAAAGCACCGTGATGCGGGTTGCTAAAGGTTTTCATGATTTTGGCTCCTTTGCCATTTCGTCCAACGCCACCTGGTGTATTTCGGAACGTGAAATCCCCAAATCAGCCAAGTCGTAATTTGAAAGAGAGTGCAGTTCGTTAAAGGTATTGCGATACCGTTCGCGGCGCGCTTTGTTCTTTTTGGATTCTGCACGCAGGCGTAGAAAAAGGGACTGCAAGGTGCTAAAAGCGGTCTGTAACCCGATGTTACGGTGTGAACTTACCAGTTGCATTGATCGAACTCCTTTTGCGATTGCTGCGGTGCAGTATTTGTGCTGCAATGCAGAGATAGCGCTAACTGCTCCGCCCTCCAACCCGTTCAATGCGCATAGGGGGCTTGCCCAATAGGAAAGGCCACGACATCGCCATGGACATACCTTCTCAAATGCTGGCCTTTGTGAAAGTTGTCGAATTGGGCAGCATCTCGGCGGCATCGCGCGCCAGTGGGCAAACGCCGTCAGCCGTGAGCAAACAAGTCGGCCACCTCGAAGACCACGTCGGGCACCGTTTGTTGCACCGGACGAGGAACGGTGTTTCCTTGACAGACGAGGGGCGCGATTTTTATGAAAAATGCCGTGAAATGGCCGCGAAGTTTTATGAGGCAGAAGAGCACATCACAAACATCAGCAGCGGTCCAAAAGGCACGTTGCGGATCGCGTCAAGCGTGGCCTTTGGCAAATCCCGTCTGATCACGGTTCTGCCGGAATTCCTTGATCTATATCCCGAGGTCACTGTGTCGCTTGAACTGACAGATCGACAGTTCGATCTGGAAGAAGAGAGCTTTGATGTCGCGATCGCCTTTGACGGGCAGATCACCAACCAGAATTTCATCTCGCGCAAAATCATGGACAATGAGCGCATCCTTTGCGCTTCTCCTGCCTATCTTGAGCAACATGGCGCCCCTAAAAACTTTGATGATTTGGCTAGGTTCAATTGCCTGCGCACCTCGAACGTTGTCGGTCGTAACGCATGGACGGCGGAAATTGACGGCACCTTGCACACCGTGGATGCAACTGGAAACTTTGAGGGCGACAGCGCCGACGCGGTCTATGCTGCGGTTTTGGCGGGCTTGGGTATTGCGCGGCTGTCGACATATCTTGTGGTCGATAAAATAGCATCGGGTGAGTTGGTGCAATTGTTCCCCACTTACGCCCAAGCCCATGCCGATGTGGCCGCCATCTACGCCGACAAGCGCAATCTGGCCCCTAATATCCGCGCATTTTTGGACTTTTTGGTCGACAAGTTTCGCAAGCGCTAGGGGTGTTTCACCCGCAATCGACCCAAAAATCTAAACCGACATTTCTTGCATTAAAGTTAGTGAAAGTGGTGCAAAGCCGCTATATGCTTACATTAAACCTTGGGGGAAACCACGATATGAAACGCAACACCGCAACACAGGCCCTGCTAACAGCAGTGTTCCTAACCACTTCATTCACCTTGCCAGCCGCGGCGCAGTCGTTGGAACAATGGGGCGCCTCCGAGTATTGGGACGTGATGATTGACCCAACATTGGGCGATGGCTGTTTGATCCAATCCGAATTTGACGATGGTTCAGTGGTGCGCATTGGGTTTGATCGCAATGAGGGCGGCGGCTATGTCACGGCTTTTAACATGGCATGGGGTGACATTGAGGCGGGGGAAACCTATTCGGTTTTGTTTGCGCTGGATGGTCAAGATTATGATGCTGAGGCGCGCGGTATTTATCTGAACGGGGTGCCGGGCGCGGACATCGCGTTTGACAACCCTGATTTCCTATTTGATTTGGCTCAAAAGTATACCATGACGCTTTACAGTGAAAATGGCGAAGTGATGTCGATCGACCTGACGGGCAGCTTCAATGCGTTGGAAGCCGCAATGGAATGCCAAGACGAAATGGGCTGATGGACCCAAAAGCTGGCAGGCGGGCTTTTGGTTTGCCTCTAGTGTGTTCGGTCTGCGCTTTTGGTGTTAAGTCCTGGTTGAACGCTCAATCTCGTGTTGACGCAATTGCTGTAATATCTGTGGTCTGAGGAGGGTTGGCAAAGGTTGGCCCGACTGTTTCTTTGTAAGCAGCAAAGGAGGAAGATTCTAAAAATCTTTGCTTTACAGGATCGTCAGGAAACTCCAGCACGCCAATAAACTGCGTGGGATCATCGGTTGCAAAGCACGAATAGTGTAGCCCAGAAATGCCTTCGGACTTTAGCCCTGCGACAAGTGCGGTCATTGCAACGGATTGTGCATCGTGGTGATCACTCGATTTTAAGGTATAGCGAACAAGCAGGCTCATTTTCTATCTCCATTTGATTGGTTGGCAGTTTTTGCGACAGATTAGGTCTGCATCTGGCGAAAAGCGGCATTTCGTATTTCCTAGCATGCGTTAGATGCGGCTAATTGACCAGTTAAAACCCCACAGTAAACCCCCAGCATCAGCCGCATTTGCGCTCTCTCCAGCGTAGGGCCGCTGTCGCGCACCCTCCCTCTCGCCGCTTATTGTGTTGCTAAAACGTGGCGCGTCAAAACAGGGGCTGCTGCTGGTTGCTCCGCCCCAATTCCTGCGCTCCGCTGCAGTGATTTGACCTTATCGGTTGTTGTAACTCCCTTCTTAGGCTGCGGAATTGGCTCTGGTTCGGTAATAAAATCACCCTTGCGATTGTAAGCGACATTATCTGTCGCAAATGATCGTTCCTATCTCTTGGCAATATTGCCACCTTATATTCAAGCAAAAGAGGTATTCCATGGCTGATACATCGACAAGAAAACGCAGATCTGGCGGGCGGGCGGGTAACACGCGGCGCGCCACCAAAGCAGTTGAGCAAATGCCTTGGCGCCTGCCTGTTAATACGGATCGCCCGACCGAGCCGCTGGACGGTGACGGGATTGCGGCCATTCACGACGGGGCCATGCGGATACTCGAAGAAATAGGCATCGAGTTCTTGCACGAAGAATCGCTGCAAATCCTCAAGGCTGCGGGCTGCACCGTGAATGGCACCAATGTGCGCATGGGCCGTGACTTTGTGATGGAAATGGTCGGCAAAGCCCCCGCTAGTTTCACCATCACCCCGCGCAACCCCGAACGCGAAGTCATCTTGGGTGATGGACATATTTTGTTTGGGTCGGTGTCCTCTCCTCCAAACTATTGGGACATGGAGATCGGTAAAAAAGTGACGGGTAACCGCGAACAATGCGCCAACCTGCTGAAGCTTTCACAATATTTCAATTGTATCCACATGATCGGCGGATACCCTGTTGAGCCCGTCGATGTTCACCCAAGCATCCGGCATCTGGATGTGCTGTTTGATAAGTTGACCCTGACCGATAAGGTCGGCCATGCCTATTGTCTGGGGGCCGGACGGGTGGATGATGTGATGGAAATGATCCGCATCGCGGGTGGTCTGAGCCATGAGGAATTTGAAGCCAAGCCGCGGATGTTCACCAACATCAATTCGACCTCGCCATTGAAACACGACGATCTGATGCTGGACGGCTGGATCCGCCACGTAAGGCGCGGTCAGGCCGCCATTGTGACGCCTTTCACGTTGGCGGGCGCTATGGCCCCCGTGACCATGGCAGGCGCGGTGGCGCAATCTTTGGCCGAAGGGCTGTCGGTGATCGCCTTGGCGCAGTACATACGGCCAGGCGCGCCCTGTGGCATCGGGACGTTTACCTCCAACGTTGATATGAAATCAGGCGCCCCCGCCTTTGGTACCCCTGAATACATGCGCGCCACCCAGATGACCGGTCAGATGGCGCGGTTTTATGGATTGCCTTTGCGTTCCAGTGGGGTCTGCGCCGCCAATGTGCCCGACGGACAAGCCATGTGGGAAACCTCAAACAGCCTATGGGCGGCGGTGCAATCGGGCAGCAATATGGTTTATCACGCCGCCGGTTGGCTGGAAGGCGGGCTGATCGCCAGCCCCGAAAAATTCATCATGGATTGCGAAGTGTTGCAGCAAATCCAGCGCTATATGGAGCCGCAGATCATTGCGACCACACCGGAGGATATCGCAATAGACGCGATCCGCGAGGTTGGCCCCGAGGGACATTTCTTTGGCATCCAGCACACGCAGGACCGTTACGAAGAGGCATTTTACCAACCGTTTCTTTCGGATTGGCGCAATTTTGAGGCGTGGGAGCTGGCTGGTGGTACATGGACTGCCGAGCGGGCCCATCACAAGTTCAAAGAGATCATTAACGAATTCGAAGCGCCCCCTATGCAAAGTGACAACCACGCAGAGTTGGTTGATTTTGTTGCCCGCCGTAAATCCGAAGGCGGCGTGCCGACAGATTTTTAAGTGCAGGATTTGGACTGAATTTTAAGCATTTTGCTGCCGCAAGTTCGGACTTTGTTAATGATGATTACCTAGCGTTCAACCTAGGCCAAAAGAATTGGTCAAAAGGATGGGATGAATGCACGGGTTAATAAATCGCTCACTCGAGAGCTTCTTAAGTGAGACTTATGGGGCCGCGGTGTGGCACGACGTGGTCGAGGCCGCGGGTTTGGGGTTTGAGCATTTTGAATCGATGTTTGAATATGAAGACTGGCAGACATATGCAGTTATTGAGTGCGCCGCAGAGCTGCTCAGCAAATCTTCTGACACCATATTGGAAGACTTGGGCACCTATCTCGTGTCCAGCCCCAATGTAAAATCTCTGCGCCGCCTGCTGCGGTTTGGCGGCGACACCTTTGTTGATTTCCTGCACTCACTGGATGATCTGTATGATCGTGGCAAATTGGCGGTGCCCGAGTTGGAACTGCCCACGTTCAAGCTGTTGGAGGAGGGCCGCCCCGGCTGTTTTACGGTGGTTTGTCACGGTCCACACAAGGGGTTTGGGCGCGCGATGCTAGGGGTGCTGCGGGCGATGGCCGATGACTATGGCGCATTGGTGTTTATGGAATATCAAGGCGGGCGCGACGGTTTCGAGGAAATCTCGATCACCTTGGTCGAAAGCAGTTTTGCAGATGGGCGGGATTTTAGCTTGGCCAGACCGGATGTTTTAAGCGGGGGCGGGACTTAATGGACAGGTTTTGTATGACAAAGGAGTCATTGGCGCGCCTGATGCCAATGCACCTCATTTTGGGGCTGAATGGAGAAATTTTGCAATGCGGGCCCACGGTCGCAAAGCTCTTTGTTGATCGCACTTTGACCGGGCAGTCGTTCTTTGAGTGTTTCGATGTGAACCGCCCGGGCAATATGGCGTCGGTGGCTGACATTATCGAAACGATTGGGACGAAACTGCATCTGTCTATGCGCAATGAACATCAGACAATGTTAAAGGCGGTTGGTGTCGCCCTTGAGGGGCAAGAAGGCGTGTTGCTGGATATGTCGTTCGGGATTTCGGTGGTTGATACGATCGGGACCTATAATTTGACAATTGCGGACTTTGCCGCAACTGATCTTGCTGTTGAGATGCTCTATCTGATCGAGGCAAAATCAGCGGCGATGAATGAATCACACAAATTGAATGCACGGCTTCAAGGCGCGAAAATGGCGGCCGAAGAGCAAGCCTATACAGATACATTGACAGGGTTAAAGAACCGACGCGCGATGGATCATGTGCTGTCGCGCTTTGTCACGGGCGGCGACAGTTTTGGCTTGATGCAGGTCGATCTGGATTACTTTAAGGCAGTAAATGACACGTTGGGCCACGCCGCTGGGGACCATGTGTTGTTGGAGGTTGCCCGAATTTTGGTGGATGAAACCCGCAGCGATGATTTGGTGGCGCGGGTCGGCGGCGATGAATTTGTGTTGTTGTTCCACCGTTTGACCGACATTGATCAGCTGAATGATATTGCAATGCGGATTATCGAGCGCATGGAAGTGCCGATTATGTTCAACGGCCAGCAATGCCGAATTTCAACCAGCATTGGCACGACGGTGTCGGATTTCTACACCGAACCTGACATGGACAAAATGTTGAGCGACGCAGATTTGGCGCTTTACGCATCCAAAAATAAGGGGCGGGCCTGCAATACAGTCTTTAGCGCTGAATTGTTACGCCAAGCCTCCTAAGCATTCGACCCGTTTAGAAACTGCACCAAGAGGGTAAATCTGCTCCAAGAAGTCAGGTTTTGACCCGACGGTTTGGTATTTTGTTAATGAACACAATTTGGTCCATTTTTGTCATTCTTTGGCCGTAAACCTTTGGCAATTTAACGCTGAAACCTAAACAATATTCGGAGAAGATGATGGACCTGTTTACAACGATTTCCTTTGACCAAATTGGTCTGGCTTTTCTTTCTGTCTTTGTTCTCCGTCAGGTTATGGTCTACGCTTTGCCAAATGATATTGCGGGCCCAGGCGGTTGGTTTGTCGACACGGGCTGCGCTGATTAAGGCGTAAACGACAAATACTTAGCAGTTTTCGATGAAATCTGAACAAGAAAAGGCCCTTTAAGAGGGCCTTTCTGACGGCTAACAATGCTCTGATTAACAGTGCTTTTCTCCTGATTTTGCCAAGGCGTTTGAGTCAGCTGGCAATACTCGGAATTTGAATAAGTCGCCTTCAACTTCCGAAATAAAGAAGCCCTGAGCAAATAAACCAGACACTCCAATGTGGCAGCCGCAGCAGCGTCGCAGCCGCTTTTTTGAGCCACAAAACCTGTACAACCCAAACTGCGCCCCATAGGAAAAACAATACGCTAAGCGCTGTCAAAACCTGGTCTTCAATTGGCCCCAAATCGACAAATGCGACCGCAAAGAGCAATAGAGCTACAGCCAAAAGATCAACCGACAACATTTGGAAAGCGCACATGGCCTGCACCCAATGTGCCGTTAACCTGTCGTTCTCTTGATCCGGCGCGATGGCTGCTGTCTCTTTTGTGCCCCCCAATACATGCGCAATTACGGCGAGCAAGGTAATGCATGCCACGATAAAGACCGGTATATTCATCTCAACCCCTTGGTTCCAGTTGTAACAGGGCAGTGCCCGTTAGCCGCTTTCTATCTGGGTAATTGTCTAGATTGATTTGAACACAGGGCAATGCGGCAAATCGTGCAAAGTGTGTTGGTGATATTTTCGTTTCGACCGCAAAACAGCAGAATTTATTTGTGACGCCGCCCAACAAACTGACTCGAAATGAGAGCGTTACACCTGTTTGTCCTTTTGCTGATAGTCAGGTCGCATGTTTTGTTCGATTGCCACACAACAACAACGAAAAAAGGGCGCACCGCTTTTCGCGATACGCCCTTCTTATTCGTCAACAATCATCCCGACTTGCGGGAGAAAGCTTATGCCAAAGCGATGTTTGTCGCGCTTTCGCGGCCGTCGCGGCCAGGTTCGATTTCGAAAGTAACTTTCTGATCGTCAGCAAGACCAGTCAGGCCTGCTTGTTCAACAGCTGAGATGTGTACAAACACGTCTTTGCTGCCGCCATCTGGAGCGATAAAGCCGAAGCCTTTTGTTGTGTTAAACCATTTTACGGTGCCAGTAGCCATCGTATATTCTCCTATTTATCTGCCCGCAGAATGCGGCAGCTCGGCTCAGCCAGAACAAGATCGATATACTGAGCTGTTAAGAGCAGTGTAGCCGATAGAGGTAACGTCGCAGGCATCACATAGGGTCACGCAAAGGAAATATCAAGGAGTTTGTACATCTTAGCGGCCATTGGCGGATTTATGCCTTGTTTTGGTGCGGTGCGGCCAAAACAAGCTGCGCAACATTGCCCAAAATGCGTTGACAACTTTCGAAGGGCTGTTGTTTGGGGGCAAAACGGCCGTCGTCTGCCACGTCGCAGAAAAGAATCAATATGTCAGGGAAACGACGTGGTAGCCCGTACGAGAATCGAACTCGTCTTTCCAGGTTGAAAACCTGGCGTCCTAACCGATAGACGAACGGGCCACATTGTGTGGTCAGGCGTATCTAGGCAAACTGGGGCGAGGGCGCAAGGGGGTAAATGCGTCTAATTCGTAATTTTTTACACCCTCGTTTAGGCGCGGGCTGCATCCTCTAAGCGCAGTTGCACACGGGCGCGTCCACCCCATGTGTTGATTTCCAGACGGCCCGCCAGATGAAACCGCGCCCCGCCATGATTTGCGAGCGCTTGACCCATGGGACCATCATAGACGCCAAAGGCAATTGCCTCGATCCGCGCACCCATGCCGTCGCCAAATGTCAGCTTTAGATGGTTGTCACCAATGCGTTTGGTAAAGTTGATTTCCACATCGGGAAAGGCGAACCGCGGGGCAGGGGCGCTGGCCCCGAACGGGCCGGCCTGTTCCAGCCGTTCAATCAGCTCGACCGTGGCAGCACCGGGCATCAACACGCCGTCCAGTTTCAGATCAGCAGGGCCGGCATCGCCCGCCCCTTGTTTGGCAAGCAGCTCACTTAGACGTGCCATCGCGGGCTCTAATTGGTCACGCGCCACCGTTAGGCCTGCCGCCATTTTGTGGCCGCCACCCTTTAACAACAGCCCCTCGGCCATCAGTCGTTGGATAGACGCCCCCAAATCAACGCCCGAAACTGACCGCCCCGAACCTTTGCCCTCATCCCCATCCAACCCGATCACCACGGCGGGGCGGTTGGTGGCTTCTTTCAAACGTGACGCCACAATGCCCACAACACCCGGATGCCAACCCTCGCCTGCCGCCCAAACCAGCGGCGCGTCCAACCCACGCTCCTCGGCCTGCGCCAGTGCAACATCACGCACGCTGGCCTCGACCTCACGGCGTTCCGTGTTCAACTCATCCAATCGATCCGCCATGGCGCGGGCTTCATGCACATTCGTGCAGGCCAGCAGGCGTGCGCCCAGATCGGCCTGCCCAATCCGTCCACCAGCGTTAATGCGTGGGCCCAGCAGGAACCCTAAATGATAGGTGCTCGGTGCGCTGTTCATCCGTGCCACATCGCCCAAGGCCACCAGCCCAATGCGTTTGCGCTGCGCCATAACTTTGAGCCCTTGGCGCACCAAGGCGCGGTTAACGCCCGTCAGTGGCGCAACATCGGCGACAGTGCCAAGCGCCACAAGGTCCAGCATGTCAACAAGGTTCGGTCCGGTTTTATTTTGGCCGCGCAGTTGGCGATTGACCTCGACCAGCATCAAAAACACAACCCCTGCCGCGCATAGCTGGGCGTAGTCGCCTGTTTCGTCTTGGCGGTTCGGGTTCACCACGGCCACCGCATCAGGCAGGGTCTCGCCGCCCAAATGGTGGTCCACCACCACCACGTCAGCGCCTTTGGCGGCGGCAATCGCCTCATGGCTGACAGTGCCGCAATCCACGCAGACAATCAGTGCGTGATCGCGGGCCAGCATTTCCATGGCGGGCACATTGGGCCCGTAGCCCTCGGTGATACGGTCGGGAATATACAGCGTCGCATCGCGGCCCATTTGGCGCAACCAATCCAACAGCAAAGCCGCGGACGTGCCGCCATCCACATCGTAATCGGCAAAAATGGCGATCTTTTCGCCCGCCTGACTGGCCTTTAAGAACCGTGCGGCGGCGGGCTGCATATCTTTGAGCCGCAACGGGTCGGGCAACAGGTCTTTGATGGTCGGGTTCAGAAAAGTTTCAGCGTCTTGTGGCGCAACGCCACGGCGCACAAGGATGCGACACAGCGGCAAGGGCAGGTTGGTGTCCTGCGCCATGCCTTCGGACAATCTGTCGTCCTCGATGCTTGGTCCAACCCAAAGCCGGTCGCTTAAGGACGCATCGACTGATAGAAATCCGCTCATGTGGTGGCCCCAATGATCGCGTTTGTAGTTTTGGCGATGGCAAATTCACCGTGCAAATGCGCAATGGCAGTGTCGTGGATTTGTGCAGCACTCAAAGCGGGGCCATCGCACCATGACATATTGGCATTTTGTTCGAACGCGGCGCAGGCGTCATGGGCCAAACTGACGGTAAAGCCCAGATTGGCGGCCATCCGTGTGGTGGTCGAAACGCAATGCGGCGTTGTCAGCCCGCAGATCACCAGATCCGTGATGCCGCTTGCGCGCAAACGATCCTCAAGATCGGTGCCGATAAAGGCGGAGTTTACGGTTTTTTCGAACACAGCCTCGCCCGCAGAGGGCTGAACGATGGTTTGGATTTCGGCGCCAGCAAGCCCCGCTTGAAGGGGGCTGCCCTCAGTCGTGCTGAGGTGGCGGACATGGAAGATCGGAGCATCGCGCGCCCGCCAGTGTTGCAACAGGCGAGCGGCGTTTTTCTCGGCGTCTGGATTGTTGCGCGCGCCCCAGTAGGGGCTATCAAAGCCCTGCTGGATGTCGATCAGGATCAGCGCGCATTCCATTTAGCTGCTTTTGTTGCGGTAAGACATGCGCCGCACAGATCCGGTTTTGGAACGCATCAGAATGGTTTCTGTGGTCAAATACCCCGGTTCGCGCTTGATACCGTGCACGATGGAACCATCCGTCACACCCGTGGCGGCAAAGATCACGTCCTCGGTCACCAATTCATCACGTGAATAAATCCGGTCCAGATCGGTGATGCCAGCCTTGGCGGCACGGCCTCGCTCGTCATCGTTGCGGAACATTAAGCGGCCATACATTTGCCCGCCCATGCATTTCAACGCGGCTGCGGCCAACACGCCTTCGGGCGCGCCACCAGAACCCATGTAGATGTCGATGCCTGTGGTCTCAGACTCAGCGCAATGCATGACGCCAGCGACATCGCCATCGGTGATCAGGCGGATAGCGGCACCGGTGGTGCGCAGCTCGTCAATCATGTCCTCGTGGCGGGGACGCTCCAACACACAAACCGTGATGTCGGACATGGCACAGCCCTTGGCATCAGCCAGCGCTTTGATGCGTTCGGCTGGTGACATATCAAGCGTCACAACGTCGGTGGCAAAGCCCGGGCCAATCGCCAGTTTGTCCATGTATACGTCAGGCGCGTGCAGCATCGAGCCGCGTGGCCCCATGGCGATCACGGTCAGCGCGTTTGGCATGTCTTTGGCGGTCAGCGTCGTGCCTTCAAGCGGGTCCAGCGCGATGTCAACGCCCGGGCCATTGCCGGTGCCGACTTCTTCGCCGATGAACAGCATTGGGGCCTCATCGCGTTCGCCTTCACCGATCACGATCACGCCGTTGATGTCGAGCATGTTCAACTGGGTGCGCATGGCGTCAACAGCGGCTTGATCGGCGGCTTTTTCATCACCACGGCCAACCAGTTTGGCCGAAGCCAAGGCAGCGGCTTCGGAAACGCGGGCCAAGCCCAGCGATAACATACGGTCGGAAAAATCTGCTTCTTTACTCATAATGGATGGTCCTCTGTTTTAAACAGTTTCAATTCTAATGGCGACGGGATCAGAGGCGACAACGCCCGTGGCCCCAAATCCAGCGATCGCATCTTCCAATGCGGCGCGGGTTGTTCTGTGGGTCACGATCAGCACAGGGGCTGACGTGTCCTCATGGCTGTATTGACGCATGCGGTCAACTGAAACGCCAGATTCGCCAAGCACCGTGGCGATTTTGGCCAAAGCACCGGGTTTGTCATGCAGCGTCATGCGCAGGTAATAAGGGGCAGGGGCCGAGGATTTGGCCGCCTTTGCCGCCTCAAGCGTGTCTGCGGGTTGACCAAAGGTCGAAACGCGAATACCGCGCGCGATGTCCAGCACGTCAGACATAACAGCCGAAGCGGTCGGCCCTTCGCCAGCGCCAGCCCCACGCAACACGATTTGGCCAACATGGTCACCCTCAAGCACCACCATATTGGTGCCGCCATCGAGTTGGCCTAGCGGGCTGCTGGCAGGCACGAGGCAGGGCGACATGCGTTGCTCTAACCCTCGGCCCGTCAACTGGGCCACGCCCAACAGTTTGATTTTGTAACCCATGTCGGCGGCTTGGTTGATGTCATCAATGGTGATGCGCTCAATGCCTTCCAACTCGATGTCATCAAAAGCAACCTTGGTGCCAAAGGCAATCGAGGCCAGCAAGGCCAGCTTGTGCCCCGCATCAATGCCGCCCACGTCCAGCGTCGGGTCTGCTTCAAGATAGCCGAGTTGATTGGCCTCCTCAAAGACTTCGGCATAGGGCAAGCCAGCGCTTTCCATGCGGGTCAGGATGTAATTGCAGGTGCCGTTCATCACGCCCATGACACGCTCGATCTGGTTGCCAGCTAAACCTTCAGTCAGGGCCTTTACCACCGGAATACCACCAGCAACAGCGGCTTCAAAACGGATCACACGGCCCGCGGCCTCGGCTGTGGTGGCCAATTCTTGACCGTGCAGCGCCAGCATGGCCTTGTTGGCGGTCACAACATCTTTGCCAGCCGCGATCGCAGCCTCTGTTGCGGCTTTGGCGGGGCCATCAGCACCGCCCATCAGTTCAACGAACACATCAACGTCGTCGCGTTGGGCCAGTTTGACGGGGTCATCTTCCCACGCAAAATCCGACAGGTTGACGCCGCGGTCCTTGTCTCGCGAACGCGCGGACACGGCCGTGATCACCACGGGACGGCCGGTGCGGGCGGCCAGCAGGTTGGCTTTTTGACGCACGATTTTGACAACGCCTGCGCCAACAGTTCCAAGACCAGCAATTCCAAGGCGTAAAGGTTCAGTCATTTTGCGCTCTTTCGATGTGAAACAAGTTGCGGGTTCTCTATCGCCAATTTGACGGCGGTGCAACGCGGCAGATGGTGTTATCTATGGCGGGCGATTGCGGCCCGCATTCGGGCGCGGGTCGCCGCATCAATGACTGGGCCGCGCAAACGGGCGGCACGCCCCTGTAACCCAGTGACACGCCCTTGCAGGTTGGCCACAGTTTGGGGGGTGATTTGTACATCCTGTGCCCCGGCAATCAGCTGATCAAGCGGGGTTAGGCTTGGGTATGCCGCGTCGCGTGCGGCAGGCGTCACAGCGGCGTCCAACTCGGGGAAATCACTGCATCCGGCCATCACGGTGGCGATTATGGCAATGGCGGCAGCGTGGCGAAGCATCAAAAGGGGATTCCCATGGTGGTTTTCGCAATAATAGGGCGGGAGGCGCGCCCATTACAAGCAGGGCTTTGAATTGAACGTAGGTTCAGTTAAACCCAGCCCATGGCACGTAAAACAGGTTCGCATTCCCAGATCACCGGCCCCAAGGTCCGCGACGCAGCAGCAAAGCTGTTTGCCCGCCATGGATTCGCTGCTGTTTCCATGCGGCAAATCGCTGGTGAGGTCGGGGTGCAGGCCGGCGCGCTCTACCTCTACACACCAGACAAACAGACCTTGTTGTTTGATCTGATGCGCGAACATATGGACGATTTGCTGGCCGCATGGGACGCGCAGGACAAGGGGCTCGACCCGTTGTCCCAACTCGAGGCCTTTGTGCGGTTTCACATCCGGTTCCATTTGGATCGCCCAGAGGCCGTGTTCATCGCCTATATGGAATTGCGCAACCTTTCGGACGACAATTTCGCCGCGATCGAAGCGTTGCGCACGCGGTATGAAAACGTGTTGGAGCAGATACTGAACCAAGGCCAGCAGGCGGGTGTGTTCACCGTGCCTGATACCAAGTTGGCGATGATGGCGCTGATTGCGATGCTGACGGGGGTGAACACTTGGTATCGCGAAGGCGGTCGGCTGTCGCGTGACAAGGTCGAGGGAATTTACTGGAACATGGCGCGCAAGTCGGTCACAGGCTAGGCACTGCTTTTGTCGCAACCAGAAGCGACGTGTCGGGAACGAACTGTCAAACCTTGTTGAAAGCAACAGGAGACAGCAATGAAAATCGGATTTATCGGACTTGGGAATGTCGGCGGCAAGCTGGCGGGGAGCCTATTGCGCAACGGCGTTGATTTGCGCGTGCATGATCTGGACGCAGAATTGGTGGCGGGTTTTGTGGCGGACGGGGCTGCCGACGGCGAAAGCCCGGCCGATATGATGCGCGTTTGCGATGTGGTGATCACCTGCCTGCCAAATCCTGCCGCCTCGGCCGCCGTGATGGGCAAAATGCTGGACCACGTAACGGCTGGCAAAATCTGGATGGAGATGTCGACCACGGACGAGGCCGAAGTCACACGTCTGGGCGCGGCTGTGATCGCCAAGGGCGGCGCGGCGGTGGATTGCCCTGTGTCTGGCGGCTGTCACCGCGCGGCCACAGGCAATATCGCGATCCTTGCGGGTTGCGAGCGTGACACGTTTGAGCGGATATTGCCGCTGCTGACCAAGCTGGGGCGCCGTGTATTGCATACTGGGCCGCTCGGATCGGCCTCGGTTCTGAAGGTTTTGACCAATTATTTGGCGACCGCGAACCTAGTGACGGTAAGCGAGGCTTTGGTGGTGGCCAAGGGCGCGGGTATGGATTTGAACACAGCCTATGAGGCGATCCGGATTTCATCGGGCAACAGTTTTGTGCATGAAACCGAAAGTCAGGTCATTCTGAATGGGTCCCGCGACATTTCGTTTACGATGGATTTGGTGCTCAAAGACATCAGCCTGTTTCAACAAGTGGCGGATCGCGCCAATGTGCCGCTCGAAGTTAATCCGCTGTTGATCGAGATATTCGAGGACGGCATCGATAAATTCGGGCCGCGCGAATTGTCGCCAAACATCATCAAACGGCTGGAACAGACCACGGGGCTGGATGTCACCGCCCCCGGCTTTCCGGCAGAAATGACAGATGATGAGCCCGAGGCGGAGGGGTATGAAATAACAGCCTCTCGATCTTCTCATAATTAGCCGCTATGTGGGGCGCGACGCCACAGGAGCCTGATATGACTGAGAATGAAGTTATTGCCACCGTTATGCCCTCGGCAATCCGCCGCTATGCTGGATTGTTGATGCTGGCCATTCTGGGCGGGTTGTTGGTCTATGTGGCGCTGGCGACGCCGCCGGCGTCAGTCTTGTGGCGGATGTTTTTGCTGGGCTTTGGGGCTTTGGTTCTGTGGCTGGCCGAAAACATGCGCCGCGCGACCCAAGCGGGCGTGGTGCTGACACGGGACGCGTTACAAACCACGGATGGTTTGATTTTGGTGCGTGTCGAAGACATGTCGGGCGTTGTGCGCGGGTCGTTCTCACTAAAGCCCTCAAACGGGTTTTCAGTGCTGACCAAGGAGCGCCAAACGCGGGGCTGGGCACCGGGCCTTTGGTGGCGGTTTGGCAAACGGGTCGGGATTGGCGGCGTCACGGCGGCGTCGCAAGCCAAATACATGGCCGAAGTTCTGGCCGCCATACTGGCCGAACGGGGCATCACGCGCTAGGTTTGCGGCAACGAAAAAGGCGCCGGATATCCGACGCCTTTGAAAACTTGTTTGAATGAACCTTTCGAATGAGCCTAGTGTGACGCGCTCCATTGCGGTGGCGGAAAGCGTGGGCGCGTTGCAACAAAATTGTTCAATTTATACGGTACGATGCCGATGTCGGAGAAAGGCTCATATGTCATTTCGGATTCCACAAGGATCAAGTTGTCCCCGTGTCCCATAACCGGAATCTGATTTTTGAGGTTGCCCAGCGTTGCATCATTTAGATCAAGCTTGCCATTGGTGCCATGTGACCAATGCAGAATGTAACGCCCATCTGTGTCAATCAACGGGTCTTCAGTGTCAAACTGAATCAAAGTAACGCGGATCCATGTCGGGTTTGGGCTGGCGGCGAGAAAATCGTAAACCGTATTGAGTCCACCTATGTAATTCGGCCCAACAAAAGGGTTCTCACGCGAAATCATATCGCTGATCGTATAGGTGGCCTTCAAGGTGCTGCTGCGGGCCCGAAACGCGTCAAAATAGATTGACATCGCCACCATCGACCAGACCAGCATCGGCAAGATAATGATTGCCTCGGTCGTGGCCGTGCCGCGTTCATCAATGGCAAAGGCGCGAATTTTATCCGATAGGTGAAACATGCTGTACCTCATTATGTCGGCTCGTTCACAAAGGCGGAACTAGAGACCAACGCATAGCCACCCAATTCGTCTTTTGACATTTTAATACCCAATTTTGTCGATGGGAAAATCGGTTCAAATACGGCGCAAACACGGATCAAAACCATCTCATGCGACAGACCAGGTTTCAGTTCAATGACAGGGTCAAGGCTGCCGATCGCGCGTTCTTTGCAGGTGGTATCTGACGAAAGAGGCGTCCATGTCACGGTGCTGACGGGGCGCAGTTCAATCAACAGACTGTTGTTACAGTTCGCAGCCGACACAACGGCAGAGCGTTCGCAAATCATGTTGCGCAGAACGTCTTGCGTCGGGTTGATCAGGTTGCCCAGTCGCAAATCGCGAACTGTACGATCAACAGCATGTTCCAGCATGACCTGACGGATCGTCAGAATGCCAATTTCAATGGACGACAACAGCAACGTAATCATAAGAGGGAAGAAAAACGCAAATTCGATAGTCGCGTTGCCTTCGTCACGTTTGAAACGGGCGAACACACGGCTGAGCGTTGGGGAAAACGAACGGATCATTGTTCCAACCTAAGGCTATGCAGTTGAGCTGCGATTGATGCGAAGGCTGCCGAGAGACCGTTTGCGTTTACACCATAATAGTGGCCCGCAGATGTCGCACAATGTGACAGCTTGGTTGCATTGCTAAGGGTCACCTCAAACCCGATGGTATAGACCATGACGCCGTTGTTCTTAGTGGCTTCACAAATGTTGGCCATACGCGTGTCTTTTACGGTTGGGTGAACATAGCTGTATTTGTTATATCTCCACTCGTTGTAATTATAACCTGCTGGGCTCATCAGGTATTTCGCAACGTAACGTACTGAGGCATGATCGTATAATTTTGTATAAGACAGCTGTTCAAAGCTACTGTGACTCGGGGCTGATCGCCATGAACCCCTATTGGTGCTTTCCTTGTCCGGGTGGTAATATTTGTCGCTGCTCCAGCGGTCCGGGTTGTAAATGGCGTAACGGTCATACCGACGTCCGCGGTAATCATATTCAACCCTGTGCCAAACATTGGACATGTTGTCATCGGGGTCAGCAAAGCCACCTGAAACTTCAGGTTTCAGGTAATACTGGTTGGTGTTGTTACCATCCGTCATCACGACCATCACCTTGCGAATGTTTGGCTCGGTATAAGAGAATGGACGGCCTGAAAACTTTGAATCGACCTCACCTTCGCTGACCAGAGCTGTGATCGCGTCCCGCGCCGACGGGTCAAGTAAGGCCGCGCCCCATTTGATGCCGACATCAGTTGATGTGTTGCCCGATGCTTCAAAGGCGTCGATATAGGTTTTCAGCTCGTTGATATCGCCAGACAAAGGTAAAATTTCGCGCGTATGCCGCGGTGGGCAAACTCGATAGGACCAATGAATGCTGTTGTCTTTGTATTTGTAGGGCTTGTTCCACGGGTGGAAATGACCAGTGCGTTGCAGTTGATCTGTCGTTGACAAAGATGCCGTATTAAAATCGTCACCGGTAAAATCCACACAGTGCGAATAGTCATGTTCGCCCGAGGCATTATACTTGGACAGCAGTTTTGCACCGGCATTCACCTGCGTAGAATAGGGGATGATCGAGATCGAATAAGTGTCATCGTCCGGTTGCGTCAGCAACAGCGTGTCAAAAAAGTCTTTTGCAGCGACTTTGAGGTCGGCCAACTTGGTGCCGTACATTGAACCGGAAACATCGAGTACGAGAGAAATTTCAACCTTTGAAACGCCGTCAATCGCAACGCCGGATGCAAATGTTGAAAGCTCATTTACGCCACCCGCTTCAGGGGCATTGCCCACCTGCAGAATATCTCGAAAGGCTTCGCTCATGAAAATCGTATCGATTGTGGGAACATTGTCAGCCGCATACTCTGCAGACACGCGGCGATAGTGCTCGCTGCCATCAACAGTCGCCGTCGGAGCAAGGCCAGGCATGCCAGCTTTTGCAAAGTAATCGTCGAAAATTTCTTGGGCGGGGAGGGTTTGATTGATGCTGGCCGCCGCCAAAAGGGCGCGGTCAGTGGTGGCCTGAATTTTTGTGCGCTGATATTCCCCGCGCATCGCATCAACCGCCAAACCGCCGATAACCAGCATACAGATCAACATATAGAGGCCGAATATGATCAGAGAGCCATCTTCTTTGCGACGAAACATCGAGAACTTGTGCTTGAGGTTAACCCCAAGGCCACCTGTTTGCTTTTTCCAAGCACTCTCTTTTGCTTCGCTAAAAGCTTTGATAAATTCCTGCGTCATAACTCGCCCTTTCATGAGCACCAAACATTGGTGCCTCAAATGCACGCACAAATCGTGCCTCGTCATATACTCAGGGAGGTGTGTCCAAAATAGGGCGGGATTTGGTCAAAATAAGACAATCTAACGTCGTTTTGTTGATTGTCGTGTAAATCATATCATGATTGTCGCTCTTTGCTTCACAATAGCAAAATATGTCCATTATTGGTGAAAACAGCCGTTTGGGCAGGCTTAACCATGACTGAAATTCGAAATTGAACTACGATTCGGAAATGCGGGTAGGATGTTAACCAAAACAGGCCTAGAGTTTTTATTATTGTGAAACGCGGGTGATTCTTTAACCCCTCAATTTTTCTGGAGAACGACAATGTCAGCACCAAATGAGCCCAGCTTTCGTGAATCAGTTGATATGATGTTCAATCGTGCGGTTGCACTTATGGACTTGGCCCCCGGGCTTGAGGAAAAAATTCGTGTTGTAAATGCGACCTATACGGTGCGCTTTGGGGTGCGGCTGCGTGGCGAAATTAAAACCTTCACGGGCTACAGATCGGTCCACTCCGAACATATGGAGCCTGTCAAAGGGGGCATTCGCTTTGCGCTTGGTGTTAACCAAGATGAGGTCGAGGCGCTGGGCGCTTTGATGACCTATAAATGTGCCTTGGTTGAGGCCCCTTTTGGGGGGTCCAAGGGTGGTTTGCGGATCGATCCACGCGAATACAACGAACAAGAAATGGAGATGATCACCCGGCGCTTTGCCTATGAGCTGATCAAACGCGACCTAATCAACCCGTCGCAAAACGTGCCTGCCCCCGACATGGGCACAGGCGAACGGGAAATGGCGTGGATCGCTGACCAATATGCGCGGATGAACACGACAGATATCAACGCCAAGGCTTGTGTCACAGGCAAACCACCGCACGCTGGTGGGATTGCGGGGCGGGTTGAGGCAACAGGGCGCGGCGTACAATATGCGCTTCGCGAATTTTTCCGTCACCCAGAAGACATCGCCAAAGCAGGGCTGGAAGGCTCGTTAAAGGGCAAAAACATCATTGTTCAAGGGTTGGGCAATGTGGGCTATCATGCTGCCAAGTTCCTGCGTGAGGAAGATGACGCCAAAATCGTTGGCATCATTGAGCGGGATGGCAGCCTTTATGATGCGGATGGGTTGGACGTTGATGCGGTCCATAAATGGTTGGCCAAGCACGGTGGTTTGGCCGGATATATGGACACGCATTATGACCAAGACGGAACTAAGCTGCTGGAGATGGAATGCGACATTTTGATCCCAGCGGCCCTAGAGTCTGTGATCAACCTAACGAATGCTGACCGGATTAAAGCTCCACTGATTATCGAGGCAGCGAACGGTCCTATTACAGCCGGTGCCGATGAAGTGCTGCGCGAAAAAGGAACCGTGATCATCCCTGATATGTATGCCAATGCGGGCGGTGTGACGGTGTCCTACTTTGAGTGGGTCAAAAACCTGAGCCACATCCGGTTTGGCCGCATGCAGCGCCGCCAAGAAGAATCGCGTCACCAATTGGTGGTAGATGAGTTGGAGCGGTTGGATCACTATTTGGGCGATGCATGGTCCATGTCGCCTGACTTTAAACGTAAATATTTGCGTGGGGCGGACGAATTGGAACTTGTGCGCTCGGGTCTAGACGACACGATGCGGGTTGCCTATCAATCGATCCGTGAAGTCTGGCATAGCCGTGACGACGTTGAAGATTTGCGCACTGCGGCCTTCATATTGGCAATCGGCCGGGTTGCCCAATCCTACACCGCAAAAGGACTGTAAGTCGCCTTAGCGACAAACAATGTCGGGAAGCAACCGGAAATTCTGTTGCTTCCCATTGAATATCGCCCCAAGAATTGGTTTCATTGAGCCAACAAGTTCTGGGGGACACTATGCGATTTTCTGGCTGGCAAGTATTGCGCCAAGGGCTGACGGGCAACAAAGGTTGGACTCCGCAATGGCGTAACCCTGATCCCAAAACCGAATATGACATCGTTATTATTGGTGGCGGCGGACATGGGTTGTCGACGGCCTATTATCTGGCCAAAGAACATGGGCTGAAAAACATAGCTGTGTTGGAAAAGGGCTATTTGGGCGGCGGCAACGTCGGGCGAAACACCACCATTGTACGTGCCAATTATTATCTGCCGGGCAACAGCGAGTTTTACAGCCACTCCCTAAAGCTGTGGGAAAACCTCGAAAACGAGCTGAACTACAACGTGATGCTGTCCCAACGCGGTGTGATCCAGATATTCCACTCTGACGGCCAACGCGACGCGGCGGTGCGTCGCGGAAACGCGATGATCAATCAGGGCGATGATGCAAGGCTGCTGGACCGCGACGCTTTGCGCAAAATCGTGCCTTATCTGGATTATGATAACGCCCGCTTTCCGGTCTACGGCGGTTTGCTGCACCCACGCGGCGGCACCGCGCGCCATGATGCAGTGGCTTGGGGCTATGCCCGTGGTGCTGATCAACACGGCGTTGATTTGATCCAAAATTGCGAAGTCACCGGCATTGACGTTGAAAATGGCAAAGTGCGCGGTGTGCAAACCTCGCGCGGGGCAATCCGCGCCAAAAAGGTGGCGATGGTTGTGGCTGGGCGTTCCAGCCAAGTGGCCGCGATGGCCGGTATGCGCCTGCCCATCGAGAGCCACGTGCTGCAGGCCTTTGTCACCGAAGGGCTGAAACCGGCAATGGACCACGTCATCAGCTTTGGCATGGGCCATTTCTATATCAGCCAATCTGACAAAGGCGGGCTGGTGTTCGGCGGCGATCTGGATTTCTACGCCTCTTATGCACAACGTGGCGGGCTGCACCGCAAGGAACAAGTGATGCAGGCGGCGATGACATTGATGCCGATGATCGGCAAAGCCCGTGTGCTGCGCTCTTGGGGCGGCATCATGGACATGACGCCTGATGGCTCGCCGATCATCGACAAAACCCACATTGATGGGCTGTTTATCAACGCGGGCTGGTGTTACGGCGGCTTTAAGGCCGTGCCGGGATCCGGCAAATCATTCGCGCATTTGCTGGCGACTGGCAACCACGACAAGCCAGCCGCGCGGTTCCAGCTTGACCGCTTCAAATCAGGCTATTTGATGGATGAGGAGGGGACCGGTGCCCAACATAACTTACATTAGATTAGCCACATTGGTATTTTTGGCGGGTTTTTCCTTGCCGTTACAGGCGCAATCTGCCCCGCCCGAAGGCTGCTATGAACGTAACTATAGCGCAGCACATCTGGCTAAGAACCCCGATCAGATCGTGGCGCAAATTGCCGTTAAATTCGGCCAAAGGGCTGGCGAAAGGATTGCTCAAATGGCAGTTCTAACGGCCAATCAAGGCCATGTTCAGGCCAGCGGCAACGGCAATCGATTACTGGATCAGTTTCTCTTTTGCTTTGCTCCGAAAGACGGCGACAAGAACTGGACCTGCCGTGTTGAATGCGACGGCGGCGGCATGGAAATCAAACGCGCCGATGCGAACACTCTGCTTTTTCGCACGGACACGCTGTATGTCGGTGATGCAAATGAATGCGGTGGGCCGGTTAATCTGGCCGAAAAAATCAATCAAAGCGTAACGTATAAACTGACACGCGTGGCGGATGGCCAATGCGCCATTAAGGAATAAGGGACGCGATACAATGCGGATCAAATGCCCCCTTTGCGGGGAGCGCGACAGGCGCGAGTTTTTCTATAAAGGTGATGCGATTGCCTTAGAGCGCCCTGACGCGGATGCACCCGCGTCTGCTTGGGACGACTACCTGCACAACCGCGACAATATCGCCGGCATGACCCGCGATCTGTGGCACCACGAGGCGGGCTGCAGCGCGTGGCTGGTGGTGACGCGCAGCACCATCACCCACGAGATTTTGGCCACGCGTTTGGCTAGCGACGAGGTGAGCGCATGAGAGTTGACGGTAAAGGCCTGATCGACCGGAGCACTTCGGTGCCGTTTTCCTTTGATGGGCAAAACTACAGCGGCCATGCAGGCGACACATTGGCCTCCGCCTTGTTGGCAAACGGTGTGCGACTGGTCGGGCGCTCGTTCAAATACCACAGGCCACGCGGTTTTTTGACCGCAGGCTCAGAGGAGCCGAACGGGTTGGTGACCACGGGGCAGGGCGCCGCCACGACACCAAACATCCGTGCCACCACGCAAGAGTTGTTTGCAGGGCTGCAAGCGCAAAGCCAAAACCGCTACCCGTCGCTGAACTTCGATTTGATGGTAGTGAATGACGCCTTCGCACAGTTCCTGTCTGCCGGGTTTTACTACAAAACCTTCATGTGGCCCAAATCATTCTGGGAGCGGGTTTACGAGCCGATCATCCGCCGCGCCGCCGGATTGGGCACACTTTCTGGCCTGCCTGATACAGCCAAATACGACCAAGCCACTGCCCATTGCGATCTGCTGGTCATCGGCGCCGGGCCCGCGGGCCTGATCGCAGCACTCACAGCCGCACGGGCTGGGGCGGATGTGATCTTGGCCAATGAAGATGCGCGCATGGGCGGGCGTTTGTTGGCCGAAACCGAACCATTGGACGGGGAACCAGCCCATATTTGGGTGGACCGTGTGGTGGCCGAGTTGGCCGCGATGGACAATGTGCGCCTGATGCATCGCACCACGGTGACGGGCGTTTATGACACCGGCACTTACGGCGCGCTCGAGCGGGTCTCAAATCATTTGGCCAGCCCGAAAACCGGCGCAGCGCTGGAAACATTCTGGCAGATCGTGGCCAAGCAATCCGTGCTGGCAGCAGGCGCTATCGAGCGCCCCGTGACATTCCCGATGAATGATCGGCCCGGCGTGATGATGGCCAGCGGCGTGCGAGCCTACCTAAACCGTTGGGGCGTGGCCGCAGGCCAAAAGGTGGCGGTGTTTGGCAACAACAATGACGCTCACCGTACGGCGCTGGATTTGCAAGCCGCAGGTGTCGAAGTGGTCGCCCTGATCGACAGCCGCGCAGACGCAGATGTCTCAGGCGATTTTCCAACCTACACGGGCGCGCAGGTGGTGGATACCAAAGGGCGCAAATCCTTACGCGAAATACATCTGCAAACTGCACAAGGCATTGAAAAAATCGAGGCAGATTGCCTGGCGATGTCAGGCGGTTGGAATCCGACAGTGCATCTCAGCTGTCATTTGGGTGGACGGCCTATTTGGAATGACAAAATCCACGGCTTTGTGCCTGACCCAAAGAACTGCGCGGGCTTGCATGTCGCAGGAGCGGCTGCGGGTGTGTTCAACACCAAAGGCGCACTAAAGTCCGGCGTGTTTCGGGCCAAAGAGGCGCTGAAAGCCCTTGGCCTAAAGGGGCGAGCGGTGTCATTGCCAATCACGGCAGATGATGAATATGCGATGTCGCCGCTGTGGTCCGTTAAGGGCAATGGCGGCCGCGCGTGGTTGGATTTTGCCAATGACGTAACGCTCAAGGACGTAGAATTGGCGGCACGCGAAAACATGACCTCGGTCGAGCATATGAAGCGCTACACCACCCAAGGCATGGCACCGGATCAAGGTAAAAATTCCAACATTGGCGCACTTGTGGCCTTGGCTGATGCAACGGGACGCGGCATCGCCGAAACCGGCACGACGACGTTCCGCCCGCCCTATGTCCCTGTGTCAATTGCCGCAATGGGAGCAGCTGGGCTGGGCAAAGGGTTTATGCCCGAACGGCTGACCACGTCACATGCGGCGACCAAGGCCATGCAGGCCCCGATGATCGAGGCGGGCTTGTGGTATCGCCCATCGTATTTTCCGCAAGCTGGCGAGACCACATGGCGTCAGTCCTGTGATCGAGAGGTCAACATGGTGCGCGATGCGGTCGGCATTTGTGATGTCTCGACGCTGGGTAAAATCGATGTGCAGGGGCCGGATGCGGCAAAGTTTTTGGATTTTATCTATAGTAATATGATGTCGACGCTCAAGGTCGGGCGCGTGCGCTATGGGCTGATGTTGCGTGAAGACGGGATCGTGATGGATGACGGCACTTGCGCCCGTCTGGCGGCCAACCACTATGTGGTGACGACCACCACGGCCGCCGCTGGCCAAGTGATGCAGCATATGGAATTTGTGCTGCAAGCGTTACATCCGGAGTGGGATGTGCGGATTGCCTCGGTGACCGAGCAATGGGCGCAGTTTGCTGTCGCAGGCCCGAAAGCGCGTGAACTGATTAATGCGGTTGTGAGAACCCCCGTTGGGAACGACAGTTTTCCGTTCATGGGCTGTGGCCCAGTCAAAATCGGCGCGGTTGACGCGCGGCTGTTTCGGATATCGTTCTCGGGCGAACACGCCTATGAAATCGCGGTGCCTGCGCGGTTTGGAACGTCGATGTTTGACGCGTTGTTGGCGCTGGCCAAGGGCATGGACGGCGGCGCCTATGGCATGGAAGCGCTGAACGTTTTGCGGATCGAAAAGGGCTTTATCACCCACGCGGAAATCCACGGGCGGGTGACGGCGTTTGATATTGGCATGGGGCGCATGGTGTCGGCGAAAAAGGACTGCATTGGCAAGGCGTTATCAACGCGGGAGGGGCTGACGGGGCCTGCGCGCGCGCAATTGGTGGGGTTGAAACCTGTTGGGGTTGGCAAAATGCTGACGGCAGGGGCGCATTTGTTTGCCAAGGATGCCGAGCCTGTCAGCGAAAACGATCAAGGTGAGGTGACAAGCGTTTGCTTTTCGCCGACGTTGGGCACCCCATTGGCGCTGGCTCTGTTGAAAAATGGACGGGAACGTCACGGCGAGGTGATCCGCATGGTGGACCATCTGCGTAAAGTCGAGACGCTTTGCGAGGTGTGTGATCCGGTGTTTTTTGATCCAGAAGGAGGCCGTGTCCGTGGTTGATTTAAAGGCGAATACTCCGTGTGAAGGCTTGTCTGTTGTGCGTGGGACCTGCTCGCTGAGCACGGTGCCGTTCAACACGGTGACCTTGATTTCCCCATATAAAGGCAAGGAAAAACAACTGAGCGAGGCCTTATTCAAGGCACATGGTATGCGTTTGGCGGCCCCGAACCGCAGCACTGGAAAAGCGGTTGCGAGATGTGTTTGGTTTGGCCATGGGCAAGTCGTGTTGATTGGGCCAAAGCCCGACAAGGCGCTGGCCAAGTTCGCGGCAATCGTGGACCAATCTGACAGTTGGGTCACTCTGCGTCTGCAAGGTGGCGGGGCGGTGGATGCGCTGGCTCGGCTGACCTCAATTGATCTGCGTGCGGCCGTGTTTAAACGCGGTCACACGGCGCGCAGTGAATTGCGCCATATGATGGTGTCGATCACCCGTGTTGGCGCGGATGCCTTTGAAATCATGGCGTTTCGATCGATGGCAGCGACACTGGCGCATGATCTGCAAGAGGCGATGGACTCAGTGGCCGCACGGGGTTGAATTGCAAGTTCTGAAGCTCATATGCAGTGTACATGATCCTTTTTCGCGCTGTGGAAAAGAGTTTTGCCTGCGGCGCGGATATTTTTAGAACAAAAATGAGACCGCGCTTGCACCCTTGCGGCGGGGTTTCGGATGCGAGATAAATGCTCCTATGAGTCTGCCACCTGGTTTCTTGGAAGAATTGCGCACCCGCATCAGCCTGACTGATGTTGTCGGGCGCAAAGTCATGTGGGACACGCGCAAATCCAATCAGGGCAAGGGCGACATGTGGGCACCCTGTCCGTTCCATCAGGAAAAGACCGCCAGTTTCCATGTCGATGACCGCAAAGGGTTCTATTACTGCTTTGGTTGCCACGCCAAGGGCGACGCGATTTCCTTTGTGCGTGAAACTGAAAACGTAGGTTTTATGGAAGCGGTCGAGATTATCGCACGCGAGGCTGGCATGCCGGTGCCAAAACGCGACCCCGCCGCCCAAGCCAAATCAGATCGCCGCACTCAGCTGGCCGAAGTGATGGAGCAGGCGGTGCAGTTCTTTCGGTTACAGCTGAAAACCGCAAATGCAGCCCAAGCCCGCGAGTATTTAGTGGGGCGTGGTTTGTCTGAGGCTGCGCAAGATCGCTGGGAAATCGGCTTTGCGCCCAACAGCCGCCAAGGCGTATTCGCGCATTTGACCGGCAAGGGCATTGATGCCGAGTTGGTGATCGATGCCGGATTGTCGGCACGACCAGACGATGGGCGTGATCCTTATGACCGTTTTCGTGACCGGATTATTTTCCCCATTCGCGATGCCCGTGGTCGCGCAATTGCGCTAGGGGGCCGTGCGATGGACCCGAATGCGCGGGCCAAATATTTGAATTCGCCCGAGACCGAGCTATTTGATAAAGGTCGTAGCCTTTATAATCTTGGTCCTGCGCGCGAAGCGGCGGGTAAGGGCGCACCACTGGTTGTGGCCGAAGGTTATATGGACGTGATTGCCTTGGTTGAGGCCGGATTTACGTCCTGCGTCGCGCCACTTGGCACCGCCATCACCGAGAGCCAATTGCAGATGATGTGGCGGGTGTCGCCCGAACCACTGATCGCGCTGGATGGCGATCGTGCTGGCCTACAAGCTGCGATGCGACTGATCGATTTGGCCCTGCCACAGCTTGAGGCGGGGCAGTCGCTGCGCTTTGCCTTGATGCCAGAGGGGCAAGACCCTGATGACGTGCTGAAATCGCAGGGACGTGCGACAATGCAGGGTTTTTTGGACAATGCCCTACCGATGGTGCAGCTGTTGTGGCAGCGCGAAACTGAGGGCGGCGTCTATGACAGCCCAGAGCGCAAAGCCGCGCTGGATAAGAACCTGCGCGCGGCAATTTCAACCATCAAAGACGCGTCCATCCGTGGCCATTATGGCGAAGCCATCAAACAAATGCGTTGGGAGCTTTTTTCGCCCCGTCGCAACAGCCCGCAAAAAGAGCCATGGAAAAAAGGGGCGT
Source organism: Marinosulfonomonas sp. (assembly GCA_033851955.1). Lineage (GTDB taxonomy): Bacteria > Pseudomonadota > Alphaproteobacteria > Rhodobacterales > Rhodobacteraceae > Profundibacter. The sequence goes on from JAWSVK010000002.1 coordinate 33,003, forward strand.
GGAAAGACAAACCAGCCGTCAGCAAGGGCGTTGCGAAATCATCGCTTTTGGGCAATGCGGGGCGGGGAGCAGAAGAGCACCTGCGCGAGGCCGTGATCTTGGCGACCTTGGTGATGAACCCAAAGATTTTGGTCGACTTTGAGAGCGCCTTGGAGCGGATGGATTTTGGCAGCTATGAACACCGCTTGGTGCGCGACTGCATTTTGCGCATTGGCTCCACCGACGATCTAAGAGAGCGGGTCGAGATGACGGCGGGCGCTGAATTGGCGTCAGTGTTGGCCCCGCGCCATGTGCAAATTTCTCCAGCCGTGCGCGCGCCTGGGAATGCGAAAATCGCGGCAATGTGTGTGGCAGAAGAGCTGGCCAAATTGGATGCCAGGCGCGGGGTGTTGCGCGAGATTGACGACGCGATGGAAGACATCGACGGGCTGGTGGATGAGGGGCTGACATGGCGCCTGAGCCAAGCCGCCGAAGCACTCAATCGGGCTGAGCGCAGCGAGAGCAAAGACGCCGCAGTGTTCGACACCGCCCCCAACGGCGCGCAGTTGGACCGTAGCGAAAGGGACGCATTGGCCCGCCTGATGGGCCAAATCGAACAAAAGAATGACGATCAAAGCAAAAAGTGAACGCTTTGGTGAGGAATAGGTAAAGAAATCAGGGTAAACGTATTGCGAATCAGTGATTCGCAGTGTTGATTCGTTTTAGCACTTCGATTCGAATCACCCGCATCCGAAAGGACCTCGTTAAATGGCCGCTAAAGACACCGACGACAAAGACGATATCGCCGACACTGGACAAGCCGCTGTCAAGAAGATGATCGCCGAAGGGCGTGAGCGGGGCTATATCACCTACGATCAGTTGAACAAAGTTTTGCCGCCTGAGCAGGTGAGCAGCGAGCAGATCGAAGACGTGATGTCGATGCTGTCGGAAATGGGCATCAACATCATCGAGGATGACGAAGAAGAAGACAAAGGCCCAACCGATCTGGCCACCACTTCGGGCACCCAAGAAATTGCGCTGACCGTCACCGGTGGCGAAAAGTTGGACCGCACCGATGATCCGGTTCGGATGTACCTGCGCGAAATGGGCAGTGTCGAGTTGCTCAGCCGTGAAGGCGAAATCGCGATTGCCAAGCGCATCGAGGCTGGCCGCAACACGATGATTTTGGGGCTCTGTGAGAGCCCGCTGACGTTCAATGCGATCACCATTTGGCGTGACGAGCTGTTGACCGAAGAAATTTTGCTGCGCGATGTGATCGATCTGGAGACCACATTCGGCAACACAATGGGCGAAGAAGAAGAGGAAGAGCCCGTTGTTGCGCCAACCGCAGACGGCGAAACTGACGACAAGAAAGAGGCGGCACAAGAGCTGGACGCCGATGGCAATCCGATTGCCCAAGACGACGATGATGACGACGAAGAAGAACAAGCCAACCTGTCATTGGCCGCGATGGAGGCAGCGCTTAAGCCTCGGGTTTTGGAAACGCTTGACCTGATCGCGCGCGACTATGCGCTGTTGTCAGAGATGCAGGACACGAGGATTTCGGCGACCCTGAACGAGGACGAAAGTTTCAGCAAAAAGGCCGAGACCAAGTACCAGAAATTGCGCACTGAAATCGTTGTTTTGGTGAACGAATTGCATCTGCATAACAATCGGATCGAAGCGCTGATTGACCAACTTTATGGTGTGAACCGCAAGATTATGTCGATCGACAGCAATATGGTGAAATTGGCCGACCAAGCGCGGATCAACCGCCGCGAGTTTATCGAGGCCTACCGCGATCACGAACTTGACCCGATGTGGATGGAGCAAATGGCCGAGAAATCTGGCCGCGGCTGGCAGGCCTTGTTTGAACGCTCGACCCCGAAAATCGAAGAGCTGCGAGGCGAGATGGCGCAAGTGGGGCAGTATATCGGGCTGGATATTTCCGAATTCCGCCGCATCGTGCAGCAGGTACAAAAGGGCGAAAAAGAAGCCCGCCAAGCCAAGAAGGAAATGGTCGAGGCCAACCTGCGTTTGGTGATCTCGATTGCGAAAAAATACACCAACCGTGGCCTGCAATTCCTTGATTTAATTCAAGAAGGTAACATCGGCCTGATGAAGGCGGTGGATAAATTCGAATACCGTCGCGGTTATAAATTCTCGACTTACGCGACATGGTGGATCCGTCAGGCGATCACGCGCTCGATCGCCGATCAGGCCCGCACCATCCGTATTCCGGTGCATATGATCGAAACGATTAACAAATTGGTTCGGACTGGCCGCCAGATGCTGCATGAAATTGGTCGCGAACCAACGCCAGAAGAATTGGCCGAGAAGCTGAAAATGCCGCTTGAGAAAGTGCGCAAGGTGATGAAGATCGCCAAAGAGCCGATTTCGCTGGAAACCCCGATTGGCGATGAAGAAGACAGCCAGTTGGGTGACTTCATCGAGGATAAAAACGCGGTTCTGCCGCTGGATTCCGCCATTCAGGAAAACCTGAAGGAAACCACCACGCGGGTTCTGTCGTCTCTGACACCACGCGAGGAACGTGTCCTGCGGATGCGGTTTGGCATCGGCATGAACACCGACCACACGCTCGAAGAAGTTGGCCAACAGTTCTCGGTGACACGCGAGCGTATTCGTCAGATCGAGGCCAAGGCGTTGCGGAAATTGAAGCACCCAAGTCGAAGCCGCAAGTTGCGGAGCTTCTTGGATCAGTAGGGTCGTCAATAATGCAGGACCGCTATACAGGTGATATCGGAGATTTCGGTAAATATTCCTTATTGAATCATCTGAGTAGCGGTATGCGGCTAGGTGTCGGGTGGTATCTATACCCTGATGAAGTTCACAATAACGATGGCAAGCACATCTCGTATCTATCGAAACCGGATGAATGGCGGCGATGTGATCCAGCCGTTTTTGATGGGTTGGCTGACTTGGTTGACAAGGGGAAGCGATCGGTTCTGGCGGTGCAACGGAGCGGTGTTTTGCGTGCCAGAGACTATTCTAGGAGTCCGTTGGATTTTTCGGATAACTCTTATCGAAAAAGGAGCCAATGGCGACACAAATGGTTTCGGAAAACCCTAGAGGATTTGGAGGGGTGTGACATCGTTTTTGCGGATCCTGACAATGGGCTGTGTGTAGATGAAAAATATAAATATTATAATGTAAAAGATTGGAAACGGCTTCCGTTGACTGAAGTGGGTGAGTTAGCAAAGGATCGTACTGCAGTATTGTATCATCACAACACAAGGCGAGCAGGTGGGCATGAAAAAGAAATTAGGGACTGGATGGATGTGCTCGCACGGATACCCGGGATGTCAGCTCCTTGTGCCGTAAGGTTTAGAGCTGGCTCTTCGCGAACCTTTTTTATTGTGGGTGCATCGAAAGTGGTGCGCGAGCGGGCAGAGCAGTGGTGTAGCGGCTTTCCAAAATCTGACTTTTTCCAATAAAGTTATGCAAACCACATTCTCTATTCCCACCGCAGGTCCCGGCCTTTATGAATTCACCCGGCAAGTGGCTGACTGGGTAACGGGTGACGGGCTGCTCACACTTCTCATCCAACACACCTCCGCCTCATTACTCATTCAGGAAAACGCCGACCCCGACGTGCTGATCGATATGCAAAACTTCTTTCGCCGCCTGGTGCCGCCGACAACCGACCCCAAAATGGCCTATCTCACTCACACCTACGAAGGTCCAGACGATATGCCCGCCCATATCAAGGCGGCGCTGTTGCCGGTTAGCTTGTCAATTCCTGTCCAAAATGGCCAAATGCGGCTGGGAACATGGCAAGGACTTTACCTTTTCGAACATCGGCGCGCAAAACACACCCGCCACGTCGCCGCGCATCTGGCATAGCAGATCATTATCTAGCGGCTGCATTTCCCCCCTACACAAAGGCTTGCGGCTGTCATATAGTGCCTGTGGATAACTTACGCCCTAACCCAATGGAGAGCCTATGCGCTGCCCTTTTTGTGGAAACGTCGACACCCAAGTCAAAGATTCACGGCCAGCCGAAGACCACGCGGCGATCAGGCGGCGGCGGTTTTGCCCTGCTTGTGCGGGCCGCTTTACCACCTATGAGCGGGTGCAATTGCGCGACCTTGTGGTGATCAAATCCAATGGCCGCCGAGAGGAATTTGGCCGTGACAAATTGGAGCGCTCGATCCGCATGGCGCTGCAAAAACGCCCCGTCGAAGCCGAGCGTATGGATCAGATGATCTCGGGGATCATCCGGCGTCTGGAAAGCATGGGCGAAACCGACATCAAATCCGAAGTGATCGGCGAGATCGTGATGGAGTCACTGGCACGGATCGATACCGTGGCTTACGTTCGTTTTGCCAGCGTTTACAAGGATTTTCAAGAAGCCGACGATTTCGATAAATTCGTCAGCGAATTGCGTCCTAATGATGAATCTGACAGCTAAACAATTACGCGCGCTTTAATCGGCGCGCGCATTGCCTACCGCCCGCCTGACACATCCAGCGTGCTGCCCGTCACATATGACGATTTGTCCGACATCAACCACAAGGCCGCTTCGGCCACCTCTTCGGCGGAGCCCATGCGTCGCATCGGCACGCTGCTCTCCATACGCGCGGCACGATCCGGTTCGCCGCCTTTCGCGTGAATTTTTGTATCAATGATGCCGGGGCGAACGCCCATCACCCGCACGCCTTCCGTCGCGACTTCATGGGCCAAGCCCGTTGTCAGCGTGTCGATCGCCCCTTTGCTGGCAGCGTAATCGACATATTGACCGCCGGAACCGAGCGTGGCTGCGACAGAGGACATGTTGACGATGACTCCGCCCTTGCCGCCGTGTTTCGTCGACATTCGACGCACGGCCTGACCCGCGACCAAAAAGGCACCAATCACGTTGACGTCAAAGATGCGGCGCAGGCGGGCGTGGCCAATTTCATCCACACGTGCTGTCGTATCGACGATCCCCGCGTTGTTCACAAGCGCATCCAATCGGTTGAAATCTCGATCAAAATTCGCAAATAGGGCGTCGATTTGGGCGGAGTCAGCCACATCACATTGATAACATGCGCAACGGCCACCTGCGGCGGATACGTCTTGTGCAACGGCATGCGCACCAGCTTTGTCCGAATTGAATGTCAGCGCAACGTCATAGCCATTTGCGCCGCATAACCGTGCAATCGCGGCTCCGATTCCGGAGCTGCCACCTGTAATCAGTACGCATTTTCTCAGGGCAGTCATCACAGCTCTCCTGTTTTATCCGCGAAGTTCAGTCGCGGTAAGTTGAACATGCCTGATGAACTGACGTGTTAAAAGGGCCTATTCGCGCCAAACTTTAGAGGGGCCCAAAATGACAACGGTGATAAATTTGGAGTCAACAATCAGCTGCCCTGAATGCGGGTTTTCAAAACTTGAAGTGATGCCAACAGATGCCTGTCAGTGGTTCTACGCCTGTATATCCTGTGGCGAAGTGTTGAAGCCGCTGCCGGGGGATTGCTGCGTGTTTTGTTCCTACGCAACTGTGCCGTGCCCACCCATTCAAGCGGGCACGGGGTGCTGTTAAGAGGCTAGGCCTTAAGGATGCGACCAACCATTTCTGTGGTATCAGGAGACAGGTCATTGGTGGCGGCGATGCGCTCCAATGCGGCCTGCATCAAGGCTTGGCGCTCGGTATCAAAGCGACGCCATGTTTGAAACGGAACCGTCATGCGGGCGGTGGTTTGCGGGTTCATCGGATCCAACGCGATCAACCAATCGGCCAACAGATTATAGGCCGCGCCTGTGGGGTTATGAAATCCTGCGGTGTTCATTGACAGCCCTCCAAATACGGCGCGAAAACGGTTCGGGTTGGTCATGTCGAAATCGGCGTGACGTGTCAGGGCGTCGGCAATACTGGCGGCTTTGTCAGGGGCCGCAAGCCCAACCTGCGCGCCAAACCATTTGTCGATCACCAGACGGTCAGCCACCCATTGCTCATAAAATGCCGCCAGCTCGGGCTCACCTGTATCGGCCTCGAGCAAGCACGTCAGCGCGCCAAATTGCTGGGTCATATTGTCGGCACTGGCATATTGGCTGCGCGCTTGCATGCCGCCATCCAGCCGCGTGATGAGCGACAGGACTGCCCCCTGAAGGGCGCGTTTTCCAACCGGTTCTGCATCAGGTGAGTAGGGGCCTGACACATGCATTTGCGCATAAAGACGCGGCAGCGTGTCTTGCAAATGCTGTGCTTTGGCCTGCTCCATTGTTTGGGCTGCGCGATAGATTTTGGAGGGGTCGGGGACATGGCCGGATTGGGCCATAGACTGGCCAATATCATTCTGGCTTATCGGGCGTATCATCAGGGCGCGGTAGGCCGGATCAAGGCTGTCGTCACGCACTAAGTTGGCCAATGCGTCCAGATACATCGTGTCAGGTGCCGCGCCATTTTGCACCATCCGCAACATGACGTCTTCGCCCAAAATGCGACCGGATTCCCAACGGTTAAATTCGTCCGTGTCATGCGACATCAGGAACGCGCGTTCCTCATTGCTGGCCGCATGGTTCAGGACAACAGGGGCGGAAAACCCGCGCAGAATAGAGGGGATTGGCTTGCCTGCTGGCATCTCAAAACTAAAGCTCTGTTCGGCTTGATCCATCTCTAGAATGGTGGTTTCCAGAACCTCGTCGCCGTTTTGTGACAACAGGCCAATGGCAATCGGCAGCACCTGTGGTTCCTTAATGCTTTGCCCCGGTGTCGCGGGTGTTTCTTGTTTTAAATCAAGAGTGTAAATGCCGTTGTTATAGCTTTCCTTTAAGGTTACAATCGGCGTGCCAGCCTGTGAATACCAGCGTTTGAACTGGGTCAAGTCACGGCCAGAGCTGTCCTCAAAGACCTGCAGCCAATCCTCGATCGTCGCGGCGTCGCCGTCGTGGCGTTCAAAGTATAGGTCCAGCGCGGTGTCGTAATCCTCATCGCCAACCAGGCACTTCAGCATCCCGATCACCTCGGCACCTTTTTCATAAATAGTGGCGGTGTAAAAATTGTTGATCTCCACAAAACTGGCAGGGCGCACGGGGTGCGATAATGGCCCTTGGTCCTCAGAAAACTGACGCCCGCGCAGCTGAATCACATCGTTGATCCGTTTAACACCGTGGCCGCGCTCATCCCCCGTAAAGGACTGGTCTCGAAACACTGTCAGCCCCTCCTTTAGGCACAGTTGAAACCAGTCACGACAGGTGATCCGATTGCCTGTCCAATTGTGAAAATACTCATGCGCGATGATCGCCTCAATGCGCTCAAAATTGGCGTCAGTGGCTGTTTCGGGGCTGGCCAATACGCAAGAGGAATTGAAAATATTCAACCCCTTGTTTTCCATCGCCCCCATGTTGAAATCATCCACCGCGACGATGTTGAATAGGCCCAAATCATATTCGCGCCCGTAGACGTCCTCGTCCCATTCCATCGACTTTTTCAGCGCTTCCATGCCAAAGGCGCATTTGTCGATGTCATCTGGGCGCACCCAGATGTTTAGATCGACTTCGCGGCCTGACATGGTGGTGAATGTGTCGGGGTGGTTTCGCAAATCGCCTGCCACCAATGCGAACAGATAGGCGGGTTTAGGCCACGGGTCGTGCCACTCGGCAAAGCCATCGCCATTGTCGCCAGGATTGCCATTGGACAACAACACGGGTGGCGTGCCCTCGATACGGACAGTGAAAACACCCATCACATCTGGGCGGTCGGGGTAATAGGTGATTTTACGAAACCCTTGGGCCTCGCATTGGCTGCAATACATGCCACCGGACATGTAAAGCCCCTCAAGGGCTGTGTTGTTTTCGGGGGCGATTTCGACTTCGCATTCCCAGACAAAGGCCGCATCAGGGACTTGTGCCGTCAGGCCTTGGTCCGTCAGATCAGGCGTAATTTCAACGCCGTCAATCTTGGCGGACTTAAAGTCGAGCTGTTCGCCATTTAGGAAAAATCTGCGATCATCCGTTTCAGGATTAGGACGAAACGCGATCCGGCTGATCACCCGCGTTTTGGTTGGATGCAAATGAAACGTCAGGTTTACCGTGTCGACCAAATAGGCGGGCGGGGTGTAATCGGACAGGTGAATTTCTGGGGCGTTGGTGTCTGACATATGGGTGATCCTTTTGCAGTGTTGCCCCCTGTGTAACGCATGCGAAAAGCAGCGCAAGCCATGGTCAGTGGCTTCAACGGAGCGGCGCTATCGGCGCGTGTGCGCACATAAATCGCCGTGATTGTGCGTTCTGTGCAATATCCAGCAGCGAGAAAACCGCCTAAGGTCGCCCCATCACAATGAACAACAGGTCCAGATTATGAAACGCCCTATCGTCGGTATCATCGCCAATCACAACACGCTGGAAGGGGACTATACAGTCCACGCTGGCGGCACCATGAATTCCTCAGCGATCAGCGATGTTGCGGGCTGTATGCCTTTGCTGATCCCGAGCAGCCCAAAATATGTATCTGTCGATGAATTGCTTGAGGCTTGTGATGGCTTTTTGTTCACAGGCGGACGGCCCAACGTGCACCCCAACCGATATGGCGAAGAAGAAACCCCCGCCCACGGCGCGTTCGATCATTGCCGCGATGAAATTGCGCTGCCGTTGATCCGTGCCTGTGTGGAACGTGGTCAGCCGTTTTTCGGCGTATGCCGCGGTTTCCAAGAGGTGAATGTCGCCATGGGCGGCACGCTCTACCCCGAAATTCGCGACCTTGAGGGGCGGATGAACCATCGCATGCCGCCCGATGGCACGATTGAGGAAAAATTTGCCCTGCGTCACAGCGTGGAATTCACCAAGGGCGGTGTGTTTGAACGGATCCTTGGCGATGCCAAAGTGATGACCAATTCGCTACATGGTCAGGGGATCAAGGATGTCGGGCCACGGGTCTTTGTGGACGGGTTTGCCGATGATGGCACACCTGAGGCTTGCTATATCAAGGACGCTCCAGGGTTCACGTTGGCCGTGCAGTGGCACCCTGAATATAACGCGGGGGCAGACCCTGTTTCGCGCGTTTTGTTTGAGCATTTTGGCGACGCGGTGCGCAGTTGGGCGCAAGATGGAGCCTCCAGATTGAACACGTCGCTCAAGTCCGCCTGACCTGCGAAACGCATCAAAATCCCATCAGTTAAGCGGCCACCAGAAGCGCCTCATGTTTGCGCAGGCATTTTCGTGCGGTGTTGCCATAGGCGGCAGGATCGCTCCGCAGTTGCGGAAACAGGCTGAAAAGCTCATCGCGGGACGCGTCGGAAATAGCGCTCAACCCGATATCAGCAGGATGAAAGCTTTCGGCGGCAATACCTTGAGCATAGACGATTTCGTGTTGATCGAACAGCATATGCATATAGGTTACCTCGCCACCAATCTGGCGGGTGATGCTTGTGCCATTCACCATATGTTTGGCGGACACCAACACTTCGCGTTCGCCGATGTACAGCTCGCAACGATGGTTGTCGATCAACATCCGGTGTTGCGGTGACACCAGCAAAGCGTGCTCAAGGCCAGGCAATGAGCCAGCTTCAAACCGGATCGGGGCGAACTTATTCAAAGCAGGCACCTTGCGTGCGCCAATCCAGCGAATGGGCTGTAGACCGTTGTCACGGGTGATGACCAAATCGCCAGCTTTTAAATCTTTGATCATGCGTTTGCCGCGCGGGGTCAAAATCTCGGTTTCGGCGGCAAAGCACACAATGTTTTCAATTTCCGAAAACGTCACAACAGTGCCATCTAGCATGGTGAACGTGCCAGAAAGGCCGCCATTGACGTCATCAGTATCGGTGATGACTAGGCTGGATTTATCAGCCTCGGTCCAAACCAATGTGTCGCCACCTGTTTCGCCACCTTCGCCACCAACAATGTTGATTGTTCCACTGCCAGCTTCGCCCAGATCGGCGACAATGAACCTATCATCGCCATCGCCCCCTAAAGCCGTATCGCCTTGGGCAACGGTGATTGTGTCGTTCCCTAGGCCACCAGAAACCGTATCGCTACCGGTGCCACCAGAGAGGATGTCGTCGCCGCCGTCGCCATAAATGATATCGTCGCCAGCACCGCCGTCGATCACGTCTACTGAATCGTCAGGGGGTGGGGCTACAGGCACTCGAAAATCTGCATCCAGCCGCTCGGCGACAAGCGCGGTATTGTCTTCTAGGACACTGTCAAGCGTGATCGATACAATCGGTTGTGACGTCAAAAGCGCGTTGTCAGTGCCATCTAAATATTCCGGCGCCATAAAAACTTCGCCGGTTGTTGTCTGGAAAACAACGGCCGTGAACGTGCCTGACGTGCCATCTACAAAGGTGACCGTTGCATTGTAGACGACCGTCCCGTCAATCTGGTAGGTTATCCCGTCAATCACGAAATTCTCTGCGGTCGCGCCATTGTCATCATCATTGATGTTCGTGTCGAGATTTGTGTCGTTTGTAACACCGGTTTGGAGCTGGTTGTACAACTCCGAACCAGGGCCGCCATATGTGCCCAGCAAGTTACCAGCCAACTCGGAAACACCGCCATCGGCTTCGTTAACATCGATTGATGCTGCCGTGCCCAGACTGATCACCGTAAATTCGTTGCTAAGTGTATTGGTGCCGCCAATGCCCTCACTCAGACCAACGGGCGAGGACCCGCCGTAAATAGTGTCATTTCCCGCGCCGCCATCAATGGTGTCCGCGCCGCCGTCGCCGTAAACGGTGTCATTGCCATCACCTGCGGCAACAATGTCATTGCCATCGCCCGCGTGAATTTCATCTTGATTGCCAGAAGGTCCGGTTCCATCGCCATTATCAACCTGCTCGCCGTCCTCATCAACGAAACTGGCGTCAATGACATCGTCTCCGGATGTACCGGTTAGAATGCCATCGGCGTTTGAATAGACAGGTGCTGAGATGACCTCGGCAGATGTGATTGTATCAACCGGGCCAAAATCGGAAACAAAATACACATTGCCGTCGGTTGCTTCATAATATTGGCCGGTTTCCACTTCATTTGTGTAAGTTGTAGCGCCAAATGTGCCAGACCACGTCCATTGTCCGGCGCCAATCGCCACGGCAGTGGTGAAATCAACCAATGGATCAGTGATGATATCACCTGCATCCAAATTCGCGTCACCAAGACTTACCAAATATCCAAGGGGCATTTTGTCGACCTCAAGTGCCCATATTTAGGCAATCATCTAATTGTTGTGAGGTCAAATGATTTTCCGACCCCAATTTTTCAATTAGAAACGTAGACTTGAGATGAGGCTGTTCACGGGCAAAATTGTGACAAGTTTGTGCAAAAACTTAATAAAATGGTTCATTTGCCGCCTTAGATTGCGGAAAGCTCACCAAATGCAATCAAGTCTTGAAGTCAAAGGTGTTGGACAACGGCAATTCCCGAGCTCGAACACCCGTCAGATCAAACAATGCGTTTGCCAAGGCGGGCATGGATGGCGGCGTGCCGGGTTCTCCGATGCCGCCCATATGCGGGTTATTTTCAAACACTTGCACCTCGGTCACGGGCGTTGTCGCCATGCGCAAAACCTCATAGTCAGGGAAGTTTTCCTGCTGAACTTCGCCGTCTTCAAAACTGATTTCGCCATGCACGGCAGCGGACAGGCCAAAGACCATGCCCCCTTCCAGCTGAGCGCGGATATTTTGCGGGTCAAGCGCAATGCCAACATCAGCCGCGATCCAAGCCTTTTGGATATGAATGCCCTCGTCGGTTTGGGCGACCTCGATCACTTCGGCAACAGGGGTGCCAAACGACCACGTAAACGCCACGCCGCGGCCAATGCCATCTGCGGTTTTGCCGCTCCAGCCAGACATATCGCGCACGGCTTCCAGCAGTTTGGCGCTCGGAGCGCTGTGCGGTGCGATCAGATTAATCCGAAATTGCAATGGATCAGCCCCCGCCGCATGAGCCATCTCATCGACAAAGCTTTCGTGAAAAAACCCGTTGAACGAATTGCCAACGGAGCGCCAAAATCCAACCGGCACGGACACATCCGCCAAGTGGCCTGTCATGCGATAATTCGGGATTGCATAGGGCTGATTACTGGCCCCTTCCATATGGATCGGATCAGCGCCCGAAGGCGAGAAACCCGCAAACCGTTTCAGCGCTTGGCGCATCGCCGACGGGCCGGCGATTTTGCCGTCCATCAGCACCGCTTTGCCGTCTTTCACAGCGCCTCGCATCTGTGCAATGGCGGCAGGGCGATAGAACCCGTGCCGCATGTCTTCTTCACGGCTCCACGTGGTTTTGATCGGCGTGCCCGGCATGGATTTTGCCACTTCGGTTGCCAAAACAGCGGCGTCGACCTCGGTGCGGCGGCCAAAACCACCACCCAAAAATGGGGTGTGCACTGTCACTTGATCGAAATTCAGGCCAGCGGCCTCGGCAACCTTGCCTTGCAACAATAATGGCGCTTGATTGCCGCACCAGACCTCCAGCGTATCACCGGTAAACAGCGCGGTGGCGTTCATCGGCTCCATAGTGGCATGCGCCAGATAGGGCACGCGGTATTGCGCATTAACCTCGGTCGCCCCTTCAGGTATGACCGTAACATCCCCATCATCGCGCCGGGTCGAATTCGGACTGTCGTCCAAAGCGGCTTCGATCACCTGATACAACCCGTCCGATGTGGCGGGGTAGGGCGCGGCTTCCCACTCAATTTCAACGGCCTCGGCGGCTTGAATGGCCAACCACGTGTTGCTGGCGATCACTGCAATGCCATTGCCAAGGTCGATCACCTTTTCAACACCATCCATTTTTTCGGCCTCAGTGGCGTCAAACGACAGCATGCCAGCCCCCAAACGCGGGTTGATCCGAACGGTGGCAAATTTCATACCCTCCAGCCAGATATCGGCGCCATATTCGGCGGTGCCTGTTGATTTGGCCGGAATGTCCAACCTCGGCATGTCGCGGCCCAAATATTTCCATTCGGAAGATGGGCGCAGAGCAACATCGCTGGGTGGGCTCAGTTGCGCGGCCGCTTCGGCAAGGTCAATATAGCGGTGTTTGGTGCCATCCGGCCCAATCACGTGGCTGTCTTCGGTGCGATACTCAGCCGTCCCGAACTGCGCAGCAGCGGCCAGTTTTAACGTCTCGCGGGCGGTGGCCCCCGCCATGCGCATTTTCTCAAAGGCATCGATGCTAGTGGTGGACACACCTGTCATCTGCAAGGACAATATCTTGGGAACCACATCCAGAACGTCGCGACTAAAGTCCTGCCAAGCGGTGCGCGCACCATCCTCATATTCGGCATGACCCGACACCGCTGCGCCGTTATAATAGGCCTGCGCGCCGGGGCCGTGCAGCACGCGCACGTCTTGCCACGCGACATCCAGCTCTTCCGCCACAAGGGCTGCTAATGTGCTGTGCACCCCTTGGCCCATCTCGGCACGCGGCGCGATAATGGTGACGCCTTGTTGATCAATGATCAAATAGGGGTTCAACGTATAGGCCCCGTCCGCGGGTTCCAGCGGATTTTTAAGCGGCTTTTTCGCCTGATAAACCCCAAAAGCCACGCCGCCCGCCACGGCGGCAGCAGAAATCATAAAGGCACGACGACTGTATTTTCTAGTGCGCCCCATGCTCATGCCCCCCGCATTTCTGAGGCGGCGGACTTGATCGCCGCGCGGATGCGCCCATAGGTCCCACAGCGGCATAGATTTCCGTTCATCGCCTCGTCAATATCCGCATCCGTTGGCGCGGTGTTGTGTGCCAACAGGTCGGCGGCCTGCATGATCTGGCCGGACTGGCAGTAGCCACATTGCGCCACTTGGTGTTCGACCCAAGCCGCCTGCAATATTGACATATTGTCCGGCGTGCCCATGCCTTCAATCGTGGTCACATCTCCATCCACATCCGACAAGGAAACCTGACAGGAGCGCACCGCCTCGCCATTGATATGCACCGTACATGCGCCACAAGCGGCAACCCCGCAGCCAAACTTGGTGCCAGTCATGCCCAATGCATCACGAAGCACCCAAAGCAGGGGCACTTCATCGGGCAAATCAACACTGTGGCTTTGGCCGTTTATGGATAATGTGGTTGTCATCGGGCGCCCCTGTTCTGGTAAAAACTGAACTTGATAGTTTAGTTTACCAACGAGTGTCCGAAATTGCCACGCACTTCCTTGCAGCTTTTGCGCTGGTTCTAAACCGCTAGCGGAAAACCGCCTAAAGATCCGTGCGCAAATGCCAAAGTTCAGGGAAGATCTCGACGTCCAACATCTTGCGTAAATAGGACGTGCCGCTGGTGCCACCCGTGCCGCGTTTAAAGCCGATGATGCGCTCAACTGTGGTGACGTGATTGAAACGCCAACGCCGGAAATAGTCCTCAAAATCGACCAGTTTTTCGGCCAATTCATAGAGTTCCCAGTTGTCCTCGGGGTTTTTGTAAACGGCCGTCCACGCAGCTTGGACGCCTTCGTTAGGGTGGTATTGTTGGGATAAATCGCGGTTCAACACCTCATTGGGCACCTTGTGACCGGCCTTGTGCAAGACCCGAATTGCGGTGTCATACAGGCTGGGCTGCTTCAACTCGCCGCGCAAAATATCGGCGATATCGGCGCGGTGCTCATGGGGTTTGATCATGGCGGCATTGCGGTTGCCAACGGCAAATTCGATCAACCGATATTGATAAGACTGAAAGCCCGAGGACTGTCCCAGCGTTTCGCGAAACGTGGTGTAATCGGATGGGGTCATGGTGCGCAACACGTCCCATGCGTTGTTCAATTGCTCAAAAATACGCGCAACACGGGCCAGCATTTTGAACGCATGACGCGGGCGCCCCGTGGCCAAGGCATCCCGTGCGGCAACCACTTCTGTGATGGCCAAACGCATCCATAATTCGCTGGTCTGGTGTTGGATGATGAACAACATTTCATCATGGGCGGTGCTGATCGGGTGCTGGGCGTCCAGTATTTTGTCCAGTTGTAAGTAGTCGCCATAGGACATGCGCCCATCAAAAGACATTTCAGCGCCGTCATCTGCCGGATTATAAGGTTTTTTCATTTTAACTCTCCAAGTCGAGACGCCTAAAAAGGCCGCTCGCACTCTTGCCCATTTCAGGCGAATTCTTGGTGACCCGCCAATCCTGCTTTCACATTCCGGTGGGTAAATTGGTGGCGCTGTTTGGTCAGCCGCGCAAACCCAATTCGATGCGCCCATTCAGACATCCCGTCATCGAAATCTTGCGCCACAGACCGACCCATCCGTTCGGTCCGCACAATGGCAAAGCCGATGTCGTGGCCTGGTGTTGTGGCACAATGAGCACTTAAGTCACCCGACTGCGTTGCTTATATTCATCCGTGTCCCATAGGTCATTCTGCATCACATCCGCGATGATTTCAACGGCGCCGTCCACGTCTGCCTCGTCAATATATAGCGGGGTAAAGCCGAACCGCATGGTGTTGGGGGCGCGAAAATCGCCAATGACGCCGCGCGCAATCAGGGCCTGCATCGCCGGATAGCCATGCTCAAACTGGAACGACACCTGCGAGCCACGAATGGCACCATCCCGTGGGCTGTCCAATTTCAGGGCAGGGCAGGCCGCCTCAACACCTGCAATGAACCGATCACACAGCGCTATGGATTTGGCGCGCACATCATCCATATCGGCCATGTCCCAGATGTCCATCGCCGCCTCTAGGGAGGCCATTTGCAACACCGGCGGCGTGCCGACACGCATCCGTTCAATGCCGTTACCTGCCGCATAGTTTAGATCAAACGCAAAGGGCGCTACGTGGCCCAACCAACCCGAAAGCGCGGGGCGAATGTGTTCAACATGGCGCGGCGCGACGTAGATAAAGGCGGGTGATCCCGGCCCGCCGTTTAGGTATTTATAGGTGCAGCCGACGGCAAAATCGGCGTTACAGCCCGCCAGATCAACCGGCAGTGCGCCCGCAGAATGGGCCAGATCCCAGATCACCAATGCGCCCACGGCATGGGCCTGCTCGGTCAAGGCTTTCATGTCGTGCTTTTGCCCCGTGCGGTAGTCCACCTCGGTCAGCATCAACACCGCCAAATCCTCATTGATGTGGTCTGCAACATCGTCATGGTCGGGCGTTTTCAGCTGATGTTGACGGCCCAAGGATGCGATCAGCCCTTCGGCCATATATAAATCGGTCGGGAAATTGCCGTTGTCGGACAGGATCACTTTGCGATCAGGGCGCATTTCAAGGGCCGAGGCCAGCGCCTGATAAACCTTGATCGACAGGGTGTCGCCCATCACCACATGGCCCTCTTCGGCCCCGATCAGGCGGGCAATGCGATTGCCGATATTGCTGGGTTGTGCCATCCATCCGGCCCGATTCCAACCGGTGATCAGCATCTCACCCCATTCGTCTTGCATGGTTTTGTTCAAACGGGCAGGAGCAGCTTTTGGCAATGGCCCCAATGAGTTACCGTCTAAATAGATAACACCTGTAGGCAGGTGAAACATGGCTTTGGTGGCGGCAAAATCGGTCATTGAAAGGCTCCTATTTTGCGCGACATTATCCTGTGGCCCCGCAAAAGCAAGTATTTATTTTAGGCTTAAAGTATTTGCCAATGCACTAATTTCGCCTTGGTTCCAGATGCGGATGCCATTTTGTGCCAACACGGCTGCGGTAACACCCAAGCCACTGCGCCTAACGCCATCAAACCTGCCGGAATAGACAAACCCGCTGCCGCAGGACGGGCTGCCATCTGTCAAAATCGCATGGCTACAGCCCGCTTTTTTGGCCGTTGACAGCGTGGCCTTCGCGCCCGCTATGAAACCAGCGGAGACGTCCGTGCCGTCACTGTCCAATATTCGCGCTTTGCCTGCCAATACATCTTGGGCCGTGGCATTGGGCTCGATTTCAGCGGGCAGACGGGGGACGGCAAAACCGCCCGCAATTTCGGGGCAAAAGGCAATGAGGCGCCCCTCGGCCTTCCAAGCTGTCAAATGCGAATGGACCACGAGTTTTCCCACCCCGTCATAGCGCACGGGTTGGCCCATCAAGCAGCTGCTGATCAAAATCCTGTCCATCCTCGCGCTATATCCGATCTCAATTTCGATTGCGAGAAAATGTCTCATTGGCGCGGCAATCAATGGCGCATATATTGGCTAACATGAAACACATTGAACTGCCGCCCATCTGGCTCGCCGCCTTTATTGCCATCGCTTGGCTGCAATCGACCCATTTTACGATGGGGCTGAATTTTGGCACTGGATTTGCGGACTTGTTGGGTGGGGTGTTGATTGGCGGCGGGATGCTGTTGATGCTGATGGCATTGGTCGAGTTTAGACGCCACAAAACCACCATCATTCCGCGCCGCGACAGCAGTGCGTTTGTGCAAACGGGAATCTATAAACGATCACGTAACCCGATTTACCTCGGAGATGCGATGATCTTGGCGGGGTTGATCCTGCGTTGGGATGCGGTGCTGTCACTGCCCTTGGTGCCGATCTTTGTCTGGGTGATCGAAAAACGGTTCATTACAGGCGAGGAAAAGCATCTGCGCCGCACCTACCGCGCGCAATATGCCTCCTATTTGAACCGTGTAAGGCGTTGGATTTAAGTATTCTTACCGCCATAAATACGCGAAACTTGCGAACAACCCTTGCAGTCTGGACAACAAGCGCAACCCGATACTTTGGCGCGGCAACATGCTGTTTTGCAACCGCTCCAACACCACTTCTGGCGGGCAGGGCTGTTGGGTTACTGGGTCAAAATAGCGTGGATAATCGATCAGGGTTGCGTGGGCCAGTTGGGCCAACGTCGGGCGGGTGTAGCGACGATCAGGTGTTTGCGCCAAATCACGGGTCATGCCCCATCCGGCATAAAACGGCACGCCCAGACAAGTCACGGATTTGCCGCGCAACAGGGCCTCGAACCCCAGCAAGGACGTCAGGGTCCAGATCTCGTCCGCCATATCAATCAACGCGATAGGATCGGCATTGCTGGCGATCACATCGGCGTATTTTGCGGCCTCATCGGGTGGGATCAACCCTTGACGCAATCCGGCTTCAACGTCGGGATGGGGCTTGTAAATCAACACGGCGTCTGGGTTTTCAGCCCGCGCCCGCTGCAACAGATCAATGTTGCGACAAGGCCCATCGCATCCCTTAAGGATCGACGCATCATCCTCGACCTGTCCGGGCACCAAAACCCGATGCCCAACAGGCAAGTCTGGCAGGGCGCTGTCCCCAATGTTATATTTGCTAAGGCCAGCACGGGTCAGGTTGCGGATCAGCCGCTCGGACCGAAAAATGGCGTGATCCGGCAGGTCAGTCGACAGGTTTATCAGCGTCTCAAGACGGCTATCGCGGGTAGGGTCGTAATATATGCCCAAATCATCTGCGACCAAGGAAAGCGGCGCATTCAGCGTCGCCCCCAAACCCTGTGAGCGCAAAAAGCCATCTTCAACCCGCAGCACAGGCTCGTCCTGCATTTCAGGCGTTTCTTGGCTGGCCCAGACCAGTTGACTGGCCCCTGTTGCTTGCGCCAACTTGCGGGCCTTAACGGGATCATTTTCAAACCGCAGTTTTTTGTAACGGCCGTAAAATGCTTGCAAGGAATTGCGTTTCCAGCGGCGCATTCCCACGGCAACATGGCCATTGCGATCCTCGCGCCATGCCCGCACTTGGGCCTCAAGCATGTCGATCACGCGTTCCAATTCACAGAGTTTGTCGCGAAACGGATCATACCACTTTGGATACAGGATCATCGCTGCGCCAAACAATTGTGGGCGCGTCAGGGTGCGTTGGCGTCTGGGCACAGGGTTTTGATCCTCGGTCAGCCCCCAACCTGCATAAAACGGTTGGCCAAAGACCCGTGGCTTGTGCCCCGCAAAAATAGCCTCGAACCCCAGTTGCGATGACACGGTATAGATCGCAATCGCCCCCTCCATCAGCGCCCATGGCGAAACGGTATCGTCAAGTAAGGATACCCGCGTGCTGGCGTCGGCCGCACCGTAATGCCCCTCGCTACCGCGGGCAGAGGTCTTGGGATGCGGTTTGATGATGATCTGCGCGCCGGGGTGTTCTTCTTGAGCGAACACCAGCATTTCTTTGAACATGGCGGTGTTGGCATTGGAGGCGACGACAGAGGCGCTGCCCTTGGGTTGGTCAACCACGAGCACGTAGCCGGGGGCGGGCAGGGGCAGGTCAGGATCGTAGCCGTTATATTTTGACAGCCCGATGCTCTTTAGGCGCTCAACTGCGGTGCGGGCACGGTTCAGTAGGGCGGTGTCATCCAAGGGGGCGGTTGCCAGTAAGTCCTCTAGGTCACACACTGTTGCAGGGTCGAAATGCACGCCGTTTTGATCCAAAAACAACCCAAGAGGGCCGTCATTATCTACCCCGTCCAGTTCATCAACACCGAGCGCTCCCAAAAAAGCCTGCTCTATCCGCAAGGTTGCGGCACCTGGTAGGGCCTCGTCATCTGAAGGGGTAGAGCTTTGGCCCCAAATGCCGATCATTTCATCACCTACAGGTTTGCTGTGGTCGAGATCATAGCCTGAAAGCTGTAAAATACGCCGGATGCGGGGATGGCTCAAATGGTCTGGAGGGGATGCAAAAAGCCGCCGACGGTTTGACCCGTCGGCGGCTTGTGTATTGCTTGAACTTGGCATGGAACCTTAGTTGCCGGCCAGTGTGTTCAACGTATCAACAGTGTTCAGCGAGCCGGTGATCGCGGACAATGTTTTGCTCCACTGTACGAACGGCGCTTCGGTTACGTAAACCGTATCGCCATCGCGCACGACAAAATCGCGGGCTTGGAACATGCCGTTGGGTTCTGTCAGGTCCAGCACATAAACCATCCGCTGCGCGCCCCTTAGATCATCGCGCACCAAGACGGCATTGGCGATTTCTTCGGGCTCGTTGCGGAACACAAACACGCCGGTTGGATCAGCCAAGTTCGAACTTAGACCACCGACCTGTGCAATCGCCTCAATGGCAGAGAGGGTCTGCGACGTGAAAGGTACGCGGTTTTGCGCGCCAGTCGCGCCCATCGCGGTAAAGGCGCGGGTGTCTTCTTCGACCAAAATCCGGTCACCACCACGCAAGGCGATGTCCAGTCCAGGGTTCTTATACAGATCTTGGAACCAAATCTGGCCACGATGTTTGCCGCGAATAACGGTGATTTGGGCAATTTCAGGCTCGACAGCAATGCCGCCTGCGCGGGCCAGCATCGCACTTAGGGTGCGGGTCGGGCGCTCAATCGCAAAAATACCTTGGCCGCCAACGCCGCCAACGACCGAAACCGTAGCGCCGTCACCGGCAAGGCGAGTTACGAGTACTTGCGGGTCAGGGGTTTGTTTATCAAGCTTAGCAGTGATGACCCGACGCAAGGCCTCGGGCGAATTGCCCGCAGCGCGGATGCGACCAGCATAGGGTATAAAAATAAAGCCCGATCCATCGACTTGAACTTCTTCAAGCGGTGTGGCGCTGGTGCCAGGCGCACCCAGCAATGGATCAGAAACATTTTCCCAAATGGTCAGACCCAACGTGTCGCCCGCCCGAATGGTGTCCGAACCAACCAAGCCTGCGTTTTTGAACGATTTGGAAAAACCAAGCGCTGGCACGACGGCCGTGGTGCGCGTCACGTGATCGTTGACGGAAATGACGAAAGCGTCGCCTTCTTTCAGGACGGACCCTGCAAAGATTTCGCGTTTGCTGGGGCCTGAACGTGGCAAGCCGCAAGATGAAACAACAGCGAGTGCTGCTGTAAGGGCCACTGCATTAGCCCATTTCGAACCCGTGAATTTCACTGCCGGGTCTCCTTTTTATATGTAACACTGCCTCGGTATGCGTCAGTTTTTTTATTGGTCTTTTTTGGTAAACTACGGGAATCCTGCACAAAAGGCTAGGGTTTTGATTTCCAGCCCTAGTTTACAACCCTAAACTGTTGCCGTGGTGCCGCGTTTCCGGTTTCCAACGCCTCATAGGGGTCTTGGGGGGCCAGCACCATATCAACCACCAAACGCATCAATTGGTCTCGCCCACGGGCAGAATAAAACCCGCCGGCAATCTGAGATGTTTCAAGCAAATATTGACGATATACCTTGTAGGCGGGCATATCCGAACGGCTGGGGTTTTGGAAAAACTCAGGTAAGGGTTGGCCGGAGACGAACTCAGGCTTGGCAAACACCGCATCGCCAAACACCTTAAGCGGAATCCCGCGTTGCAGGGCCTGTTGGCCAGCCGTTGAATTCACCGTCACCGCGCTGCGGGTGTGGTCCAACAATTGCGACAGCTTGCCGCCAAGCACATAATGCACCCGTTTTTCGACCCCGTATTCGCGGGCGATCTCGGCCACGACTTTGCGCAGACTGGCGCGGCCGGTTTCCAACGGATGCGCTTTGAAAACAAGATGGTGATGAGTTGGGGCGCCCTTGGAAAACCCCTCAACTACGGTATCAATAAAGTCGGACATTTTGTCGAACGGGCTGTGGGCCTGAAAGCTGCTGTCATGCTCCAACTGCAACAATGCCAAATGATAAGGATAGCCGCCGCGTTTGATCCGCATGGTTGAAATGCCACGGCTTAACCAATGGGACGGCATCAACAGCAAGCGACGCAAATACAACCTGAATTCGGCGGTAACAGACAGTTTTCGGTGCGCTTTGAAATTGCGATAAGCGCCGTTCCTGAACATCACAAACCAATGGTAAAGCGCGCCATAAAATACATGGTGACGCATGTCGCCCCAATGGCTGGGGGCCTCGGGGGTGAGCAATTCGGTGCTGGCCAGTGTTTTGCGCATGGATGCGACATCCATTTGCATCAAGCGCGAATGCCCGTTGCTGCCATCCCGCTCGTAGGTCGCCCAAAAAGGCCGCAAATAGCCTTCTTCAAAGACATGCACCGTAATGCCCGCCGACTTGGCACGTTTGGCGGCCTCAGCATGGATGTAACGTGTGTCACCGTATAGAACCAGATCCGTGATGGATTTCTCGGCCACGATGGCGTCAAACCGCTCGGGCCAGTTTTCTTGGGGGTCTTCATAGGAAATGTAGCTGTCCGTGTGGAACCAAAAGGCACGATCACCCGCGTTAAACCCAACTCGCCAAACATCTGCCCCTGCCGCGCGCAGCATTTTGCCAAGCCGGTTGAAAAAAGGCCCATGCGGCCCCTGCAGGAATAGAAATTTACGGTTCAAGCCCGCTGCGTAGCCCATTTAGTTCAACTTTTCACTGGTTTCCCGTTCGGGACGTTTCAAACATAGTACCCACTTTGTCACGTGGTTGTAGGTATAATCGCAATAAGGTTGGGCGAAAATGTGACGTTTCGTCAGGTTTGATACATATTCGTTAAAATCAGCTGTGCTCTTGTGCGGAAATGGCCAAAGAGCTAGAAAAATAGGGGTAAGGAGCAAGGAAATGACCACAAGCACACGCAAGGCCGACAGCAAATTGGGCCATAACAACGGGCCCAGCATGGCCACGGGGGTCCGGTTTCGCAAACTTTGTTGGACCAAGGCGCGGTCACAATTGCTGCCGAACCTGCCCATCGAAGTGATCCGCAGGCGGGTGAAACGGGCCGGCGAGCTGGGCCTCGATTACAAATCCTACGCCTCGATCCGCGCCACAAGCGGCCATGACGTGGTGGCGTTTTTGTTCTCGTCCAACGCTCTGCGGTTGCTCAAAGGCAACGCCAAGCTGCCCGCAGATCGGGTTGAAAAACTGGCCGCTCTGCAACGCACTGGCAAGCTGGTGGCGGTGAACGCACCGCTGACGCCGGAGGAAATGATCGCGGCCGCCGCACGCTCTGACATTGCACTGGACACGGTGATCATGGCCCCCGATATGACCCAGACATGGGGGCAGGCTCGCAGTCTTCTTTTGACTGCACTGGAACCTGGAAAATTGCCCACCGATACGGTGGTGGCAATTGGCGACACAACGCTTGAACGTGAATGGTGCGCCGCGGGGCGATTGGCGGGATATGTCAGCGCCCAAAGCTATTTTGGCACCTGAACGGGTTGAAAACGCAATGTCTCACCCCAGTTATTAAACCAAGAAACCCCGACAAGGAGATGCCTTGATGGCCGCCGAAACCACCCCCGATTTGCTCGCACCACCCAGCTTTGAAAAACCTGTCAAACTGCTGATCGTCACGGCTCCCTATCACAAGGACGTCACCGATGAATTGTTAAAAGGGGCCACGGCCATCTTGAAACAGGCCGGCGTTGAATTTGACAGTATCGAAGTGCCTGGCGCCTTGGAAATATCGACCGCAATTGCGATTGCCGAGCGGATGAGCAACTTTGACGGCTATGTCGCATTGGGCTGCATCGTGCGTGGCCAGACCGGCAATCACAAAGCTGTCGGCAACACCTGCTACCGCGCTATCAGCCAGATGGGCCTGAACGGGGTTTGCATTGGCAACGGCATTCTGACAGTGCGCAATCTGAAACAGGCCAAAACCCGCGCCAATGTCAAAGATCGCAATTATGGCGGGGCGGCGGCGAATGCGGCCTTGCATCTGGTGGCGTTGTCGCGCAAATGGGGCCGTGAAACCAAAGGTATTGGCTTTAAGCCCGCATCAAGCGACTTTTTGATGGCAGGCAGCACAGAAAGCCACACAGCAAGCCTGACAGAAAACGGACCAGATACAGCATGACCAAAGACAGACGCCAAATGAAATCAGCCTCCCGCCTTTTCGCGGTGCAGGCCCTGTTTCAAATGGAACACTCCGATCACACCATCGACAACGTGTGCACTCAGTTTGAGGACCACCGCTTTGGCGCGGTCTATGAGGGCGACGAAATGGCCGAGGGCAATGTCGATCTGTTTCGCAGTCTTTTGGAAAATGCGGTCGAGTATCAGGCCCCGATTGACCAAATGACCGACCGGGCGCTGGTGGCCAAATGGGCGCTTAACCGCATTGACCCAACCCTGCGCGCCTTGTTTCGCGCAGCCGGGGCCGAACTGACCCACAGCACCACGCCGCCCAAGGTGGTGATCAACGAATATGTTGATGTCGCCAAGGCATTTTTCCCCGACGGGCGCGAGCCTAAATTCGTGAACGCAGTGCTGGACCACATGGCCCGCGAGGCCAAGCCCGAGGCGTTTTAGGCGGCATTCTTTAGGGCGCCTGCCACTTTGGCCTTCCATTCAAACCACCGAACCCCTCGGCATGGTAATTTTCTGTTCGAAAGCTGTCTGTTTCAGAAACTGGAATTGGATCCTTGGCCTAAACTCATCAGTCTCTATATTCGAAATGTCCTGTCCGGGCTCGCTTTGTCAGGCATTTTAGTGACTGCCTTGGTGTATTTCGATGTCGCCAACCTGTGGCATTGGTCAGCATTTCCAACACGGGCTGGCTGGCGGCGTGCAAGTTGTTTACTTTCAATGGCATCGTGTTTGCCGGCGTGCGATGCGCCATCGTAATCATGAGGATTGATGGAAATGACGACGAACCCGAAAGCGGCAAGCGTGATGCGCTGATGCTGGAGTGCCAACCGATTGCCATTCCAGTTGAGAACCATCGCCGTGTGCATCATTAGGACCCTTTCACATACCAATTCCATGATAGTTTCACAGTTGCGCTGGAATGAGCAAGAAACGGGTCGTTTGTTTATGTAACGATGGTTTTATGACGCCCTGAAGATAACCCACAGGAGCGACAGATATGAAAAGCACTTCTGCCTCGGCGATGAATCTTATGACGCTGGTCTTGTTACTGACGCTCGCGGCCGTCTGGGGTGGGTCGTTCTTTTTCGGTGAAATCGCGCTGCGAGAGGTGGAACCGCTGACCATCACGCTCCATCGTGTGTTTTGGGCGGTGCCGATATTGGCCGTGATCGTCTGGTTAAAGGGCATTGCGATACCACGTTCTTGGCGCATCTGGCGCGGATATTTGGTCATGGGGGCGCTGAACAACGCGATCCCGTTTTCACTAATCCTGTGGGGGCAAACCCAAATCGAAAGCGGGTTGGCGTCTATTTTGAACGGCACAACGGCAATGTTTGGCGCGGTGGTTGCAGGGGTGTTGCTGGTTGATGAACCACTCACGGCCAAGAAAATTGTCGGGGCGTTGCTCGGCCTTGTTGGGGTGGCTGTTGTGATGGGGGCAAAGGCTCTGACGGGTTTCAATCTGAGCAATCTGGCGCAGCTTGCCATTCTGGGGGCGGCGCTTTCTTATGCCTTTGCAAGCGTTTGGGGAAAAACAATGTTGTCAGGCCAACCGCCACTGATGAATGCGCTTGGAATGTTGATTGGCAGCACCATATTGATGATCCCTATTGTTTTGCTCATCGATGGTCCTCCCGAGACCTCGTTGTCCCTCAGCGTTTGGGCGGCCTTGTTTGGGGTGGCGGCGCTGTCCACGGCACTGGCGTATGTATTGTATTTCGCCATTTTGGTGCGGGCAGGGGCGGCCAATTTGATGCTGGTGACCTTGCTGATCCCGCCCTTTTCAATCGGGTTGGGCGCGCTGTTTTTGGATGAAAGAATTGGGGCCGAGGCCTACATCGGCTTTGGCATCATCATCGTGGGGTTTGCGGTCACGGATGGGCGGCTGTTTGCGGCGCTTACGCGAAACAGGCAGCCAGATTAGGCCGAGAATAGCCGCGAAAACGGGCGTCCATCATAACGGGGGCAAAAGTGGCGGGCCCACACGAGCCGTAGAGGTGCGTAAATTCCCGAGAACCTGTATGTACAGGTGGGTGCCAGGTAAGTGGACCAGAGCCCAAACAGAGCCAGCTCCCTTTCGGTTGAGTAAGGCCACTGGAATTGAACCCCATGTTTACGAGAAAGGCAGAACCCGCCGCTGACCAATATAGGGTGCACGGCGGGGTCCGACAAGGGGGGCAAAGAATGATCCGGTGGTTTTGTCCCGTTTCAAATTCGCCGCCGCTGGGTTTTAGTCGTCGCCATGCAGATCCTTGCGCATCCGCGCCATGTGATCTTCCCAGCCCTTGTCCAGCGCCAGTATTAGGCCAAATGCTTCGGCGCCTTGGGGTAGGCCGCTGTGTTCCAGCGACAGGCGTGTGCCGCCGGCCACGTCTTGCAGCGTCCATTTAACCGTGCTGACCGCATCGCCCATTGGGCCAATGGTGAATGTATAGTCCAGCGCGTCAAAGGGATTAGATTTCAACACCTTGCCCCACATCAATTTGTCGCCGCTATCGGTGCCGTACATGGCATAGTCTTCACCATCAATCAGCGGCGTTTTTGGTCTGTGAAACCATATGGCCAGCTTGTCAGGGTCGGTCAAATAGGCCCAGACCTGCTCTTTGGTGGCCTTTAGGTAGATGGATTTTCGCAAGATGGCATCAGTCATTGTTCACGTCCTTTTTAATGTCAGTTTCAATAGCGGTTTTGAGAGCAGACAGGCGGTCACCCCAGAAGGCATCAAAGAAGCTGAGCCAATCCAGAACGGGCGCCAGCCCCTGTGGGTTAATCTTGTTAATGCGGGTCCGTCCGACGCTGTGAACTTCGATCAGGCCGCCATCTGACAACACAGTCAGATGCTTTTTCACAGCTGCGCGCGTCATGTCAAAATTGTCTGACACCTGCGCGATGCTCATGTCTTGGTCCCGCAGCATTTGCAGAATGGCGCGCCGTGTTGGATCGGCCAAAGCGCGAAAGCTGTGTTGGGCGATGGCGTTCATTGGGTCACCGGTGCAAAATCAAACGCACCATCCTGATAGAGATATGCGATGCAGGGCACTTCTGAAACGCAAGCGCTGATATGCGCTAAACCTTTGGGGATTTTGTAAAAGGCGCCTACGCCAATGCGCTGCGCTGTTGCGATGTCTTGGCCAGCCTCAGTGTGAGTCATTTCGCCCTGAAGCATCACGCCAAACATATTGGCCGACTTAATGTGCAACGGGCTTACGATGCCAGCGGGCAAGCGCACCATGGCTTGGTAGGGCTGAGTGAAACGGTCGCCCTCAAAGGCGGCAAAGGCGACGCCTTCGGGTGTTTCAACCCAGTCTACGGATGCAGGCGGGATCAAAGTGATTCCGGCTGGTTCGGCGGCCTGAGTTGGCTGCGAAATTACGGCCAGCAAGAACAGGTTGAGTAGGGCGGGGCGTATGGGCATTGCTATCTCCTTGTGAAACCATTTGGTACCCTTTTAATATGATACCTTTGGGTTTCATGTCAACATTATTTTGCTCGATGGATTCAGCGTCATGCAGACCTTCTACAAAAAACGTAGGTTTTTTAGGCGGTACAGCGCAGCGGACTTGCAAAATGTTCACCTATTGTTCATGCTATTTGGATGCAAAATCAACTGACCCCCGGCCAACTACTGGCCCGCGGCACTTGCCGCCACTTGCGCGACCTTGGTTTTGCCTGTGTTGAGGAACTGGTGCCGACCCGTGGTTTGCGGGTCGACGTTATGGGGCTGGGGCCAAAGGGCGAAATCTGGGTGGTGGAATGCAAATCTTCGCGTGCCGATTTTCAAGCCGATCAAAAATGGCAGGGCTATCTGGAGTGGTGCGATCGGTATTTTTGGGCCGTGGATGCGGGCTTTGACACGGACCTATTGCCGCTCGACAGCGGGTTGATCATTGCGGATGGGTTCGACGCCGAAGTCATTCGCATGGGGCGTGGTTCCAAAATGGCCGGCGCACGGCGCAGCGCCTTAACGCGCAAATTTGCTCGTCACGCAGCGGATCGGTTGCATCGGCTGCGCGATCCGGATGTGGCAGCTATTTTCCAGCCGTGATGGCCTTGGCCGCGGCCATCAGCTCTTCGGCGATCTCATGGGCTTCTTCCGGTGAGAAATCCATCGGCAGATCGATACCTTCGCCTTCAATATAAATGCGCACCATACCCTCGGTGGTGGGGCCGATTTGGATGTTCGCCGCGACGTCGCTCTCTGAATTAATGCCCATGTGTTCTCTCCGGTTACTCGCAGGTTTGCTACAGCGGGGCGGGCGGCACTGCAAGCGGATCATTACTTGACTTTGGCAAGTATTATCTACAAGGGTTGACCCAACAAGGAGACTGCCATGTTCGAGTCCGCCGACACCCTGCGCGCTTTTAACCGTTTCTACACCCGCCAAATCGGCCTGTTGGACCGCAGCTATTTGGACAGCGGCATGAGCTTGTCGCAGGGGCGCATCCTCTATGAAATCCATGATGGCAAAACGAATGCGAGTCAGATCGCCCAGCATTTATCGCTGGACGAGGGCTATCTCAGCCGCGTCTTGGCGGGCTTCACCAAACAAGGGCTGCTCAAACGCCAGCCATCCAAAGAGGATCGCAGGCGCAGCGACCTTAGCCTGACAAAGGCGGGGGCAGGGCTGATGGCACAGCTGATCGAGCGCTCACGCAAAGGCGCGAAAGAACGGTTGGCCACGCTCGATACAGTAGAGCGCGAAAAACTGTTTGCAGCGATGGAGACCATTCAGAGCTGCCTTTCCCCAGAAAAGCCTCCGTCGCTGCCGGTGGAGCTGCGTGACATCCAGATCGGCGACTTGGGCCATCTCGCCTCGCGTCACGGGGTGCTTTATGCCAAGGAATGCGGGTTTGATCAGAGCTTTGAGCTGCTGGTCACCGATATCCTGCTGGAGTTTTGGCGCAATCACCACCCCCGCAAAGAACGCGCATGGATCGCCGCAAGGGGTGACCAAGTTTTGGGTAGTATTTTTTGTGTGCGGATTGATGATCAGACTGCAAAATTGCGCCTGTTTCACCTTGAACCGACGGCCCGCGGGCTGGGACTGGGGCAGCGCATGTTAGAAACTTGCATCGGCTTTGCCTGCGACACGGGCTATCAACGCATGGTGCTTTGGACCCATGAAAGCCACGAAGCCGCCTGCGCGCTGTACCGCAAAAACGGCTTTACGATGCTCAGCGCCACCCCCGTGCACAATTTCGGGCAGGATTTGGTCGAACAAGCGTGGCAAATCAATCTTTGACAAAAATGATGCATCTGGCCCTTGCATTGCCCCTAAGGGGTCGCTAATTGGGCACCTGTGTGCCGGCGTAGCTCAGTTGGTTAGAGCGCTTGATTGTGGATCAAGAGGTCACCCGTTCAATTCGGGTCGCTGGTACCATCCTTCTCTTTGAAACCTTGGAACCTTTTTAGGTTTTTTGTAATGCCATAGGGTAGATGGCCAGATCACGGCAGTTTTGTGCGTTGTAACGCTCCACGAACGGCTCTTTGCCACCTTCAACGCCGACAAAATGTTTATTCGGTTAGCGTCCAAACGAACTTCGGTAGATTTGAACCCATTTTGAGCGTGCAGAATCTGCACGCATGTGAGTCAGATCAGACTGGTCGTTGATGGTGGCCGTTGTGTCTGCGGTTCAGCTCCCCCAAATCAATCATTCGTTTCAGATATTCCCGAAACGTCTAATTGCTTTTCCATTTCGCTTATCGCGACATCAACTTTCAGGCCGTATTGATCGCCTCTAAAAGCACACTATCTTAACCCATTGATTATAAGACAAATGCGAGATTTATCACGTTTGGGAAAATCATGGCAACAATCGTCGGATACAAGATTGTTCTCGATATAGGCGCCGTTGGCCCTTCTTTGGGAGATGACATCTCTGGTGGAAGTACGACGGCGTCCTTTGACACTGACTTGTATAATCCGCTTGGAACGGGTGTGGTCAACTACCCCACAACTGTCGGCGACACAGCGGGGACTTTTTACGATGTCGGCGGAAATTACTATTTTGTTCCCGATGACGCATCCGGGTTTCCGACCGGAGAGACCGGCGATCTGACATCATTTACCGATGCCATTTATGGCACAACAGGCAATGATGCTATCATCGGCACCGCCGATGGTGAACTGATCTACGACACCGATGGCAATATCTATAATCCATCGGGCGACGATACAATTTCCGCAGGTGGCGGGAATGACACGATTATTTTCGGCGATGGCAGCGACGTTATATATGGCGGGACAGGAAATGATGTAATCGGGTCTTGGAGCACAGGCTCAGGTAACAACACTATTTACGGCGAAGGCGGCAATGACACGATTATTGGCGGGGCGGGCGACGACCAGATATATGGCGGCATCGGCGATGACTGGCTGTCAGGCGGGCTAGGCACTGACAACATCGATGGCGGCGATGGGTCTGACAGTATCTGGGTGACTGACAACCATGAAACCGTCAATCTTAGCGGCGGAGAGGGTGGGATTGATTGGGACATCTTAGGGTTCGGTAACTACGCAACGACACTTGGGGTTTCGGTTACGTTTTCTGGCTATGAAAGCGGCACTTATGATTTCATAGGGACATCGACCAGCGGTGTCTTCAATCAGATCGAGGAGATTATCTCGACTGAATATGACGATACCATCGACGCTTCTGCCTCCAGTCAGGACTTGCTAACCTATACACTAGGAGGTGCAGACACGGTGACCGGTGGTTCCGGTGCGGATCAACTGTATGTCGGGGCGGGTGATGATGTTGCGGACGGCGGAGCCGGTGACGACCAGATTTATGGTGACGCAGGTGATGATATTCTGTCGGGCGGGTCTGGGGTTGACCTTGTTTACGGTGATGATGGTGCCGATATTCTATTAGGTGGCGCGGACGACGATACGCTTTCTGGTGGCGCGGGTGATGACGTGTTCGTTTATGGGGACGGGTCCGGCAATGACACAATCACTGATTTCGATATGGGTGACAGCGATGCCAATGGGTTCACCAATGATCAGTTGGATGTCTCAGCTTTAACCGATGGCAGTGGTGCTCCGGTCAACACGTCTGATGTTGTCGTTTCTGACGACGGCTCCGGCAATGCTGTTCTGACGTTCCCAAATGGTGAAAGCATCACTTTAAATGGCGTAGCGCCTGCAAGCGTCACCCCATCCGCATTGATCTCGATGGGTGTGCCGTGTTTCACAACAGGCACCTTAATTCGAACCCCTAGTGGTGATCGCGCGCTGGAATCCTTGCGCGCGGGAGATCTTGTCACAACCGCCGACAATGGGGCACAGCCAGTGCTTTGGTGCGGTCAAACCCAAATATCCAGCTCGAAATTGAAGGCGCAGCCTAAAACCCGGCCGATCCTTATATCGCGGGGGGCGCTGGGAAATACCCGCGACATGTTGGTATCACGACAGCATGGGATGGTCCTTGGACGGGCTGGAAAAGGCGACCATCTGGTGCGCGCTATCCATTTGGCCAGATCAGGTGGGCCCGGGTTTCGGATCGCAAATGGGGTGCAACAGGTCACCTATTTGCACTTGATGTTTGCACAACATCAAATCATCTTTGCCGAAAATGCCCAATCTGAAAGCTTCTATCCCGGCCCGATGGGCCTGTCTGCGCTCAGCCCGATACACCGTACAACCATATTTCGGGCCTTGCCGGAACTTGCTTTGGGGGCAGCAGGGCTGGCAGCCTATGGCCCTAGAGCCCGCCCAGTTTGGCATTGTTTAGACTTAGGGCGGCAAGTTGCACGTTCTTTTGAGAATAATCTAATAGCCTAAGTTTGCCTGCGAAACCTGTCGCCCACAGCGAATACTTGCTTTGTAGGGAAGGGCTGCAATCCGTTCGGTGTGCCGACGGACGCATCCGCGTCAGATATGGGAGTGGACATTGCGGGGTTTAATACAACTCGCCCCCTTGGCCGACCTTCGCAGTAATACTTGCGAACATGGGCCTTGAGACAACATTCCTAGGCATCTGGGGCTAACTTGCCCGTATAGAATACCACTGTAAATCCAGAAAAATCCAAATCAGGCCAAGATGCGCGAGAATCTACGCCCTTATTCACCACAAAACATGACTAAAGGTTGCCTTTGGTGTAACAACCCCATACTGGGCACCCTTGCGCATCCGCCGCCCTTGTTCCGAAAGAAAAAACCGTGACTGAAGTATCTGATCTGATGACCCCGCTCTCCCGTGCCTTAACACGCAAGGGATATGAAAAGCTCACCCCCGTTCAAGAAGCGATGGCGAACCCTGACTTGCTGGGCAAAGATGCGCTGGTGTCGGCACAGACCGGATCGGGTAAAACCGTGGCCTTTGGCATTGGTATGGCCCCGACCATCATGGAAGAGGCCGAGAGTTTTGCGCGCGCGGGCGCCCCCTTGGCGCTTATCATTGCGCCGACACGCGAATTGGCGTTGCAGGTGATGCGTGAGCTGGAATGGCTGTTCGCCGAAACCGGCGCACGCTTTGGGTCTTGTGTTGGTGGCATGGATGCGCGCACTGAACGTCGCACGCTGGATCGCGGTGTGCACATCGTGGTTGGTACGCCTGGCCGTTTGCGCGACCACATCACTCGTGGCGCGTTGGATCTGTCCGAGCTGCGTGTGGCTGTGTTGGATGAGGCTGACGAGATGCTTGATCTCGGTTTCCGCGATGATCTGGAATTCATTCTGAAAGCCGCCCCCGAAGAGCGCCGCACATTGCTGTTCTCGGCCACGGTGTCGCGCCCGATTGCATTGCTCGCCAAAACCTATCAGCGTGATGCGGTTCGGATTGAAACCAAAAGTGAAACCAAACAACACAGCGATATTGAGTATCGTGCCTTGGTGGTGAAGCCCGCCGACAAAGAAAACGCCATCATCAACCTGCTGCGCTATTATGAGGCGCAAAATGCGCTTGTGTTCTGTGGCACGCGGGCCGCCGTGAACCACATGACATCGAAATTCAACAACCGCGGCATGTCGGTTGTGGCCCTGTCGGGCGAGCTGAGCCAGAACGAGCGCACCCATGCGCTGCAATCCATGCGCGATGGTCGGGCCAAGGTCTGTATTGCCACCGACGTTGCCGCACGCGGGATCGATTTGCCGGGTCTGGATCTGGTGATCCACGCCGATTTGCCCCAAAACAAAGAGGCTTTGTTGCACCGTTCCGGCCGTACAGGTCGTGCAGGCTCCAAAGGAGTTTCGGCACTGATCGTACCCATGAGCCAGCGCAAAAAAGCGGAACGCCTGTTGGGCTGGGCCGCCGTGACGGCCAAGTGGGACACGCCGCCCACCGCCAAAATGGTGCAAGAGCGCGACAATGAGCGCCTGATCGACGGCTTTGAGGTTGGCGACGCGCCAGACGCTGAATTCGTGGCGCGGTTCTTGGAAAAATACACGCCTGAGCAAATTGCATCGGCCTATATCACACAATACCGCAGCCTGCGCTCGGCCCCAGAAGAGTTGCAGACCGTTTCGGTGACGGGTCCTGACGTGAAAGCGTCCCGTGATGAATTCGCTGAAAGCACCTGGATTTCGCTGACTATTGGCCGCGATCAAAATGCTGAACCACGTTGGTTATTGCCGATGATGTGCCGCGCTGGCGACATCACCAAGCGTGACATTGGCGCGATCCGCATGCAGCAAACCGAGACTTTCGTGCAGTTGAATGCGCAGATTTCCAATGCCTTTATGAAGGCACTTGGTGGCAAAGCCGAACTGGAAGAAGGCATCAAGGTTACCGTGCTGGATGCTGCTCCAAATTTGCCGCCACAGCCGCGTGGCAAACCATCCGGCGCAAAGCGTCCTTATCAACGCCGTGAAGGTGGTGACGCTGGCAAGCCTGCCTACAAAGGCAAGAAGAAATGGGAACCCAATGACCGCGATGGTGCCAAACCAGCCTATGCTGGCAAACCTGCGCGTGATGGCGACAAGCCCGGATACCAAGGTAAGAAGCAGTGGGACAATGACAGTCGTGACAGTCGTGATGGCGGTAAACCTGCTTATAAAGGCAAAAAGAAGTGGGATAATGACGAAAGCGACGCCCCACGCACACCTTACAAAGGCAAATCCAAGTGGGACAAAGACGGTGGTAAACCTGCTGGGAAACCTGCGGGCGACAAGCCAAAGGCCTCGACCAAGTATGATTCCAAGCCGCGCCACAAGGAAGCCCCCAAGTCTGATTTTAAACCAAAATTCGGCGGCGAAGCGGATGCGATGCCCAGCCGCAAGGGCGGCAAGCCAAAGCCCAAGAACCTAGGGGCGGATGACCGCGGCACCAAGAAGCCACGTCACAAGGCCACCGGAAAAGGTAAATTCGCCAAACCAGCGGCGAAGAAAAAGACCAGCAAGCCAATGGGCAAAAAACGCGACTAGTGGTGTCACAGGCTATTAGGCCTGTGGGCATGGCGGCGTGCTGGTCAGACGTAGGTAATTTTAGTCAACTGCAAGTGGGGCGGGCCCATAGTTGTTTTCGCCAGCGCTGCCCTTACGGATGCCAAGCTCATAAAGAGCCCAAAGCGAGGTCACCAGCCCGATCAGGCCGATGAACATGGCAAATTTGCCTGGGTACAGCACTTGTTCACCGCCCAGCGTCACAACGCTGTAATCGATGCCAAAACTATGCATCATATTGGAAATAATCCCGGGGCCAAAGAAAATCAGCAGCCACGGCATCGCCGGTTTATCGTTATCATGCAGCCGCTTTACGGCCACCGCCGCCATTGGCACCAGCAATATGAGCGACATGGCCATGGACACATAAACCAACGTGCTGCCGACCAGCCAGAAGAACATCCCCAGCACAAATATCCCTATAAACGATGCGATGATGATCCCGAGCAAGCCCAGCCAAAAGCTTTTGCGTGAAATGCGCCCCTCAAAGGAAGTGTAAAGCGTTTTAAATTGTGTAATCATAACGATGTCCCTGTTGTTGGTATCAGTGCTGCATTGATTTATTCAATTGCAATTGTTTGTCGTAAATTCCCAGTTTCTAAGTCGTAAATCAGTATGTCATTGCCAGTTGTTACCACAGCATACCATCCATCCCCAACAAAATAACCACTGGCGTTATGTCCGGCTGGCAGGGTTATGCCCTCTGGATGCAA
Organism: Marinosulfonomonas sp.; assembly: GCA_033851955.1. GTDB lineage: Bacteria > Pseudomonadota > Alphaproteobacteria > Rhodobacterales > Rhodobacteraceae > Profundibacter. The sequence continues at coordinate 67,659 of JAWSVK010000002.1, forward strand.
TTGCGTGGCGGGTTTGGCGTTAATCCGCATGACAAGCAGGCCAATGATCACTACAACGCCCACAATCATCGTGCCGGTTAGTGCTGTAACCAATCTGCGTAAAAACTTCAGGTTGGCTGGCTCAATCGGCTGCATCGGAGCGTCTTTCATGGCTGAAACATCCTCAATATCCGTTGTCATCTCAGACAACCATCCATTCACCCGCCTTGATAAAGGGTTATCAAAGGATGTGCCAGAGGAGGCGAACCTAAGCCGTTCCCGACTGGCCAAATTGATTGCGGCCGGGCAGGTGACACTGAATGGTGTGGTTGAAGTGAACCAAAAAGCCAAAATCGCACCGGGTGACGTCGTCGGCATCACCGTGCCCGTCGCCAGCGAAAGCCACATCGAGGCCGAAGACATACCGCTGGTCGTGGTCTATGAGGACGATGATCTGATCGTCATCAACAAGCCTGTGGGCATGGTGGTGCATCCGGCCCCCGGCACGCCATCAGGTACATTGGTCAACGCGTTGATGCATTACTGCGGCGACAGCCTGTCGGGCGTGGGCGGCGTGGCGCGTCCGGGTATTGTACACCGGATTGACAAAGAAACCTCGGGCCTGTTGGTGGTGGCCAAATCGGATGTGGCCCACCACGGTCTGGCGGCGCAGTTTGAAAAACACACGGTCGAGCGGCGCTATCTGGCTGTGGTTTACGGCGCACCGGATGCCTATGACCCGCGCCTTCGCGGCGTGAAAGGCGTGAATTTTGAAGCCGGAAACATCATGCGCATCACCACCCAATTGGCCCGCCACAAAACAGACCGCCAAAAACAGGCGGTGGTGTTTGGCAGTGGCCGTCACGCCGTGACCCGTTCGCGCATCATCGAGCCGCTGGGTGATCCCGTCGTGGCCTCGCTGATTGAATGTTGGCTGGAAACCGGCCGCACGCACCAGATACGGGTGCATATGTCACACGCGGGGCACGGCTTGATTGGAGATCCGACCTATGGCGGGCGGCGCAAGCTGTCGGTTAAATCGGTCGGCGAAAAGGGGCAGGCGGCGGCCCGCGCATTTTCAAGGCAAGCGCTACATGCGGCCACATTGGGGTTCATACATCCAGTTTCCGGCAAAAACCTGCAATTCGAGGCCGCAATGCCGGATGACATGCAGGAACTGATTGCAGATCTGAAACACAAAAGCACGCTTGCGTGAGAAACTGTCACATTTCTGGATATCCGCTGCGGGCATGTTCATATTAACTTTACCAAGCTGATTTATGGCCAAGATGTGGATCTGGACCTTGAAAACACGCAAACCATGCCTATCTTGATGTTAAGCCTATAAACATCAAAACAATTAGGGGGGCACTATTATGAGCAATTACACAGGACTACCCGCACCGTCACCGGAGCAGGGGTTGAACAATTACCTTCAGAGCATTCGCAAATTCCCAATGCTGGAGCCTGAAGAAGAATATATGCTGGCCAAAAGCTGGGTCGAGCGTGAGGACACTGAAGCCGCCCACAAGCTGGTCACCTCACACCTGCGATTGGCGGCCAAAATCGCCATGGGCTATCGCGGCTATGGATTGCCGCAAGCCGAAGTGATTTCAGAGGCCAATGTCGGGTTGATGCAGGCCGTAAAGCGGTTTGATCCTGAAAAGGGGTTTCGCCTGTCGACCTATGCCATGTGGTGGATCCGCGCCAGCATTCAGGAATTTGTGCTGCGGTCATGGTCTTTGGTGAAACTAGGCACCACTTCTGCGCAGAAAAAGCTGTTTTTTAACCTGCGCAAAGCCAAATCCCGTATTGGCGCGTTGGAAGAAGGCGATATGCGCCCTGAAAATGTGAAACGGATTGCCACTGATCTGGGGGTCACCGAAACCGAAGTGATCTCGATGAACCGGCGGATGGCGGGCAGTGATGCCTCGTTGAATGCCCAAGTTGGGTCAGACGGTGAAGGCACCATGCAGTGGCAGGATTGGTTGGAAGACGAGGATGCCGATCAGGCTGGCGATTATGCTGACAAAGATGAATTGGACGTGCGCCGTGAATTGTTGGGCGAGGCAATGGATGTTCTAAATGACCGTGAAAAAGACATTCTGGAACAGCGCCGCCTGAAGGACAAACCGGTGACGTTGGAAACCTTGTCCGGTCAGTACGACGTATCACGCGAACGCATTCGCCAGATCGAAGTGAGGGCGTTTGAGAAAATTCAGACGCGGATGCGCGATTTGGCCAAGGACAAGGGTATGATGGTACCGGCCTAATTAATACGGGTCTACGCCCCATTTTGTCATGGATTGCGTGCCTGACGTCAGCGCTTATGGGGCCAAATAGGGTGATTTGATAAGAGAGTGTTTTTGGCTCATCGTAACCACTGAGGAGTGGACAATGAGACAGGCAACTTGAACACGCAAAAGCCCTGGCGAGAAGATCGTCAAAGACATCAAGCGTGCCACACGCAAACAGTATTCGTCCAAAGAGAAGATCAGGATCGTCTTGGACGGGTTGCGCGGTGAAGACAGCATCGCCGAGCTGTGCCGCCGTGAAGGTATTCGCAGGGCATCTACTACAAGTGGTCCAAGGACTTCATGGAGGCTGGGAGGCGTCGGCTCGCTGGTGATACGGCTCGCGCTGCGAACACCGACGAAGTGAAAGACTTGCGCCGAGAAGCCCGCGATCTGAAGGAGGTCGTGGCCGAACAAACGCTGGAACTCCGCTTGCTCAAAAAAGCATGTTCGACGGTGGGGGCGACCACGAATGAGATACCCCGCATCTGAAAAGTTGGAGATCATCAGGTTGGTCGAAGGATCGCACCTGTCGGCACGCCTGACACTGGCCAAGCTCGGCATCCCCCGCACCACATTCTACCGTTGGTATGATCGGTATCTGCAGCGTGGCGAAGCTGGGCTGCAGGACCAATCGCCTAAACCAAAACACGTTTGGAACCGCATTCCTGATGAGGTGCGGCGCAAAGTTATGAAGTTGGCGTTGAAGGAAACAGAGCTGTCTCCGCGAGAACTCGCAGTGACGTTCACGGATACAGAAAGTTATTTTGTATCAGAAGCTTCGGTGTATCGCGTGCTGAAGGCACATGACCTGATCACCAGCCCCGCATTCATCTCGCGCAATTGATTTACAATCGATCGCGCCTATCAAGGCCGCCAACGAGTTCAAAGATAAGACCACGGCGATTAACCAGCTGTGGCAGACAGACTTTACCTACCTCAAGGTCTGTTCCTGTCCCTTTTAGTTCCGGTCCCTGAACACATTTATGCGGCCTTTCGCTCGAAAGCCAAGGGGTTTTTGCCGCCGAGTGATGAATGGCGGCGGCGTGGGTTGTAGAACCCGTTGATGTACTGAAAGATAGCTCCTTCTGCTTGGCGACGTGTGTTCCAGCGGTTGCGCCAGATCAGCTCTTCCTTGATGGATTTGAAGAACGTCTCGACCATGGAATTGTCATAACAATTTCCTTTGCCATTCATCGAGACCTTGAAGCCATGTTTGGAAAGGCGTCGCTGATAGTCGTTTGAACAATATTGCGACCCGCGATCCGTATGGTGAATGCAGCCTTCGAGCGGCTGCCGAAACGCCACGGCCATGTCCAGCGCCCGGATCGCCAGATCCCGCTTCATGCGGTTGCTGACGGCCCAGCCGATGACGCGCCGAGAATACAGAT
>JAWSVK010000019.1:0-66002 GCA_033851955.1 Marinosulfonomonas sp.
ACCTGACCGACAAACAGCTGGAAGCGATTGCGCAAAGCGACGGGATGGTGGGGCTGAATTTTGCCTGCGGATTTCTGCGGCCTGATGGAAGAATGGACCCCAATGTTCCACTTGACGTTGCGTTGCAACATCTAGACCATCTGATCTGTCGGCTGGGCGAAGACCGTGTTGGTCTTGGGTCCGATTTTGACGGCGCTTGGGTACCCAAGGCGATTAGTGATGCGGCCGGATTGAACAATCTGCGTACCGCCATGCGCGCACATGGATACGACGAGAATTTGATGCAAAAACTGTGCCATGAGAATTGGCTGCGGGTTTTAGATCAAACTTGGAAACAAGAAACCTGAGGTAAAAAGAGCAGATATAACTGCGAAATAAAAACGATATTTTATCAGAGAGAGGACTAAATAATGAAACCGATTAGAAACATTATGGCCACTGTGGTCATGGGCTTTGCCGCCTCAATGGTTGCACTGCCAGTGATGGCGGAAACGCCTGCCAACATGCTGGTGATCGCCAACCGGATTGACGATATCACCACGCTTGACCCTGCCGAGAGCTTTGAGTTTGCGGGCTCAGATGTGAGCCGCAACGTCTACGGCAAGCTGGTCAATTTCGACCCGCTTGATCTGTCCGCTGGCTATGGCCCTGATCTGGCCGAAAGCTGGGCCGTGTCTGAGGACGGCAAAACCATCACCTTCACCATGCGCGAAGGCGTCAAGTTCCATTCGGGCAACCCTGTGCGCGCCGAAGATGCGGCATGGTCGCTGCAACGCGCTGTGATCTTGAACAAAACACCATCGTTCATTCTGACGCAGTTTGGCTTTACCGCTGAAAACGCGGCCGAGATGATCAAGGCGGACGGCAACACCGTGTCAATCACAACCGACAAGCGTTACGCGACATCCTTTGTGTTGAACTGCCTGACATCCACCATTGGCGGCATCGTCGACAAAGAAGTCGCCATGGCCAACGCAGCGGACGGTGACATGGGCAATATCTGGCTGAAAACCAACACAGCCGGTTCTGGCGCCTATTCACTGGTCAACTGGAAGCCAAATGAATCCGTGACCTTGAAATCAAATCCTGATTTCTATCTGGGCGCCCCAGCGATGGAACGCGTTGTTGTGCGCCATGTTCAAGAAAGCTCGACCCAGCGCCTGATGCTGGAACGCGGCGATATTGATGTCGCACGCAACCTGAACCCGGACGATGTTGCGGGTCTGTCTGGCACCGATGGTCTTGAAGTTGACAGCGCGCTGCGCGGTCGTCTGATGTACATCTCGCTGAACCAAAAGCACCCTGAGCTGTCCAAACCAGAAGTGCGCACAGCAATCAAATATCTGGTTGATTATGAAGGCATGCAAAACAGCTTTCTTAAAGGTCAGTATGTGATCCACCAAAACTTCTTGCCCGCCACATATCTGGGCGCGGTTGACGAAAACCCATTCACGCTGAACGTCGAAAAAGCCAAAGAACTGCTGGCCGCGGCTGGTGTTGAAGGCTTGGAAATCGAAGTTGGTGTGCGCGAAGCACAAGAGCGCATCGAAATTGCACAATCCTTGCAAAACACATTTGCACAGGCTGGCATCACGTTGAACATCACCGTTGGCACCGCCAAACAAATCCTTGGCCGTTACCGTGCGCGTGAACTGGATATGTACATGGGCGCTTGGGGTCCGGATTATCCTGATCCACACACAAACGCTGGCACATTCGCCTATAACCCCGTCAACACAGATGACGCGGGCGCGACTGGCCTTTTGGCATGGCGCAATGCTTGGGACACTGGCGGGTTGACTGCCAAAGTTGGGGCCGCCGTTGAAGAAGGCGACCGCGATGTGCGTGCGCAAATGTATGCGGACATCCAAAGCGAATTCCGCGACATCTCGCCTTTTGCGGTTCTTTATCAGAAAATCGAGCAAACAGGCCGTGCGGCAAGTGTTGCCAATCTGGACCTTGGTGGCGCGATCACGGCTGTGTCTTACTGGAAAGTTACCAAGTAAATGGCGGCTGTCGAAAATAACGGACGGGGGCGGCGCTGGTCGCCCCTTTCCTCGCCCGCTGTGATTTTGACCTTCAAAACCCTCGGCTCGATCATCATCACAATGCTGGGTCTGGCGTTCATCACCTTTGTGATCGGCCGTGTTATGCCGATTGATCCGGTGCTGTCGATCGTCGGCGAACAGGCCTCCAAATCCACCTATGATGACGCCTACGCGGCGCTGGGGCTGGACAAACCGATCCTCGTTCAATTCTTTTATTACATATGGGACGTTCTGCACGGTGACTTTGGCACCTCATTGCTCACGGCCCGCCCCGTCGTTGATGACCTTATTCGTCGTTTCCCTGCCACGTTAGAACTGGCCACTTTGGGCACCATTATGGGGGTCACTTTGGGCGTGCCGCTGGGCGTCTTGGCGGCAGTGAACAAAGGTTCATGGTTTGATCAAATCGCCCGCGTCGTGGCACTTGTGGGCTATTCCATGCCGATCTTTTGGCTCGGCCTGATGGGGCTTTTGGTATTTTACGGCATCCTTGGCTGGGTCGGAGGGCCGGGCCGGGTTGATATCTTCTATGAGGACATCGTGCCAACCGTCACAGGCATGATCCTGCTGGATTCCATTATTGACCGCAATTGGGATGTGTTTTGGAACGCGATGAGCCATATCATACTGCCCGCCACCATCCTTGGCTATTACTCACTGGCCTATATCAGCCGCATGACGCGATCCTTCATGCTGGAGCAACTCAGCGCCGAGTATATCACCACCGCGCGGGTCAAAGGTCTGCCGGAACGCACCGTGATTTGGGGCCATGCGTTTAAAAACATTCTGGTGCAATTGGTCACTGTGATCGCACTCAGCTACGCCAATCTGTTGGAGGGCTCCGTGCTGACCGAGATCATCTTCTCCTGGCCGGGCATTGGGTCCTACATCACCACAGCCCTGTTGTCGGCGGATATGAACGCCGTTTTGGGCGGCACCATAGTGGTTGGTCTGGTCTTTGTGTTGCTGAATATTTTCTCGGACCTTTTGTACCGCGTCTTTGATCCGAGGGCGAAATGATGGAACCCAATATGCAAAAACCAACCCTGCGCGATTGGCTGCTGACCGATACCCCGACGTCGCGCCGCCATGCGCGCTATGCCGCTGCCTACTCCGGCTGGCTGACCCTGAAATCCAACACCATGGCGATGGTCGGGCTTGGCATTTTACTGCTGCTGTTGTTCATCGCCGCCTTCGCCCCGCTGTTGGCCCCGATGGACCCGTTTGTGCAAAACCTTGCTGGACGCTTGCAACCCATCGGCGCTGAAGGTCATATTCTAGGCACCGACAGTCTGGGCCGTGATCTGCTCAGCCGCGTCATATACGGCTCGCGGATCACGCTTTACATTGTGGCACTGGTGGCGCTGATTGCGCCGATCGTTGGCCTGCTGGTCGGCACGGTTGCCGGCTATACCGGCGGCATTGCCGATGCGGTTCTGATGCGGATCACTGACATTTTCCTCGCTTTCCCACGGCTGGTTTTGGCGCTGGCCTTTGTCGCCGCTTTGGGCGCTGGTATCGAAAATGCAGTGCTGGCAATTTCGCTGACCGCATGGCCCCCCTACGCGCGGATCGCACGCGCCGAAACGCTGACCATCCGCAACTCGGACTATATTGCCGCCATCAAGCTGCAAGGTGCTGGCGCGCTGCGGATCATCACCAAACACATCTGGCCACTGTGCATTTCCTCGTTGATCGTGCGCGTCACGCTCGACATGGCGGGCGTTATTCTGGCCGCTGCTGGCCTTGGGTTTTTGGGCCTTGGCGCACAGCCGCCCTCGCCTGAATGGGGCGCGATGATATCGGAAGGGCGCAAGTTCATACTGGATCACTGGTGGGTTGCCACCGTGCCGGGCTTGGCGATCTTTACGGTATCCTTGGGCTTTAATCTGCTGGGCGATGGCTTGCGCGACGTACTGGACCCCAAAGAAGGAGGCCACTCATGAGCAACCTTTTAGACGTTGAAAACCTGCGCGTGACCTTTCCTACGCGCCAAGGCGAATTTGAAGCGGTGCGCGGGATCTCGTTCACCTTGGGCCAAGAACGGCTGGGCATTGTTGGCGAAAGTGGTTCAGGGAAATCCCTGACGGGCCGCGCCATCCTGCGCCTGATCCGCAAACCTGGCCGCGTTGAGGCCGACAAGATGGAGTTGAACGGGCGAGACCTGTTGAGCATGTCGCGAAAGCAAATGCAGGGCGTGCGCGGCCAAGAAATCTCGATGGTCATGCAAGACCCGAAATTTTCGCTAAACCCCGTGATGACCATCGCCAACCAAATTATGGAGATTTACCGTTTTCACACCGGCGCCAGCAAAAAGGCAGCCTACGCCAAAGCCATTGAAATGCTCGAGGCCGTGTCAATCCGCGACCCAGAGCGGGTGATGAAATCCTATCCGCACGAGATGTCCGGCGGCATGGGGCAACGTATCATGATTGCCATGATGCTGGTGACGGAGCCTAAAATCCTGATCGCAGATGAACCAACTTCGGCGCTGGATGTCTCCGTGCAAACCCAAGTCATGTCGATCATTGACCGGCTGGTGCGCGAGCGCGGCATGGGGCTGATCTTTATCTCGCATGATTTGAACCTTGTGTCGTCGTTCTGTGATCGCGTGTTGATCATGTACGCGGGCCGCGTGGTCGAGGTGTTGGAGGCGGGAAAACTGCATGAAGCCAAGCATCCTTATACCCGCGGATTGCTCGGGTCTTTGCCCCGCATTGACGAACCTAAAACACGACTCGACGTGTTGCAACGCGACGCCACATGGCGTGAAACCCCAAGTGTGAGTGGCCGAATATGAGCAAGATACACATTGAGGATCTGAACGTCTGGTTTGGCGAACACGAAGAACGTGTGGACGCCGTCAAGGGCGCAACCTTTGACGTGCCGTCGGGCGCAAGCTTCGGGCTGGTTGGCGAGAGCGGATCCGGTAAATCAACGATTTTGCGCGCCATGGTCGGGCTGGTGCCCACTTGGTCTGGCAACATGTCTGTTGGCGATCTGGAGCTTGGCAAAAAACGCCCCAAAGCGTTTTACAAGGACGTGCAAATGGTGTTCCAAGACCCCTACGCATCTCTGCATCCGCGTCATTCTGTGGATCAGGTGCTGGGCGAAACGCTTTCACTGCACGGGTTCAAAGACATTGATAACCGCATCATTAAATTGCTGGACGACGTGGGCCTCGGAACAGCATTCCGGTTCCGTTATCCGCACCAATTGTCCGGCGGGCAACGTCAACGGGTTGCGATTGCGCGTGCGTTGGCGCCTGAACCCAGTGTGTTGCTGCTGGACGAGCCCACGTCTGCGCTGGACGTTTCAGTCCAAGCAGAAGTGTTGAACTTGCTTGCGGATTTACGCCAAGAACACAAACTGACCTATCTGATGGTCAGCCACAATCTAGCCGTGGTCGCGCATATGTGTGATGCCACCGCCGTGATGAAAAACGGTGATATCGTTGAGGTTCTGACGGTTGAAGATATGCGCGCCATGAAGCCCGAACATCCATATACAAAACACCTGCTGGACTCGTCCTTTGGCTACAAGCCAGACGCCGAACAATCCGCCTAAACAGACAGCAATGCATCTCAAATAAAAAGGGGCGCGGCCATCACAGCCACGCCCCTTTTGCTATTCAAGCCATGCTAGCCGTTGCGGTACGGCACACCTGCTTGGTCCATAACGGTCGAATATTTCTTAAAGATATCGACAACTTTGGCCGCCCTTGGGCTGCGCGAAGCGATCTCGTCCCAGAAGCCTTCGGCGTCTTTGACAACCGTGGCCCATTCATCTGCTGGAATGGTGGTCAGCTCGAGTTTGGAGCCATTCACCCGCAGATCGGCTTCGCCACCCCAATACCAAACTTGGCGGTAATAATGCGACTGATCCATGGTGATTTTAAACAGCTCTTGCAAATGCGCCGGCACTTTGGCCCAGCTCTCGGAGTTGGCAAAATAAGAGCCACACCACGCACCTGTGACGTTGTTCAGCAACCCGTAGTTACAAATGTCGGCCCAGCCAACCTCATAGGCCTCGGTAAAGCCACACCAGGCCACGCCGTCCAACTCGCCAGTTTGCATCGCGACTTCAACGTCTTCCCATGGCACCGTCACAGGGATCAGGCCGTATTTGGCCATGAAACGCCCAGCCGTTGGCACCCCGAACACCCGCAAGCCAGCCATGTCGGCCAGAGAGCGGATCGGCTTGTCCACGGTAAAGATGTGCAGCGGATCCCAAGCGCCCGCGCCCAGCCATGTGACGTTTTCAACTTCGCCATAGGCTTCGGCCCAGATTTCATTCAAACCATAGCGGTCAAACAGCACAGGCAGGTCCAGCGAGAAGCGTGTCGAGAACGGAAAGTAGCCGCCAAAGTCGGAGATATCGACTGGCGACGCCATCGTCGCATCATCTGACTGCACCGCGTCCAGCGTGCCGTTTTGCATGGCGCGAAACAGCTCTGATGTTGGGACCAGCTCATCCGCGTAGTACAGCTCGATTTCCATCTCGCCGTTGGCGGCTTTATTGAACGCCTCAATCTGCGGTTTGATCACATGCGCGCCCAGTGGTGCGCCGGAATAGGTTTGCAAGCGCCACTTGATCGGCGCTGCGGCTTTGATTTGCGAGGGGGCTGCAAGCGCTGCTGCGCCGCCAATCCCTGCGGTGGTGATAAACTTACGTCTGGTTGTCATAGTATCCTCCTAAATGGTTTTCATTTATAGAACGGTGCCCCTTTCCGAGGTCTGATTGTTATCTCGCGTAAATATACTGCGGCAGCCACATGGCGATTTGCGGAAAGATCATGATCAGCGCCAGCGCCGCCACCATCACCAAAACAAACGGAATGATGGATGTGTAAATATCGGTGATCGTGATTTCCTTGGGTGCCATGGCCCGCATCAAAAACAGGTTATAGCCAAAAGGCGGCGTCATATAGGCGATCTGCGTGGTGATGGTATAAAGCACCCCGTACCAGATCAGATCAAAGCCAAGCACCTTGACCAGCGGCACATATAATGGCGCCACAATAACCAGCATCGCCGTGTCATCCAAAAACGTGCCCATGATGATGAACGACAGTTGCATCAAGATCAGGATGGTCCAGGGTGATAGGCCCATCTGCTCGCGGAACAAACCGTCGATCGCCTTGACCGCGCCCAGCCCGTCGAACACCGCGCCAAAGCCCAGCGCCGCGACGACGATCAGCATGAACATGCAGGAAATCGCCAAAGTGTTGCGCACTGAATTCTCGAACACCACGCGGGTCATGCGCCCCTTAAGGACTGCGGCCATAAAGGCTGTCATCGCGCCAATGGCCGAGCTTTCAACCAGCGATGTATAGCCCTTTATGAACGGGATCATCATGGCGAAAAAGATCACCAACGGCAGCATGCCGGACAGCAACAACCGGTATTTTTCGGCCTTTGTGATGCTTTCGCGTTCCTCCACAGGGATCGCCGGTCCCAGCGCTGGATTCATTTTGCAACGGATGTAGATATAGATCACAAACATCAAGGCCATCATTAGGCCCGGAATGGCCCCCGCCAGCCACAATTGGCCCACAGGTTGACGCGCGATCATCGCATACAGAACCAACACCACCGAAGGCGGCACCAGAATGCCCAGCGATGATCCAGCTTGGATCACCCCCGTGACCATGCGTTTATCGTACCCTCGCCTAAGGAGTTCGGGCAGAGCAATCGTCGCCCCGATAGCCATGCCTGCCACCGACAGACCATTCATGGCCGAAATTAGCACCATCAACAGGATCGTGCCAATCGCAAGGCCCCCGTCCACCGGCCCCATCCAAACGTGAAACATCTTGTAAAGATCTTCGGCGATTTTGCTTTCTGACAGCACATAGCCCATAAAAATGAACATCGGCAGGGTCAGCATCGGATACCACTTCATCACCTTCATCGCAGCGGAAAACGGTATGTCCGAACCGCCATTGCCCCACAACGCCAAAGCCGCCAGCGCCGCAATGCCGCCAATGGCCCCGAACACCCGCTGGCCCGTCATCAGCATCAACATCAAGGACGAGAACATAAAGATAGCGATCATTTCTTGCGACATCAGATGTGCTTTCCGTTGAGTGTGGCAATGTCTTTGATCAATTCCGAGATCGCCTGAAGCATCATCATGAAAATACCAAACGTCATAATGGATTTAATCGGCCACATCAGCGGTCGCCAAATTGACGGGCTCATCTCTTGGTATTTGATCGCATAAGCCGTGGAATCGATACCGCCGTAGAACATAACGCCAAGATAAAAGATCAACATCAGCGCTGTTATTGCGTCGACCTGAGCCTTTCTGTGCGTTGTCCATTCGTTGTAAAACAGATCCATCCGCACATTCGCACCCAACTGAATAGAATAGGCACCGCCCAGTAAATAATAGGCCACAAGGATATATTGCGCCACTTCCAGCGTCCAATATGGCGGGATGGTAAAGGCTTGTTTGGCAATTACCGACCACATCAACACACCGATCAGGGCAAAGATTCCATACATCACAACGCGACCAACGTAGTAGTTGAACCCGTCAACCACACGCACATAAGCCGTTGCCAATTTCAGCATGTATCCCCCAGTGTTCTACCTGTCCTTACAGGTGACACCAGAGATTGCCCTACGTCAACTTCATTTGACCATTTGGTGCATTTTTCTTAATGCGCCTCCGTCAACCAGACCTGGCCTAGCTCTCAGCGCACAACAGCTAAACCAGGCGGCGTATCCTTGCTGCTGGCCAAACGATAATGCTCTGCAAGATGTTGGATGTGTTTTGCTGCAATGACTTGGGCACGCGCAACGTCCCCTTTTACACAGGCGTCAAGCAAGGCCGCATGCTGGGCCATTGCGTCATTATATTGCGCCTTCATAATGGTGAATAAATGCGTGCGCAGGGCCATTAGCGGACCGATTGTAGTTTGGTAAATCTTTAGGATCGAGCTGTTTTCACTACATTCGATGATGGCTTGGTGAAATTGCATATCGCTCTTGGAATAGGCATGGGAGTCGTCACTCCTAATAGCAAACTGCATCTGCTCAAACTCGTGCCTAAGCTTGGCAATCAATGTCTCGGGATTGCGTTGAAGGGCGAACTTTATGCAGGCCGCTTCCAAAATTGCACGGTGATCGCATAGGTCGGTGACTGTTTTTGTATCCGGCGTAAATACAAAGGTTCCACGTTTGGGCAAAACCCGAACCAAGCCTTCGATTTGAAGCAAAGCCAGCGCTTCACGCACTGGCGACCGGCTGATTTCCAGCATATCTGCCAACTTTTGTTCCGATAGTTTCGCCCCCAATTGCAACTCGCCGCGAAAGATAGCATTGCGGATGCGTTCAGCGGTGATTTCCATCAAGGATTTCTGCGGTGTGATGGGGTCCATTTGGGCGGCTCCTGCGTGCGGAAATTTACAGATACACTCCTACCATGTAACATATCAGTTGACGAGAGGGCCAAACATGCAACAGTGTAGTTCACACGTTAAGGATCACACATGATTCCGTATTTCTCGCGGATCCTGACCAACTGGAGGAGGAACCAAATTGCCAAACTTACTAAAGGCAAAAGTCAAAACATTGACCACGGCCGCCATCATTGCTGCAAGCTTTGCCGCGCCAGCAATGGCCGAGTCTCTTTTTGAGGGCTGCCCATCCAAACCGATTCTGCAACGGTTCATCGAATTCGGTAAATCTGGCAAAATGCCACCAGATTTAGGGAAATGGCTGAACACGCCTGCCGACCAATATGTTGAACCATGGAAGCCGTTCGACAACGTCGATTTTGTCGGCATCTGCTGGGTTTCGGCATGGCTGATCCACACTGACGACGGCACAATCTTAATCGATACGCTCTATGGACCGTTCCAAAAAACCATTCTGGACAACATCACCAAAACCGGCACCGATCTGGCCGACATCAAATATGTTTTAATGACGCATGGGCATTTCGACCATGTGGGCGGCGCGGCATCGCTAAAGGCACAATTGCCAAACGCCAAGTTTGTGATGACCCAAGGCGGCTGGGACGAGGCCGCGGAGTCGGCTGCCAAATCTGAGGGCCGACGCGCATGGACCATGATTGACACCGACATCGTGGTTGCAGATGGCGACGAAATCACCCTGGGCGGCAACACCATTCAGGTGGTCGAAACACCCGGCCACACATGGGGCACCGCGTCCTACATTTATGATGTCAAAGACGGCGACGAAACCTACCGCGCGATCACGATCGGTGGCTTGGGCCTGAACGCGATCGACGGCCCCGCGCAAGTCGAGGCTTACATCCAAAGCGTCGACCGCATACGCGAATTGGTCGAGGCCAGTGGCACGCCCATTTCAGCACACCTTACAACGCACGGTTTTTCCGCTAACATGGATGAACAACGCCAAGAATTAGCAGCACGTAAAGCAGGTGAACCGAATGTCTTTGTCGACCCTCAGGCCTTGCTTGGACAGGTTGCTGGCCTACGGGGTCGCGCGCTTAAACGCCTTGAGCTCGAAAATGCTAAGTAGTGAACGAAACTAAAACACCAACGGAGGAAAGCCAATGACTTTTAAAACGAAAATTCTAGCGCTAAGCGTTGCCGCCCTGATGGCAGTTACAGCCCCAGTGGCCGCCGAAGATTGGGCCCCAGACGGCCCGCTGACCATCCAGATCGGCTTTGGTGCCGGTGGCTCGACCGACACAATGGGCCGCGTGTTGGGCCAAGTGATGAAGGAAAACACTGGTTGGAACATTGTTGTTGAAAACAAACCAGGTGGGGGTGGCGTTGCCATGTTCACGGGGATTTCGCAGATGCCAGCAAACAACAACATTATCGGCATGGGTGTCAGCATTCCGGTGTTGGTGCAGCTTGTGAAGCGCGGCGATCAACTGCCGTTTGACCAAGACAGCTTTGATTACCTTGGCACCATCGCCAAGGCCGAATTGGCACTGGTCGCCAGCAAAGATGCGCCGTTTGACGATCTTGATGGTATGGTTGCCCACGCCAAGTCCGAGGGTTCACTGGCGGTCGCGACCATGGCGCCACCCCAAGTTTTGATGATGAAAGCAACCACCAGATCTAAGGGCGCCGAATTCAATCTGGTCACAGCTGATGGCGGAGCCGAAGTCATGAAACTGATCCTTGGCGGTCAGGTGCTTGCGGGCTTTGGCTCGGGTGAGCAATTCCCCTATCTGGAATCTGGTGACATGAAGGTCATCGCGGGCGCCAACCAAGAGCGCCTTAGCTTTGCACCTGACGTGAAGACTTTTGTTGAATCTGGCGTCAACGCATTTGTTGATCCGGTGTTCTTTTTGGCAATGACGAAAGGCACCGATCCAGAAGCCGTCAAAGCGATTGCAGCGGCGCTAGACGAAGCGATCAAATCTGACGCTATCGCCGAGATCGTTTTGAACGCCGTCAAAGGCGAGCCGATCAACCTTGGCCCAGAGGGCACCCACAAAATGATGGTGGATGGTCTTGACGCGGCTAAGGTTCTGTTCGCAGAATAAACAATCTTGCGCCCCGCCACATCGGCGGTGGGGCGCATACAAATATTCTGGGGGTTTTATAATATGAATGCAGACCGCGTGTCAGGCGCCTTTTTCCTGCTTTTTGGATTGTCTCTGTATTTCCTGATCATCCCCAATTACGTCGAATATGTCGACGGCAGTAATATCTCTCCCACCACTATGCCCAATATCATTGCCCTTGTGATCGCCATATCGGGCAGCATTTTGATGCTGAAACCAACCACGCAAACCATTCGTGACCCACACAAGATGGTAATCACCGGCATGTATGTCGCTGTGTTGACGTTTGGCATCTACGCCATGTCTTTGTGGGGTTTCGAATACGTCGCCCCTGTTATTGCCTTCGCGATCATGTGGCTGATCGGCGAACGGCGCCCGCTGTGGTTGCTCAGCGGAATTGTGATCATGCCGACCCTAATCTGGTTTATCGTCACCTATCTGCTCGAGCGGGCATTGCCATGAGGGGTTTTGGGCATGGTTGATCTCTCGGTTATTCTCGCCGGATTTTCAGATGCGTTTTCGCTCTATAATCTGATGTTCGTGCTGTTTGGCGTGGTGCTGGGCCAATTCGTTGGGGCGGTGCCCGGCATTGGCCCTATTATGGCCATGGCCATTGCAATCCCGTTTACCTTTGGCATTGATCCCCTGCCCGCCATCGCCTTTCTGGTTGGCGTCAACAAAGGCGGGCTTGTCGGCGGTGCCGTCCCCGCGGTTTTGATGAACACACCCGGCACGCCCGACGCTGCCGCGACTGCCTTGGATGGATACCCGTTGGCCCAACAGGGCAAACCCCTTAAGGCCACAAAGATGGCGCTATTTGCGTCGGTTACAGGTGATACCTTCAGCGACATCGTACTGATCACTGTCTCCGCCCCGTTGGCCATTTTGGCCTTGAAAATGGGTCCGATTGAAATCGTCGCCCTTATGATTTTTGCGTTTTCGGTTTTGGCGGGGTTGATCGGCAACTCGCTGACCAAAGGCGTTATCGCAGCCGCCCTTGGCCTGCTGTTCGCCTCAATCGGCAGCGACCCAGAAAACTATACCCCCCGCCTGATGTTCGGCTATTGGGAGCTGTTTGACGGGCTGCCTTTGCCCTCGGTTGCCATTGGGATGCTGGCGATCTCGGAAATCCTGCACCGGTTATCAGTTTCCCACGGCAACGTGTCTTCGGCCGTCGTAATTGTTGACTCCGGCAATCCAGACGATCAGCGCGTGACATGGGCTGAATATTGGTCCTGTCGCTATACCATGCTGCGCGGTGCCACCATTGGCACCATTTTGGGCGCCTTACCAGGCATCGGCTCCACGGCGGCGGCCTTCATGTCCTACGCCATGACCAAGGCCAGCGCAAAAGACCCCGCCAGTTTTGGCAAAGGCAACATCCATGGCATCGCTGCCGCAGAATCCGCCAACTCGGCTGTGGTTGGCGCAAACCTAATCCCGCTGCTGACGCTTGGCATTCCGGGCAGCGTCGGTGCGGCTTTGATCATCTCGGCCTTCATGATCCACGGCTTGCAACCCGGCCCGCTGTTGTTTGAAAACCAAGGTCGTCTGGTCTACGGGTTGTTTGGCGCGATGCTGATGGCGAATTTCTTGAACCTTTGGGTAGGTCAGCTGGGCCTACGGCTCTGGGTCAAAGTGGTTTCAGCCCCTGAATCGATCATCTTTTCCTCAGCCTTGCTGTTGTGTTTTGTCGGCGTGTCGATGGCCACCGGCGGGTTGTTTGGCGTGGCGATCATGCTGATCTTTGCCGTGATGGGCTACCTTATGGCCAGCTTTGGCTACTCGCTGGTGATCTTTATAATCGCGTTTTTTCTGGGCCCACGGCTGGAAAAATCAATCGCACAGACATTGGCCCTGACAAACGGCGATCTGACCCAGGTTTTTTATAGCCCTGTGGCCGTGGCGCTGTTGGTGCTTTCGGTTGTATCCGTGTTTTATTTCTTGTCGCGCAATGAGCCCAAACTCTAACGAAACACGCCTTCAAAAAACGCGGCTATTTCTTCATGCGCATCTAGCGGCAAAACCTGGGCGACATATTGATCGGGGCGGACAATCACAACCGCGCCTTTCGTTCGATCAATGCCCCGCATATCAAAAATGTCGCCAGCGCCTTTGTGGTTGGCACAGAACACTTTTTCATAGTCAATCAGACCAAACTTGCCTTTGTGCGGGCGCAATACAGGGTGCATCGCCTCAAAGGTCAACTCTCGAAACCCTTGCGGATAGATTGCCCTGACATCGACAAGCGCATCTGCATCGTCGCCAGCGCGTCGAAACTGATTCAGCGGTGATTTGTCATGCCCGTGCAAATACGCGCAAAGACCACGCAAAGGCGCATCATCCCGTGGCGCAAACAAAAAGACCGTCCAACGCATTCCGGCCTCAATGACGTGACCCAGTTGCATCGGCTTTGCATCCGCCAATCGAACCACAGGGGCAGAATGAAACCGCCGTCCAACCTCAAACCCAGTCGCTAAATTTTGCCAGTCATTGCTTCCTGTAAGCGCTGAAGGCTCGTACTTAATCGTCAGCCCCGCCGTGAAGTCCCCGCCCTCAACAAACTGGCGCTGAACCCGTGGCATTTCATCGCCCGCATCTGCTTTGGCCGGCGCGGCACTGACAACACGCGACCACTTGTGATCATACTCAATTAGCGATTTGGCCGCGCCCCAACGCTCAGCCGAATAGGAATGCAGCAACTCGGGGTTTGCGCGTCCGGTCAGAACCGAAATCAGCTTCCAACCCAGATTGAACGTGTCTCCCATCGAGACATTCATGCCCTGCCCCGCTTTTGGGCTATGGGTGTGACAGGCATCACCTGCCGTAAACACGCGTGGAGTGCGGCCCGTCGTGTCGCCATTTGGAACATCATCGAATGTGTCGGTCAACCGGTGGCCAATCTCGTAGATCGACCACCAGACTACGTCCTTCACCTCAAACGCATAGGGCCGCAAAATACGCCTCGCCCGCACGATGATATCCTCAACACCCAAACCACGCTCCGCCACCCGCTCGGTCTCGCTCAGCTTGTCCATCTCGACATAAAGCCGCAGCAAATAGCCGCCCTCGCGTGGCAGCACCAGAATGCTGCCTTCATCGCTGGATTGGATGATTGATTTCATCCGAATGTCCGGAAAATCCGTGACCGCCAAAATATCCATGACGCCCCATGCTTGGTGGGCCGCGTCGCCATGCAGTTTGCCTCCGATGGCGTGGCGTACCCTGCTGCGCGCACCATCGCATCCGACCACATAGTTGGCCTGCACTGTTTCAAACTGCCCCGCGCGCGCGGGGTCCGTATGCTCCAGCGTCACTGTCACCGGATGCTCGCTAAGGGTGGGATCTACGACAACATCAACGACTTGCAGACAGTAATCCGGCACCAACCGCGTCGGCGCATTGCGCATGATATCGAGATACATGTCATGCACCCGCGCCTGATTAATCAGCACATGCGGCATTTCAGAAAGCCCGTCTTGGACATCCTGAACACGACCCACGCGCTGAATGCTCTGTGGTTTTTTGGGATCTGGTTGCCAAAACGTGGTTTCGTTGATCCAAACGGACTCGCGTTTGACCTTGTCCGCAAACCCAAACGCCTGAAACATTTCCATCGAGCGCACGCTGATCCCATCCGCCTGCCCTTTTTCCATTGGCCCGCTTTTAGGTTCAACAATCATGGTGGCAATCTGTGGCCAAGCCGCTAGTTGTGCCGCCAGACAAAGCCCCGCAGGGCCACAGCCCGCAATCAAAACATCTACCTTTTGTGGCAAGCCATTGGGCCCATTTTTGCGGGCATTTTCGCGGGCTGGATCAAAGTTATCAGGGTCTCCAGCGGTGAAACCATTCAGATGATACTGCATGTCGTTTCCTTTTGGCTGCGCAATCGTGACTGGCATTAGTAACTATACTTATTAATTTTGTCAATAAAGTAAGTGTACTTACAGAATGGGTTCCCCTAAAGTTTCAAACATGGATTTTAACGAGATTTCAAAAGGAGACCCCATGCACGCCCAACACATGGCTGGCCACCTCATTCGGCGCCTGCACCAAGTATCATCGCATGTTTTCGCGACCCAAACACAGGCGGCTGGCTTCAAAATGACCGCTGTTCAATTTGCGGCAATGGACGCCATCCAATCCAACCCCGGCGCGGATCAAGCACAGATCGCGTCGCTGATTTCTTATGATCGCGCCACCATCGGCGGCGTCATTGACCGACTTGAAAAAAAAGGGCTGGTGGCACGCGAAGTCAGCGCAAGTGATCGACGCGCGCGTGAGGTCAGATTGACGCCCCTAGGCGAGAAAACTTACGGCCCGCTTTTGGCGGTGGTGCAAGCACTACAAACCGACATTTTAAGCGGCCTTAGTGAGGTGGAAAAAGAACAATTCCTATCTCTGGCAGCCAAGGCAATGACCCCTTGTGATTCTAACGAACCAAGCTGAACTGCGACGGGTCAACAAAACCCTATCACGTAACCTATTGAAAAGACCGGATGCGCAGGATAATAAATAGATATGACACATAACAATTATATAATATGGTAAGTTCAAATTACCGATTGGAGAGACCGAAATGAAAGTAGCAGGAAACATCGCACTGGTTACCGGAGGCGGCAGCGGATTGGGCGCCGCAACAGCCCGCCATTTGGCCGAATTGGGCGCCAAAGTGGCGGTGTTGGATTTCAATATCGAGGCTGCCAATGCTGTGGCCGCTGAAATCGGCGGCATCTCGGTGCAGGCTGACGTTAGTGACGCCGACGCTGTTGGCGCAGCCTTCGAGGCCGCGATCAGCCATTTTGGCGCTGCGCCCCGCATTGTGATCAACTGCGCTGGCGTCGGCACCGCGGCACGCATTGTCGGACGCGAGGGCAAACTGTCCTTGGACGTGTTTGAAAAAACCCTGAAAGTGAACCTTTTTGGCACGTACAATGTGATGAGCCATGGTGCAAAGCATATGGCCCTGCTGGAACCCCTCACCGATGGAGAGCGCGGCGTTGTAATCAACACCGCCTCGGTCGCTTTTGAAGACGGCCAACTTGGCCAAGCTGCTTACGCGGCCTCAAAGGGGGCAATCGCGTCGATGTGCCTGCCCGCCGCGCGCGAATTTGCCCAATTCGGCATCCGCGTCATGTCGATTGCCCCGGGGCTGTTCTATACCCCAATGATGGAAGGCCTGCCCGAAGATGTCACCGCAAAAATTACCGCTGACATCCCGTTTCCTGCCCGCCTTGGTGCGCCCAAAGAATACGCGCTATTGGCAGAACAAATCGTTGAGAACCCCTTTTTGAATGGAACCACAATTAGGTTGGATGGCGCCGTACGCCTGCCCCCGCGCTAGGAGAACCACGATGGAAAATCAAATGTTGCAGATCAAAATCGACGGGCCGATCGCCACGCTCACCATGAACCGCCCCGAGAAACGCAATGCCATGTGCGAGGAATTGCTAGTGGCGCTTGATGGCTTCTTTTCAGCGCCCCCAAAAGACGTACGTGTCGCTATTCTGACCGGCATTGAGGGGCATTTTTGCTCAGGCTTGGATCTGTCTGAACATGTTCACCGCTCGACTGAAGACAATCTTTATCACTCGCGCCACTGGCATGCTGTGATGGAAAAGATCCAGTTTGGCGGCTTGGCTGTTGTGTCGGCAATGTTTGGCGCTGTGATCGGCGGCGGCTTGGAATTGGCCGCATCTACACACGTGCGGATTGCCGAACCGTCAACCATTTTCCAACTGCCCGAAGGGCGGCGCGGTATCTTTGTTGGTGGCGGGGCCACGGCCCGCGTCGGCCGCTTGCTCGGCGCTGATCGGATGACAGAAATGATGCTGACTGGCCGCAAATATAACGCGGACCAAGGGCTGGACCTTGGCTTGACGCATTATTCGGTCGAAGACGGTGGCGCAATGAAGCTGGCACAGAGCCTCGCTGGTAAAATCGCCCGCAACGCGCCTTTGTCGAATTACTTGATGATCCAGTCCATCGCGCGGATCAACGACATGAGCCAATCGGACGGTCTGTTCACGGAATCGCTGGCAGCAGCCCTGTCGCAATCCACACCCGATGCCGAAGAAGGCCTGCGCGCTTTCCTCGAAAAACGCGCACCCAAATTCAGGTAGCATCATGAAAAAGCCCGCAAGCAAACCAAACGCGACCAAGGCTGTGACCAAAGTGAGTGACAGCTCTTTGCGCAGGCTTGTGGGTTATCACATGAAACGCGCCTTTAATGTGGTGCAGACCGATTTGACCAAGACCCTAAAGCCGTTTGATTTGCGTATGATCACCTACTCGGCCCTTGTGACGATCTCCGAAAATCCGGGGTTGCGTCAATCGCAACTGGCCGACGCCATAGACATTGAACGCCCCAATCTTGTGGTGATCATTGACGAATTGGAGCGGCGTGATCTGATCGTCCGTGATCGTGTGCCAAATGACCGCCGCGCCTATGCGCTAAAAACGACGCCACTGGGGGACCGACTTCTCAGCAAGGCCTTTAAATCGGTGGTGGCGCATGAAGAAGAGCTGCTTGCATCCCTATCGCCGGAAGAGCGCACAAACCTGATTTCCGCCCTAAAGCTGATCGAAAACAGCCAAAAAAAGGACACCCCATGAAACGCAGCTCTGAATATACCAAACACGCTGTTTCACGCGAAGACCGAAGTGACGGGTCAATCCTTTTACGCTCGACCCACCCACTGGGTCCGGTGACGGAAAAGACCGGCGTTTGGCTGCACGATTGGGCGCAAAAAGCCCCCGAGCGCACCTTTTTGGCAGAACGTAGCGGGGCCGGCTGGCGCGAGGAAAGCTACAGCGCAACTTTGGACAAGGTACGCGGGTTGGCAGCCAGCCTCTTGGCCCGTGGCATGGGGGCTGACACGCCGATCATCATCATGTCCGGCAATGGCGTTGACCACGGCTTGCTCAGTCTTGCAGCGCAATATGTTGGCGTACCGACGGTGCCTGTCGCCGAGCAGTATTCGCTGATCCACGGCGCTCATGGACGCTTGCGCCATGTGATTGAGCTGGTTAAGCCTAAAATGGCCTATGTGGTGGACGCCGACCATTACGCCGAAGCTCTTAAGATGGACGCGCTCAACGGCATCGAGATCGTCGCCAGCCACACCGGTTCAAACACCACCGCCACAGCATTCGATGACCTTTTGAAGGGCGACAACGGCGTTGACTTGGCCGCTGCCTATGCAAAGGTGACGCCGTCAACCGTGGCCAAAATCCTGATGACCAGCGGGTCTACGTCTGCCCCTAAGGGCGTGCTAACGACGCAGAAAATGATGTGCGTCAACCAAACCCAAATCGCCGACGCGTTGCCATTTTTGCGGGCGCGCCCGCCACGGGTGGTTGACTGGTTACCCTGGAACCACGTGTTTGGCGGCTCGCATAATTTCAACATGATGCTGGCCAACGGCGGCAGTTTTTACATTGACGATGGCAAGCCCGTAAAGGGGTTGTTTGAGCGCACAGTCGAGAACCTAACAATGGTCACCGGCACGCTCAGCTTCAACGTTCCCGTCGGCTATTCCATGCTGGTGAGCGCTCTGCGAAAAGACGCCAAACTGCAAGAACGGTTCTTTAAGGAACTTGATCTGATGTTCTACGCTGGTGCCTCTCTGCCACAGGACGTTTGGCAAGGCCTTGAAGAAATGGCGATGGAAACCAAAGGCGAGATCCCGTTGATGACGTCGTCTTGGGGACTAACCGAAACAGCACCCGCCGCGATGATGCAAAGCGAGCCGATTGATCGGGCCGGCGTTGTCGGCGTGCCACTAAACGGGGTGACATTAAAACTGTTGCCAGACGATGAAATGCGCTGCGAAATTCGCATCAAAGGCCCCAACATTATGGACGGGTATTTTGAAAACCCCGCTCAAACCAAAGATGCTTTTGACGATGAGGGGTTCTTTATCACTGGCGACGCAATGCAGTTGATCGACGCGGCTGACGTCAACAAAGGCATGCGGTTTGACGGGCGTATTTCCGAAGACTTTAAGCTGCTCACGGGCACTTGGGTACGGGCGGGACAACTGCGCCTTGATATACTTGCCTGCTTGGCTCCGCTTGCCGCTGATCTGGTGATCACGGGGGCTGACAAAGACCAGATCGGCGTGATGATTTTCCCCGACGTAGCCGAGCTTGAGCGCGAAGGGTTTGAGCTCGTGAATGACAAAGGGGCCTACGTTTGTGCGCTTTTACACGGCGAAATCCATCGCCGCTTGGCCGAGCGTGCCCGAGAGTTTTCAGGCAGCTCCGCCAAGATCTGGCGGGCGATTGTGTTGTCGGAACCGGCTTCAATGGCCGAAGGCGAAATGACTGCCAAAGGCAATCTGAATTTCCGTAAAATACTGACACGTCGCAATAATTTGCTGGAACGGCTTTATGACGACGCCGACCCAGCAAGCATTACAATATAAGAAAGGAACTGGACAAATGGTTGATATTTCCAAGGTCCGTGCGATTGATTTCCACACCCACGCAGAGGAGCCTTGCGGCTGCCATCCTGACGACGGCTACGACGATCTACAGGCCACAATGGCCAAGTATTTTCGCGCCCCGTGGAGCCACCCACCCACCGTCGAGCAAACGGCAGCTCATTACCGTGAGCAAAACATCGCGGCTGTGATCTTTCCTGTCGATGCGGAACGCGAAACGGGCTATCGGCGCTACAAAAATGAAGAGGTCGCCGAGATTGCCGCCGCCAATGATGATGTGTTGATCCCCTTCGCGTCAATCGACCCACACAAGGGCAAAATGGGCGCACGTGAAGCCCGCCGTTTGATCAAGGATTTCGGCATCAAGGGCTTTAAATTCCACCCGACCATGCAGGGGTTTTACCCGAATGACCGCATGGCCTATGAGCTTTACGAAGCCATCGCCGAAGAAGGCGGCATCGCGCTGTTTCATACAGGCCAAACCGGCGTTGGCTCCGGTATGCGGGGCGGCAACGGCATGCGGCTGAAATATTCCAATCCAATGTATATGGATGACGTTGCAGTTGATTTCCCGGACATGCAAATCATCCTCGCCCACCCGTCATTCCCGTGGCAAGAAGAGGCCCTGTCCGTGGCGCAGCACAAGCCCAATGTCTATATCGACTTGTCCGGTTGGTCACCAAAGTATTTCCCCGAAATTTTAGTGAAATACTGCAATACGATGCTCAAAAAGAAGGTGCTTTTTGGTTCTGATTGGCCAATGATCACGCCTGAACGCTGGTTGTCTGATTTTGAAAAGATCGCCATCAAGGACGAGTTGCGGCCAGACATCATCAAAGGCAACGCTGCACGTTTGTTGGGGATGGCCTAACACAAAGATTGGCGGCCGTGGGTGTTTTCCCATTGGCCGCGAATGGGGATTGCGATCACACCTACGCCCGAATGCGTAGCGGGCTTTATGTTGACACAGTGAAAAACGAAAGCAGCTTAATGACACGCAATGACGTTCTGAAACAGGCGGCGGATTTCTTCGACAGCGGAGCGCTTCAATCTGAACTTGCCGCATTGGTGGCCTATCGAAGCGAGAGCCAGAACCCCACGCAAGCGCCCGTGCTTGTTCAGTATTTGACCATGGCCATACAGCCGCGCCTACAGGCCATAGGATTTGATTGCGAAATTCACGAAAACCCCATCAACGATGTCGCGGCCGGCCCATTTCTGCTGGGCACCCGCATTGAAGACCCTGCCCTGCCCACCGTACTGACCTATGGCCACGGGGATGTTATCTGGGGCCAAGATGATCAATGGAGCGAGGGGGTGGCGCCGTTTGATCTGGCCGAGATTGGCGACCGCCTTTATGGCCGCGGAACGGCTGACAATAAAGTGCAGCACCTTATCAATATTGCGGCTCTGGAATCAGTATTGGCCGTGCGCGGCAAGCTGGGATTCAACATTAAGATCGTTCTGGAAATGAGCGAAGAAATCGGCTCGCCCGGTTTGGCCGAAATGATGGACACCCATCGCGACACAATGATGGCAGATGTTTTGATCGCCTCGGATGGGCCACGTTTAAGTGCCGAGCGGCCCACCATGTTCATGGGCGCACGCGGCGGGATTGGCTTCGATCTGGTGGTGGATTTGCGAGAAGGTGCACATCACTCTGGCAACTGGGGCGGCTTGTTGGCTGATCCTGCGATCATTCTGGCCCATGCCTTGGCGTGCATAACTGACGCGCGTGGCCAGCTGCGAATACCAGAATGGCGCCCCACCAGCCTAAGCCCAAAGCTGCGCCAAGCGTTGCGCGATTTGCCTGTCGGTACCGATGAGGAACCCAAAGTTGATCACGATTGGGGCGAAAAAGACCTAACCCCGGCGGAACGGGCCTATGGCTGGAACAGCTTTACGGTTTTGGCAATGAAATCCGGCGTCACAGAGGCCCCTGTCAACGCGATTTCCCCCACTGCATGGGCACGTTGCGCACTGCGCTATGTGGTGGGCACCAATGTCGATGAAATTTTGCCATCCTTGCGTCGCCAGTTAGATGGAAATGGGTTTGAAAATGTCCAAATACAGCCGATGGGAAAAGGTATATTTGGCGCAACCCGCCTGGACCCCGACCACCCATGGGTTACCTATGTGCGGGCCTCGTTAACAGAAACGACCGGAAAAGATCCGCATGTTTTGCCCAATTTGGCAGGCTCGCTGCCCAACGAGTGCTTTGCCGACATCCTTGGCCTGCCGACGATCTGGATACCGCACAGCTATCTAGGTTGCAATCAACACGCCCCGGATGAGCACGTGCTAAAACCAATCTGCCGCGAAGCCGTGCAGGTGATGGCTGGGTTGTTTTGGGACATTGGCGGCGGCAGGCCTACCCCGCGCGCTTAAAGTCAGGCGCATCCAAATCTAGGGTCCAATGTAGGCCGTTGCCTCGATTTCAAGCAAGGCTTCATCCTCAACCAAACCGGCAACAATAACCATTGTCATGGCTGGAAAGTTGCGCCCCAAAACACGCCGGTAAACCGCGCCGACTTCGCTTTGATGGGCCAAATAGTCTTTTTTATCAGTCACATACCACGTTAGACGCATCAGGTCTTGCGCCGTGCCGCCGGCGGCCTCAAGAACGGCCATAATATTACGCAGCGCCTGCTCCATTTGCCCGATAAAACTGTGATCTGTGAACACTTGATCCGCGTTCCAGCCGATTTGCCCACCGACGTATAGCGTTCCATCTTTGCCCAAAACACCGTTTGCATATCCCTTTGCAGGGGCCCAACCTTCGGGTTGAATGATCTTACTATTCATCTGGATTTTCTTTCATTTGCTGTTCTAATTTGACGCGCATGTCATCTGGCCATGCGGTAGATTTACCGTGCAAGTCTACAAAAACAAGCGTAGATTTAGCTGCAAATCTAAGTTCATCCCTGCAATGTGCAAGCGTCTCTAGCCCAAGGCTAGAGCGTCCAATTCTCATACAAGAAAGGCTGATTTTCAAATGATCTCCATGACGGCTCACAGCCTTGAATTGCATGGATATTTCGGCCGTCGGCACACCGCCAAATTTGTGTAACGCCTCAAACGGGCAGCCTAGAACCTGATCGAAAAACAACTCAACACAGTCGTTCATCATCTCGAAATATCGTGGGTAGAAAACGATCCCTGCTGGGTCGCAATGCTTGAACATCACTTTCTGGGGCATGATAAAACTCATCTGCTACACCCCCAAATACTGATCAGTGATTGCCGGCGTCAGCTCGCCAAATTCGCCACTCCAAACCGACGTGCCCTTTTCAAGGATCACGCCCCTGTCCGCCACTGTGGCCAATTCTTTCAGGGATTTATCAATCACCAAAATGGCCATATTGGTTTCCCTTTTTAGCCGTGAAATTGCTGCCCAAATTTCTTGACGCACGACGGGCGCCAACCCCTCGGTCGCCTCGTCCAAAATCAACAAGCGCGGGTTTGTCATCAAGGCCCGCCCAATCGCTAGCATTTGTTGCTCGCCCCCCGACAGCGACGTCGACAGTTGATCGCGCCGCTCTTCCAACCTTGGAAACAGCTTGGCGACCGCCGCAAAATCCCACGGACCGGATCGAGCCGAGGCAATCAGATTTTCGTAAACCGTCAGATTTGGAAAGCATCGCCGCCCCTCGGGGACCAACCCCAAACCAAGTCGCGCCGCACGATGGCTTGGCAGTTTCGCGATGTCTTGTCCGGCGAAAAATACATTGCCGCCGCGATTGACCAACATGCGGCAAATCACCTTAACTGTGGTCGATTTCCCCATGCCGTTGCGTCCCATCAGCGCCAGAACCTGTCCCTCTTCAATATCCAGATGCACATCGAACAGAGCTTGCGAGGCTCCATAAAACGCGGACACATGGGAAAGTTTCAAAAGGCTCATGTCGCGTCCTCCTCGCCCAAATAGGCTGTGCGCACAACGGGATCATTGCGGATTTCGTCGGCCGTGCCTGTGGCAACGATTTTTCCATAAACCAACACACTGATCCGGTCGGCCAGTGCGAAAACCGCGTCCATATCATGTTCCACCAATAAGATCGGCGCCTTATGTCGCAGCTCGTCCAAGAAGCCCGTCAAACGGTGTGAACCTTCGGTGCCCAGCCCCGCCATTGGCTCGTCCATCAAGAACACTTTGGGGGATAATGTCAGCGCCATAGCGACCTCTAATTGACGCCGCTGCCCGTGGGACAACTCAGATGTTCGCGTGTTGGAAAACTCTTCCAAACCAACTTGTGAAAGTGCCCCATTGGCGACCGCCAACAACGCTGGATCTTTCATCACAGGTCGGAAATACGCTGCCAGACCAATCCCGCCTTGATGCCCCAAAGCCCCCAGAACAAGGTTTTGCAAAACGGTGTAATCCATCGCCAGAGATGAGATTTGAAACGTGCGCCCCAGCCCAAGACGGGCCCGCGCTACGGTGCTCAATCCGGTGACGTCGGCCCCGTCGAACCAGACTTCGCCCGCGTCGATTTTCAACCCGCCCGAAACCTGTTTTATCAACGTGGATTTACCCGCGCCGTTGGGGCCTATCAGCGCATGAATTTCCCCAGGCAGTAGAGTCAAAGACACGTTGTCACTGGCCTTGAGCGCCCCGAATGACTTCGAGATGTTGCGCACATCTAGGATCGGATCAGTCATGTGCGACCTCCCGACCGACGATCAACTGGATCAACCCGCCGCGGGCGAACAAAACGACCCCCAACAGGATTGCCCCCAGATAGATGTGCCAGAATTCGGACAAGCCACCCAACAAATGCTCAAGTAAAATGAACAGCGCCGCGCCAACCACTGGCCCAAACAAACGCCCCATACCGCCCAGAATGATGAACACCATAATTTCGCCCGAGGTTTGCCAACTGAACATAGTCGGGCTGACAAAGCGGTTCAAATCCGCAAACAACGCACCAGACAGCCCTGTGATCGCCCCCGAGATTGTAAAAGCGATCAGGTACAACCTGTAAGGCACTATGCCGATGGCTTGTGTGCGTTCCTCATTTTGGCGCGCACCACCCAAGGCCAGCCCGAATGACGATTGCGCCAGTCGCGATACGATAAACAACACCAGACACAGCAGCGTAAAACAGATGCCAAAGAACTGGATCGGATCAAGCGTGTTCAGGCCAGGAAATCCGTTGCGCACGTAAATAACCAACCCATCTTCGCCACCATACGTCGGCCAAGAGATCATGAAAAAATACAGCATTTGTCCAAAGGCCAGCGTGATCATGATGAAGTAAACGCCCGACGTGCGCAGGCTGAGCGCGCCGATAACAAAGGCAAACAGCGCGCTAAACGCGATGGCGACCAGCCAGATAATCGGCATCGAATTGGTCCCTTCAATCGTGAGCGGCCATTCGATCACCGGTGTGTAGCCCTGTGCGTGGCTGGCCAAAATCCCCATCGCATAACCGCCAATGCCAAAGAACGCGGCGTGGCCCAGACTGACCAAACCGCCCAGCCCAAGCGCAAAATTCAGACCGACGCCTGCGATCGCAAAGATCACGGCTTTGGTCGCCAAGGTGATGATAAACGGCTCATCCATTTGCAGCGCCCACAACGGAACCGCCAGCAGGCCGAGCAAAACGCAAGCGTTTAAGATGGTTTCTTTATGCATGTTACGTGCTCCCAAAAAGGCCAGTGGGTTTGAACAACAAAACCCCCGCCATCAGGATATAAATCGACATTGATGCAAGCGATGAGCCCACAGACGTTGCCGCCGAGGCCTCCATCATCAAACCAAAAGCTTTGGGCAGCAAAAATCCCGCCAGCGTGTCCGTGAGCCCTACCAATATCGCGCCCAACAGCGCACCCTTGATGGAGCCAATGCCGCCAATAACGATGACCACAAAGGCGAGGATCAAAACGGGTTCGCCCATGCCGACCTGCACTGATTGGATCGCTCCGATCAAGGCGCCCGCGACACCCGCCAAAGCCGCGCCAAGGGCGAAAACAAACGTGTACAATTTCGAGATATCGACGCCCAATGCCGCGATCATTTCGCGATCAGATTCGCCGGCACGGATTTGAATGCCGATGCGGGTTTTGGCGATCAAGGCAAACAAGCCCCCCGCCACGAACAGCCCAACCGCGATGATCGCCAATCGGTATTGCGGATACTCGATGCCGAACGGCAAGCTGATTGGACCGGACAGATAATCAGGTATTTCAAGGAACAATGGGAAGGAGCCAAACATCCACCTGGTGCCCTCAGAAAAAATCAGAATCAAAGCAAAGGTCGCCAGTACTTGGTCCAAATGGTCACGTGTATAAAGCCTGCGGATCACCGTCATTTCAACAATCGCCCCTGCCGCCGCCGCCGCAACAAGGCTGGCCACCAGTGCCAACATGAACGACCCGGTCGCCGCCGCCGTGGCCGCCGCCGCAAATGCACCGATCATATAAAACGAGCCATGCGCCAAATTGATTAGTCCCATCACCCCGAAAATCAGGGTCAGGCCCGCTGCCATCAAAAACAGCATCACGCCGAATTGCAGCCCGTTCAAGATTTGCTCGATGAGCAGTATCAATGACATTTATAAAACCCCAATGTGGTGCCGGGCCGCGTTAACGGCCCAGCAGTGATGCTACATTTTGCAGTCATCAACATATGCGTTTGAATGATCTTCAAGCGCAGTCGACACGATTTTATTCGTGTAAATATCACCCTCTTTGATCACTTCACGAACATAGATGTCCTGAATCGGGTGGTTGTTTGCCGCAAAGGCAAAGTCGCCACGCGTGGAGGCGAAATCAGCCGCCTTCAACGCCGCTGCAAACGCATCCGCATCGGAAACATCGGCCGCCGCGATCGCCGAGATCAACAGATTCGCGGTGTCAAAACCTTGGGACGCATAAAGCGATGGCAAACGGCCATATTCAGCCTGAAAGCTTGCAACAAAGGCCTCATTTGCAGGGTTTGCGATGTCTTTTGACCACTGGCTGGTGTTCGCAACACCAAGTGCAGCGTCGCCAACCGCCTGCAAAATACCCTGATCAAAGCTAAAGGCAGGCCCGATCAACGGCAGTTCTAATCCACTGTCAGCATATTGCTTAAGGAACGAAATTCCCATGCCACCTGGCAAGAAGAAATAAACGCTGTCAGCGCCGGATGCACGGATTTGGGCGATCTCAGAAGCGTAATCTTTTTGGCCAAGTTTGGTATACAACTCGCCCGAAAGAGCGCCCTCATACATGCGTTTATAACCCGTCAAAGCGTCTTTGCCCGCTGGGTAGTTTGGCGCCAAAATAAAGCTGTTTTTATAGCCCGCCCCATTCGCATAAGAACCGCCAGCCTCGTGCAGATTGTCATTCTGCCATGCCACGTTGAAATAGTTTTTGTGGCAACCTTTGCCCGCCAGCGGCGATGGGCCAGCGTTGGGCGACAGATAGAATTTGCCCTGCGCCAAAGCGCTAGGCACGACGGCCATGGCAAGATTTGACCAGATGATGCCCGTCAAAACGTCGACTTTTTCGGACTGGATCATTTTGTCGGCCAGTTGCACGGCGATATCGGGTTTGCGCTGATCATCCTCGATCACCACTTCAATGTCGCTGCGTCCTGACTGTGAAATGGCCAGCATAAAGCCGTCGCGCACATCAATGCCCAGGCCAGCCCCACCACCGGAAAGCGTCGTGATCATACCAACTTTAACATCAGCCTGCGCCACGGTCGCGGCCGTGGCAAGCGCTGTCACCAGCGTCAATAAGTTACGTTTCATTTTTAGTTCTCCCTGTTTTATATGGCGGTTTTCGTATTTTGAAGGTCTGTTTGATCCCGCCGGTTTCAAACAGATTGTAGTTTTTATGTGTTCAGCTCTCGCAACATAAAGCGTTGAATTTTCCCCGTCGCCGTCTTGGGCAAGGCCTCATGGAACTTAACTGATCTTGGGTATTTATAGGGAGCAATCGTTGCTTTGACATGATCTTGCAAGGCTTTGCGCACCTGATCCGAAGCCATGTGCCCAGCCTTCAAAACCACATGAGCCTCGACCAGCATCCCGCGATCATCATCAGACACCCCAACCACAGCGCATTCAGCGACAGCGTCATGTTCCAACAATGCCGACTCCACCTCAGGCCCGGCAATATTATAGCCGGATGAAATGATCATATCGTCATTGCGCGCGGCAAAGTGCAGATAGCCATCAGCATCCATTGAAAAACTGTCGCCAGTGATGTTCCAGCCATCCACCACATAGGCGGCCTGGCGATCATCATATAGGTATCGGCATCCAGTAGGGCCACGCACGGCCAAGCGCCCGACGTCACCCTGCCGCACTTCGTTCATATCGGTATCAACGATTTTGGCCTCGTAATTCCCGACAGGCTTTCCCGTGCACCCGGGCCTGTGGTCCTCAAAACGGTTCGAGATAAAGATGTGCAACAGTTCCGTCGCGCCGATGCCGTCAAGCATGGGTTTGCCGGTTTTTGCCATCCAATCGTGATAGATGGGCGCTGGCAATGTTTCGCCTGCCGAGACAGCCGCGCGCAATGAAGAAAGATCTGCTCCTTCCTCCATCGCCGCCAACATCACACGGTAGGCCGTTGGCGCCGTAAAGCATACAGTTGCCTGATATTGCTGAATTATTTCCATCATCAAAGCGGGGGATGCCGTTTCCAACAGCGTTGCCGCCGCACCAAAGCGCAACGGGAATATCGCCAAACCACCCAGCCCAAATGTAAAGGACAGCGGCGGTGATCCTACGAACACATCAGTCGGCTGAACATCCAAAACCTCTTTTGCGTAACCATCCGCGATGATCAGCAAGTCTCGGTGGAAATGCATTGTGGCTTTGGGGGAGCCAGTGGTGCCAGATGTGAATCCCAAAAGCGCCACATCATCGCGCCCTGTTTGTACGGCCTCGAATTGAACCGGCTTTTGCAAGGCCATACTGTCCAGTTCCGCCACATGATTCATAGTGCCATCAAAGCCCAGCACATGCTTTAGGAATTTGCTGCTCTTTTGGCACTTGACCAAGTCTTCCGTCAGCCGCGTGTCGCACAGAGCATGGGTGATTTCAGCCTTGTCGACGATTTGTGCAATCTCGTTGGCGCGCAGCATCGGCATCGTGTTCACAACCACCGCGCCGACCTTGGTGGCGGCCAACCAACAGGCCACCATCGCAGGGTTGTTGGCCGAACGGATCAACACACGGTTTCCCGGCTTAACGCCCATATCGTCGACCAGAACATGCGCCAAACGGTTGGTCCAATCGGTCAGTTCCTTATAGGTGCGGCGACGGCCATTGCCGATCAAGGCAGTGTTATCGCCGAACCCTTTGGCCACCATCGCATCCGTCAGCTCAACCCCAACATTTAGATGGTCAGGATAGTCAAATCCATCCAGCAAAAAGTCGGGCTGTTGTTCAACGGGCGGCAATCCGGCGCGTGAAAAACTGTCGATATGTCCAGTCGGTCCTAGCATTTCATTCCCCCAAAAACGCAGCCATAGTCTGGCGTGCTATGATCACTTTTTGAACGTCCGACGCCCCCTCATAAATCCGCAAGGCACGGATTTCTCGGTATAATTTCTCGACGGTCTCGTTTGACTTCACCCCATCTCCGCCAAACAATTGTACGGCCTTGTCGATGACAATCTGGGCCTGATCCGTTGAGAACAGCTTGGCCATAGCGGCCTCGCGAGTGATCCTTGCCGCCCCTGCATCCTTGGCCCAAGCAGCGCGGTAAACCAGCAACGCCGCCGCATCCACATCCAGCGCCATATCGGCAATGTGGCCCTGCACCATCTGCAAATCAAACAACGTTGCGCCTTGAATTTGGCGGCTGCTGACCCGCGCCAATGCCTCGTCCAAAGCGCGACGTGCGAACCCCAGCGCCGCCGCAGCAACCGTTGAGCGAAACACATCCAACACCGACATGGCGATCTTGAAGCCCTGCCCTTGCGCGCCGATCAGCGATGATGCCGGTATCCGGCAATCCGTAAATCGTAACCGCGCCAAAGGGTGTGGCGCGATGGTTTGCAACCGTTCTGCCACCTCTAAACCCCGCGTGTCTGCGGGCATCACAAAGGCTGACAATCCGCGCGCGCCTGGTGCATCACCTGTGCGCGCGATGACGGTGTAAACATCCGCAATCCCGCCATTTGAAATCCAGGTTTTCTCGCCGTTCAACACATAGCTGTCACCATCAAGCGTGGCCGTCATGGTCGAACTGGCCACATCCGAGCCAGACTGCGGTTCCGTCAACGCAAAGGCGGAAATCGCCTTGCCTGTGCGGGTCAACGGCAACCATTCAGATTTTTGTGCCGCCGTGCCAAACAGCGAGATCGCCCCCGTCCCCAACCCTTGCATCGCAAAGGCGAAATCGGCCAAACCGTCATGACGGGCCAGCGTTTCACGGGTCAGACACAGGCTGCGCACATCAAAACGCTCGCCCTCATCCGCAGCCGAATGTTGCAACCAACCGTCCGCACCCATTGCCGCGACCAAAGCCCGACAGGCCGCATCCGTGTCACTGTGATCGACCGCAGAAAGCGTCCCCGCAGCCCATGTATCCAACGACTGCACGAACTCTTTGTGGCGAGGCTCAAAAAACGGCCAATCCTGGAACGACGTGTCAGCCATCAGTTACCCTCAAATTCTGGTTTTTCCTTGGCCACGAAGGCTTTATAGGCCCGCTCAAAATCCCGGGTCTGCATACAAATTGCCTGCGCCTGCGCCTCAGACTCAATCGCCTGTTCCAGACCCATGTTCCATTCTTGGTTCAACTGGGTCTTAGTGATGCCATGCGCGAATGTCGGACCCGTCGCCAATCGCTTGGCCATTTTCATCGCCTCGGCCTCAAGTTCATCCGCCTCGTGAACGGCATTCCAGAACCCCGAAATCTGCCCCTCTTGCGCCCCAAATGCACGGCCTGTGTAAAGCAGTTCGGCCGCACGCCCCTGACCAATGATACGTGGTAACATCGCACAGGCACCCATGTCACAGCCTGCCAAACCAACGCGGGTGAACAAGAACGCGCATTTGGCATCATTCGCAGCCAGTCGCAAATCCGACGCCATCGCCACGATCGCCCCTGCCCCAACACAAACACCGTCAACGGCCGCGATGATCGGCTTGCCGCAACCAATCATCGCCTTGACCAAATCACCAGTCATCCGCGTGAAGGTCAACATTTCTTTCATATCCATCGCAACCAATGGGCCGATGATGTCATGCACATCGCCGCCGGAACAAAAATTGCCACCGTTTGAGGCAAACACCACCACGTCAATATCATCGGCATATACCATCGCCCGAAACGTATCGCGCAACTCGGCGTAACTGTCGAACGTCAGTGGATTTTTGCGGTCAGGGCGGCTCAATCGGATCACCGCGATCTGGTCCTCGACCTTCATTTCAAAATGTTTAGGCTTAAATTCAGTCAACGTCGTCATCACCATCTCCTTTTGTCCGCCCCAGCATGTCGCGGAGCGCATCTAATTCTTCGTGGTCCAAATCCGAGAACAGCTTGTCGATCTCTGCCTCATGTGCCGCCGCTTGAATTTCAAACTGTGCCCGTCCCTCATCGGTCAACTGAACCTCAACAACTCTGCGGTCCGATTTGGCCGGTGTGCGCTTGGCCAACCCGTCTTTCTCTAGCCGATCAATGACGGTGGTCGCGTTCCCGTTAGAAACCAACAGGCTTTTGCTGAGTTCACTCATTTTCATAGGCTTCTTGTTGCGTTCCAATTGTGCCATGACATCGAAACGAGGCAAGGTTGTGTTGTGGTGCACACGGAAAAATTCGCGCAGGTGATTTTCCGAGCGCCGCGTCAGACGCAGCAATCTGATCCACGTACGTAACCGCCGCTGTGAAAGGGATGTTTTGTCACTCATATCTCGCCCCCAGAAATTGAAATTGCTTGCCCATTAATCGCGTCCGACCCATCGCCGCACAGCCACAATGCTGCGTTTGAAACTTCGCGTGGTTGTACCAGTCGCTTTTGCGGGTTGTGTGACGCGAGCGCTGCGATGGCTTGCTCCCGCGTTTTGCCCGTTTTTTCGACAATGTTCTGAAGCGATCTATCGGTCATTTCAGTGTCTAAAAATCCGGGGCACAGGGCATTCACTGTGATAGGTTTTTTAGCTATTTCTAGGGCAAGCGAGCGTGTCAGCCCAACCACGCCATGCTTGGTCGCCGCATAAGGCGCAACATAGGCGTACCCCTTGAGCGCGGCGGTCGAGGCCACTGAAATCAATCGTCCCCAGCCCTGCATTTGGTTCAACCCTTCGCGCAGCGTCAAAAAGACGCCGGTCAGATTGACGGCCAACATGGCATTCCAATCCGCGAGCGACGTTTTACCGAATGGCGCACTATTTGAGGCCCCGGCATTCGCGATGACAATGTCGATCGGGCCGGCTGTTGCGAACAAGGCCTGCACTTCGGCTTCGATGGTCACATCTGCCTGTATGGCGCGGGTGTTTTTTGTTTTCGCGACCACGGCTTGCAGCGCGTCCAGCCTGCGACCAGAAATCACAACTTCGGCGCCTTTGGCCGCGAAACAAGCCGCCATATCAGCGCCAAGCCCCGTGCCACCTCCGGTTATCAAAACACGCTTATCAGTAAGTGTCATACCCGAATGGTCTCCTGCAATTTCTCTTGCAAACGATAGGCCTGATCGCGTCCTGCCAGATAAGGTGCAGGCCATTTCACAGCAGCATCACCCAGCGCAACACCCGCATGCAACGTCCAATATGGGTCCGCCAAATGTGGCCGCGCCAGACACACCAGATCGGCCCGCCCCGCAATCAAAATCGAATTGGCGTGGTCGGTTTCATAGATGTTGCCAACGGCCATGGTCGGCATGTTCAGTTCGTTGCGAATCCGGTTTGAAAAAGGTGTTTGGAACATCCGGCCATAGACCGGCTTGCCCTCCACGCTGGTTTGCCCTGCGGACACATCAATGATGTCAGCACCGGCATCGCGGAACATGCGAGCAATCTCGACGGCCTCTTGTGGCGTAACGCCTGTATTACCCGCCCAATCATTGGCGGAAATCCGAACCGAAAGCGGTCTGTCGACAGGCCAAGCGGCACGCATCGCCGTCAGAACCTCAAGCGGGTAACGCATCCGGTTTTCCAGACTGCCGCCATATTCGTCAGTCCGTGTATTGGACAGCGGCGATATGAAGGACGAGATCAAATAGCCGTGGGCGGCATGCAGCTCGACCATGTCAAATCCAGATCGCTCGGCCATCTGGGTGGAGGCAATAAACTGCTCGCGCACCTCGTCCATTTCAGTACGGCTAATTTCACGCGGGGTGGCATTGCCAGCGGACCAAGGGATTGCAGATGCTGACACCAAACCCCAGTTGCCAGATTTCAGCGGCGCATCCATTTCCTCCCAACCCAATTGGGTTGAACCTTTGCGGCCGGAATGGCCGATTTGGCAACAGGTCTTGGCTTGGGTTTCGCCATGAACAAAGGCATTCAAACGACTCCAAGCCGCTTGGTGTTCGGGCGCATAAAGCCCAGGGCAGCCCGGCGTGATCCGCCCCTGCGGGCTGACACATGTCATCTCGGTATAGACCAAGCCAGCGCCGCCTTTGGCGCGTTCGCTATAGTGCACGAAATGCCAATCCGTTGGACAGCCGTCGACAGCCTTATACTGCGCCATTGGCGACACCACGATGCGATTGGTCAACTCCATATTGCCCAGCTGATAAGGGGCAAACATCGGCGCACGCACGGGGGCGTCCGCAGGCACACCTGCTTTGGTTTGGAACCACCGCTCCGCTGCTTCAACCCATTCAGGATCGCGCAAACGCAGGTTTTCATGGCTGATACGCTGCGAGCGCGTCAACAGGTTATAGTTAAATTGAACAGGATCCTGATCCAAATAGCGTTCAACTTCTTCAAACCATTCCAATGAGTTACGGGCCGAAGACTGCAACCGCAGAACCTCAAGACGCCGTTCGTCTTGATAGCGTTCAAACGCCTGTTCCAACGTTGGCTCTGAATGCACATAGTTTGCCAGCGCAATCGCACTGTCAAACGCCAGACGCGATCCGGAACCGATTGAGAAATGCGCTGTCGCAGCAGCATCGCCCATCAAAACAACGTTCTCATTGTACCATTTTTCACAAATCACCCGTGGGAAATTCATCCAGACAGCCGAGCCGCGCAAATGATCCGCATTGGACATCAAATCGTTGCCGTCCAGATATTTTTCAAACACCTTTTGACAGGTCGCGACAGTTTCTTCTTTGCTCATCGCTTCAAAACCGAACCCATCCCAAGTGGGTTGCAAACATTCAACAATGAAAGTCGCCGTGTTGTCATCAAACTGATAGACATGCGCCCACATCCAGCCGTGATCGGTTTTCTCAAAAATGAAGGTGAAGGCGTCGAATTTCTGGTGCGTGCCCAGCCAAATAAACTTGCATTCCCGCGTGTCGATATCGGGCTTGTAAACATCCTCATATTCTTTGCGCACAGAGGAATTGATCCCATCCGTCGCCACCACGATATCGTAATCTTTGCGGTATTCTTCTGCGGATTTAAAAATGGTTTCAAACTGCATATTCACACCAAGCTCTTTGGCGCGGGCCTGCAAAATAATCAGCATTTGCTTGCGACCAATCCCCGCGAACCCATGCCCGCCCGAAACCGTGCGATCCCCGTTATGCTCAACCGCAATATCATCCCAATAAGAGAAGTTGTCGCGGATCGCGTCAGTGCTTTGTGGATCATTCTCTTGCATCTGCTCAAGCGCATCGTCCGACAAAACAACGCCCCACCCAAATGTGTCATTGGCCTTGTTACGCTCCAAAACGGTGACCTCATGCGCGGGGTCTCGCAGTTTCATACTAATGGCAAAATACAGACCCGCGGGCCCGCCGCCTAGACACATTATCTTCATGACTTTGCCCCCATCATTCAACCGAATCTTTACACTTTCTATAAACGCTAGCCTTGGTCATTATTTATTTCAAGTTTAAAGTTTTAATCTTGAAGCAAATCCAGGCCGGACGTGTTCATTCTGTTAGCGTTGTTTGCGCACCAACCCTTTCATTTCGCCCGTGCTTGCGCGAAGGTACCTGTAACAAACACAAGAAAGGTACGTTCAGATGTCAGCAGCTATACTATTCGATCTGCTCAATGTGCTGGGCACTTTCGTTTTCGGCCTAAGCGGCGCAATGGTTGCGATCCGCCAAAGGTTCGATATTTTCGGCATTTTAGTGCTGTCAGTCGCGACAGGCGTGGCGGGCGGTATCCTTCGCGACGTTTTACTCGGCGACACGCCGCCCGAGGCATTGCGGGTTTTTTGGCCGATGGCCATCGCGAGCCTCGCCGGTGTTTTCGCCTTCTTTTTCAAGCCGCAGATCGACAAGTTCAATCGCCCCGTCATGTTACTCGACGCCGTCGGGCTGGGGGTTTTTGCGGTTGTCGGTTGTCAAAAAGCGCTGATCTATGGCTTAGCCCCTCCCGGCGCTGTGCTTTTAGGCGTCATGACAGCGATCGGCGGCGGCGTGCTGAGGGACATCATGGCGGCAGAGGTGCCCCGCGTGTTGCGCGAAGACGTC
The DNA here is from genome assembly GCA_033851955.1 of Marinosulfonomonas sp. Lineage (GTDB taxonomy): Bacteria > Pseudomonadota > Alphaproteobacteria > Rhodobacterales > Rhodobacteraceae > Profundibacter. Next base: position 35,565 of record JAWSVK010000019.1, read on the forward strand.
TATGCGCTCGCCGCTTTTTCGGGGGCGGCGGCCTATGCGGCCGGATTGTGGTTAGGGTTTCAGGAAAACAATACGGCCGCAGGCGCAGTGCTGCTTGCCGTTGGCCTGCGATTGGTCAGCCTTCGCTTTGGCTGGAAATTACCGCGATCGCCAAGATTATAGGTCTCAATCGCGCTTTTTTGCGGCCTCGACCTCCATGTCTAAACCGTTGACCCGCGCGATATGGTCTACAATTTTGGGCACAAAATCACCCCCATGTCCTGCCACCTCGACTTGGTCGAAACACTGTTTGGCCGCCGCCGCCATCACCATCGCAAGCCCCGCATCTTGGGCCATCGCATTGACATAGCGCATGTCCTTGGCGGCGTTGGCGATGGTGAACTTATGCAGTTCCTCGCGGTCCACAGCGTAGGACATAAAGGTTTCGAACAACCCGTTGGTCAGACGGCTTGCGCCAATGACGTCGCGCACTGTGGCGGGCGACACCCCCACTGCCGCGCCCAATACCGTCGCCTCGGCATAGAGCGACACATAGCCCATCGAGATAAAATTCATCACCAGTTTCATCTTGTGCCCGCTGCCCGTCGGGCCAACATGTGTGACATTGGCGGCCCAACAGTCAATCACCGGCTTGATTTTGGCAAAGGTCGGATCATCACAACCCACCATCGCGTCTAGCGTTCCGGCTTCAGCTTCTTTGGGGGTGCGACCAAGTGGAGCGTCGACAAAAACACCGCCTTTATCCGCGAGCTGCGCCGCCAAAGCGATCGTCGATTTTGGATCAGCCGTTGATGTGTCAATCACGATCAACCCCGCACGCGCACCTGCCAAAATGCCGTTTTGCCCGTCAAATATCGCCTCTACTTGTGCAGAATTCGACAGACACAGATGGATGATGTCGCAAACCTGCGCCATTTCTTTTGCATTCGCAACCTCTGTTGCGCCCATGCTGACCAATGCGTCAATTGGCGCGCGGTTTCGGTTGCCTTTGATCCACATACCATAGCCTTTGCGGATCAGGTTCTTTGCCATGCCCTCGCCCATAAGGCCGACGCCAATAAAACCGATTTTAGTGTCATCCATTTCAATTTCCTTTTGCAAATCTTGGCAATATCATTTGTAAGCGACCAGAATTTTGAGGCTCAAACGCACTGCGCTTAAGGATAATTTGGACATAATAAGTTCATCTGTCAAATTGCGCCCGGCCTGCCTGAGACTTGGCTAGACGCCAAAAGCAGCCTCAACACGGGCGTCTTTGAACTTGACCACACAGCCGTCGATCTCAGCACGGGTCCCAAACAAGCACGCCGTTGTCGAGAGCGCATCCGCAAGTGCTGCTGACTTTGCCGAAATCGTAATCTCTTGCCAGACATTGCGCGATGGCCGCCCTGTGCGAGGATCAAGAATGTGACCCATTGCTGCGGCTTCATCAAAAACCGTGCCAAGCGGTGCAGAGGTCGCGAGCGCTCTTGAAACAAGCGGAACCTGACCGCCAGCCGCAAGTTTAACGGGCCATGCACTGCCATCTGGCCGCGCCCCAACCGCGCGAAACTCGCCGGTGTTGATCAAAATATTGCTCAAACCTTCGGCGCTCAGCATCTCGGCCACACGGTCCGCGACATAGCCCTGCGCAATGCCGTTCAGGGTCAGGGACATGCCTGTTTTCAAAGTGATCGCCGTGGCGTCAAAGGCCACATGATCCCAGCCAACCAACCCACGGGCCGCGTTTAGCGCCCCTTGATCCGGCAGTTTCCCTGTCCCCGAAGCTGCGGCATAAACAGCCCACAAGGGCTGGATGGTCGGATCAAACCGTCCACCGCTGGCCGTATGAACGGCACTGGCCAAGGAAAGGCACTCCAGCAGCTCAAAGGATGGGGCATTCAGTACCCCTCTGCGGTTCAGCTGGGCCAATTGGCTGTCGCTGCGATAAAGACTGAAAATGTCTTCAAGCCTGGAAATTTCATTGGCAACCCGCGCGCTGATGGCTTTGGCGTCTGGATGCGCCAAACGCAAGGTCGCCTTTGCACCAAGGGCCACGCCTTGCCATGTATGAATTGGCGCCGCTGTGCTGGCGTTTGGAAGGGCGATGGCACTGGCGCAAATTGCCAAAAAACGACGGCGGGTGGTCATGGTCTACTCTCCTAAATTGCGCGACAGGGCACGCAGGCGTTTGGCAAAATCTGCATCATCGTGGTCGCCGTCCGACACCACAGGTGCCAAAACGAACTCATCTGATATTTCGGCCAGTCGCAGGACCTCGCCCCCATTAAGTTCGGCAAATTTTCGCGCCTTTTGGCTGTCTGCAAAAGGCACGGTTTCAGGCGTGCCCATGCCGCCCACAACGCGGCTGCCAACCACATAGATAGCGTCTTGAGCTGGGATCCAATTGTATTGCCCAGGCTCCGCCCATGTGGCCCCAGCGGCCCCCATGTCGTTCACCCATATGGCCAAGATTTCGTGGTCCTGCTCGGGCATCCGTTGATAGGCAACCGCGTCACGCACCTGACTGAAAAACAGCGGTGTCCCCGGTAGGCCCGCCAAATGGGCCTGTGCTTTTGGCCCGTCATGCTCCAGCAGATTCATTTGGCAAAAATGCCCAGTGCTTTCATGCGTTAACGCAAGCGCAGAAACGTCTTGCGCCACGTCTTCTTTGCAAGCGGTCAATGCCATCACGACCATCACGAACAATATATGTCTCATGGTTCGACCTTCCTGAAGGCAAGTGTCGCAAACCCAAGCGCAAACAGCGGCCAGAGCGAGATCGAGACCAATGAGTGCCAAAGCGGGATTGACCCTGCTGCTGCCCCAACGCCTGCGGTGCCTGCTGTCGCCTGCGAGGCTGTCAGGTTGAACAAACGAAACGCGTCGGCTGGGTTTGCCAACAATGCTGGCGGGAAAAACACCTTGGTGAACGTGCCACCGTCATCGGCCACAACAGCCGCGAGCAGGCCTAGGTCATACAAAACCACCAGTCCCAGCCAGACCCCAATCGCAAGGCCCGCCGCACCTGATGCGCGGCGCGCCAAAGACGACACCCCATAACCGATGCCCAAAAATGTTGCGCCCAGCAATGTAGAGGTCCATGTCAACCGCCACAGCGCCGCAAAACCAGATGCCGCGGCAGGATCGTTGAGCACAGCGATAAGCGCCGCCGCGCCGAACCCCGCCACAAGTGCGATAATCAAAATCGACGTATGCGCCAAAAGCTTGCCCGCAAGCACCTCCCAGCGGGCGACCGGATAGGTCAACAGCAACGGCAGCGTGCCGCGTTCGACCTCGCCTGCCACCGCGTCAAACGACATCAACAACGCCACCAAGGGTACCAAATAGACCGACAGCGACGTTAAGGATGCGACCGTGACAGACAGACGGTCCGCGCCCAACCCACCGCTTGGGGCGGACCCAACGGCTGACAACACCAGTGAAAACACCACCATCAACACCACCGCAATCAAAACCCAGCGGTTGCGCCGCGCAATGTGCGCCTCCGTGATGGCTGTGGCTAAAATGCGCGCAATCATTGACCGTCCCTCCGGCTGAAATGGCTGTAAATATCTTCCAAGCTGGGTGGGATCACATCGATATCAGCCACCTTATCTTGCAGTGTCGCCACACGTGCGAGGGTCGCGAGCTTATTATCTTGTGTGCAAGTGAGATGTAGCGCACTTCCGACCCTAATGGCATTGGGAAGTGCAGCCAGAATGTCGGTGTCATACCCATTGATCGCAGTAATATGCATTGCGACGGGCAGCGCTGCCTCGCGCCGCAATTGTGGCAACGAGCCCTCGGCCACCATCCGGCCACCTGATAGGATCAACAGCCGATCTGTGCGGGCTTCGACTTCGGTCAAGGCGTGGCTCGACAATAGGATCGCTGCGCCATCGGCGGCCAACCCATCCAGCAGTTCGTAAAAATCATGCCGTGAGACCGGGTCCAGTCCGCTGGTGGGTTCGTCCAATACCAGCAGGCTTGGATGGCCAATCAATGCTTGGGCCAGTCCGACCCGTTGGCGCATGCCTTTGGAATATGTGCCGATCCGGCGCTTGGCCGCCGCACTTAGCCCGACGCGGTCCAAAAGCGCCATCGCGCCCGAGGGGTTTTCGCCCCGCAGCCGCATGTAAAACCGGACCTGTTCCAACCCCGTCAGCGCCGAGTGAAAGGTCGCGTTTTCTGGTAGGTAAGCCACCTTAGCCCGTGCGTTTGCATCGCCAGGTGCCGCGCCGCACACCGAAACCTCGCCGCTGTCAGACGCGATCAAACCCAAGATCACCTTCATCAAGGTCGATTTACCCGCGCCATTATGGCCCAACAACGCCACCCGCTCACCGGCGGCCACGTGCAAAGACACATCAGTCAGGGCCAAAACCCCGCCAAACGTCTTAGTGAGATGCGAGATCGTTAACGTCGAAGTCATCTGAGTTGCTTTCTGTTCGCCGGAGCCGAGCTTCGGCCTCCATGGCAAGGAATTCAGGGGGAATTGCCACAACCGGCGCGGTCATAAGCGGGGCGTTATCGACAACCCCACCGGGCAATGTTGCAGGGAAACTGGATTGTGACCAACGGATCAGCTGCACGGCGGGTGCGCCGGTCAGCAGGCTGGCGGCAGGCTGTGACCACAGGATGTGGTCCATCAAATCGTTGGGGCGGAACGGGCTGTCGGCGATGCCATCACCATCCAGATCAAAGCTGGAATGATCGGACCAATAGTTGCCCCGCTCCTCAAAGCTCCATTCAATATCACGGGTGCCGACGTATTTCACTTGGGTCCGGTTGCCGACAAAAGCATTGCCAGTCAGCACGTTACGTTCAGACCCCGCGGTGAAATGGATGCCAATATTGCAGCCTTCAAAGCGGTTGTTGTAAATCAGGTTCTTATGGGCGTTGTAAATAAACGTGCAGCGATCCGCCCCGCCGCGCACCAGATTGCCCGACACATCGGCATTGTTGGCAAAGTTCAACATCAGACCGTGGGTGATATCGGATAGGCTCAAATTGTCCTTCACGACGACTTTGTTCGAAAACATAATCGCATAACCAAGGTGATTGCCGATCGAAACATTGCCGGAAACCTCGGAATTATTGGTGTACATATAATGCACCGCAAAGCGCAGATCGCGAAACAGGTTATTGCGATAGATGCTTTTGCGAGACGTGTTTGAAAAGATACCGTCTCGACCCCAGCGGACTGTGTTATCCTCGATCAAAGTACCGGGTGAATTCCAGACATAGATGCCGTTGCCCCGGTCATTCATCCGCGGGTTTTGAGTGCCCTCAATGGTATTGCCGCGCACTTGGGCATCATGGCCGCCATGCACATCGACACCATGCAGATTGCCCAGAATGTGGTTGAATGCGATCACCGCGCGATCCGCTTTTTTCAGGATCTTGATCCCGGCATCCAACGCCTGGTTTTCCATCCCCGATCCAGTCACTGTCAGGTTTTTAATCGTAACATCCGAGGCCTCAATGGTCACAACCGTGCCCTGCCCCATCCCGTCGATAATGGACGTATTGTCACCCGTCAGCGTCAACGCGCGATCAATCTTAACCGCGCCCAGGTAGCGACCTGGTTCAAGTATCAGCACATCGCCGGGGTCAGCCCCGGCGATGGCAGTGGCAAGGGTGCCCTGCCCGGCAACCACTGGCCGCTCGACCGCCCAAAGGGGCAGCGCGATCAGCAGTGACAGCATTATGGACAGAGCACGTATCATGGTTAGCCTGCTTTCGGCTCAACAAACATACGACCGCGCATTTCCATGTGCAGCGCGTGGCAGAACCACTGGCAATAATACCAATAGACACCCGGTGATGCCACGGTGAAGGTCACCGAGGACGTCGCCTGCGGTCCGATCTCCATCGCAACCCCGTGGTTGCCCACTGTAAAGCCGTGGGTCAGATCGTCGATATCATCAAGGTTGGTGACATAGACCGTCACTTCGTTGCCCTCTTGAACAGTGAAGCTTTCCAACGCAAAGTTTGGCGCTTGGCTCGACATATAGACACGAACCTTGTTGCCATCACGAATGATAGTGTCCTGCCAATCGTCCAAATCAACACCGTCCGCTTCGGCCTGAATACGGGCATCTGCCCACATCTGGTCATTGCGATCCCATACTGATTTTGGATTCACTTTGGATGGATCAACGATGATTGAATCATGTGGCTCGGCAAAAGTCGGGCCATCATGCAGCAGCGTCATCTCATCACCATCAATGGCAAAAAGCTGCTCGTTCTCAGGCTTAAGCGGACCAACATTCAAGAACCGATCTTTCGAGAACTTGTTCATTGTCAGATAATATTTATCTGTCGCCTCCAAGGTTTCGCCCATCACAGTCGAGTTGTGACCCGGCTGATAATGAACATCCTTTTTGGTGCGGATCGGATCAACGTCTTCGCCGTTATAAAGCTTGATCGCGTCCTCGATGTTCCATTTAACAACCTGGCTATCAAGGAACAAAGTGGTGTATGCGCCGCCCTTGCCATCAAACGCCGTGTGAAGCGGGCCAAGACCCAGCTCAGGTTCGGCCACGATCACACTGCGAGGCTCTGCTTCGTCGTTGAAAACAGCCTCAAGTTTGCGCACATCAATCACCGAAACCGTTGGCGACAATTTGCCCGCAATACACAGGTGGATTTTGTCAGGCGCCATGTTACAGCCGTGCGGGTTGTTCGGAACTGGGATGTAACGGGTGTACTTTTTGTTCTGCCCTTTACGTCCGTCCAGAACTTTAACGCCGTTTAGCTCGATGAAATCACCAGCCGCGATGCCAGCTTCGATTTCCGCGATGTTGAACACCACAACGTGGTCCGCGTCGGCCTCTGTCATGTCAGCAAGCGTCATGCCCATTTCCGAGTTATACGAGGTCGCGAAGGTGTATTTACCTTCATAATCGCAATCCGTATTGTCCAGATTGCCCGACACCATAACCTGCCATGCGACGGTCATTTCGTCAGCATTCAAGGCGGTGTAGAAGTTCACGTACTTCTCTGGCTCGTCCAGGATTTTGCCATCATTAACCATTGGCACTTCGTCTTCGCCGTTACAGAAGACATAGTTCGTCCGTGGCCATTTTTGGGGGCGCAGACCGTGGATTGCCTTGGCGTTCGGAATCTCGATGATCTTGTCGCACTTCATCACGTCGCAACGCACACGCGCCACGCGGGTGTTGGCCTTGTCGTTCATGAACAGGTAACGACCGTCATATGTGCCCTCGGTAAAGGACATGTGGACGTGGTGCAGATCGCCGTTTGGTGGGAACTCGTGACCGTTGGCAGCCAGCTGTTTTTTGGTTTTAGGCAGCAAGCCTTCCGTCAGAATTTTCTTGGATTCATTGCTGATGCCCCAACCGGTTGCCGAACAGGTGTTGAACACAGGAACCCGCATCAATTCACGCATTGATGGCACGCCCAAAATGCGCATTTCGCCCGCCTGGCCAGACGACCAAAAGCCGTAGTATTCATCCAACTGGCCCGGCCCGACTTCGGCACCTGCAGCAGCACGTGCGCTGGTTGTGCTGGCCACGGTTGCAGCGCCAACGGCGGCCGCCCCTGTAAGCATCGCGCGTGGGCCGAATGCACCAGCAAGTGCAACGCTTCCTGCACTTGCGCCAAGCAAGCTCCGACGTGTAATCGGTAGTTTCTTTCCTTCAGACATGATTTTTCCTTTTCATGAAGTTGTCGTATTAGGTTTCTGGTTTGGATGCCCAACAAAGCGCGACAGGTCTGGTCCCGCTGCATCTTTGGAGCGTCGTTTCGTCTTTTTGATCACGACAGGGCATATGGTTTCGGATTGATAAAGCACCTGACAATGCAGGCAGTTTATGCATTCGTTCGGGTTGATCTCTCCGGTTGGATGGATCGCCTGAACGGGGCATTGTTTGGCACAACTCTGACAAGGGTTGCCGCACTCGTGATAGCGTTTGAGCCAGTCAAACATCCGCAAACGCGCAGGGATGGCCAGCGCCGCGCCAAGCGGGCAAAGGTAGCGACAAAAGAAGCGCTCAACGAACAGGCCAGCAATCAGCAAGGCCGCGACATAGGCGATGAACGGCCATGCCCGCACGAAATTCAGGATGATTGCGGTCTTGAATGGTTCCACCTCGGCCAGACGTTCGGCTTGCTCAATGCTGGTCAAGGAAACGCCAAACAGACCAAGGAAAATCATGTATTTCAGCGGCCAAAGGCGTTCGTGCAGACCCCATGGCAGGGTCCATTGCGGGATGTGCAGGGCGCGGGCGACTTGGTTCAACAACTCTTGCAATGCACCAAACGGGCAGAGCCAACCGCAATAGGCACCGCGCCCCCAAAACAACAAGGCCGCCGCCAATGAAAACCACAGGATAAAGGTCAGCGGGTCTAGCAAGAATGCCTGCCAGCTAAAGCCCGTGACCAAAGAGCCAAACAGCGCCATCAGGTTGACCACGGACAATTGCGCGTTGGCAAACCAACCGAGGTAAACGAGTGTAACCGTCAAAAAACCAATGCGGAACCAGTAGAACGCTCGCGCATTTCGGGTCGCCAAGTTTTGGAAAAAGAACATGCCGGTAAGTACGGTCAACATAACGATCAACACGGCGATCTGGATCTTTTTGCTCTCCCAAATCCGTTTCCACAACGCCTGATGCGCGTCGGCTTCGGATTGCGATGTCAGCGCGTCCACATTGGCCGGCACCTCGACAGCAGGTGACGCGATGGTGCGAATGTATTTTTGCGGCAGTTGATAACCCAGATCGAAGGTGGTGTAGATTTTTTCGATCGCGCCGACTTCGCGCTGCACCAACAGTTGGATGCGAAATGGTTTGGTTGGATCAAACCCGCTATCGGCTGGAATTTTAAACAGGTCGGCCTCGTTATAAACGGGCGCGCCGTCTGTGGCGATTTTGTTGATCCGCTTGTGCATCCGGTCACGAAACCGCACCGAAACGTCATCTTGGATTAGGAAAATGCGATCAAAAATACCACCACGTACGTAACCAGACCCCTTAAACGAATAAAGTCCGCGCCCGACGATAGCCACCGCATGGTCGCCCTCCTCCAGCCAATCATGCAGGTTTTTTGCCACCGCATCGCCCAAAATCACCCGCCCAATCGCCGGGTGCGAAACAAGCGCGGCTTGCATTTCGATAAAGGTTGTTTCGGGCGCTTGGCGCAGGGCGCGTTTGGCACCGCGAGGGTCCTCCATCGCCGCAAAGGCCGCATTGATCTGACCAACATCCAGCGAAAGTCGGCGCAAAGTGCCGTCGCCCTCAAGCGTCATCCAGTCACTTGCAGCCTTGGCATCAGGATTGATTTCATATTGTGGCCCACTGCTCGCCTCAACAACGCTCAAACCACCCAGCCCCAGCCGGCGGGCAACCTTTAGACCAGCCCGAACGATAGAATCGTCGATCACCATGACCGTCACAGTCGCGCCAGAAATAATGTCCAACTGGTGCGCCGTCCCCCCTGATTCAGCCTCGGCCACGAGGTCCAGCCCACGGTATCCGGCCACAAGCGCCTTCATCTTTTTGTCAGGAATACCGATCAAAACAATTGGCTCATAATGCTTGACCAGCTGAACGCCTATCACTTGGGCGTCATCATCAATCGCCACCATGGTGTGTATCGGCTTGCCCGAATAGCCCGTGGTCGACACGAAATCCGAAGTCATATAGGCCCAACCAATCCGCTCCCCTCCCTTAAGAACTTGGGCGACGGGCAAATCGTCATGCAGCGGGCCAAAGGCATCCGCCCCCTCGACCAACTCACCTACATCAACGCTTGGCAAAAGCTTGGAGATCACGGTCTCAGCTGCCACAGGAAGCCCGATCAAAAGCGTCAACGCCATGATTGCAAAAATTTTAAAAGAGAAGCCGAAGGTTTTCATGCGCGCTCGTTTACGGTCAAGGAATGTCGATCGACGCAGAGTTAGCACCCCACATCGAGATGAACATTGCGCTAGATCAAACTTCTGCTAAATTGCCCCTCTGTCAGGTAAGATTGACTGTTCTGGAGCATTGCCTGTAACGGCCGTGACGTTTTAGGTCTTAGGAAAACGCTGTGCAAAAATTGGACGAAAGCCTGCTGTCGCCCTTGCCGCCGTTCTCAAAGCTATCACGCGCGCAGATCAAAACCATATTGAGCCAGGCGACCAGCCGTCGGTATGACAAGGGCGTGTCGATCTTCGACGAAGGCACAGTGGCAGATCGGTTCTATCTATTGTTGGATGGTACAATACGCGTGGTCAAAATCACACCTGCTGGCGAGCAGGTCACGTCCTTGCACATTCCCGCGGGCCAATTGTTCGGGATTTCCCAAGCCTTGGGTCGTGACACCTACCCTGCAACCGCCAACGCGGCGTCCGAAATATTAGCGCTGTCTTGGCCCACATCCCTATGGGCCAGTTTCGTTGCGAATTACCCCGGATTTGCCAGCGAAACCTACAAAACCATCGGCAAGCGCGTCAGCGAGATGAACACCCGCATCGTCGAGATGTCGACCCAACATGTTGAACAGCGCATCGCCCGTGCTTTGTTACGATTGGCTAATCAATCGGGGCGGCCTATTGAAGCGGGAACTGAGATCAGCTTTCCGATCACCCGAAAAGATGTGTCTGAGCTGACTGGCACAACGTTGCAAACCGTGAGCCGATTGCTGAGCGCATGGGAAAGAGTTGGCTTGGTCAACAGCAAACGCAAAAAAATCATCGTTTGCGACACGCACCGTTTGGCCGCGTTGAGTGAAGCAGGTTCGCGTCCGCAAAATTTGATGTAATCCGCCTTAAAGCTGTAGACTAGACCGCTGCCACATTGCCACATTTTCCGACAATATAGGTGTTCAACTTTTCCACTTCTGCGTCGTTCAGACGCAAGCCCAACTTGGATCTTCTCCACAGAAAATCCTCGGCCTGCGTCACCCATTCATTCGCGATTGCCCAATCCACTTCGCGCTGAAAAATACCGTGGCCAAAGTCATCGCCCAAATCCCCAATTGAGGCACAACCTGCAAAGATGCTGGCCGCTTCGGTTCCATATTGGCGGATCAATCGTTTGATTACATCACTTTGCAAAAATGGCAGCGATTTCGACAGCGCGCGGCGGAGATCATCAACACCGTTGACCGGAAAATCACCGCCGGGCATCGAAGCCTTGGCCGTCCATTTCACCGTCTCCCGTTGAAACTCTATGTCGATCAATTCTAATGCTGACTCCGCTAAGCGGCGGAAAGTGGTGATTTTACCGCCGAAAATATTCAGCACAGGACCACCCGCAGAGCGGTTCACTTTAAGCACGTAATCTCTTGTGGCCGCCGTCGCCGAACTTGCGCCATCGTTATAGAGCGGGCGCACCCCTGAATAGCTCCAAACCACATCACCCTCTGTGATGTTTTGGGTGAAATACTGATTAGCAAACTCGATCAGGTAGTCACGCTCTTCTGGCGTGCAGCTCGGTTCTTGGTTTGGATTTGAGTGATCAGCATCTGTTGTGCCGATCAGCGTGAAATCCCCCTCATAAGGGATCGCAAAAATGATACGCCCGTCTTCACCTTGAAAGAAATAGCACTTGTCGTGATCGTACAATTTTTTGGTGACAATATGACTGCCGCGCACCAACCGCACGCCTTCATTTGTTTTCAGCTGAATGGTGTTGCGGATGATATTCTCGACCCAAGGCCCACCCGCATTTACGATCATTTTGGCCGTCGTCATTTGCTCAACCCCGTCCGAATTCAGGGTCACAACATGCCACAGTTCATTTTCAAACGTTGCACTAAGCACTTTGGTCTGCACCTGAATATCCGCGCCTCTGGCTTTGGCGTCACGCGCATTCAGCACCACAAGCCGTGCATCCTCGACCCAGCAATCGGAATATTCATAAGCCTTTTCAAGCTTGTCCACCAATGGCGCGCCCTCTGGACCTGTGCGTAAATCCAGCGTTTTTGTGCCAGGCAAAATGTCGCGCCCCCCCAAGTTATCATAAAGGAACAACCCCAGACGAATGAGCCAAGCGGGTCTACGCCCCTTCATCCACGGCATGACAAAGGATAAAAGCTTGGACGTTGGCGTGTCATTTTCAAATCGCATATCACGGTGGAATGGTAGCACAAACCGCATCGGCCAGCTGATATGCGGCGTCGCCCGTAGCAGGATTTCTCGCTCGATCAGAGCTTCGCGAACGAGCCGGAATTCAAAAAACTCAAGATACCGCAATCCCCCGTGGAACAATTTGGTCGAGGCCGACGAAGTCGCCGAGGCCAGATCATTCATCTCAGCCAAAGCAACCGAATAGCCGCGCCCAGCAGCATCACGCGCAATGCCACATCCGTTGATGCCGCCACCTATGACGAAAATGTCTACGTTCTTAGTTTGCTTCAGCATTTTTATCGCCCGTTATGATGAGTTTGGTGTCTTGCGCAACGAGCGACGCCTCAAAATCGGGCGGCGGCAGTGCATTCAAGATAATGTAATCGAGGTCCTTGGCGTCACAGATTTTGACGGGTGCAGACACGCCAAATTTTGAAACGTCTGCCACAAGGATTCTCTTACGTGCGTTTTCCAAAATCGCCCGCGCCACCGAGACTTCGCGTTGATCAAAGTCGAGGACCGAACCGTCCGCATCAAGCGAAGACGCGCCAATGATTGCGAAATCAACTTTGAAATTTGAGATCGCCTTGATCGCATCACCACCGATAACCGCGCCATCCGAGAGCCGCACCTCGCCGCCGATGAGAACAAGCGACTTAAGCCGAGACGCCCTTAGGATGTGCACGACGTTGATGTTGTTGGAAACAACCGTAAGATCATGATGCATCCGCAGTCCTTGGGCGACCATTTCGGTGGTGGTACCGATGTTCAACGCAAGCGACGCGCCATTCGGGATCAGTGCAGCAGCCGCATCTGCAACCGCGCTTTTGGCCAAAGTATGTTTCAGTCGGCGATCTTCATAGGCAATCACCGAGTTCGTAATCATACGCTTCGCGCCACCGTGCGTTCTGACGGCCAATCCGGCATCACAAAGCTCGCTTAGATCACGGCGCACCGTCTGTGTCGTGACATTCCATCGCTGCGCAAGTGTATCAACCTCGACTTCGCCGATCTTGCGAAGGGTCTTTAGAATTGCCTCCTGTCGGTCATTGAAAGCCATGTTTCCTCGAATCTTCAATTGAACATTTCATTTGTTGTTATGATACCATTGTTTCACCCGATGTACACAGGACGGGCAACAATGGCCGATAATTGATCAAAATCAAGCTACTATTTAAATAGTTGACAATTTTCGATGTTCACACGAACATGAGATACCAGAATCGTTCTGGAACATATAACTCTAGGGAGGAGACAAGATGCGTAAGTATCTTATGTCCGCGGCCGCAGTTTCTGCAGTGCTGGCGGGTACAATTTCAGCACATGCCGACATGGCCGCTGCTGAACGCTGGATCGACAGCGAATTTCAACCGTCGGCCATCAGCCGGTCTGAACAGTCAAGCGAAATGCAGTGGTTCGTAGATGCGTCCGCCCCTTTCACGGGTATGGAAATCAACGTTCTGTCTGAAGGCATTCCAACGCATTCGTATGAGTCCGAAGTGCTGGCCAAAGCGTTTGAGGAAATCACCGGCATCAAGGTGAACCACCAGATTTTGGGTGAAGGCGAAGTTGTGCAGGCGGTGCAAACCCAGATGCAAACCCAGCGCAACCTATATGACGGCTATGTAAACGACTCCGATTTGATCGGCACACATTCCCGTTTGCAACTGGCGTTCAACCTGACGGATCAAATGGCGGGCGACTGGTCAGCAACGACCTCACCTTCGCTTGATCTGGCCGATTTCATGGGCAGTCAGTTTACAACCGGCCCTGATGGCGATCTTTACCAATTGCCCGACCAACAGTTCGCGAACCTTTACTGGTTCCGCAAAGATTGGTTCGACAACGCCGACCTTCAGGCCCAATTCAAAGCCAAATATGGCTATGACCTAGGTGTGCCCGTAAACTGGTCCGCTTATGAGGACATCGCTGATTTCTTTAGCAATGACGTCAAAGAAATCGACGGCACCACAATCTATGGTCACATGGATTATGGCAAGCGCGCACCTGACTTAGGCTGGCGTATGACGGATGCTTGGCTGTCGATGGCCGGCGCTGGATCCGTTGGCGAGCCAAACGGTATCCCGATTGATGAGTGGGGCATCCGCATGGAAGCTGGCACCTGTAACCCTGTGGGCGCATCTGTGTCACGCGGTGGTGCTGCAAACGGCCCAGCCGCTGTTTACGCGATCCGTAAATGGGACGAATGGTTGCGTGCATACGCCCCTCCTGGCGCTGCGTCCTATGACTTTTATCAGTCATTGCCAGCCTTGGCACAGGGCAACGTTGCCCAACAGATTTTCTGGTACACAGCCTTTACGGCTGACATGGTGAAACCTCAATCTGAGGGCAACAACACCGTGGATGCCGAAGGCAAACCACTGTGGCGCATGGCACCGTCTCCGCACGGCCCATATTGGCAGGAAGGCCAAAAAGTTGGCTATCAAGATGTTGGCTCTTGGACATTCCTAAAATCAACACCAGAAGATCGCGCCCAAGCGGCATGGCTTTATGCGCAGTTTGTGACATCTAAAACTGTCGATGTTAAGAAAAGCCACGTTGGCCTGACCTTCATCCGCAACTCGACAGTCGAGCATGAATCCTTCTCCGAACGCGCCTCAAATCTGGGCGGCTTGGTTGAATTTTACCGCTCTCCTGATCGTGTTGCATGGTCACCAACAGGTGTGAACGTGCCTGACTATCCTAAGTTGGCACAAATCTGGTGGCAGCAAATTGGTGATGTGAACTCTGGTTCCTTCACGCCCCAAGAAGCGATGGATCGTCTGGCTGAAGAAATGGACATCACAATGGCTCGCATGCAGGCAGTGGACGAAGCTGCGAATGTATACGGCGGATGTGGTCCACGTTTGAACGAAGAAAAGTCGGCCGAATTTTGGTACGCAAATGGCGGTGCCAAGCCACCACTGGATAACGAAAAGCCACAAGGCATGACCGTTAACTATGATGACTTGGTTGCACGCTGGAACGCGAACTAAAAGCAAACTCCCTGTTGGAACGCCTTCCCGTTTCAACTCGGCTGGGGCTTAACGGCCCCAGCCACATAATCAAATACTCACGACCCAAAATTTAATACCTTTTCGAGGGAGACCGCGTGCGATGGCACTCGAACTAAAAAACATCACCAAAACCGTCAAAGGGCAGGTTCACATCAAACCCACCACTTTGACGCTGGAAACCGGGCATTTTAATGTGCTGCTTGGCCAAACCGGTGCCGGCAAAACATCCCTTATTAAAATGATGGCCGGACTTGACCCGATCGCCTCGGGACAAGTGATCATGGACGGCCAAGACGTCACCAAACATTCGACACAAAAGCGCAAGATCAGTTTGGTGCATCAGTTCTTTGTGAATTACCCCCATATGACGGTCTATGACAATATCGCCTCGCCGCTGCGGGTCGCTGGTATGGCCAAATCCGAAATTCAGGGCCGCGTTGAGGAAGCCGCAGATATTCTGCAATTGCGCCCCATGTTAAACCGTCGCCCGCACGAGCTGTCAGGTGGTCAACAACAACGCACCGCCCTCGCCCGCGCGATTGCTAAGGAAAGCAAAGCCGTTTTTCTGGACGAACCACTGGCGAATTTGGATTACAAACTGCGCGAAGAACTGCGCGAGCAACTGCCTGAGCTGTTTGCAGGTCGAGGCGCCGTGGTGGTCTATGCGACGTCCGAGCCCGAAGAAGCCCTGTTGCTCGGCGGCAAAACCGCCCTGATGCAAGACGGCCATGTCACCCAGTTTGGCACCACTGCCGACATCTACCGCAACCCCACCAGTTTGGCCGCCGCCGAGGTATTTTCCGATCCGCCAATCAACCAGTCCGCTGTCACAAAAAACGGCAAGCTCATCCAAATGGGCGACATCAAGTGGCACGTCGAGGGTCCGGCCGCCGACCTTAAGGACGGCAATTACACCGTGGCAGTTCGTCCGAACAACATCCTGCCCTATGAGACTGATGCGGCCAACGTGGCAATGGTTGGGCGTGTTGGCGTCACTGAGTTGAGCGGTTCTGAAAGCAGCGCGCACTTTGAATTTAATGGTCTTGGCTGGGTTTCTCTGGCACATGGGGTTCATCCCTACACCATCGGTAAAAATCACGAATTCTTCATGAACCCATCTATGTGCTTTTTCTTTGCACCAGATGGCACCCATGTAGCCTAGGGGCAAATAATGGCGAAAATCACACTCTCAAAACTGCGTCACAGCTATTATCCAAACCCCAAGGTCGCGGAGGATTACGCGCTGCAGGAAATCGATTTGGACTGGGATGATGGCGGCGCATACGCGCTTTTGGGCCCGTCAGGCTGCGGCAAGTCGACCCTTTTGAACATCATTTCCGGTCTTTTGGTGCCATCAGAGGGCAAAATTCTATTCGATGGTCAGGACGTGACGCACTTGCCGCCTGATCAGCGTAATATCGCGCAGGTGTTCCAATTTCCGGTGATCTACGACACGATGACGGTCTATGATAATCTTGCCTTTCCGCTGCGCAATCGAGGTGTGGATGAGGCGACCGTTGATGGTCGTGTGCGTGAAATTTCCAACATGTTGGAGGTGGACGAGTTGCTGCACGTCCGCGCGGCTGGCCTAAGTCCGGACAACAAACAAAAAATCTCGATGGGGCGCGGGTTGGTGCGTGACGACGTGAATGTCGTCATGTTTGACGAGCCGCTGACAGTGATCGACCCACATCTAAAATGGAAGTTACGAAGCAAACTGAAAGAGCTGCATCAACGCGTCAAAGCGACGATGATTTACGTGACCCACGACCAAACCGAAGCATTGACGTTTGCCGATCAGGTTGTGGTCATGGAGCAAGGTCTAATCGTTCAGATCGGCACACCGGTTGAGCTGTTTGACAGGCCAAAGCATACATTCGTTGGTCACTTCATTGGCTCACCCGGGATGAATATCTTACCCTGTAGCGTCGCTGATGGGGTCGTCTTTCTGGATGAAACCAAAATCACCTTGGAAGGGCCAATCGTCAATGCAGCGGTGGGTAAAACCGAAATAGGTATTCGCCCAGAGTTCGTGACCTTAGGGGCCAAAGGAATTGAAGGCGTTGTTCTGAAAGTTTCAGATATTGGACGGCACAGCGTTGTTGAAGTCATGGTTGGCGACCACAAAATTGCCGCCATTGTCGACGGGGCAACCCCCACCAAAGGCGAGACCGTTCATCTGAATTTCAAACAAGACCAAACACGCCTTTACATTGATGGCTGGCTGGCAACAGAGCCAAAGGAGCATGCGCGATGAAAACCGAAAATCAAAAGGCTTGGTTCTTTGTCCTGCCGGTGTTGTTGCTGGTCGCATTCAACGCGCTGTTGCCGATTATGACAGTTGTGAATTACTCGGTGCAGGAAACCTTTGGCAACAACCTGTTCTTTTGGGAAGGCCTAGGTTGGTTCGAAAACATCTTGCGCTCCGAGCGGTTCCATGCAGCACTGGGGCGGCAATTTCTGTTCACATTCTTGATCCTTATCATCGAAATCCCTCTGGGCATTGCCATCGCATTGTCGATGCCGCGCAAAGGGCCTTGGGTGTCGGTTTGCCTTATTCTTATGGCGCTTCCGATGTTGATTCCTTGGAACGTTGTAGGCGCAATGTGGAACATCTTTACCCTACCTGACATCGGGTTGCTGGGCTATTTCGTGAACCATGTGCTGGGTATCCACTATGACATGACCCAAGACCCGTTCGCGGCCTGGGTGACGATCATCACGATGGATGTCTGGCATTGGACCTCGCTGGTGGTGCTGTTGTCTTACGCCGGCCTGGTCTCGATACCGGACGCCTACTACCAAGCGGCCAAGATCGATGCAGCCTCAAACTGGTCGGTGTTTCGGTATATCCAAATCCCTAAGATGAAGAACGTCCTGACCATCGCGATCCTGCTGCGGTTCATGGACAGCTTTAACATCTACACCGAACCCTTCGTTTTGACAGGTGGCGGTCCGGGCAATTCAACCACGCTACTGTCGATCGATCTTGTCAAGATCGCGCTGGGGCAATTTGATCTTGGACCAGCGGCGGCCATGTCCCTGATCTATTTCGCAATCACACTTTTGGTCAGCTGGCTGTTCTACACAGTCATGACCAAAGATGATTTGAACTAAGGAGAAACGCCCATGCAAAAGCGTTCAATCGTTCCCATCCTTTATATCCTTTTTCTCCTGTTGCCGATCTACTGGTTGGTTGCCATGAGCTTCAAAACCACGAATGAAATCCTGTCGGGGTTCTCGCTGTTCCCGCAAACCTTCACCCTTGATGCCTATATCACGATCTTTACCGATCCGACGTGGTACTGGGGCTATATCAACTCGATTATCTATGTGACGATCAACATGGTCATTTCAATCACGGTCGCCCTGCCCGCCGCCTATGCGTTTTCGCGCTATCGGTTCTTGGGCGACAAGACCCTGTTCTTTTGGCTTTTGACCAACCGCATGGCCCCGGCGGCCGTGTTTGCGCTGCCGTTTTTCCAGCTTTACTCAGCGGTTGGCATCTTTGACACGCACTTGGCCGTTGCCTTGGCGCATTGCCTGTTCAACATTCCGCTGGCCGTGTGGATTTTAGAAGGCTTCATGGGTGGCGTACCCAAAGAGCTCGATGAAACCGCCTATGTGGACGGCTATTCCTTTCCGCGGTTTTTCATCACCATCTTCATCCCGACCATCAAGGCTGGCGTCGGCGTTGCGGCGTTCTTTTGCTTTATGTTCTCATGGGTCGAATTGCTGCTCGCTAAAACCCTAACGGCCGTGGCCGCCAAACCAATCGCTGCGACCATGACCAAGACCGCCTCGAGCGCGGGGTATGAGCTGGGACTGCTGGCAGCAGCCGGCACATTGACAATTATTCCGGGTGCAATTGTGATCTATTTCGTCCGCAACTATATCGCGAAGGGTTTCGCGATGGGGAGAGTTTAATGTTTACATGGATGGCATGGACGTGGCCGACGGCGCTGTTTTTCATCGCGCTGTTCACCGCAATGGCGATCATCACAATCATCGAGGTCCGCAAGCCCGGCACCAGCGAACGTGACGGTGCCCTTGGGCTGACAACCACCCGCGGGGACCGACTGTTCCTAAGCCTGCTTGGCAGCGCCTACATCTTTTTGGCGTGGCTTGGCTTTTTCGGCACACCGCTTTGGATCCCGCTGGGATTGGCGCTGGCTTGGGGTGTTTTTTGTTTCATGAAAGTGTAACGATACCGACATGACACAAAAATACATCCTGGCCATCGACCAAGGCACGACCTCCAGCCGCGCAATACTGTTTGACCAGGGGTTGCAACCCCGCGCCGTCGGTCAACAAGAGTTCCGCCAGATATTTCCGCATTCAGGCTGGGTTGAACATGACCCTGAGGAAATTTGGTCCTCGACCGCTGCCGTCTGTCGCGAGGCCATCGAGAAAGAGCGCATCACCGGCCAAGACATCGCTGCCATCGGCATCACAAACCAACGCGAGACCACTATCGTTTGGGACCGACATACAGGCGTTGCACTTTACAACGCCATTGTCTGGCAAGATCGGCGCACTTCAGATTACTGTCAGGTTCTACGGGATGACGGGCACTCTGATTGGATTGCACAAAAAACTGGCCTACTGATTGATCCGTATTTCTCGGCCACCAAGCTGAACTGGATTCTTGAAAACGTAGCAGGCGCACGGGCGGCAGCGCAGGCCGGAGACCTTTTGTTTGGCACCGTCGACACCTACCTAATCTGGCGCCTGTCTGGCGGCGCGGCCCATGTTACGGATGCCTCCAATGCGGCCCGAACCATGCTCTATAACATCGTGGATGGATGTTGGGATGCTGACCTGTTGCAGCTGTTCAACATCCCCCTGTCCATGATGCCAGAGGTCAACGATTCCTCCGGCCCCATGGCGGTGACACAGGCCGATCTATTCGGCGGAGCGCGCATCGCGATCACAGGGGTGGCGGGCGATCAACAGGCCGCGACCGTGGGCCAAGCCTGCTTTAAACCGGGCATGATCAAATCAACTTATGGCACTGGTTGTTTCATGCTGATGAACACTGGCGACACGCCTGTGCTGTCACAAAATCGCATGTTGACCACAATCGCTTATCAGCTGGATGGCAAACCGACCTATGCGCTTGAAGGCTCAATTTTCGTTGCGGGTGCTGTCGTGCAATGGCTGCGTGACGGGTTGCACATGATCCGCCAAGCCAAAGAAACCGAAGCTCTTGCTGAACGCTCGGACCCGACAGAATCTGTTTATTTCGTTCCAGCTTTTACGGGGCTTGGCGCTCCTTATTGGAACGCAGATTGCCGGGGCGCAATCTTTGGTCTGACCCGAAATTCTGGCCCAGCCGAAATAGCCAAAGCCGCCTTGGAAAGCGTGGCATACCAAACGCGCGACCTGCTGGAGGCCATGGGATCAGACGCCACACACCTGCCCCGCGAAGTGTTGCGTGTCGATGGCGGCATGACGTCAAGCGATTGGACAATGCAAGCGCTGGCCGATCAAATCGGCGCTAAGGTGGATCGCCCCGTGATCACCGAAACCACAGCCCGTGGCGCGGCCTATCTCGCGGCACGCGGCGCGGGTCTTGCTGGGGATCTAGACGCGTTTGCGGCCTCTTGGGAATTGGACCATGAATTCCTACCGGCACCCTCGCGAACAGTGCCTGATCAAAAATATATGGGCTGGAAAAGGGCTATCGCCAAACTCCTCTATGAACCTGATCTGTAACCGCCGACCCGCGTTCTAATTGTCGAGCAGAACCTGCGTATCAACCGCATTGTTGCGCGAATTTAGACGTTCCAAATTCGCAACCGAGCTGATCATAATGCGGTCATGGCTCCAGCCTGTGCTGGGTTTGAAGGCCGCAGCACCAACAAACATCATGCCCGCCACCATCACCAAAAGAGCGGCCAAAAAGGCCTTGTGCGGCTTGCCACAATTGCCGTCTGCAAGCACCATTATTCTGGCCGCCAAGCTGCTTTTGGTCGAGCTTTCCAACAACAACCTGCGCCCGACAAACGGAACAGCCAAAGACCCTACCCGATTTAGCCGGCGCGTCTTTGAGGCCTGTTTGGCGACCTTTAGCAGTGCTTTTGCATAGGCTCTGGTACCATGATGTGAGCGTTCCAAAAATTCGATATCGCAGGTATGCTCGCGCAATTTGCGCAGTTTTTTCGAAAGCAGCCAATAGCCTGGGTTGAAGATGAAAAAGGGTGAGACGACGGCAAGCAGAAACTCCACTGTGACGTCCTTGTGGCGAATGTGCTGAAACTCGTGCCCAATCGCGATAGCAAGCGTCTTGCCGTCCTCAAGCAGGCTTTGAGGAACGACAACATAGTATTTGCTAATACCACGGGTGGAAAACGGAACATCAGTTTCGGATGAGACCACGATGCGAACGTTTTTGGTGTTCCGAACACAGTGGCCATCCCTGATAACTTTGGCAACGCGCGCCATGCTGATCAAAATGTAGACCATTCGCGCTATCATCGCGGCCACTATAGTCGCCACCCCTGCCGTCACCCAGATGTTCGAACCGCTGTGAATGGCCTGAAGCGTCGCTGTCCGTGCCGACAGTAAACTATCGAAATTGACCGCAGAAATTGTCAGGTTGCCCTTCAAATACTGCGCGATCAATATGTCCGAAACATGAGGCGAAGCAGGTAGCTGAGCGAGTGTTGCCACATATGAAATAAGAGGCAGCGAGGCGGCCACCATGAGGGACGCAGTCAACAGCCATAGTCGCGTTGCGTATGACTTTCGGTATCCAAAGCCTGACAAGCAGACCTCGACGCAAAGAAAAGTACATGCCGCCACAAGGACGAAAACATTGGCGTCAATCAGGTAGTCAAAGAGCTTTTCAAGAAACATTGCGACCCATCCTTTGATCTATGATGTTTTGGATTTCTTCGATCATCTCATCCGTAAGTTCTTCGTCCTCAACAAGTCTTGCCACCAGCGCCGACGGCGTGCCGTTAAAGAGAGATTTTGACATTTCCCGCAAGGATTTTTGCTCGTAGCTATTTTTGGACAGCGCCGGCGCATAGGTTAATGTCCGGTCATCCTTTACACTTGAAATATAGCCCTTGCCTTCCAACACTTTCAGCGTGGTGGCAACGGAGGTGTAGGCGCGGGTGGTTTCCTTACCCAGCTCGGCGAAAATCTCGCGCACTGTGCCTTTGCCCACGGTCCAAAGGACCTTCATGAACTCAAGCTCAACCTCGGTCAGTAATTCATTTTTTCTACGTGCCATAAACGATCCGAATCCAACTGTACGACAACCATAGTAGCCAAATTTCTCATTTTCTCCAATATGAAAGAAAGCGGCGAAACAAGGGCCCATGCGCCCCACAAAGCTGTTCACCCTGAAAAATCCATCAAATGGCTTTTATGCGGCCCAATAATGCGCTAAACACTCAATTTATGAGCAAAACATTTCATCTTGACGACTTAGATCGGCGCATTCTTTCGGCGCTGCAAAAGGACAGCCGGATCAGCAATCAGGAACTCTCCGCACGCGTTGGCTCTTCTGCCTCGTCGTGTTGGCGGCGTATCCGTTCAATGGAAGACGCTGGGATCATCCAAGGCTATTGCCTGAAAATTGATCAGTTTTCAGTCGGAATTAGCGAAACAATTTTCTTACAAATCAGCCTGAAAAACCATGCAGAAAACACCTTGTCGAAGTTTGATAGACTGGTGCGTGAAACACCCGAGATCGTTGATTGCCACGCGATCACCGGCGAGCATGACTATATTTTAAAGGTCGTTTCAGAGGACATGCGCGCCTATCATCGGTTTTTACGGGACCGGTTGATGTGTCACAACTACATTGACCGAACGTTTTCTCAAGTGGGAGTGGAAACCCTTAAGGAAACCCAAGGGGTTCCCGTCGAGATGATACCAACGTCAGACTAGCTGACTAAAAGGGGTTAACTGCGACGGTACCGGATTTGGCTGAATTTGCCACCGTGACCTCGAAACACGACAGCCCTAGCCCACAACATAGTCAATCTGCGGGCAATTTGGGCCACAATCCCGCGATGAATCGGTGATAATCCTCACTCAACATGAGGACGCTCCAAATGACTGACCACACCATCACCGACAAAGATTATAAATTATCTGACTGTTATGACCGCACATCGGGCCGTGTTTTCATGACGGGAACACAGGCTTTGGTGCGCATCACGCTTGATCAAGCTCGAAGGGATCGCGAAAACGGGTTGCAAACGGCGGGTTTTGTTTCTGGATATCGTGGCTCGCCGCTTGGGGCTGTCGACAAAGCATTTTGGAGCATTTCCCCGCGTCTCAAAGCGGACAACATTACATTTCACGCCGCGATCAACGAAGATCTCGCAGTGACGGCTGTTCTGGGTGCGCAACAAGCCCATTTGGATCCAGATGCGAACGTCAAAGGCGTGTTTGGCATGTGGTACGGCAAAGGCCCCGGTGTTGACCGTTCCGGCGACGCGCTCCGACATGGCAATGCTTATGGCACTGCACCACAAGGCGGCGTTTTAGTGGTGGCTGGCGATGACCACGGCTGCGTTTCCTCCTCGATGCCACACCAAAGCGACGTGGCCTTTATGTCATGGCTGATACCAACCCTTAATCCAGCCTCGATCGCGGATTACCAAACCTTCGGCGAATATGGTTATGCGCTCTCAAGGTTCACTGGTGCTTGGGTCGGCTTTAAGGCGATATCCGAAACGGTGGAGGCGGGGCAATCCGTGGCGCTCGCCCCTGACCGTGTCTTTGTGCAACCTGAATTCACGCCCCCCGCGGGCGGGCTTCATATCCGGCTGGGTGATCTGCCAGACACACAGATCGAAACGCGGTTGTCGGCCAAGATCGAGGCCGTGCGGGCCTTTGTCGAGGCCAACCCGATTGACCACGCGATCTATAATGTCAGCAACGCGCGATATGGCATCGTCACGACGGGCAAAGCCCATCTCGACACGCTTGAGGCGCTTAGGTTGTTGGGATTAACCCCACAAAAATGTCGTGACATTGGCATCGATATTTACAAGGTTGGTATGGTTTGGCCACTCGGGCGACGCGACGCGCTGGCCTTTGCCTCCGGCAAGCAAGAGCTGCTGGTGATCGAGGAAAAACGCGGCATCATCGAGAGCCAACTGAAGGAATGCTTTTATGATTATCCCGGCTTAAAACCTGCGAGGATGGTTGGCAAACGTGACGACCAAGACCAGCCACTGGTTCCATGGACTGGAGAGCTAAGCCCGCTGCAATTGGTCCCAATCATCGCCGCGCGTCTTGCCAAGCATTTCAAAGATACTGGCCTGCTAGAAAAAGCGGCTGACCTTACCCGCAGCGCACCGCCTGTTTTGAACGTCTCAGGCGCCAATCGCACCCCCTATTTTTGTTCGGGCTGCCCGCACAACACATCGACCAAAGTGCCCTGTGGCAGCAAAGCGGCCTCTGGTATCGGTTGCCATGTGATGGCCAGTTGGATGGACCGCGACACGACCGGGTTTGCCCAAATGGGGGCCGAGGGTGTCCCTTGGGTCGCGGCCTCCAAATTCAATGGCGGCAAACACATTTTCCAAAACCTAGGTGAAGGCACTTGGTATCATTCGGGGTCACTTGCCATCCGGCAAGCGGTGGCAGCCTCAACCAACATCACCTATAAAATCCTATTTAACGACGCCGTTGCAATGACCGGCGGGCAGCCCGTCGATGGCCCCGTTTCACCGCACGCAATCGCGTGGTCTTCGCACTCCGAAGGTGTTGAACGGATCGCAATGGTGTCGGATGCCCCCGCCCAATTTATACGTGCCGACTACCCGCCCCGCACCACATTTTCGCACCGCGATGATCTGGACGCTGTGCAACGCGAACTGCGTGACATCCCAGGTGTTACAGTCTTGATTTATCAACAAACCTGCGCGACCGAAAAACGTCGCAAACGCAAACGCGGCCAAATGGATGACCCCGCCAAACATGTCATCATTAACAGTCTGGTCTGTGAAGGCTGCGGCGATTGCTCAGTTGAGAGCAACTGTCTGAGTGTGGAGCCGCGCAAAACCCCCTTTGGTTTGAAACGAAAAATCAACCTGTCCAGCTGCAACAAGGATTTCACCTGCGTCAAAGGCTTTTGCCCCAGTTTTGTGACCATCGAGGGCGGCCAGCGAAAAAAATCCGTCGGCAGGGCGATTGATCTGATTTCACTGGCGAAGGATTTGCCAATGCCCACCCTGCCCGCCTTGGACGCCCCGTTTGACCTGTTGGTCACGGGGGTTGGCGGCACAGGAGTCGTGACCGTCGGCGCGGTCATAACCATGGCTGCGCATCTTGAAGGACATGGCGCGAGCGTGTTGGATTTCACAGGGTTTGCCCAAAAATTCGGGACCGTCGTCAGTTATGTGCGCGTCGCCAAAAATCCAAATGACATTAATCAGGTCAGAACCGAAGAAGGTTCGGCAGACGCGGTTATTGGGTGTGACGCCGTGGTTTCGTCGTCACCAAAGGCCTCGACCCATTATGGTTCGGGCACGAAAATGGTCCTGAACCTTGCCGAAATGCCTACTGGAGACATTGTTTTGAACAGGGACGCGGACCTGCGGATTGATCATCGCAAACAGGTCATCCAAAACAGTCTGGCAGCGGATAGTCTATTTGCCTTTGACGCCAACGCCCTGGCAGAAGACCTGCTGGGCGACAGTGTTTTTGCCAATGTCATGTTGATGGGATTTGCCTGGCAAAAGGGCCTCGTCCCAGCGGGCCTGACTGCGCTGCACAAAGCCTTGCAGCTAAACGGCGTGTCACCAGATGCCAATATCACAGCCTTTGCTGCGGGGCGTGTCATGGCCGTCGCGCCAGAAAAGCTGGTCTCGCCAAAGGTCGATGCCATTCCTGAAACGGCACAAGATGTGATCACGATCCGCGCCGGTTTTTTGACAGGTTACCAAAATGCGAACTACGCACAACGCTATCGCGACACACTGGCAGCATTCCAAACGGCACATCCAACCTGCGCCGACAACATGCTGCAAGCGGCAGCCAAATCGCTGTTCAAGCTGATGGCCCCAAAGGATGAATACGAAGTCGCAAGGCTGCATTTAGACCCTTCATTTGCAAAAGAAATCCAAGACAGTTTTGAAGGCAACTACAAGATCAAATACCACATGGCACCATCCTTCCTGCCCAGCAAACCCGATGCCAGAGGCCGGCCAACAAAACGACAATTTGGCGCTTGGGCGAGGATCGGCTTCAAAGCTCTTTGCGTCCTGCGCCCAATCCGCGGTGGCATGTTGGATCCGTTTCGCTTTCAGGCTGACCGAAAACTTGATGCGCAGACGCTGCACTGGTTCGAAGGTATTCTGGCAATGTCGGCGGAACAGCATGCCACGCTCAGCAAGGATGAGTGGCTAAAAACGCTCTCGGCCCCAATGGGCATCCGTGGTTACGGACCTGTCAGAAAAGTGGCGACGACCGCAATCATCAACGATGTAGATGCCTTGTTTCGGAACTAGCGTACCGCAGGCTTCTTTGATGTTCTAAGCGGGCAAAACTTGCCATACGGTTTGGGCAACAAATTTCGCCTTGATCGCACAGATCATCATACGACTTGCGCCATCCATAAACTTTGCCACGGTCCTCCCAGCCATCTTTAATCAAATCAGTTTGGCGCTTGTCTTCCTTCGTACTTTTACTGAGAGGGTCTTTAGCCAAGCATAAAGGTCGCTGGCAGGAATACGCAGGCAACGGCACACTGCACGGACAGTAACCACAAGGCGATGCTTCTCGACAAACGCATACTTCATTTTGTATCCATGGCGAAGTTCCAACTTTAAGCGCCGTATCTCTCGGTTTTACCTCGTATCAACTCTGGTATCCTTGGCGGGCGTGGATCGCCTCGATCAATCACTTGCGGGACCGCATCACATTTAAACTCATCTGTAAATCTTGTTCCGGACATAGCGTTCTCCTTGCTTCCCAAAATACCCAGCACTGCGTCCAAAAACCTAGCGGCTATTCAATTTGCAACATATCGAAACGGCGATCGGATCAGAATTAAGGGAAAAAACATCTCTACATAATAGGAATGACTTTACGCCTTATGGCCGCCGTCGGCCAAAACGGACGAGCAATTTTACCAATTGGAGATAAACATGAGAAATCTACTAATAACTGCGGGCTTCATAGTTGGTGCGTTTTCCGCCTCTGCGAATGATTACAAACCAGCAATGCAGGCCTATCTTGATTCTAACGTCAGCACGTGGGCACAGAGCACTGTCTTGATAGATGCAATCCGAGCACAGAATGCTCAAACGTCTGGCTATGACCAAGCTGAAATCAACCGTCTTGATCAGGTTTGGCGCTCCGAAGTCGGAACGTCGTCCTCACAAATGATCTCCGAAGTTCTAGAGAACGACGCTGCAAGCTTTCTAAGTGAACAACTGGGCAGTTCTGGTGGTATCATCAGCGAAATATTTGTTATGGACGCTCGTGGCCTAAATGTTGCCGCAAGTGACGTGACATCCGATTATTGGCAAGGTGATGAGGCCAAATTCCAAAAAACCTTTGAGATCGGGCCTGATTCAGTACATTTCGGTGATGTCGAATTCGACGAGTCCAGCCAGACCTATCAGGGACAGGTTTCGATTGTAATTGTCGACCCCACATCAAATGTCCCAATCGGTGCGATTACAATCGGACTAAACGCCGAGACGTTGCTCTAAATTTCGGTTTGAGCCACACCCAATTAATACAACACGACTGCCCTACTTGCAGCCGTGTTCCACTTACCACTCTGCAACATCGGGAAATCGACTAGCCATGCTCAAACCCATCTCAGGAATTCTTCGTGTTTTCACCCAAAGTTCTGTGTTTCTTACCAGCACTTTGATTGTTGCTTGTTGTACCGCAATTGTGTCCGCTTCTCTTCAGTTTTCATCATTCAGAGCGTCGCAAAATCTCACGGACGACAGCGTTCGATTGCGAGGGTTAGAGGTAACGCAGTTAATTGCGCAGCAGGTTGGCGGCGCGTTGAAATTTTCCAAGAACAGCGCCATCGACAGAGTTTTCTCCGATGCCATCGCCCTGTCTGAAGGAGCAGCAGTTTCGGCGGTTGCAATATCTGCGGATGGCTCGTTGCTTGTTTCACAAGGGGAAAATCTCGAAGCCAGTAAGGCCTTGGCCGGCCTTGTTGACGCCGCGCAGGCCGATGGAAAATCCAAACGGAGTGCCGACGGATTTCTGGTCGTGACTCCTGTCAAATTTGGCAAGAATGACGAGATTGTTGGTTCCATTGCGATACAGTGGTCTGCGAAAACAATGCAAGAGAAGCTGTGGGCGGCGTTGCTGTCTTCATTGCTCATTACAGGTGCCTTGTTTGTTGGAGTTCTGGCCGGTGCTGCCTTTTTATTGCGACGCCATGTGTCGAGCCCTTTGGTTGGGTTGCGCAACGCAATGGAGCAAGTGGCTAGTGCCAACTATTCGGCAGAAATAAAGGGCCTTTCTCGCCGAGACGAAATCGGTGATATTGCCAGAACACTCGAGACATTTCGAAATTCGCTTGAGGCCGCCGATAAGGCTTCGCGCGACAGTTTGTTCAAAGGTGCCGCATTCGAAGGTTCAACGGCCGCTATGATGATGATCGATGGTGAATCGAATATTCAATACCTAAATTTAGAGTGTCGAAACCTTTTGCAAAAATTCCGGAGTTTCTGGATTTCGCTTGATTCCGAGTTTAATGTCGACTCTCTGGTGGGCCGCCCTATCCGTTGTATTCTGGAACAGCACGACCTGCCGGATGAGATCAACACCGATCAAAACCAGCTTCCATATCAATCTGACATCTGTGTTGGCGAAACGCGTATCAATTTAACCGTCAACGCAGTCTGCGATTCAGACGGCAACCAGATCGGCCGAGTTCTTGGCTGGAAAGATGTCACCGAAGACCGTCTGAACAAAGCTGTGTTGGGCACGATCGACACCAATCAGATTCGCGTTGAATTCATGGTGGATGGTAGGTTGGAGACGGCTAACGAAAACTTTGCAACAGCTTTGGAATCCTCCCTCAGTAACCTAAAGGGAAAGGAACTAACACAACTGTTCACCATCTATGGAGAGGATAACGAGAGCGCCAATATTGAGATCAGCTCTTTGTCACGCAGTGGTCAGCTTTTGGGTCGGTTCGTAGCGAATTTAGACAGTCAAAATCAAACTGTATTTGAAGGAAGTTTTACGCGAGTGGAAGACGCGATGGGGCGTGTTTTGCGAATCGTATTCATCGGCAACGATATCACTCAATCCCTCGCTGAGATCGAAGCGTCAGAAGCTAAACGTTCGGCCATGCAAAATGCACAGGCAAAAGTTGTGGCAGCACTTTCGCTTGAGTTGGGCCGTCTCGCAGAAGGCGATTTGACTGCCTGTATCGAAGATGAATTCTCGGATGAATACGAAAAGTTACGTGCAGACTTCAATGAAGCGCTGAAGCGACTATGGTCGGCCATGAAGACCGTTGTCGATAGTGCTGAATTGATTGGGAGTGAAGCCAAAGACATATCGGCAGCGGCCGAAAATTTGTCGCGGCGTACCGAAAGGCAGGCAGCAACCCTCGAGGAAACCACAGCCTCTGTCGACGAATTGACCTCATCTATAAAATCTACGGCCCAAGGTGCAGAACAAGCCAGCCAAATGGCCACAGAAGCCACAGCGAGTGCGGAGAAGAGCAAAAACGTTGTGATTGAAACGGTCTCTGCCATGGGGGAAATCCAACGCAGCTCCACAGAGATGGGAAAAATCATTAAAGTCATTGAAGATATTGCATTTCAAACAAACCTACTTGCCTTGAACGCCGGAGTTGAAGCTGCAAGAGCTGGCGAGTCTGGCCGAGGTTTTGCCGTTGTTGCATCGGAAGTACGTGTGCTTGCACAGCGTTCTTCGGAAGCCGCGCAAGAAATCAACACGTTGATTTCGAAAAGCGGCACACAAGTCGAACATGGCGCCGAACTGGTGGGCCAGATGGGGACAGCTTTGGGCGACATCGTGACTTCAGTTACGGAAATTTCTTCATATGTGACAGGGATTGCTGGCACGGTTCAAGAACAATCGAATAATCTAGTGGAAATCAACGCCTCAATGGCGCAATTGGATCGAGTCACTCAACAGAACGTCGCAATGTTCGAAGAAACAACGGCGGCGAGCCATGCACTCACGAGCGAAGCACGCTCCCTGAGCGAGACAACTTCGACGTTCAAAGTCGAAGACGAATCGGTAATGTCTCGACATTCCGTTTCTGACGACATCCAGCCCAGAGCAATGACGGCTTGACGGTAGCGACAGAACCTTCCGACCATCATGCTCAAACTGAACCGCCCCTCGAGAGGTGGTCGCAAGATTTCG
>JAWSVK010000020.1:0-202593 GCA_033851955.1 Marinosulfonomonas sp.
GAAAGCCCAACGCCCAAATCTGATGCAACTTTAGGCCGCGTAAGCCCGCTGCTCTGAGCAATGCGCACCCCATCACGCCGAAACTCGTCTGTGTATCTTATTGCCATTTCTGACCTCCTTCACAGCAATTATTGCCCTAAAGAGACCGGAACTAAACGGGACAAGACCAATCAGCGGATAAGAGGACCACAAAACAAGCACCGCCGCCAAAGCCGCAAGTGATCGCCCCCCTCGCCACAGTAAAATAACTGCCACCGCGCTTGCCCCTGTCAGCGGTCCGCGAAACACCGCTAATGAATCTCCTAATGGGTGGAATGCGCCCAGAAAACTGCCCACCAGCAGTAAAAACAGCGGTACTGAAACAAGTAAAATCAATCGACTCAGCATCACAACGTCCAGTTCAAAAAATGGGCCGATAGGGC
Source organism: Marinosulfonomonas sp. (assembly GCA_033851955.1). GTDB lineage: Bacteria > Pseudomonadota > Alphaproteobacteria > Rhodobacterales > Rhodobacteraceae > Profundibacter. The sequence continues at coordinate 423 of JAWSVK010000020.1, forward strand.
AGTATCCCTATAAAACTGCCCTGCCCGCTTCACAACTGCATCAAATCCATCACGCTGCTGTGACCCCCATGTCACATCCCTTGCGCAACCGACTTATGCCACCCATCCTATCATTAACACCAAACGAAAAGAGGTATCTACATGCCAACTGAACGTATCACCTTTGAGGGCCACGGCGGTCATCCGCTGTCCGCACGCCTTGATCTCCCACAAGGCGATCACCTGGGCACGGCCCTGTTTGCCCATTGCTTTACCTGCTCCAAAGACATCCCTGCCGCTCGCCGGATTGCGGGCCGACTGGCGGCTATGGGCATTGCTGTGCTGAGATTTGACTTTACGGGCCTTGGCCATTCAGAAGGCGAATTTGAAAATACCTCGTTTTCCTCCAACGTCGAAGACCTGCTAAGAGCCGCAGACTATTTGGCGAACCGAAACATGGCACCCGGCCTGATCATCGGCCATTCACTGGGCGGGGCCGCAGTGCTAAAGGCGGCGGGGAAAATTGACAGCCTCAAGGCCGTGGTGACCATTGGCGCGCCGTTTGATCCCGAACACGTCACCGCCAATTTCAAAGGCGCCATTTCTGAAATTTGCAGCGCTGGCACTGCCGATGTCAGTCTCGGTGGGCGGCCCTTTAAAATCAGCCGCGAATTTATCGAAGACATCGCTAAATCCGAACTGGCCCCCGCTATAAGAAACCTGAACCGTGCCCTGTTGGTGCTGCACGCGCCGCTTGACGATGTGGTCAGCATCGACAACGCAGCCGAGATATTTATGGCTGCCATGCACCCCAAAAGCTTTGTCACATTGGACGAAGCCGACCACCTGATCTCCAAAGCCTCTGACGCCGAATACGCCGCCGGCGTGATCGCGGCCTGGGTCACGCGCTATATGGAGTTGACCCCGCCAGCCCCGCCGATCGGCGCGCCCGAAGGCGTGGTGCGGGTGCGCGAAGCCGATCCGCAAGGATTTTTACAAGACATCACATCCGGCCCGCTGCACCACGCGCTGGCGGATGAGCCGCTGGCCTATGGCGGCACCAACCGTGGCATGTCACCCTACGGTTTTGTCGCTTCAGGGCTAGGGGCCTGCACCAGCATGACGATCCGCATGTACGCACGGCGCAAAAAATGGCCGCTGGAATACGTCTGGGTCGATGTCACCCACAACAAAGTACACGCACAGGACGCCGAGGTTGGAGCGAAAACGCAAAAAATCGACAGCTTTCGGCGTGAAATCCATTTGGGTGGCGACCTAGAGGATGATCAGCGCAAACGCCTGCTGGAAATCGCCGACAAATGTCCGGTGCATAAAACGCTGGAACACTCATCAGAGATTGTGACAGTGCTGGCGATATAGGACCAATAAACTATAGAGCGAGGCGCAGCCCTTGGGCTGTGCCTCTCCGTTGTGTTGGATCACGCCCTCGATATCCAAAACCCGTCCCCGACATACCACGCGCTTTTGTCGCCTGACCGTGGTAGGCCGCTGTGCATTTGATTTAATGGAGGTACCCCGCCGCCTGCCATCTCAATGGCGGATTTCAGCGCCGCGGCTTCCTTAAACTTTCGCGCACCAAAGCAATGGTAAAACCCGCATTTCCCCAGTGAAGACGCCGCGATCACAGAACCGCACTTCTCAAGCCGCAACATGAACCCCCAGTGGTCATCCGCCGTAAACGGGATCGCGATACGTCCATTTTCCGCCAGACAAGACAGCCAGTATTCAGGCACATGCGTGGCACCGGCAAACGCTACAATCGCATCAAGGCTGGGCAGGTTTTCGGCATCACAAGCATCCCCTGATACAACCTCGACGTTGGCATAGCCCTTTAGGTTTTCTTTGGCACGATCCGCAAGCGCCCCATCAATTTCATAGGCTATCACGCGCCCGCTGGACGTTACCAATTCTGCTAGGATTGCTGTGAAATAACCAGCGCCCGCCCCTACCTGTAGGATCACGTCACCCAGCTTGATCGCCATTTGGTCAAGATAATAGGCCCAAAGCGACGGCAACCCGGTGTTGATTTCAAGGTCGAAATTGATCGAGACCAAAACGTCATGGTAAATATGGTGCGGCTCGGATGTGGCGCTATGATAAGCAGGCCGATCAAATTGCCTGGGATGAATACGCCAAGGCCCTACGCCCAGATAATCTTCGCGTGGAACTTTGGCAAAGGCCGCAATGATCGCCGGATTATGCAGGACTGGTGCAGCAACGCGAATATCTTCGGAATACCAGCGCCGCGCCTCTTTTATGGAGCCAATATTTTTCAAACCACAGCTTCCAGAAAGACAATGATCTCGGTCGCCAATCGCTCATGGAACGCTGCGCGATCAAATCCGTCTGGGTCTTGGGACGGTGCAAAATCGGGGCTGGTCATGGCCGCCGGAAACGGGCTGAGAAAAGAGAAATGCCCAGCATTTTCAATAAGGTGGTGAATGACCTTGATTCGATCTTGCACCTGATCCAGCACCCGCGCCACATGTTCCTCTGGGGTGATCGGGTCACGCTCTGCTTGATAGACCAACATCGGCAGTGTGACCGTCGCCAAACTGTCCTCTGGCGTGAACCAATCTGTGGCAGGCGCCATCAAAACCAGCCCCCGCACCCGTGCATCAGCCTTCGTTAGCACCTGTTTGCGCGCTGCATTCCAAACCTGCCCGCCCGCAACCGCCAGTGCTGTATAGCCGCCCATTGAGTGGCCGATCACGATGACCTGATCCGCCAGCACCGCCCCTGCCAGCAGCTCATTCGTGGCGATGTCGTCAATGCACAGGCTGATATGGCGTGGGCGCAGTTCCAGATTTCGGGTCTTGCCCTCAAGGAAATTGTCATCTCGATTATTGCCAAAATGTTCGGGCATCATCACGATGTAACCAGCCTCTGCAAGGGCTTGAGCAATCCCAAGATAGCCCAAGCGATTGCCACCCGAGCCGTGTGAAATAATCACGACGGGGAACTGCCCCGCCGCTTTCACTGCATTCAGTCCGGCTGTCACCGTGAACGGGCCTAACGCATAAGGTCCAAAAGCCTCCTGTGCCGGATACATCACAAACACCGGAAATCCGATTTTGGCTTGGTGGTCCCAGATACGGACATGTTGGCAGCCCACGTTTTTCATAATAGTCTCCACTCAAAAAAGGCGCGGCCCTCGAGCCTAGCCCCGTATCCTATCTGTCCGCTCGTCACCCCTGACAGGGTTTCTCGCTGGTGCGAAGAAAGCCGTAAGGCTTGATAAGCGCCTGCAGCCAGCAGTTCCCATAAACCACTCCAACCTTTGGAAATGTAATTGGGGCCTATCGGCTAGGTATTGGTAGCGAAAGCACCAAAAGCCGAATTGTAGCTGCTGTGCCTATCGTGCGCCCCCAAAATCGGGCAAAACTGGTATCTTTTTGCCCCAACCCACCCGTATGGGCAAGGTAAACCTTGCCGCAGTGCAGCGCGCAGCTTAAGAGGGGCCGCATCTGCACTCTTTTCATAAGGCTTTGTCATGATCCCTCGTTATTCCCGCCCCGAAATGGTTGCCATCTGGTCCCCAGAAACCAAGTTCCGTATCTGGTATGAGATCGAGGCCCACGCCTGTGACGCCCAAGCCGCAATTGGTGTGATCCCGCAAGCCAACGCAGACGCAGTATGGAAGGCCAAGGACGTAGAGTTCGACGTGGCTCGGATTGACGAGATCGAAGCCGTCACCAAACACGATGTCATCGCATTCTTGACCCATCTGGCCGAAATCATCGGCAATGATGAGGCCCGTTTTGTGCACCAAGGCATGACTTCATCCGACGTGTTGGACACATGTTTCAATGTGCAATTGGTGCGAGCATCAGATATTCTGATCTCGGGTATGGAAGACCTTCTGGCGGCGCTGAAACGCCGTGCAATGGAACATAAAATGACCATCCGCATTGGCCGCTCGCATGCGATCCATGCTGAACCAACAACGATGGGCCTGACTTTCGCACGGTTTTACGCCGAAATGGACCGCAATCTGGCCCGTTTGAAAGTGGCACGCGACGAGATTTCAACCGGAGCTGTATCTGGCGCAGTTGGCACATTCGCCAATATCGATCCTTCGGTCGAGGCCCATGTTTGTGAGAAAATGGGGTTGAATGTTGAACCCATCAGCACCCAAGTGATCCCACGTGACCGTCACGCGGCGTTCTTTGCGGCGCTTGGTGTGGTTGGCAGCAGCATTGAGAACATCGCCATTGAAGTGCGCCATATGCAGCGCACTGAGGTGTTGGAGGCTGAAGAGTTCTTCTCAAAGGGTCAAAAAGGCTCAAGCGCGATGCCACATAAACGCAACCCGATTTTGAGCGAAAACCTGACGGGTCTCGCGCGCCTGGTGCGTATGGCCGTGGTGCCGGCTATGGAAAACGTCGCTCTTTGGCATGAGCGTGATATTTCGCACTCCTCCGTTGAGCGCAACATCGGGCCGGACACCTGCGTCACGCTGGATTTCGCCCTGTTCCGCCTGACTGGTATGATCGACAAGCTGGTGATTTACCCAGATAACATGATGGATAATATGAACAAATTCCGTGGTCTGGTGCATTCACAACGGGTTCTTTTGGCCCTCACCCAAGCCGGCGTATCACGCGAAGACAGCTATAAGATGGTGCAGCGCAATGCCATGCGGGTCTGGGAAGAAGGCGCTGATTTCATGACGGAACTGTTGAATGATGCGGATGTGGTGTCCGCGCTTGGCAAGGATGGGATCGAGGATAAGTTTGATCTGGGCTACCACACCAAACATGTGGATACGATTTTTGCTCGGGTATTTGGTTAATTTCAATGGGTTGCGCCGCCTGACGGCAGCGCCCCAAGCGCTTTGCCCCCTTGCGGGGACAAAGCGCTGATGCCTGCGGCGCGGATATTTAGAAAAAGAAGAAGACGGCTTCGCGCATTGCTGTGACAAACCATTAGAATTATTGCGAATTTGATTGACGTCTAAGGGATACATTAACCGATCTCTGCCAAATTAGGGCAAACCCGATCGGAGATCTACGACTTGACCCCAGCCCTACCCCCCATGCCAAATACTAATGTCGGCTTTCCCACAGCGGTCATGCCCTCAAGCATCACGCGCCAGCAAAAGGCCGCGATTATCGTGCGCCTTTTATTGTCGGAAGGTGGCGAATTGTCTTTGACAGATTTACCTGAGGAAATGCAGCAGGACTTAACCTTGCAAATGGGGGCCATGCGCAGTGTCACCCGCGAGGTCGTTGCCGAGGTGGTGGATGAATTTATTGCGGAGTTGGACAGTATTGGGCTGTCATTTATTGGCGGGCTTGAAGGGGCGCTCACCACGCTGGACGGATCGATTGATCCGCAGATGATTGAGCGGATGCGGCGCGAAGGTGGTGTCAAACATACCGGCGATCCTTGGGTCCGTGTCATGGGATTGGACGTCGACCGTCTGTTGCCGGTGCTTGAGGAGGAAAGCGTGGAGGTGGCCGCTGTGATGCTGTCCAAATTGAACGTGTCCAAGGCGGCAGAGTTGTTGGGCATGTTGCCCGGCGAACGGGCGCGACGCATCACTTATGCGGTGTCGCAGACCAGCGCAGTGACGCCGGACGCTGTGCACCGGATCGGGCGATCGCTTGCCTCCCAACTGGACAGTGTACCGCTCAAAGCTTTTGAAGATGGACCCATTGAGCGGGTCGGTGCAATCTTGAATTTTTCGCCCGCCAAAACCCGCGACGACATGCTGGAAGGGTTAGAGCAGCAGGACGAGACCTTTGCCAAAGAAGTCCGTAAAGCAATCTTTACCTTCGCCAATATCCCAACTCGCATTGACCCGCGCGACGTGCCTAAAATCACCCGTGGTCTGGATCAAGCAGTGCTGGTGACCGCATTGGCAGCAGCATCGGCCTCGGGAATGGAAGAGCCAACCGAATTCATATTAAGCAATATTTCCAAGCGCATGGCTGAAGGTATCCGCGAGGAAATCAAAGAGTTGGGCAAGGTCAAGGCCGCCGATGGCGAAACGGCTATGGGTGCGGTCGTCGCGGAAATTCGCGAACTTGAAGCCGCCGGCGAAGTGTTCTTCGTTGCAGCTGATGAAGAAGAAGATGCGGATGAATAACACCCCCGTGCTGGGCCAAAAATTGGTCAGGTTTTCCCAAAACCATAGCTTGGCGTGATTGGGGCTTGCACTAAACATTGCCCACATCTAGCCTGATCTTATGGATCAAGATGGACGCCGATGGCATGATATGGGCGGGCAGAAAACCAATGCTCAACTGCCCGCAGACCACGATTTCGCCCTTTGGGAAAAGCGAGTGGATGCGTTGATGGTGCTTTGCTCAACCAAGGGATATTTCACCGTCGACGGGCTGCGCCGCGCCATCGAGGATATGGGCGAAGAGGCCTTTGAAACCATGTCTTATTACGAGCGGTGGGTGGCATCGGTCAATCAGAACTTAATCGAGGCCGATGCCTATACGCTGGCCGAGCTTGGCGATCGCATGGAACGGATCAAGGCTCGTGGCCCTACATATGGCGAGGCGGCAAGTGGTTGAAACAGTCCGCATCAAAACCATGATGCCACCCGGTCATGTCCGCACCCCGGCCTATTTGCGCGGCAAAACTGGGGTGATTGAACGCAGGCTGGGCGAATTTGCCAACCCTGAGCGCGCGGCATATGGGTTGAAGAAAGAGTTGCAACCTCTTGTTCGGGTACGGTTTTCCATGAGAGAAATCTGGGGTGACGCGGCCGAAAACCCCGATGACACGTTGGATGCGGAAATATACCTGCATTGGCTGGAAGCGATTGTCGATGATACGGAGGGATCTGTAGATGCCACATGATCACCATGATGATGATTTTCATCACAGCGGCATGAGCCCATCTGGCCACCCCTACCGCGAAGATGATGACCACCCGCTAACCTATTGGCAAACCATGGAAATAGCCATGCGAGAACTGCTGATCGAAAAGGGCATTCTAACCCCTGCCGAAATCGCCCAGCAAATCGACGAGATGGATGCGAGAGAGCCCGCCAACGGGGCTGCTGTGGTGGCGCGGGCTTGGGTTGATCCTGAGTTTAAGGAACGTCTTTTGACGGATGGCTCATTGGCCAGTCGCGAGATGGGATATGACATCGGGGCGATGCGTCTAATTGCGCTGGAAAACACTGCCGATACACATAACGTTGTCGTTTGCACACTGTGTTCATGCTATCCGCGCAATCTGCTGGGCTTACCGCCCGATTGGTATAAATCGCGCAGTTACCGGTCGCGCGTTGTCAAAGAACCACGCAAGGTGTTGGCAGAATTTGGCCTGAGCTTGCCCTCAGCCACAACCGTTCGGGTCCATGATTCCACCGCCGATATGCGCTATATCGTGTTGCCAGAGCGGCCGAATGGCACCGACGGTTGGAACGCCGACAAACTGGCCTCCCTTGTCACCCGTGACAGCATGATCGGGGTTGGCGTGGCGAGATCGCCTGACTAAAGCTCGGTGCTTGTGATCATATCAACGGCCAACTATGTAGCAACCAAGAGCTAAGACATAAGGACCGACATGGCTGAAAAAGGCAAAAACTGGGGTGATTACATTGCCAATCTGCTGATCCGCGGCATTTTGCGTGTCGCGTTGTTGCTGCCGTATCATATCCGCATTCCGCTGGTTGGTTGGCTGATGGCACGACTGATTGCGCCGCTTATTGGCTATACCAAACGCATCCGCGCCAATCTGGCCTATACCTGCCCCGAACTTGATCCAAGCGAAGTCGCGCGTATTTGCAAAGAGGTGCCGAACAACGCTGGCCGCAATCTGATCGAGCTGTATTCCAACCCAAAATTCATCGAACGACACCGCGACACGCCCCTTAATGGTGACGGCGTTGCGGCGCTGGCCGAGGCCCATTCACAAGGGCGCCCCGTGGTGCTGGTAACCGGGCATTTTGGCAATTACGATGCCGCGCGGGTGGCGTTACTGCGCCTTGGCTACAAGGTCGGTGCGGTTTACATGCCGATGAACAACCGCTTTTTCAATGCGCATTACGAGACCGCGATCCAAAGCATGGGCGGCGAGTTATTCGCCCGTGGTGGCCGTGGCTTGCGCGATATGGTTCGGTTTTTGCGTGGTGGAGGCATGGCGTGCTTGATAGTCGACCAACACATGGTTCACGGCGCGCCGCTACAGTTTTTCGGGAAAACCGCCCCAACCGCTCTGTCGGCAGCAGAAATGGCGTTGAAATATGACGCCCTTCTGGTGCCAATCTATGGCATCCGCGCTGAAAACGGGTTGGATTTTGACGTTCAGGTTGATGCCCCGATCGCGCATACGGATGCAAAAACCATGACGCAGGCCCTAAATGACAGTCTAGAAGTTCTGGTGCGTCAGCATATGGGGCAATGGCTATGGATCCATCGACGTTGGAAACCTGCGCGTCAACGCACCCTTGCTGCCGCCAAGATCGATCCGTGATTGGCCGCCTGCACAATGATCACGCATTCATCGTCACCCGCCATTTTAGCCGAAAATGTTAACCGGGATGACCCGTTCCACTTTTTCAACACACGCCAATCGGACACCACATTTGCATAGGTCAGCTTGCGGCCTGCATTTTCGCCACGCTTAATGCGCACAACTTCGCCGTTTGAAAACCGCACCATTTGCACCACAAGATCGCCCAGCCCCTTGACCAGCGGCTTTGCCGAAATCTCGACCTGATTACCCTTGCGTGTCACCGAAATCGCAACCTTGGATGGGGCGTTGTTGTGGGCACGGATCAATCGGCCAACATCAGCTGGTTTATTGCCAACCACCAAGTCTTGTCCTGCAACAACCATCTGCGGCGTGTATACCATGCGTTTGCCGGCGGCGCGCGCATAGGCGTGCTGACGGGCCGTGAATTTTGGGCTGGCAAAGATATCTTTCCAACCGATGTAATCCCAGTAATCCACATGCAAAGACAGCGCGATCACGTCATCTCGTTTGGCCAATTTGACCAAAAATTCGTCGGCGGGGGGGCAACTGGAACAGCCTTGCGAAGTATAGAGTTCAACAACAACAGGGCCGGATTGTGCTTGCACCAATGACGACAACGCCAGCCACATCCCTGTCAATAGTATCGCAAATTTCCGCATTCAATCGCTCTTTCTTTATCCAGTGATAGCATTGACCTAAGCCAGTGCCCGATCAATAGCCAATCAACGTTTTGCGAGAATCCTTGCCAATTTGGTAACATCAAAGAGATTTCTGGGAAACTATATGGAAATGCCTTGGGTGAATTTAATTGTGTGCAATGGTATACAAATGCGTTCTACCCCTTGAATGACACCTCTGAATAGGTCAAAAGCGCAACTGATAGGGGCACCTGCCCTCCTGCCGTTAGCCAAAATGGAGCCAGCCACCATGACAATCACCGTCGGACAAGACACAGCTAAAACCCGTAAAACCCTGACCGTAGGCAAACAAAGCCTTGATTACTATTCAATCCCCGCGGCCACCGCCGCAGGACTTGGTGATTTCTCGCGCCTGCCAGCCGCCCTTAAGGTGGTTCTGGAAAACATGCTGCGCTTTGAAGACGGCAAAACCGTCAGTGTCGACGACATCAAGGCCTTTGCGCAATGGGGCACAAATGGCGGCAAAAACCCGCGCGAGATTGCCTACCGCCCTGCCCGCGTGTTGATGCAAGATTTCACCGGCGTACCTGCAGTGGTTGATTTGGCGGCGATGCGTGACGGGATCATCGGCTTGGGCGGCGACCCTGAAAAGATTAACCCGCTGACACCTGTTGATCTGGTCATCGACCACTCTGTTATGATCGACGAATTCGGCACGCCGCGCGCCTTTCACATGAACGTCGAGCGCGAATATGAGCGCAACATCGAGCGGTACACATTCCTGAAATGGGGCCAGTCCGCGTTTAACAATTTCCGCGTTGTGCCACCCGGCACCGGCATCTGTCACCAGGTGAACCTTGAATATCTGTCGCAAACCGTTTGGACCGACAAAGACCAAAACGGCGTTGAAGTCGCCTATCCTGACACATTGGTTGGCACCGACAGCCACACCACCATGGTCAATGGACTGGCCGTTCTGGGTTGGGGCGTTGGCGGCATCGAGGCCGAAGCGGCCATGCTGGGTCAGCCGATTTCAATGTTGATCCCCGAGGTTGTTGGTTTTGAGCTGACAGGCGCAATGGTTGAAGGCACAACGGCCACCGACTTGGTTCTGAAGGTCGTTGAATTGCTGCGCATCCAAGGCGTGGTTGGCAAATTCGTTGAATTCTACGGCGAAGGTTTGAACACCTTGCCACTGGCAGATCGGGCCACCATCGCCAACATGGCACCTGAATACGGCGCCACATGTGGGTACTTCCCGATTGATGACGAAACCCTGCGTTACCTGCGGGTATCTGGCCGTGACGAAGACCGCATCGCGCTGGTCGAAGCCTACGCCAAGGAAAACGGGTTCTGGCGTGACGCGGGCTATGCCCCAATTTACACCGACACGCTGTCGCTGGATATGGGCACGATTGTTCCGGCGATTTCCGGCCCCAAACGTCCACAGGATTACGTGGCATTGAACAACGCCAAATCCGCCTTTGCCAAGGAAATGCAAGACACCTTCAAGCGCCCAATGGGCAAAGAAGTGGCTGTTGCTGGCGAAGATTACACCATGGAAAGCGGCAAGGTTGTGATCGCTTCGATCACGTCCTGTACCAACACCTCGAACCCCTATGTGATGATCGGCGCGGGTCTGGTGGCACGCAAGGCCGCCGCCCTTGGCCTAAACCGCAAACCTTGGGTGAAAACCTCCTTGGCGCCAGGCTCGCAAGTTGTGTCCGAATATCTGGAAGCGGCTGATCTGCAAAAAGATCTGGACGCGCTTGGCTTTAACCTTGTTGGGTACGGCTGTACGACCTGTATCGGCAACTCTGGTCCGATCCAGCCAGAACTGTCAGCGGCCATTGCCGAAGGCGATCTGGTGGCAACATCTGTTTTGTCAGGCAACCGTAACTTTGAGGGCCGTATCAGCCCTGACGTGCGCGCCAACTATCTGGCCTCACCACCCTTGGTTGTGGCCTATGCGATCGCTGGCACCATGGACATCAACATCGACACGGACCCACTGGGCACTGACCAAGACGGCAATGATGTCTACCTAAAAGACATCTGGCCAACCACCCAAGAGGTCGCCGATCTGGTCGAGAAAACCGTGACCCGTGAAGCCTTCACGTCGAAATACGCGGACGTGTTTGCCGGTGACGACAAATGGCAGGGCGTTGAAACCACCGACAGCCTGACCTACGATTGGCCAGCCACCTCGACCTATGTGCGCAATCCGCCATATTTCCAAGGCATGGCCAAAAACGCAGGCACAATCAGCGACGTTAAGGGTGCCAAGGTTCTGGCCATTCTGGGCGATATGGTCACCACCGACCACATCTCGCCAGCAGGCTCCTTTACCAAGGAAACGCCAGCGGGTCAGTATCTGGTTGATCGCCAAGTGCCTGTTCGCGAGTTCAACTCTTATGGCTCGCGTCGCGGCAACCACGAAGTCATGATGCGCGGCACATTCGCCAACATCCGCATTAAGAACGAAATGCTGGACGCGGTCGAAGGCGGCTATACTCTAGGGCCTGACGGCACGCAAACCTCGATCTTTGACGCAGCAAACGCCTATCAAGAAGCCGGCACACCGCTGGTGATCTTTGCAGGTCAGCAATATGGTGCAGGCTCGTCACGTGACTGGGCAGCCAAAGGCACAGCCCTGCTGGGTGTTAAAGCCGTGATCGCCGAAAGCTATGAGCGTATTCACCGCTCGAACCTTGTTGGCATGGGAGTCATCCCGTTTGAGTTTACAGGTGGCGACTCACGCAAGTCCCTGGGCTTGAAGGGTGACGAGACTGTTTCAATCACCGGGCTTGAGGGCGACCTGAAACCACTGTCAGACATCCCTGCAGTGATCACATATGGCGATGGCGCGGTCAAAGAGATCACTCTGAAATGCCGCATCGATACCGAAATCGAGATCGAATACATCGAACACGGTGGCGTTCTGCATTACGTGCTGCGGAACTTGGCCAAAGGATAACTACATCTGCTATGAGACAAATCTGGGCATCCCATTCGGGGTGCCCTTATTATGCCTAAGACCGTTGCGCCAATAAGAAAAAAATTTACTGTGGTGAAATCAACCTTAGAAAGAACCCTCCTCAATGAAGATTAGATGTTTGTTCGCACTTAGCACCCTGCTTATTTCAGCCTGTCAAAGCAGTTCAGGGAATTACGCCTCTTCGTCCTCGCGCGATGTGCCTGCCCAAATAAATAGTGACCTGACAAAAGCGCAAGTTGAAATTTGCTGGAAACAAGCTGGTTTAGAGGGCAATATTTATAAATTCTTGACGACCGCTGAAGTGCAGAGCTTGAGTAAAATTGGTGGCGCGTCGAAAGAGCAGGTTGCACAATTCAGAGCCTGTACAGCGGCTTGAGACACAGATTTCATTGAGTGAAATATCCGAATGAACCAGCGTAGCTCGCTATGTGTTACGCAATTTGGCCAAGGGCTAAATCAAACGCATATGCATCTCTATTTAGGGGTGCCTATTTTTTGAAACAGATTGTTTCGGATTTGACATGTTTACATTCTTTTCTCGTTAACCACTTTGAGATACTGATGGGGAATGATTGATTTAACCATCCCACTTGATCGACGCGACTTTAATGGTCTACCTGCCCCACTCGTTGAGGCTTTCGCGCTCTTGCTGCTGGCTGTGCTCTGCTTGCCCGCGCTTTAATAACCTACCCACCCTTCATTTTGAACAGACATCACAATTGGGGTGCTACTTTGCCGACTCGATTGCCGGATAAAGTGTATTCTCCATAATACGCTGGGTGATCGGCCCGCGCAGATGCAACACAATCATCCCTTCGCCATCAATCAGATAACTCTCTGGCATCGCCAAAACGCCCCACTCAATACCGTTGCGCCCCTTTGGGTCGCTGACAATACCCGCAAAGGGATTGCCAAGTTCGGCCAAAAACGCAGCCGCATTGGTGGGCTCGTCCTTGTAGTTGATGCTGTAAATCGGCAGGCCACCTTCGGCCAGTTTGATCAGGTTGGGGTGTTCCACGCGACACGGCGGACACCAGCTGGCCCAAAAATTCACCATCTTAACGCCAGGGCTGCGCAGGGCCTCGTTTGTGAAACCTGTTGCGGCGTCCTGATCTTCGCTTATGAATATCGCAGGTGCTGGGCTGCCAATACGGGTCGAAGGTAGATCAGATGGATCATTTCCATTCAACCCGCTCATCAGTTTCGGCACGAAAAACAGCCCCACAAGCAGCGCGAAAATCACGATTGGCAGGACCGCCAACAGGTTAAATTTCTTACCCTCAGCCATTTTTAGCCCGCCGTTCTTCAACTTCACGCAGTGCCTTGGCGACACTGCGCGCCCTGTACCAACTTAGCCCAAGCAAGCCCAGCAACAGCAACAACGTCACCCCATAAGCGGCCAGAACCTCAGCCTGATATTTCCCCAAATCTGGCATCATGAAGCCCGCTCCCGTGCGACCAGCGCCTGCATGCGACGGCTGCGAATTTCTGTGCGCGTGCGCATCAACACCAGCGCAACAAACAATAAAACAAACCCTGCTATGCACAACAGCAATGGCCAGTAATAAACGTCCGAAACATGTTCTTCTTTGTCCACGGACAAGGACGCGGCCTGATGCAAGCCTTGGCTCCAAAAATTCACGGCATAACGGCTTAGCAGCGCAAAGACCGAACCAACCAAACACAGGATCGAAGTCAAATCGGCCGCCGTATCAGGGTCATCAATCGCTTCCCACAGGGCAATATAACCGAGGTAAAACAGGAACAAGATCAAGAACGACGTTAAACGCGGGTCCCACGCCCAATAGGTTCCCCACATCGGCTGCCCCCAAATCGCGCCCGTAAAAAGAGCTATCAAGGTCATCGTCATACCAATAGGAGCCGCGGCCTTGGCGGCCAATGCCGACACATGATGGCGGCGAATAAGCCAAATCAGCGAGGTGATCAACATCATCATCCACCCATTGATTGCCATCAAAGCGGACGGCACATGAATGTAGATAATCTTGACACTAGAGCCAAAATTCTCGGCATCAGGCGTGAAAAAATAACCCCAGACCATGCCCGCGAGCAAAGTGATTAGAGACAGGCCAGCGAACCATGGCAAATATTTGCCCGAGGTCTGCATGAATAGTTTTGGATTGGCGTATTCCCAGATCGACATGTGCCTGCCTTAATGCATTTCGTTGCCCGCGTAGTACCCCGTCACGGCGCTCAACGCAAATTGATGCGAATGGTTGCCGCCGCTACAAATGGAAGCAGCGCAATGACGCCTGCGGTGATCCCCGCCAGCATCAAAAGCGGCACGGAATTGTCAAACCCTTCCGCCCCGAGGCGCAGGGCCTCGGTGCCAAAAATCAGCGTCGGCACATAGAGCGGCAGCACCAGTAATGACAACAGCAAACCGCCGCGTTTAAGGCCAACTGTCACCGCCGCGCCAAATGCGCCAATGAACGACAGCGCCGGTGTGCCGATCGACAAACTCACCACCAACCAGACATATCCGGCTTCTGGCATATTCAACAGCACCCCCAAAAATGGAGCTGCAATCGTCAACGGCAACCCAGTGGTCAGCCAATGCGCCAATGCTTTCATCGCCACCACGCCCTCAAGCGGAACGGGAGCCGTGGCCAGCAGGTCAAGCGATCCATCCTCAAAATCCAACGCGAAAATGCGGTCCAGCGACAGTAAACAGGCCAACAACGCCCCAACCCACAAAATGCCCGGCGCGATTTTACCCAGTAGCGCGCTTTGCGGGCCTACCCCAAAAGGCACCAACACCACAACGATCAGAAAAAATGCCAAGCCAAGGCCAAATCCGCCCCCAGCCCGCATCGCCAAACGTATATCTCGGATCAATATCGCGATCATTCAAAGGCCTCATCAAATCCGGCCAAATCACGGGGCCCCGCTTTGTAACCGGTTAGGTCCAGCACATCCGCCTCAATCCCCAGATCAATATGCGTGGCAATCAACGCAGCACCACCGCCCGCACAATGCCCCCGTACCGCATCGGCAAACAATTTCACACTGGCCGCATCCAAGGAAATCGTTGGTTCATCCAAGGCCCAAATCCTGCGCCCTGTCACCAAAAGCCGCGCCAGACCAAGACGGCGCTTTTGCCCCGCCGACAGGTTATGCGCTGCCCGATCAGCCAAATCCTCAAGGTTAAAGGCCGCCATAGCCGGAGCAATATCCAGCCCGCCATGCACCTGCGCCCAGAACCTCAGGTTTTCGGCCACCGTCAGGGTCGATTTCAAGCCATCCGCATGCGCCCCATAGGTGATCGCATCAGAAGTCAATGTCACATCGCCCTCAAGGGCTGGCTGCAAGCCCGCCAAAGTCCGCAACAACGTGGTCTTGCCAATCCCGTTCGGGCCCCGCAGCAACAGCACTTGCCCAGCCGCAAGCTTGAAATTCACCCCTTCAAGCACCGCAATACCGCCGCGCGCACACCCCAGATTGGTGACATTCATCAATTCCATATCACCCAAATACCCCGATGATGCGCATCCCAAAAGCTCCGAATTTCGCCCTCATTTTTGTTCCTTAAATATCCGCGCCGCAGGCATAATATCTCTTTGGTACCAAGCCCTAAACAGGCAACAACGCCGCCGCGATCCGCCGCCCCTCAGCCAGTAACACATTATAGGTCCGACAGGCCGCAGGACTGGCCATCGGCTCAACCCCAATCCTTGCCGCTTCCAGTGCCCTCCGTAACGGTTTGGGAATATGCGTGGTCTCGGCTCCCGTGCCGACAAACAAAACGTCTACGTTTAGCGCCAGCAGTGCCGCATCATCCTCATACCCGCCCCAAGCCACGACCGCGTTTGGTGTCACCAGAATCGCACCGTCAAAAACCTTGCCGCCGACCCGAAAGAAACCAGCACCATAGCCATCAATCGGCATTGTATCTTCAAATTCAACTTCAGTGAATTTCATCGGCATTTCCTAATCAAACAATGGTAACCCGTTTAGCGCCGATAAGGTGATAATGAAATAGGCAACCACGCGGTAAAACCGTTCATACCCCGGCGCAAACAAGTAACCACCCAACAGATTGCCCAGCAAATACGGCAGCGACAGCATGACCCCTAAAAAAACGGCCGTGGTCACAATATATCCGTTCACCCCCAACACCGCGATCATAATCAGATCCGTCAGCAACAGATACACCATGATATTGGCGCGGATCACCGCAGCCGAGAGCGCGCTGGCCATGTAGAGCATAATCACCGGAGGGCCGGGCAAACCGACGCTTCCAGCCAGCAATCCACCCAAAGCACCGGTGCCAAAAATCATATATTTGCGCAAAACCCCGTGGTACCGAATACCCGCTATAAGCAGGGCCAACAAGATGATCGAGATCAACGAAACCCCGTATCGAAACACTTCGGGCGCGATCAGCCCCAGCACCAAAACACCAAAAGGAACCGCCAGCAGCGTGCCCATGCATAGGCGCTGCACGTCCTTTGTGTGCATGATACGAATGGCTTTGGGGATATTGGGCAGCGGGCCGACCAAGTCCATAATCATCAAGGTTGTCAGCGCCTCAAACGGCGACAGGAACTGGCCCGCCACCGGCAAATAGACCATCGCCGTGCCAAAGCCGGAAAAGCCGCGTATAATGCCTGCAACGCCCCCCGCCAGAACCAAAAACCAAAAGCCATCCAACACGACGACTTCGGCAAAGACCTGCATCAATTAGGCGTCGATATTGGCGTATTGGCCACCGGCTTCGGGATTTTGTTTGGACCAATCGCGTTTCACGCCGAACTTCAACAGGATGGCCGAAGCGATAAACACCGAGGAGTAGGTCCCGACAATCACGCCCCAAATCATCGCAAACACAAAGCCACGGATCACGTCGCCGCCCAGCACAAACAATGCCACCAATGCGATCAATGTGGTGACCGAAGTCATCACGGTGCGCGACAGGGTTTCGTTGATCGACAGGTTCAGCACGTCCTTTAGGGACAGCTTTTTGAACTTGCGCAGGTTTTCACGCACCCGGTCAAACACCACCACTGTATCGTTCAAAGAATAGCCAACGATGGTCAGCAATGCCGCGATGATGGCAAGATCGAACTTGATCTGTACCAATGAAAATATGCCGATGGTCAGCACAACATCATGCACCAAGGCCGCGACGGCCCCGACCGAAAACTGCCACTCAAAGCGCAGCCAGATGTAAAACAGCACCGCAAAGATCGCCGCGATCACCGCCTCGACCGCCGTCCAGACCAATTCGCCCGACACTTTGGGCCCAACCGATTCCACGGCTTCAAAGCTGATTGACGGCTCATACGCTTGTAAAACACCCTTGATTTTTGCAATGGTGGTGCTGGTCACCGACTCGTCACCCTCTTGGGCCTCAATGCGGATTTGCGTGACGTGCAGATCAGGTTTGATCGGATCAAACACTTCTGTGATCGAAACGTCGCCCAAATCCAGCGGCGCAATCGCATCGCGGTAAGCCCCAACATCAACGGTGATGTCTGATTCCGTGCGGATCGTGGTGCCGCCCTTAAAATCGATGCCGTAGTTCAGGCCTTGCGTAAAGAACAGCACCAATGAGGCGACCATCAAAACTGCCGACAGCCCCATCGTCAGGGTCGAAGCGTTGAAGAAATTCCATTTGGTTTCTTGCGGTACAAGTTTCAGTCTCATGGTCTTATACCTCAATCGTTTTGGGACGGCGGTATTCAAACCAGATCACAATGATCAACCGTGTGACAAATATCGCTGTAAAGACCGAGGTGATAATCCCCAACCCCAGCGTCACCGCAAATCCGCGCACGGGGCCGGACCCCATGACGAACAGGATAACGGCCGTGATAAACGTGGTGATGTTGGCGTCCAAAATCGCGCTCAGCGCTTTTTCATAGCCCAGCTCAATCGCGCGGGCCGGACCTTTGGCTGATTTCAGCTCTTCTTTGATACGCTCAAAGATCAGCACATTGGCGTCCACCGCCATACCAACCGTCAACACGATCCCCGCGATGCCGGGCAGCGTTAACGTGGCACCGATCATCGACAACAGACCAAAGATCAGCGCGACGTTGATGATCAAGGCAATATCGGCGAACAGGCCGAACAACCCGTATGACAGCACCATAAACACCAGCACCCCGATGGCAGCTATGATCGCCGCGATCTTGCCAGCGTCGATGCTGTCTTGGCCAAGCTCCGGCCCGATGGTGCGTTCTTCTAGGAAATTCATCTTGGCAGGCAAGGCCCCTGCCCGCAGCAACACGGCCAGATTGGTTGTTTCCTCAACGGAAAAATTGCCCGTGATAATGCCTGATCCGCCAGATATGTGGCTTTGGATGGTTGGGGCTGAAATCACCTTACTGTCCAGCACAATCGCAAAAGGCGAGCCTATGTTCTCAGCGGTATAATTGCCAAACTTACGGCCCCCCGCAGGGTTAAAGCGAAAGCTCACCGCAGGTTGGCCGTTTTGGTCAAACGTCGGTTGCGCATCAACCAGTTCTTCGCCAGTGACCACGGGCAATTCTTCGACGATGTAAAACAGCCCCTCTTGATCCAGAGATGGGATCAATTCATTGCGCGCACCCGCTGCGGTCTGTGGGTCACGGGTTTGGCCAACGACAGGTTTGAACTCCAGTTTGGCGGTTGATCCCAGCAGGTCTTTCAACTCTTGCGCCGAGCCAAGACCAGGCACTTGGATCAAAATCCGGTTGGTGCCTTGGCGCTGGATGGTTGGCTCGCGGGTGCCGACTTCGTCCACACGGCGGCGGATAATTTCCAGTGAACGTGCGATGGTCAACTCGTCACTGACCAGCTTTTCAGCATCCGACAGCACCATGGTGATCACGTCACCATTCCCGTCAAATTCCAAATCCATCGAGCCAACACCAGACAGGCTGGTCACGGGTTGCGCCAAACCGCGCACCAGTGTCAGCGCTTGCGACATGACCTCGGGGTTTGCAATGCGCACCCGCAACTCATCAATTGGCGAGTCCAGACGGCGCACCGCCCCGACCACATCGCGCTCAGCACGCAACACATCGCGCACCGTGGGCCACATGCCTTTGACACGCGACTCGTAAACATCAGACACCTGAACTTCGGCCAGCAAATGTGCCCCGCCGCGCAGATCCAACCCCAGATTAACCAGACCAGACGGCAGATAATCCGGCCAAAGCGCCGCATCCGCAACCCGTTCAGGCGTGCTGCCCTTTTCCACAATCTCGACAACAGCGTCATTGCTGGTTTCAACACGGGTGTAGAACCCGTTGGGCAGCGCCATCAACAGGCCAAGTGCAACCAGCCCCCAAATGACGATGCGCTTCCAAAGATCAATTTGCAGCATTATGTGCCTGTATCCTAAGTTTAGGGTCGTCCAGCTTAAGGGACGTTATTTATTGTCGTTTGCTGGCTCTGTTTTGTTCAGAACTTGGGCGATGGTCGACTGAACAACCCGCACCTTAACGTCTTTGGCGATTTCAATTTCGATTTCGCCAGCATCTTTGACCTTGGTCACTTTGCCAATCACCCCGCCCTGGGTGACCACTTGATCACCGCGACGTAGGGCAGCGACCATAGCCTGATGGTCTTTCACCTTCTTTTGCTGCGGACGGATCAGCAGGAAATACATGATCGCGACAATCAAGATCAGCGGCAGGAATGAGCCAAGAGCTCCCATGCCGCCAGCTCCGGCGGCTTGTGCGTATGCGGGTGTTACAAACATATCATCGTCCTTTGTGTTAAATCACAGGCGCATGTCGCCCATAGTGTTGGCGCGCACCCTATATGTGGCCTATTTGCTTGGCAAGACGCGAAGACCTGCAAATCAAGACTTCAAAGCTGTGTCGATCAGTGGCATATGGGGGGTGCAAAGTGACATTCAATCAGGAAGCCAGCAAAATGCACGATATTAAATCGATCCGCGAAAACCCCGAAGTCTTTGATGCTGCCATGGCGCGGCGCGGGCTGTCCGGTATTTCCGCAGAGGTTCTGGCCATTGACACGGCACGCCGTGGCGCGATTGCCTTGGCTGAGGCGGCCCTGACCGAGCGCAACGCGGCCTCTAAATTGGTGGGTGCCGCCAAAGCCAGCGGTGACGAGGCCGAGTTCGAGCGCCTGCGTGCGCTGGTCGGTGATAAGAAAGCCGAGATCGCCACGTTAGAAGAAGAAGCCAAAGCCAAAGACGATGCCTTGCGCGATATGCTGGCCCGCATTCCCAACACGCCCTACGACGACACGCCCGAAGGCGCGGATGAGGACGACAATGTCGAGGTCCACAAATGGGGCGAACCCCGCGCGATGGATTTCAAACCTGTCGAGCATTTCGAAATCAAAGCCGTGGCCCCCCAAATGGATTTTGGCACCGCTGCCAAGATATCCGGCGCCCGCTTTGTCGTTCTATCGGGCACCGTCGCCCGCCTGCACCGCGCACTCGCGCAGTTCATGATCGACACCCATGTCGATGAAAACGGGCTGACCGAAATGAACGTGCCGGTTTTGGTACGTGATGAGGCCATGTATGGCACCGATAAACTGCCGAAATTCGGCGATGACAGCTATCAAACCACCAATGGCTGGTGGCTGGTGCCGACAGCAGAAGTGCCACTGACCTACTCTGTTTCAGGCGACGTGGTCGATGAGGCGACCCTGCCCCGCCGCATGGTTGCACATACGCTGTGCTTTCGCTCCGAAGCTGGGTCGGCTGGCCGCGACACATCTGGCATGCTGCGCCAACATCAGTTTGAAAAAGTCGAAATGGTTTCGATCACCCATCCCGATCACAGCCGCGCGGAACTGGACCGGATGACCGATTGCGCCCAAGGTATCCTTGAGAAATTGGGCCTGCCGTACCGTACCGTGGTGCTGTGCACGGGCGACATGGGCTTTGGCGCGCGGCGCACCCATGACATCGAAGTCTGGTTACCGGGGCAAAACGCTTACCGCGAGATCAGCTCGGTTTCGGTTTGTGGTGATTTCCAAGCCCGCCGGATGAACGCCCGCTTCAAACCCGAAGGCGGCGGCAAACCGGCGTTCCTGCATACCCTAAACGGCTCGGGCCTTGCAGTTGGGCGTTGCTTGATTGCGGTGCTGGAAAACGGCCAAAACGAAGATGGCTCAGTCACTTTGCCCGACGTTTTGCACAGCTATCTCGGCGGCAAGACCATGATCAGCGCCGCCGGCGCGCTGGCCTAACGAGATCCTAAGGGGCGGGAATGTCACCATCTTATTGACGTCCTCGTCCCACAGCTTCCATCGCAAACAACCCATCCCCTCAATAAACCCGATCTTGCGCGAGTCTAACAAATGCTCGACCGCCTCAAAGCATTCGCCCAGCCGATAGCAGGGAATGTTGGCATTGAGGTGATGCAAATCGTGGTAGGCGATATTGACGGTTAGAAAGTTGTAAACCCGACCAAAATCCAAAACCGCCGAAGATCGCAACGCCGCGACAGAAAAATCGTGATCTGGCTTGCGCTCCCAATACATATCCTCAAAATTATGCTGGATATAGGGGATCATCGCCCCAATAAAACCACCGATGACAATGCAGCCCCCCAACACGCCTAACGCGGTCAGCCCAAACAACGCATAAAGGCTCCAAAGGTATAGCCCAATCGCAACATTAGTGATCATAACGTCCCAAATCCCTGTTTTTATGCTATTTTTGGGAAACCGGTATTGGATGATATAAACAAACACAGGGCCGATGCAAAACAGGATCAGCGGCGAACGATACACTCGATACCCGAGCTGCTTCCAAATTGGGGCGGCGCGGTATTCGGCCAATGTCATCGTATAAATGTCACCCGCATCACGGTGATCCAGATTGCCAATGTGGGTGTGATGCTGGTTGTGATTATACTTGGTGGCGTTGTAGGGCGCAAAGGTAAACGGAGCCATCAGGCGCCCCGCCGCATCATTCAACCGCCGCGTCGTGAACAATGATCCATGGCCGCAATCATGTTGCAACATGTAAAGGCGGATAGCGGCAAAGGCGACAGCAATACTAAACGGCACCAATAAATACCACGTGTTTGCGTAACGGATCGCCAACCCCAACATGCCAAAATAAGCGGCCATCGTACCAATGGTATTTAAGACAGCGATCCTATTACAGCGCGTCGTATAACCACGTGAAATTTCCCGAACGTCCATTTTCAATGTCTCTTGGTAGGTAAAAATCATAAGCAAAAAAACTTGTATTCACTCTGTCAAATTCCACAGCGGCAGGCAATACGATTGGCGGAACAAATATGTTGCCCCATGCGCCAGCGACTCGGGGCTTGTCCCCGAGAGAAATCAGCGCCGCGTTAGCGGCTCCTTTTCCCTCCATTTAGGATCCGAATGTGGTATTGGCCTTTTCTAACAAAATCTCGGCCAATGTGTGTTTTACATAAGTAATTGCGCCCTTTCGGGTGGTGAAAGCACTCCAACTGCCACCTAAATCTTTGCAGGTCTGCCACTCGGCCGATGTGAATCCACTGCTCATCGAAACCGAATGTGCCTTGCCACTGCAAAACGCGACAATCCCCGCGGCACGGCCAGCAAAAATCGTTTGGACAGTGATACCGTCGCCCCGCATCTCGCCAGCCGCAATCGTTCCCGGTCCGACTTCACCTGCCATGACAAAGGGTTTGGGCAGTTTGGTTTCCATGACTCTGTTCGCAGGGGGCATTGTGGCGACAGGCGTCGCGGTTTCCACACACCCCGTAAGCAAAACAGCTGTCGAAAACACAAAACCAAAACGCTTCATTAAAAAATCCTTACAAAACTGAAAAAGTAATATGCCAAAGCTATAGCGCCGCACGACGCACAGGCAAAGTAAGGATATCCTGACCTGGGGTAAGCCTATGAATGCGACGGCTTGTCCAAATGCTTGCGCAGGCGGCTGGGGGTCGCCTTTTTCTTGTTTTTATAAGGGTTGGATTCGGCCTGAGAGCGCATCCACAGCCGGATTGGCGTGCCCGGCATGTCAAAACCTTCGCGCAACCCGTTCACCAGATAGCGTGAATAGGAGGCGGGCAGTTTTTCAGGCATTGAACACATCACAACAAAGCCCGGCGGACGGGTTTTTGCTTGGGTCATATAACGCAGCTTGATCCGGCGACCCGCAGGCGCGGGCGGCGGGTGCGCTTCGACCATATCAATCAGCCAGCGGTTCAGCTGGGCCGTGGTCACCCGACGGTTCCAAACCTCATGCGCCTTCATCACGGCCTCTTGCAAACGGTTCAACCCCTTGCCGGTTTTGGCCGACACCGTCACCAAGGGCGCGCCGCGCAGCTGTGGCAACAACCGTTCAAACGATTCTCGCAAGTCTTTGAGTTTCTTTTGTTTATTCTTCTCGACATCCCATTTGTTGACCGCCAGAACCACCGCACGGCCCTCGCGTTCAGCCAAATCGGCGATCCGAAGATCTTGTTGCTCAAACGGAATTTCAGCGTCGATCAAAACGATCACCACCTCGGCGAATTTCACCGCTCGCAAACCATCCGACACCGACAGTTTTTCCAGCTTTTCCTGAACCCGTGCTTTTTTGCGCATGCCGGCGGTGTCAAACATCCGGATCGGCACGCCGTCCCATTCCATCTGCACCGAAATCGCATCACGGGTGATGCCAGCCTCTGGCCCCGTCAATAAACGGTCTTCGCCCAACATCTGGTTCACAAGCGTGGATTTACCCGCATTCGGGCGGCCAACAACGGCGATCTGCAAAGGTTTCTCGCGGGTCGGCACGCGTGGCGCATCCGGATCTTCTTCGTTGATATCAACGTCGACTTCGGGCGCGTCATTGGCGGCTTTCTCATCAAACGCATCGGCCAGCGGCATCAGGATCGACAACAATTCGCTCATGCCCTCACCGTGTTCCGCCGACAGGCGCAATGGCTCGCCAAGACCCAAGGAGTAGGCCTCAATCACGCCAGCATCCGCGGCGCGTCCCTCGCCCTTGTTGGCGGCGACGATCACATGTTTGGCGCGTTTACGTAGCAATTCTGCGAAAAATTCATCGGTTGGGTTCACCCCGACCCGCGCATCAATCATGAACAGACAAATGTCCGCCATATCAACCGCGCGTTCGGTCAATTTACGCATCCGCCCCTGCAGGCTTTCGTCGGTGGCTTCTTCCAGCCCCGCCGTGTCGATCACCGTAAAGCGCAGATCGCCCAGACGCGCCGCACCCTCGCGCAAATCGCGCGTTACACCGGGTTGGTCGTCGACCAAGGCCAGTTTTTTGCCCACAAGGCGGTTGAATAAGGTGGATTTGCCCACATTCGGGCGCCCCACTATGGCGAGTGTAAAGCTCATCTTTTGCTCCGGCGATCAATCAAGTCGCTTGCGATACAGCAAACTTCGCCTAACGGAAAGCGTGAAGTTGCCCTTTGGTTGACACCACATACATAACACCGCCGACAATCACCGGATTTGTGGTCGCCCCACCCGATATTTCTACCGAGCTGAGCAGCGATCCATCAACCGGACTGAACGAGCGGATGAGCCCGTCACTGCCTGCCACAATCAAACGGCCACCGGCCAAAACAGGGCCGTAATGGGCATAGACGGCCTTGCGGCGACGTGGTTTGTCTTTGGTGTAGTAAGGCATATCAACGGCCCAGATCGTCTCGCCTGTGGCGTCATCAAGACGCACCAGCTTGGCCTCATCCGAGACCAAGAAAACCGATCCGCCGGTTGGCCAAACAGGGCTATAGGCCCCTTCTTTGGCAGTCCAGATGCGCTCGCCACTGGCCATATCCAGCGCCACAACGCGCCCAGACTGGCTGCCAGCGTAAACCACACCGTTGCTGATCACAGGATCACCCGTGATGTCAGTGATCCCTGCATAGGCGCGGCCACGGCGTTTGCCCGACACCGATGAGGCCCATGTGCGCACGCCACCTTGGCGAAATGCAGCGATCAATTCGCCCGATCCAAACGGGAAAATCGCAAATTTGTCAGCCACAGCCGGCGCTGTGCCCCCGACCATAACAGAGGTCGTTGGTGAGCCTGGTAATTGCCATTTGATCCGGCCATCCGCGGCGTTGATCGCCCATGCGCGACTGTCACGCGAGGTGACATAGACAATGCCCCCGCGCACTGTGGGCGCACCCGTGGCGGCTGATTCCAGCTTTTGCACCCAGCGCTCGGCGCCAGTGGTCACGTCCATCGCCACCAAAGCCCCAAAGCCGGTTGTGGCGTATACTGTGTTGCCCTCGACCGCCAAACCGCCGCCTGAAGCGTCGCCAGACTTGTCAGTGGCAGGCGTTAAATCATGGGACCAAATCGCGGCCCCAGCCGTTGAATGCGCCATCACACGTGCCTGTGCGTCCAGCGTAAAAATACGACCAGCCGAAATGACAGGATCAGCCGTGATCCGCGCTTTACGGTTCTCGCCAGAGCCAATGGAGGTGCTCCAGATATGTGTCAGGCTTTTTGATAGGGATGGATGCACAATACGATGCTCAGGAGAGCCATTACGATGTGTCCAAGCCGCGTGGTTAACCATGGCGGGTAAGGCGATCGGAACCGCACGGTTCACCGCACCATCGGCAACAGGCGTCGTCGTCGCATCGGTGGCGTCCTGCAACAATGGGGTGCGTAAATCGAGACGCTCGCCTTGCAGGATCACTTCTTTGGTACAGCCAACAAGCAGGCCAGCCATGGCCATTCCGGCAATCACATGGGTCAACTTCATGGCTTTTGCACCTTTTTGTAGCTTATTTTGCTCGTTCTTGCGTTCATCATTTATCACGCCAGCCCCTTAATGCCCCGAATTCACGAAGCGTCAACGTCTCCACCCAACACCACAATTAACTGTGACGCGCGCCCTTGCAAGCCCGCTGTGACGTCAACATCATTTATAATGTCCTGCAATCGCGAAATCGCGGCCTCTGCGTTGCCTTCTTCAATGTCCAGCATTGCCAATTGTTCTTCGGCCAACAGGCGAAACGCCCCGCCACCCACGGCCAGATCATCCAGCTTGGCGCGGCGCTCATCTACAGGCATGTCATTTCCGGCCAGCAACACCAATTTAAGCGTCGCCAAATCGCGATAGGCTTCGGGCAGCTCTGCGTCATTCGTTAGTGCGTTTAATGTGGCAGCGGCAGCCGTCTTGTCGCCAGCATCCAGCTGTTCATTGGCCAGCAACATATTGACCAAACCATGCGATTGGCCGCCTTCGGCCACAACTTCGGCCAATGCAGCCGCACGTGCAGCCGAGTCTTCTTGCTCAAGCGCCTGCATCAGGCTGTCACCCAATTGCTGCGCGCTCGCCATTTCATTGGCCTTGCGCCATTCATTATAAGCGGCCCCGCCCACCAGTAATAGAACTGCCACAATGCCGATCCAGCCGTATTTGCGCATCAACACAAACAATCTGTCGCGGCGAACTTCTTCGCTGACTTCTTCGATAAAACTGTCTGTCTCGCTCACGGCATATTCCTTTGACGCCATCGCACAGGTTGAATGTGGGGATTGGCTTGCTTATTTGTTACGATGTTCTACCCATCACAGCACTGTTTGCCAAGGGGTTGCAACGCATTCCAAAGCAGTCTTGCATCCCAATCGGTGCATCTGTAAACTGAACTACACGGTTTAGAACAATAGCGTCGCATAATTATTTGGCGCCACCCACTTATAACGAGGCCTTGATGAAACTGCTCCCCCTTTTGATCGCGATTATTGTTTCAGCATTTCTGTACCTTATGGTATTTGAGCGTGATCGGTTATTGAATTTTGCCAGCACCGAGCCCGAGATGCCTGTGGCCCAAACCCAGCAACCTGAGAGCATGGAAACCGACACCACCGTCACCCCCGATTCAGACCCGGAGCATAGGGTCTCGGTTGTGGTCATCAATTCTGTCGCCAAAACAATTGATTCCGCCGTGTTGCTGCGGGGCCGCACCGAGGCCGCACGTCAAGTTATCGTGATGGCAGAAACATCTGGCAAAGTGATTTCTGCGCCATTGCGCAAAGGCGCGTATATTGATGCGGGGCAAATTCTGTGCCAGTTGGATCCGGGCACCCGCGAATCCAAGCTGCAAGAAGCCAAGGCCCGTCAAATCGAGGCCGACGCTCGCCTGCCAGAGGCCAACGCCCGCACCGCTGGCGCAAATGCCTCCTTGACCGAAGCCAAGATCAGCGAAAACGCTGCCCGTCGTTTGAACCAAAGCGGTTACGCTTCTGAAACCCGCGCCGCCTCGGCTCACGCAGCCTTGCAGAGCGCAATGGCCAGTGTCGAGAGCGCTCGCGCCTCGGTTATTTCAGCCCAAGCTGGTGGCCAAGCGGCCAAAGCCAATGTCGCCGCCATCGAAAAAGACATCGAGAACCTAATCATCACCGCCCCCTTCGAAGGGCTGCTTGAAACCGACACTGCCGAATTGGGTGCCTTGCTGCAACCCGGTGCGCATTGTGCCACTATCATCCAGTTGGACCCGATCAAGTTGGTTGGCTTTGCGCCGGAAACCGAGGTCGACAACGTCACCGTCGGTGCCATGGCCGGGGCGCGGCTGGCCACAGGCCGCGAGGTTGTCGGACGGGTCACGTTCCTGTCGCGTTCAGCCGATCCGCTGACCCGCACGTTCCGCGTTGAGGTTGAAGTGCCCAACACAGGTCTGGCGATCCGTGACGGTCAAACCGTTGAAATCATTGTCGCCTCTGACGGAACAGCGGCGCATTTACTGCCGCAATCCTCGCTGACGTTAAACAACGCTGGCGATCTGGGTGTGCGGTTTGTCGGCAAAGGCAGTC
This sequence comes from Marinosulfonomonas sp., assembly GCA_033851955.1. Classification (GTDB taxonomy): domain Bacteria; phylum Pseudomonadota; class Alphaproteobacteria; order Rhodobacterales; family Rhodobacteraceae; genus Profundibacter. The sequence goes on from JAWSVK010000020.1 coordinate 28,237, forward strand.
TGGTTGGGTTTGCCCCGGTTCGGATTCTGCGCGACACGGTCGAAGGAGTCTGGGTCACAGGCTTGCCCGATGTCGTTGATGTGATTGTCGCGGGGCATGAATATGTTGTCAAAGGTGTCAAAGTCGCGGTCACTTATCGTGAGGTCAGCCAATGACTGGTATTGTCGATTGGGCAGCTGAACGGGCCCGTATGGTGCTTGCGTTTATCCTGCTTTCACTCACAGCGGGCGCCATGGCCTATTCGATTTTGCCCAAAGAAGGCGAACCGGACATCGAAATCCCCATGGTTATCATTTCGGTGCCCTTCCCCGGCATTTCAGCGGCCGATGCGGAAAAACTGCTGGTCAAACCTATGGAAACCGAACTGTCCGATCTGGACGGGCTGAAAACCATGAAAGCCACGGCAGCTGAAAATTACGCCGTGGTGATCCTCGAGTTTGATTTTGGCTGGGACAAGGGCCAAATCATTGCCGACGTGCGCGACAAGATGAGCACCGTTGAAGCTGATTTTCCGACGGGTGCCGACAAATACACAATCTCGGAGTTCAATTTCTCGGAATTTCCGATCATCATTGTCAACCTGACGGGCGATTTACCAGAGCGCACTTTGCTGCGTGTCGCGAAAGATTTGCAAGACCGGCTGGAAGAGCTGGAACCGGTGCTGGCCGCCGGCCTAACTGGTCACCGAGACGAGATGGTCGAGGTGGTGATCGACCCGCTGCGGCTCGAGGCTTATAACGTTACGGCGCAGGATTTGATCAATGTTGTGGTCAACAACAACCAGTTGATTGCGGCGGGTGAAATCGAAACGGCCACCGGCGCGTTCTCAGTTAAAATCCCGTCATCCTTTGACGAGGTCCAAGACATCTACAGCCTGCCCGTCAAAACCAACGGCGACCGTATCGTGACACTTGGCGATCTGGCCGAAATCCGGCTGACCTTTGAGGACCGCACTGGCGTCGCGCGTTTTAACGGCGACAACACCGTGGCGCTGCAGGTCAGCAAACGCAAAGGCTATAACATCATCGACACCTCAAATTTGGTGCGCGAAGTGGTGGCCCGCGAATCTGCACTTTGGCCAGAAGAGCTGCAAACAGCGATCACTGTCGGCACCAGCAACGACCAATCGCGCACTGTTGGCAGCATGGTGCGCCAGCTTGAAGGATCGGTGCTGACCGCGATTGCGCTGGTGATGATCGTGGTGCTGGCCTCCCTAGGGACCCGCAGCGCGCTGCTGGTTGGCTTTGCCATTCCAACCTCATTCTTGTTGTGTTTCGTGCTGCTGGCCTTGATGGGCATCACGGTTTCAAACATCGTGATGTTCGGCCTGATCTTGGCCGTGGGCATGTTGGTGGATGGCGCGATCGTGGTGGTTGAATATGCCGATCGACGTATCCGCGAAGGCGTCGGTCCAATGCACGCCTATGTCGAGGCCGCCAAACGTATGTTCTGGCCTATCGTATCATCCACCGCGACCACGCTGTGCGCGTTTCTGCCAATGCTGTTTTGGCCCGGCGTGGCAGGACAATTCATGGGTATGCTTCCCGTCACACTAATCTTTGTGCTCTCGGCCTCCTTGGTTGTGGCGCTGGTCTACTTGCCCGTGATGGGCGGTGTCACAGGGCGCATGTCACGCAGTTTTGCAGACGCGGCCCAGCTGCTGATGCCGCTGCCTTGGTTGGTGCGGGCGGCCTTGGCCGTGGTCAGCCTGTTCATGGTGTTTGTGGGTGCGATGCAGGGGTTGAATCCTGACTACATCCCGCCCCTCGGCCGCATCATCGCCAATGTCAAAGCCAATAATTCAGGCGTTGTGATGGTGTTGATCGTATTTGTTTTGCAATCCGCCCCCTTCCTGATTGCCGCCGTTCTAGCCTCCATCACCATGACGTCCGCCAAACTTGAACGCAAAGAAAAGCGCGTAAAAGCTGGCTACACGCGCTCGATTTTTGGCTGGTTCATCCGCTTTGTCACCGGCAACCCCGTGATGCCGCTGGCCAGCATTGGGTTGGTGATTGCCTTTGTTTTGACCGTGTTCACAATCTTTGTCGCCAACAACAATGGCACTGAATTTTTCGTTGAATCTGAGCCCGAACAAGCCATCGTTTTCGTGCGCCAACGCGGTAACCTATCCTTGGCTGAAAAAGACGCCGCCGTCGCCGAAGTCGAGCAAGTGATCCTAGCCACTGAGGGTGTGCAAAGCGCCTTTGCCTTTGCGGGCGAAGGCGGGTTGAAACAAAATGACGGCGGGGCTGGGTCGCCACGTGACACCATCGGCCGCGTACAAATCGAGCTGATCCCGTGGGACGACCGCGCTGACATCGCCGAATTGGACGGTGATTTGGTTCTGGAGCGGCTCAAAAACGCACTGGCAGGCATCCCGGGCATTCGCACTGAAATCTTGAACCTGTCCCGTGGCCCTGCCTCGGGCAAACCCGTACATATGCGCCTAAAGGGCAATAATTTCGACGTCTTGCGCCGAGCCACAGCGATGATCACCGAACGGTTTAATGAAACCCAAGGCCTGACCGATGTAGAAGACACCCTGCCCTTGCCCGGCATTGATTGGCAAATCGATGTGGATGTGGAAAAGGCGGGTCGTTACGGTGCAGACGTGCGCACGGTCGGTGGCATGGTGCAACTGGTCACACGTGGCATTCTGCTCGATACGATGCGGGTTGATTCCTCGGATGATGAAGTCGAAATCCGGGTACGCCTGCCCGAAAGTGACCGCGTGCTCTCGACCCTCGACAGCCTGCGGGTGCGCACAAAAGATGGGCTGGTGCCGCTTTCAAACTTTATCACCCGCAAACCCGTCGCCAAACTGGGCCAAATCGACCGCGTCGATCAGCGTCGTTATTTTGATATCAAGGCTGCCCTCGAAAAGGGCGACCTTTTGTTGCTCGATCTAATTGAGGAAAACGAAGAAACAAATGCTGATGATATCGTAACGACAATGGCAACCGTGATCGGTTTAACAGATGCCGAAGTGGAAAATGGTGCCGTCGGAGATTTGGTCGTCACAAGTGAGCCAAGCTTTCCATTCAGCTTGTTCTTCGAGCCGAGCCAAACGCATTATGATTTGGCGAGCCTGTCTCAAGGCCAAACTCAATCCACGCTGCAATCCCTTATTGATGATGAGGAACGCAAGCATTCCTTCACACCATACACCGCCAATGAACACATAAAGCGTTTGACCGAATGGATGGAGACCGAAAAACCATTGCCCACAGGGGTCACTTGGGAATGGACCGGCGACCAAGACGACGAGGCCGAAACCGGCGCGTTTTTGGGCAAGGCTTTCTTGGGTGCGCTTGGCTTGATGTTCATCATTCTGCTTGCCCAGTTCAACAGCTTTTACAATTCCGTTCTGGTGCTGCTGGCGGTCGTGCTGTCAACCACCGGCGTGCTGATCGGCATGTTGGTGATGGATCAAGCCTTCTCGATGATCATGACCGGCACGGGCGTTGTGGCGCTGGCGGGGATCGTTGTGAACAACAACATCGTGTTGATTGACACCTATCAGGAATATTCGTCCTTCATGCCAAAACTAGAGGCGATCGCGCGCACCGCGCAGGACCGTTTACGCCCCGTGTTGTTGACCACTGTTACCACAATGGCAGGGCTTGCGCCGATGATGTTCGGCCTGTCTCTGGACTTCTTTGCCGGCGGTTTTACCGTCGACAGCCCCACCGCACTTTGGTGGAAACAGCTGGCCACCGCGATTGTGTTTGGTCTTGGCATCGCCACGGTTTTGACGCTGGTTTTCACCCCGTCAATGTTGGCCCTTAGGGTCTGGATTTCGGCGGGCGCGTACCGCTCTGCCAAAGGCCTAAAAGCCCTATCCATGGGGCGCGACAGCCTTGAGGCCCGCGATATCGCCCTAAACCGTGCCAGTCGTAAACTGCAATCACCGGAATTGGTCTGGGGCGCTGATCTGATGGCATCCCCTGTCCAACCAGATTTGATTGAAGACGACGTGGATACCGCGCAAGACGAAGAGGTCAAACTGGCTGATCTGGAAATGGTATTGGGCAAAACCGAGACGCCAAAACCTGCGCCTAAGAAAAAGCCGCGCAAAAAACCCACAGCGAAAACGCCAAAAGCAAAAGCCAAACCAAAGGATAAAACCCCACCATTGCGAGCGGCGGAGTAAAGCCCCATATCCTGCTGGAAGAACTGGAGCCGACCCCAACACCGAAACGTCACCGGTTGGCGCTAGGTTTGGGGCGGCATTTTCCAAACGTAGTGCACGATCACGAGCAGCAAAATAACCTCGGCTAGGCTAGGCTCTCGCCCCGGTAGTAGATCCACGTCTCGCCGATACAGCTGGCAAAATGGTAAAGGCGTAAACAAGGCTGGTGAGCAAATTAGCCCAGCGGTTACTCTTGGGGGCTGGAACAAGCCAAAGCGAGATCATCGGCTTGGAAACGCGACATAGAGTGTTGTCAAAAGCAGAAAGCTTTGGCCAGCATCAAAACCAGCGACTTTGCCGACCAGCAAAACCTCTAGAACACCTGTCCTGAGGAACGCGAATATATCAACGTGACCAAAACAAACAGCCTCAAGTTTCAACGCGCTGTAGTCCTGAGGCGGGCATCTATCTTGGCCCGTTTGGTATCATTTATTGCGTTCTCCAACATAGGATCATGGATCGGAAACCAGATACCTATCAAGTCGATTTATCACGCAACGTCAGCGATATCGTCATCCGCTTGCTGACGGTTCCACATCTTGGAATATCGCCCTTCATTGGCCAGCAATTCATCGTGGCTGCCCTGCTCGACGATCAAGCCATCCTCAAGCACCACAATCTGGTCAGCATCCACAATCGTCGACAGGCGGTGCGCAATGGTGATCACGGTCCGGCCCTGCCCCATTTCGCGTAGACTGTCTTGGATGTCGCGCTCGGTTTGGGTGTCGAGCGCCGAAGTGGCCTCGTCCAGTAACAGCACGGGCGGGTTTTTCAACAGCGTCCGCGCAATGCCGACCCGCTGCTTTTCACCACCCGACAATTTCAACCCACGCTCGCCCACTGTGGTTTCATAACCATCCGGCAGCTGCATCACAAAGTCATGGATCTTGGCCGCTTTGGCCGCCGCTTCAACCTCGCTGCGGCTGGCCTCGGGGCGCCCATAGGCGACGTTGTAATAGATCGTGTCGTTGAACAGCACCGTATCCTGCGGCACCACGCCGATTTGCGCGTGCAGGCTGGATTGCGTCACGTCGCGCAGGTCTTGCCCGTCAATCCGCAACGCCCCGCCGTTCACATCGTAAAACCGAAACAGCAATCGGCCAATGGTGGATTTACCACTGCCCGATGGGCCAACAATGGCCACGGTTTCACCCGCCCCAACCGTTAGGCTAACGCCCTTCAAAATGGGTCGTGCATCTTCATAGCCGAAATGCACATCATCCAGAACCAACTCGCCACCGGAAACCTTTAGCGCGGCGGCGTCCGGTTTATCGTTCACCTCGGCGGGTTGTTCCAACAAGTTGAACATTTCGCCCATATCCACCAAGGACTGGCGGATTTCGCGGTAAACCGTGCCAAGGAAATTCAGCGGCATGGTGATCTGGATCATATAGGCGTTGACCATCACAAAATCGCCGACCGTCAACGCACCGCTTTGCACACCCATCGCCGCCATCACCATCACGCCGACCAGCCCTGCTGTGATAAACACCGATTGGCCAAAGTTCAAAAACGCCAGTGAATACGAGGTTTTCAGTGCGGCGGCCTCATAACCCGCCATCGAAACGTCATAGCGCTGCGCCTCACGTTCCTCGGCCCCGAAATATTTCACGGTCTCGAAATTCAGCAGACTGTCGATGGCTTTTTGGTTGGCGTCTGTGTCCTCGTCATTCATCTGTTTGCGGATTTTTACACGCCATTCAGTGATCTTGAACGTGAACCAGACATAGGCCCAGATCGTCGCGACAACCACGGCCAAGTACCAGACATCAAACACGAAATAGAGGATGCCCGCGACCATGATCAGCTCCAATATCAACGGACCCATGCTGAACAGCATGAACCGCAACAGGAACTCGACGCCCTTTACGCCGCGCTCGATAATCCGGCTCAGCCCGCCGGTTTTGCGGGTGATGTGATAGCGCATCGACAGTTGATGCATGTGCTGAAACGTCTCAAGCGCCAAGGATCGTAATGCCCGTTGCGCGACCTTGGCAAACACCACATCGCGCAGCTGCGAAAAGCCAACTGTCATCAATTTGGCGATCCCATAGGCGAGCGTCAGGCCAATCGCCCCGACCCCCAGCATCCACGCAGGGCTGATCGCCCCGTCACCCGTAAGCGCATCGACGGCGGCCTTATAGAAAAACGGCGTCAGCACCGATATCACCTTGGCAAACACCAGCAACGACAACGCCAAAACAACACGACGCTTCACCCATGCTTGGCCTTTGGGCCACATATAGGGTACGACTTTGCGGATGGTTTGGCGGCTTTGGCGGCGTTCTTCGTCGGTAAATTCAGCTTTGGTGATATGGCTAACCATGCGCGTCTTTCCTAATGGTGAGTGAAAGAATGTATGTCTGCCATCCGGTAATTACCAGCGCAGGTTTCGCTTTTATGTAAAAAGCTGCAGCAAAGGCCGCCAAGATTTTAGGCGCACCAAACAAATGTCCTATTCAGGCACTTGAAACACCTGTCCCGGATAAATCAGATCGGGGTTGCGAATGCTGTCGCTGTTGGCTTCGAACACCCGGACATACAATGTGCCGTCGCCATAAGTGTCGCGCGCTATCGCCCATAGGGTCGAGCCGGGTTGAACCGTGATCGCGCTGACCTTTTGGGCGGGGTCGGCAACCTGTGCATTGGCCAAAACCTCGGCGGTTTCGCGTTTAAACGGGGTCTGGGTGCGCGATGTCACGGCCCCGCTCGCATCCACCTGATCGATACGCAAAACATATAGGCCGGTGTCGACATTGGGCAGGGTTGTGTGCCAATCGCCTTCGCGACTGATTGGCGTGGTCTGGATCGGCGCATCGTTCAAGTAGACCCGCACAAATCCGGAGTCGGCACTCTGATCAGCGCCACGTCCAGAAACTTGCACTTCGCCAAGGGTATCATAGCTGATGGCGTCGATCACCACATTGTCCATCACTTCAGGGCTGCGCGCATGGGGTTGGATCACTTGCACGCCTTCGTCATTGGCCAACAACACGGTTGGGGCCGCTGGTTTGGGGGCGTCTTGGGGAGAGGGTGTTGGCTCCGCCACCACTGCATCGAGCGTTTCGGCCACCTTAGGTTCAACGTCTGATGCGTCGGACGTGACGTCCGTATCAATGGCTGTGTCTTTGGCCGCGGGCTCCGCTTGCGCAACAACCTCTGGCTCCGGCACAGCTTCAACAACAGGTGCCAAAATTACGCTGTCGTTTGAGACCACAAAATCACCACCGGCATGTTTTGACGACAGCGACAAAACCTGCGCGATATGGCCCGTTGGCACATCGAGCATGGCCACGAAATTCCCCTGCGCATCGGCAGTCGCTTGCCCGATTTCAGTGCCATCCAACAAAATGGTCACAGCAGCGTTCGGGGCGGCATTACCAGCAATCACACTTGATCCATCCGTCTCAACCCGCACCACATCAAAGCTGGGGGCGATGGCTGGAACCGGAGCAGGTTCGGTGGGGGCAGCAACGATTGGATCGACATCGGTTTGGGCGGCGGGCTCATCAGTTGTGACGGGTTGAGCTGTTTCCGGTACAGCCGTCTTTGGCACAGCCGTCTTTGCCACGGCGGGCGTAGAATTAGCCGCAGGTGTTGCCACCTCATCAATCTGCACAAAAGTTTGATACGTAAAATAGCCGCCCACAGCCACAACAACGGCCAACGCCGCCCCTGCCACCATCGAAACGCCAAATCCCATGCCGGACGTGCCTGCCATCGATTTATTCCCCCCGCAGCCGACCCCAGCGGTCAAATGCTTGTGCGAGCATAGCAACACAGCTATCACGGATCAAACACCGAATTTAGGGAACCCAATACATGTCACAGTCCAAAGCCCCCCATCACTCCATTTGTGTTTACTGTGGGTCGCGTTTTGGCAGCCAGCCAGCCTATAAACAGGCCGCCGTTGATCTGGGGCAGCTGATCGCCAACAACGGCTGGCGTTTGGTTTACGGTGCCGGTGATGTTGGCCTTATGGGCGCAGTGGCCGATGCCACACAGGCCGCTGGGGGCGAAACCTTTGGAGTGATCCCTGAACATCTGTTGCAGCACGAGGTTGGCAAACGCGATTTAACCAGCTTTATCGTCACCGAAAACATGCACGAGCGCAAAAAGGTCATGTATATGAACTCGGACGTTATTGTGGTGTTGCCCGGCGGGGCTGGATCATTGGACGAATTGTTCGAAGTGCTGACATGGCGTCAACTGGGCCTGCATGAAAAGCCGATTTACCTGCTGAATGTCGAGGGCTACTGGGCCCCGCTGCTGGCCCTGATGGATCATGTCATTGAGCAGGGTTTTGCGGATGCGAGCCTGCGGGACTACTTCACCACGGTTGACACAGTCGAAGCCTTGGACGCGGCCCTTTCCTGACGCAGCGCGTTCAGCGTATAAACCACCAAAGCCGCCCAGATCATCGGAAAGGCAATCGCATGCCAACGGCTGATCGGCTCGCCAAACACCAGCACGGCACAGGCAAACTGCAGGGTCGGGTTTAAATAAAACACCAGCCCTTGCGTGGCGAACCCCAACCGTTTGGTGGCGTAGGAGTATAAAACCAACGGCCCCGCTGTGAGCAACCCAAGCAACATCAACATGATGGTGTTGTACCAATCCATGCCAAAAGCCGCGACGTTGCGCCCGTCCAAGCCGGCCCAGCCTTGGGTGTGTACGCCCCACAACCAGATCAATGCCACAGGTGACAGCAATAACACTTCGCCCGTCACCGAGGCCACAGGACCCATCGGGATCAGTTTCTTGATGATGCCATAGATCACGAAGGATCCCATCAACAGCAACGAAACCCAAGGCGCCACGCCCAAACCCCAAGTCAATATCAACACGGCCACAGAAATCACCCCGACGGCGAACAGTTGAATACGACCAAGTCGTTCTTTGAACAGAACCGCCCCCACCAACACCGACATAATTGGATAGATGTAATAACCCAAACTGGCCTCGACCGTGCGCCCCGCCTGAATGGCCCAGATAAATATCCCCCAGTTGATCGAAATCATCATAGCTGCGATGGACATCACGGCCAGCAATCGTGGCTTGCGAAACACCGCAGCAATTTCGCCCAACCGCCCCTGCACGGCCAAAACGATACCGAAAAACACCAGCGACCAGATCGTGCGATGCGCCAACACCTCGAACGGCGGGACATGCGCCAAAGCTTTGTAAAACAGGGTCGAAAGCCCCCATGCGACGCTGGTTGCAACCATCGCCAACAGGCCTTTTTGGATTTCAGTCATATCGATTTTCCATAAGAAAACGCCCTGCAACGCGGGGCGTCATTACGCGCAACGCTACAGGCTGCGCGTAGAATGATCAAACGATCTAAGCGGTATTTTTCGCCTATTCGATGACGACTGGTTTTGTCGTTTTCGACTTCAGCGCGGCGTCCTTAAATTTGTTGCGATTCTCACTGGTTTTGGACTTGCTGTCTTTGCCAAGCTCAACGGCCAGGCCACAATTTTTGGCGTCCGAAATATCAGACGTTTCGGACAACTGTTCCATCGTAAGGCTCCGGCATGCGCGATCGATATGGTACATCAGACCAAGGATATGCTGCTTTCTTAGGCGCCATTTCTGCCCACCCTCTTGCTCCGTGGACGCCGCCTTCAACGCAGACAGCATTGCAAAAACCATTCGATCATCATGCGCATCCAACCCGTTGTCTGGCGAAATTTTGCCGTCTTTCATGCGCTGCAAATTGCTTTTCAGCTTATTGCACGGCTTTGCTCCGACACCCTCTTCAGGCGTACAAGCCAACGCAACCGCATCTCCAAAGGTAATGATGGTGTCACGATAAGAGGCAAGCAACCGGCGGGCGATTGGGAACGCCTTTTTCAAGGTCTTGTAAACGGCAACAATATTCAGCGCCAAAATGTCATCTGCTATATCGTCCAGATCGGCATTCCCCAATGTTTGACGGGACAACGCGTAGAGTGTGCGCTGCATTTCATAGGCGTGGGTTTCGAATGCAAAGGCGCTGTTCTTGGCTTCGGTTTCGGTGTCACATCCTGCCTTTTCCCTACCGGACAAACAGGTGCGCTCGGCCTCATACATCAACGTCAAATTTGCATAGGCTTGGTTTATCAGACCCGCAGCTGCACTCGCCTCTCCTTCACTTTCAACCAGATCCGCTGCCAGCGGTGCAAGGATCGCCAAGCTCATGAAATACCTGTCTGCGCGCTGCCGTTGCGAGCGCGCTTCAAACAGTTTCGAATTGGCGACGCGCTCGGGATACCCGCCAAGGTATCCGGCTTCGTCTTTGATGGCTTCACATGCGGTCAGACTCGCCAAAACGGCGATCAAAATTAGCTTTCTCATAATACCTCCCCAGGCTTGCGGCCTTGCGCCACTTATGCGAGTGAAAATACACTCGCAGCACGTTACGGTAGCGAGAAATCTGCTGTCGGTCAAATTCGGCGGCTTTAAGGGGGGAATGAAGGCTGCAGGTTTGTATCGCGCTGGCAGCCAATTTGCAGCATCTTGCGTGCTGTCGAGGTGTGCGGGGAAGGACCAAAACGCCCTTCCCCTTTATCAATTAGGCGTTGCTAAGGCGCTCCGCAACATTTTCCCAGTTCACAAGTTTGTCCAAGAAGTTGGACAGGTAAACCGGACGTTTGTTGCGGAAATCGATGTAGTAGGAATGCTCCCAAACATCGCAGCCCAACAAGGCGGTTTGACCAAAGCAAAGCGGGTTCACGCCGTTTTCGGTTTTGGTCACTTTCAATGTGCCGTCAGTGTCGACCACCAACCAGCACCAGCCGGAACCGAATTGACCCGCACCCGCAGCTGAGAACTGCGATTTGAATTCGTCAACCGAACCGAAAGCATCGGTGATGCGGCTTTCCAGCTCGCTTGGCATGGCAGCGCCGCTTGGCCCCATCATTTCCCAAAACTGGGTGTGGTTCCAATGTTGCGAGGCGTTGTTGAAAATGCCGTTTTGCGCAACGGCGCCCGCGTCATAAGTGCCCTTAACAATGTCCTCAAGCGACTTGCCTTCCCACTCGGTGCCCGCAATCAGCTTGTTGCCGTTGTCGACATAGGCGTTGTGGTGCAGGTCATGGTGAAATTCCATGGTTTCTTTGGACATGCCAGCAGCGGCCAGCGCATCATGGGCATAGGGTAGATCAGGAAGTGTAAAAGACATAGGTGTCCCCCTTAAAGTTCGCGTGAAAATCTATAGCGATAAATGGCGCGTGTGCAGGGGGGAGGTCAAGGTTTAATACGTCGCGCAGTCGGTGCCTTGGCATCCTTACTTCTGGACTTTGCAGGTCCCCCACGCAGAGAGGCTTTTGTAATTTCCATCGGGCGAAGCGATAATTCTGATTCCACCTCGGCGCTTAAAAATCCTTGCACGATAAGTAAAGCCAGGGATGTCGCCAACGCCAGTGTATCTGCCCTCTCGGATACGCCACGACACCGACAAATGATTGTTGTTGACGGAATTCAAGCTAGCCCGGATTGGCCGTTTCACCGTTTGAAGAAGGATCTCATCACTCACCCAAACGACGTTGGTCTTTTTGTTAATACTGATCCCAACGGTTTTTGATATCCAGCCTTTGTTATATTTAAGAACATTGAGTTTGCAGATATACGTTTCAGCACGTGCCGAACTTCCGATAGACATGGCAAAGACAAAGGCCGCAGCAAAATAACCTTGCCCACTCATCGCAAATATTTACTGATGCTCGAAACAGCGAACCGCATCCTATTTGGCCCGCACCTTACACTTGCCCGACGCCCCAAGGTCCCAAAAATACCCTGCTGGATTTGCCTTTACGATCGCTCTGTTGCCGCGCGTCTTAAAGATTGTCAGCTTATACATAAACCGTGTGTAAGACCTGTTTCTAATGTCTTTTTCACCCGATATCTCCCATCTTACAGACAGTCGTTTGGGCGTGTTCATAACGGTTTGCGCCGCAATCGGTTTCTTAAAAGCGTGAAGAATATGCGCGTCACTCACCAATGCTTGGCCCGTGACATCATCAATGGTGACGCCGATGGTTTTTGATATCCACCCCGTGTCATGGCCGTCGGCCTTAATGGTGCAGATATAGGTTTCCGCACTGGCGGCAGCGCCGATTGACAGACCGGCAACCACGAGCGCCACGAATAACTTGTTATGCATTATACTTCCTTCAATTGTTTCCCTATGGCGGGATAATTATCCATTCACCTGCCGCAAAAAACGGCGATTTCCCACGCGACGAAAACGGTTTGCTTTGGGCCGCTTTTAACGTGGCATCCCATCCGGCATCATTGCTGACCGTGCAGTGACCACGCCCGCCAAACCTGTTGTCCCAGCCCCCAGGCATAGACGAGATAATCATCTTGCCACTGGTTTTGTAATAGGTCGCTCGAAACATAAACCTTGCGCTGGAATGCCCATAACCATCCTGAACTTGGCGCGTCGTCCAGGTGATCGTGGTGCGCTTGGTGTTCTCTGTCGATTGTTTGCCCGCAATCGGTTTGCCAACGTATTTACCAATGAGCCCATCATAGACGCGGACCGCGCCGCTGGTGTCATCAATGTTAAAGGCCAATGTTTGCGAAATCCAATCGCGGCTGCTGTCTGGCTGCACGGTACAAGAATACGTCTTGGCCTGCACCGCGCCGGCGGCAAGAACACCCATGCAAAGCGTTGTAATCAAAGACATGTTTTTCATAATACACTCCATGTTGCCCCGCCCATCAAAAGGCGGTCAACACATAGATAGGCAACACCAACCGCTCCTGTAAGGGCGCTCTCAATAAATTGATGGGGTTTGCTGGCAAATCACTTTGTCCGCTTACACTTGCCCGTGCCGCTGAACAGATTGTCCCAACCTGCAGGACGGCCCGTAACCGTAATCTTGTGGGTTTGCTTTAAATAGGTCGCCCTATAATCAATCCTTGGCATTGACTGACCAATTGAATCGCTGACCACGTCCACGGACCATTTGAACGTTATCCGTTTTGTGTTAGCGACAGCAATTTTGCCCTGAAGGGGCTTGCCGTGATAATGCTTTATCATCCCGTCATAAACAAAGATTTCGCTTTCTTCTTTGTCGGTCGAAAAAATCAAAACCGGTGCAATGCCGCCATTCAATCCATTTAAACGAATGTCGCATTCATATTCAGCAGCCATCGCGTTGGTCGCAAACAACGCTGCCCCCAAAGCTGCACCAATTGTCAAAGACTTAAAATTCATTACCAACTCCTATTTTCACCCTGCCAGCAGCAGAGCACAATCATAAGTTGGCGTAAAGGCGAATTGGCAGGCGGCGGCGTTATTACCTCGTCGCCAACCACTCAAGGCACTCTGCACCATCAATCGTTTGCTCCACGGTGTCGTTTTCAAACGTATATTTCGTAATGACCGTATTAATACCGCCCCTAAAATAACTTTGTAAGTCTTGGCAGGCCACCTGCCCCTCGACGGTGCTCATCAATGGAATTTGAAATTCCTCTTTCCAGATCTCATCCAAGTCAGCCGTGATACGAAAGGAATAGATCAACTCATCATTGTTGATATCGACTTGCGTCATAGCAAATCCATCGCCCATGTCTTGTGGCAATTGTTTGTTCAATTGGCGTATTTCCAGCTCCAACATAAATTTGGGGGTCGCGGTTGCGGGAAACAGCACTGTCATTGTTACATAGAGAATATACAGCGTGCGAAGCAACGTCACCGCAATCCCTATCCAGCCCCACGCTCCTGGGCGACGGTCGTCAAATCCGGCCCGGAACATCGCCCGCGACATCAGCACCATGTATATGGAAAGCGCCACCAGAAAACAGTTGTGAAACAGTTCCAGCCGCGCAAATTTTGTGTCGTCAACTGTGGTTAGATACCCCTTGTTGATAAACAAAAACACAATCTTGGCAATAACGCCCGCGCCAGCAATGCCAACCCAATAGGTTATTGCGAGCCCGTATCCACCGTTAAAAAATTTCCGCATAATATGCACCAATTATTATTTTTCGCATCTATAACGCGAAATTGATGGAAATACTATGCCATTGAATTGCACCGAATTCATGTGCTCATGTCGGATCAGTACGCGTTGACTTCACCGCCCGATTGCGCCGCGTTCGTCAGCAAATCAAACACATATTGCGCCACACTGCGAAACGCGACCACGGTGATTTCATCCTTGCCAGACAGCCAAAATGCCGCCGGAACCTGCGCCAAACGCGAGCGCCGGATGTCGCCTTTTTTAAACGCCTGCATATCAACTGGTGCCAGTTTCGCCACCACCTCGCGTGCGCCCGCCCCTGTCAGGGTGAACACCACGCGGGCGTCCGAAACATTGGCCACCAAAGAATGGGTTTTGCCCAAGGCCTTAACCAATTTGGCAGCCGTCGCTTCGGCATCACCATGCGGCGTGATCAGCAGCAACTCGTCCGGTGACATCCATGCCGCCCCCGACTGACCCGTCATGTTGATCTTGCGCAGTTTTGGCATCTCAACGCCCACGGCGGCCTTCACAGCCTTGGCCATTTTGACCATCGACAAATCGCCGCGCAGGGTCAGCATGCCTTGCAAGCCCATTTCTTGAACCTGCACATATCCGTCAGAGGATACACCACTTAAGGCGCTCACAGCATTAGACATTTTGCTTCTCCCCTTCTTTGTCATAAAACACAGCATCGACGATTTTCGCAGGGATCAACGTGCCATCCGTGCGCCCGAAATTGATCACCTCGCCCATCCGGTCCGGCCCATGCAGCACCAACCCCATGGCAATACCATGGCCCAGCGTCGGCGAATGATAACTTGACGTCACCCGCCCCTGCATATTGCGTTGCCCATTGGCGTTCATACCCTCTGCCAGCGCATATGCGCCGTCCGGCAACACCGATCCATCGACAGTTTCCAGCCCAACCAACTGCCAACGCTCCGCGCTGGCCATATGGCTGCGCAGCTGCGCCCGCTTGCCTAAAAAGTCGGTCTTTTTCTTGGAAATAGCCCAGTGCAGCCCCAAATCTTGGGGTATAACTGTGCCGTCGGTTTCATCGCCAATCATGATGAACCCCTTTTCAGCCCGCATGATATGCAGCGCTTCGGTGCCATAGGCCATCGCGCCAAATTCAGCGCCCGCAGCGTGCAGCGCGTCCCAGAACGCACGGCCTTGCGATGCTGGCACGGCGATCTCGTAGCTCAACTCGCCCGAGAATGAAATCCGGTAGACCCGCGCATCAAAGCCGCCGATTTTACCATCCGCCCAGCCCATAAACGTCAGCGCCTCGCGGCTGACATCCATGCCGCCCATTTTCTCCAAAACCTTGCGGGCATTGGGGCCAACTACGGCGACTTGGGCCAGCTGTTCGGTGACATTAGCGACGTAAACCTTCCAGTCCCACCACTCGGTTTGCAGCCATTCTTCCATCCATGCGTGGGTGTGATCAGCCCCGCCCGATGTGGTGTGGCACAAGAACGTGTCCTCATCGATCCGCGCCACCACGCCATCATCCATCAAGAACCCGTTTTCCGAACACATCAGCCCATAGCGACAGCGCCCCGGTTTCAAGGATGACATCATATTGGTGTAAAGCATGTCCAAAAACTTGCCTGCATCCGGCCCTTTGACGATGATTTTCCCCAGCGTAGACGCATCCAACAAGCCAAGTGCTTGGCGGGTGTTGTTCACTTCACGCGCCACAGCCTCGTCGTGGGTTTCAGCGCCACGCGGATAGCAATAGGGGCGGCGCCATTGGCCAACAGGCTCCATATAGGCGCCCGCCTCTTCGTGCCATGCATGCATCGGGGTGCGGCGCAGAGGCTGGAATATTTCGCCCCGTGCCTCGCCCGCGATCGAGCCAATTGAAATCGGCGTATAGGGCGGCCGGAACGTGGTGGTGCCGGTCTGTGGTATCTTTTGATTCAAAGCATCAGACAACACCGCCAAGCCATTAATATTGCTCAACTTACCCTGATCGGTTGCCATGCCCAAAGTGGTGTAGCGCTTGGTGTGCTCAACGCTCTCGTAACCCTCGCGCGCCGCCAATTGCACGTCAGAAACTTTGACGTCATTTTGGTAATCCAGCCACATCTTGGCCTTCAGCTCGGGTGTGGCTTTGAGGGGCATGATCCACACCGGCGCCATCGCGGCCTCGGCGGTTGCCACCGCTTTGGCGGCTTGGCTACGCTTTGGCGTGAACCCTGCAGCTTTGGCCGCCGCTTTGCCTGCCAAATGTGCGTCTTTCAAAACGTCGGGCGTGTCCATTGCGCCGGAAGCAGCGCCAGATGTCACAACAAACCCCTCACCGTTGTCGCCAAGCGGCGGGCGTTTGGGGTCAGGCGCGAAATGGGCCAGTTCCTCGATCCAGTTCAATTTGCCACCGCAATGGGACCACAGATGCACCACGGGCGACCAGCCACCTGACATGGCAACGCAGTCGCAGGCGATTTCCTCGCGCGCGCCGCCGTCACCGTCTTGCAGACAGATCGCCACACCTTGAACCCGCTTGCCGCCTTTGACCTTGGCAATGCCGCGACCCTCTTGCACGGGAATGCCCAACTCGCGGGCCTGATTGGGCAGATCGCCGTCAGCCTTGGGACGAGCATCAATGATAGCAGGGACTTTTAGGCCGGCTTTATGCAAGGTGATCGCGGTGCGATAGCCATCGTCGTTGTTGGTGACAACCACGGTGCGTTCGCCAACAGCGACGCCCCAATTGACCAGATAATCCCGCACAGAAGCCGCCAGCATCACGCCAGGAATGTCGTTGCCCGCAAAGGACAACGGGCGTTCAATCGCGCCTGTGGCTGTGATGATCTGCTTGGCCCTGATGCGCCACAGACGGTGACGCGGGGCGTCCATTTCGGGGGCGTGATCGGTGATCCGCTCATAACCCAAGGCATAGCCGTGATCGTAAACACCAGCACCCATGGTGCGCGCGCGGATGGTGACGTTTGGCAGCGCTTGGAGCGCGGCCAATGTTTCCGTGACCCAATCATCGGCGGGTTTGCCAGCAATCTCGGCCCCGTCCACAGGGGCACGACCGCCCCAGTTTGCGGTTTGCTCAAGCAGCAGGACTTTGGCACCGGATTGCGCCGCCGCCAAAGCCGATTGCAAGCCCGCGACACCGCCACCAACGACCAGAACGTCGGTAAAGAAATAGAAATGCTCATAGCGATCCGCGTCGCGGGATTTGGGCGCGTTTCCAAGGCCGGCTGAGTGGCGGATGATGGGTTCAAACACATGTTTCCACGCGGCGCGCGGGTACATGAAGGTTTTGTAGTAGAAACCTGCTGGCAGGAAACGGGCGACGTAGTTGTTGATCACCCCAACATCGAAATTCAGGCTCGGCCAGTGGTTTTGGCTTTTGGCAGTCAGGCCGTCAAACAATTCGGTGGTGGTGACCCGTTGGTTTGGCTCAAACCGTGCGCCCTCGCCCATATTCACCAGCGCGTTTGGCTCTTCCGCGCCGGATGCCACAACACCGCGCGCGCGGTGGTATTTGAACGAGCGGCCCATCAGCATCTGGTCGTTGGCCAAGAGGGCCGAGGCCAAGGTATCACCTTTGAAACCGCCAAGGGATTGGCCGTTGAAGGTGAACGTCGCGGGGGCGGTTTTGTCGAGGAACCGGCCTGTGTTTGGGAGGCGTGTGCTCATTTTGCAGCGCTTTCGCTTGAGGAGGTATTGGAGCCTCCGGCGGGGATATTTAAGGAACAAAAATGTATCATTTGTAGCCCTGCCATTCGGGGCGTTTTACTTTGATCTTTTTTATCAAGGCGGCTGGGGGCGTGAATGTCTGGGCGCTGTAGGTGCCGAAAACTTCGAGGCTCATGGTGCAGCGCGCGGCGTGGAACCATTTCCCGCAGCCGTTGACGTGGCGCCAACGCTCGAAATGCACCCCCTTGGGGTTTTTGCGCTGAAACAGGTAGAATTTCAGCTCGTCATCGGTGGAGCCTGTGGCGTGGCGGGTCAAATGGGCCTCGCCGCCGCCGTGCAGTTCAGTTTCTTCGGCTTTGACGCCGCAGTAGGGGCATTCAAGGATTAGCATAACTACCCTCCGCACTTGAATAATCAAACTTATCCCATACATCGAATGCATGGGTTATCTTTTCGAATTCGCATTCCAATTGTTCTTTGTCTGGCCGTGGCTGACCAAAGATCCAATGCAAAGCAGCCCTACAATATCCAGTGACGCTCCAAAGCGTATCGTTGCCTCTAATGCGACCAAGATCGCCAAAATTCGTCATGAGCTGGAACAAATGAAGCCACATCAGTGAGCCACCCCCGCCGCGACGCTTTCGTCGATGAAACGGCCTTCGGCGAAACGGTTCAGCCCGAACTCGGCACTTAGCGGTCCCGGTGTGTCGTTGGCCACCAGATCGGCCATCGCCCAGCCGGACCCTGGGATGGATTTAAACCCGCCCGTGCCCCAGCCGCCGTTGATGTAGCATCCGCCCAGTGGGGTTTTGGAAATGATCGGAGAGCGGTCGCCTGTCACATCGACAATCCCGCCCCATTGGCGCAGCATTTTCAGGCGCGAGACCATCGGGAAGGTCTCGACCAATGCGCGCACAGTTTCCTCGATATGGTGGAACGATCCGCGTTGGGTGTAGTTGTTATAGGCATCCGTGCCGCCGCCGATCACCATCTCGCCTTTGTCGGATTGCGAGATATAGCCGTGCACCGTGTTGGCCATGATCACCACATCAAGACAGGGTTTAATCGGCTCGGACACCAGTGCTTGCAAGGCGACGGATTCCATCGGCAGACGGAACCCCGCCATGCCCGCCAGATCGCCGGAATTGCCCGCCACCAGAAACGCCAGTTTCTTGCAGCCAATCGTGCCGCGCGAGGTTTCAACACCGGTGACTTGGCCGTCCGTTTGATTGACGCCAGTGACTTCGCATTTTTGAATGATGTCCATGCCCATGTCGGAACAGGCGCGGGCATAGGCCCATGCCACCGCATCGTGACGGGCCGTGCCTGCGCGCGCCTGCCAGAGCGCGCCCAACACGGGGTAGCGCGGGCCGGAAATGTTGATAATCGGCGCAAGCTCCTTGACCCGCTCGGGCGAGATGAATTCAGTTTGCACGCCTTGAAACGCATTGGCTTGAGCGGTGCGCTGGAAGCCGCGAATTTCGGACTGGGTTTGGGCCAGCATCATCACGCCGCGCGGCGAAAACATCACGTTCATATTCAGGTCTTGCGACATGGTTTCGTATAGGCCACGGGCCTTTTCATAGATCGCCGCTGACGGGTCTTGCAGATAGTTGGAGCGGATAATGGTGGTGTTGCGGCCCGTGTTGCCGCCACCCAGCCAACCTTTTTCCAAGATCGCCACATTGGTGATGCCGAAATTCTTGCCCAGATAGTAAGCGGTGGCCAGGCCATGCCCACCTGCCCCAACGATCACCACGTCATAGTGTTTTTTCGGCTCGGGCGCGCGCCATGCACGGCCCCAACCCTTGTGGTAACGCAGCGCCTCGCGGGCGACGGCAAATGCAGAATAACGTCTCATCAATCGAATCCCCCTGTGAGGGCGCTCCAGCCCTTGCACAATTGTTTTGATACAGATGCCGCGTTTAACCGCGCTCGCCTGCGGCACAATGTAGAAAATATACGACATATCGGTGCGCAAAGCGACCTGAACGTGATGTGATCTGCCTGCGGCGTAATCGCTCTTTTGCAAAGAGCTGTTTCGCGGTAGACGGGGGCAGGTTTTTATAGGCGAGAGAGACACCATGTGGTTCTGGGTTATCATAGGTTTGCTGGTCCTGTTGATCATTTCGTTGATCGCATGGGCGTTGCTGCGCGGTCGCGATGCTGGCGAGGTTGCGGCCACGTTCGATGTGCAGGTTTACCGCGATCAACTGAGCGGCGTTGCGCGTGATTTGGAACGTGGCGTGGTCACCCCTGAGGAGGCCGCCCGCATCAAGGTTGAGGTCTCGCGTCGCTTGTTGGACGCGGACAAGGCCGTTCAGGCCACAGCTGATGTGACCGGCGCGCCCAAGTTTGCCAGTTATGCGGCGATCGCGATGGTGACCATAACCTTGGTGAGCGGGGTTGGTGTGTATCAGCGGATCGGCCAGCCGGGCTACCCGGATTTACCGCTGAAATTGCGCATTGAAAACGCGCAAGAACACCGTCGTGCGAGGCCAAATCAAGCCGCGGTCGAAGCAACCATTCCGCCCATGATCGAAGAGGTGGAGCCCCGCCACAAAGCGCTGGTTGAAAGGCTGCGCGTAGCGGTTGCAGAACACCCTAACGATTTGAAAGGGCAGCATTTATTGGTGACAAATGAGGCCGCACTTGGCAATTACATTGCGGCTTATCAGGCCCAAATTAGGGTGATTGAGATTAAAGACACACATGTCCGAGCGAAGGACCTGTCCGAACTGGCTGAATGGATGATCATCGCCGCCGGTGGCTATGTCTCACCCGAGGCCGAGAGCGCCTTGAAACGCGCGTTAGAGCGTGATCCGAATGACGGTAAGGCCCGGTATTATTCCGGCTTGATGTTTTACCAAAACGGGCGTCCTGATATGGCGTTCAAACTGTGGCGCCAATTGTTGGACCGCAGCGCCCCCAGTGATCCGTGGGTTGGGCCGATACGTGGCCAGATCGAGGATGCGGCGGCTTGGGCTGGGGTGAATTACACCCTGCCCGAAATGGCCCCTGCCCTTGCTGGTCCCGATGCTGATGCTCTGGCTGCGGCCTCAGACATGACGGTTGAAGAGCGCCAAGCGATGATCGGTGGTATGGTGGCGCAATTGTCCGAGCGTTTGGCATCTGAGGGCGGGTCGGCGCAGGAATGGGCGCAGCTAATCGGCGCGCTTGGGGTGTTGGGCGAGACGGACCGCGCACAAGCGATTTGGGCCGAGGCACAGAACGTGTTTGCAGCGGACACAACTGCATTGGCGATGGTTCGGGCGGCAGCCCAAAAAGCGGGAGTTGCGCAATGATCTATGAAGACATGGAAGGTTTTGCCGCAGCCCTTGCGCCTATGCGCGCGGTCGCGGGGCTGGATCTAGGCGACAAAACCATTGGGGTGGCGGTGTCTGACAGCTTTTTGACGGTGGCAACCCCGTTGGAAACCGTTCGGCGCAAGAAATTCGGCGTGGACGCGGCACGCTTGTTGGAAATCGCGGCGGATCGCGGGCTTGGCGGGTTCGTCTTGGGCTTGCCGCTGAACATGGACGGCAGCGAGGGACCGCGCTGCCAATCGACCCGTGCTTTTGCGCGCAATCTGTCACAGCTAACGGAATTGCCCATAGGCTACTGGGACGAGCGCCTGTCCACCGTGGCCGCCGAACGGGCCTTGCTTGAGGCGGATACGTCCCGAAAACGTCGCGCCGAGGTCATTGACCACGTGGCGGCAGGGTATATCTTGCAAGGTGTGTTGGACCGTTTGGGGTATTTGAAACGTGGATGAAATCTGGAAACGCGACGAGGTGCAATCGCCCTGTATCAACATCTGTGTGATCCACGCTGCGGCGCGATTGTGCACGGGCTGTTACCGCAGCATTGACGAAATTGCCCGCTGGTCGCGGATGGATTCTGAGGAGCGCCGTGAGGTGATTGGCGAGCTGCCCGAGCGGGCTGGCTTGGTGGTGAAACGCCGTGGTGGACGGGCGGCGCGGTTAAAGCGGACCTGATGCGCTTCGGGGATATCGTCATCTAACCGCTGATTTTCAATTGAATCAGTAGCACTATCTAGATTGTGGCTGATGGCCGATCGATAAGGACGACCAACTTGGAGATGCGCAAATGACAGACGACGAACAAATGATCGCTTGGAACAATCTTGTTGGGAACGCCGATCACTCAAAATACGCTAAAGGCGACAAAAAGCGAGCTGCCGCAATCGTGTCGTACTATATGGGAAATGCGGGTCATGGAGGACTGAACTCTTTTCTAACGTATTCATATGATCTGGACACCCACGAAGTTCTTACCTCTCTCGAAGCGCTTGGGGCCTCAATTGCGGCTGCGGAATTGCGAACCGTCGTGTCCACGCTTGGCGATCCATTGGTTGCCTCCACCCAAGACGTGCGATGGGATAAACTTGATACCCTATGGATAGATGAATTAGACAAAATTGATTATTTAAGCGAAGACGCAGATCAGGATTTGATCGATGCTCTTACGCGTCATATTAAAGAGTTTAGCGAATTCTATCTCTCGATGCCTGCGGCGCAGGTATTTAAGAAAAGAAGATGGTGGAATTGGTTATAGCCCAGCGGCTTTGCGCAACATGTTTAGCGCGACCAGCGTTAGGAAAAAAGCGAACACCCGTTTTAGGGGTTTTGGGTCCATGCCGTGGGCCAGCTTTACCCCGTAAGGCGCTGTGATCAGGGTCATGCTGATTGTGAGCACGAAGGCTGGCACATTCACGGCGCCAATGGTGTAGGGCGGGCGTGAAGCGTCGGGGATCGTGACCAGCAAAAACCCGATCACCGAGGGCACGGCGATCAACACGCCAAGGCCAGCGGCGGTGGCGACGGCGCGGTGGATCGGGCCGCGCGACTGAAGCGGTAGGGATTTGATCTGGCGTCATTTTGGGCCAGATCAGTCGTCGATGATCGCAACACTGGATTAGTACAGGCGTTTGTTCTCTTCGTTGGTGTGGTCGTCTTGGATTTCTTTGACCGTTTCAGTGGTCTCAACTGTTTCGGCCACCCATTCTGCCAATGTTGGGGTGCTTTTACGCGCAGGCCAATGATCAGGCTGCCAAAGCCGCGATCTGATGAATGATTTGGAGCAGTGCATAAAGGCCTCCTCCACATCGATCACCAGCGCTAGGAGCGGTTCTTTTCCTTTGATGGCATGTCGCTTGCTGATGGCCTTATCTTTGACGATCCGCGCCTTGCCTGCAACGCGTAACGTATCACCATGCCCAGGAACGATAAACAACAGCGCGACGTTGGCGTCGTCAATAATGTTATGGAACCCGTCAACACGATGGTTGCCCAACCGGTCCGGAATAATCAGTGTTTTGTCATCAAAAACTTCGACAAAGCCTGCCGGGTCTCCTTTGGGTGAAACATCGATCAACCCTTGTGATGTTTTTGTGGCGACAATAACGAAGGGCGCAAATGAGATGAATTTACGGGCCGCTTCGTTCAGATGATCCGTGTCTTTCAAGAATGTATTGGTGAAACCATCGGTGGGCAGCAATTCGCGCAGCCGTGCGACACTGGTGATCTGTTCATCCACTTTAAGCATGTAAGAGCCCCTTTTAAGACTTCACAAAAAACCCTAGGTCACCAATATCATTCACACAAGTAGTGTATTGCAGGCCTAACGCATGCCGTTAAGGCTACGCTCACTGGAAAACGGCGTGAACAGACTCACGTGCACAAGCCTGCGGCGCAGGTATTTGGGAAAAGAAGAAACTGTAGTGGTTATAGCCCAGCCGCTTTGCGCAGCATGTTTAGGGCGACCAGCGTTAGGAAGAAGGCGGACAAGCGGCGCGGTTACAGCGGTAGATCCGCTTGATCACCCATGGCTACAACCCATCCAACAATGTTTGATTAAATTGAATATCTATGGTCAATATCAACCCAAGAGAGTTGTTGATTATTCTAACCCGTAGGCCATTTGATGAAACTATTCATTTTTATCTCGCTCCTGTTAGTCCCATCTCTGGTGGCCGCGCAAGAGAGTGCTGTTGCTCCAAGTTCGGAATGTGCTGCGGTTCTTGCCGCGCCGCCGTTTGTGGACATACTAACCAGAAATGATCGCAATGATTTTGATGAACTCTCTCCTGTGAAGAGCGGGCGGGCGTTGCTGGGGCTCGAATGCAGTACCGATGAGCTCACTGAATTTTTCGTGGGTGCCGGGTGGGAATTTCTTGATTACAGAACGCGGCGAAGACCCGCTGGGCCTCTCAGATCGGGCGGCGGGCGCCCTGATTATTATTTCGATGCAGTGGCAGAATACTGTTTTAAACAACCAACGCTTTTCGGGATATTTGATTACAGATGCCGACCGATGGCTAGCGTTTTATTCTACAAAGGACGAATTTCTAACTTATATGTACATGTTTCCAAATAGGAATTAGAGAATGCCAATTTATATTGAATCACGCAGGATCACACGCCCACACTTAGGGGCGCTCTGGTTCATTGATTGCATTTTTTTGGCCACGGAAAAGTGAGGACTAAAGCCCAGCTGCTTTGCGCAGCATATTTAGGGCGACCAGTGTTAGGAAAAAGGCGAACACGCGTTTTAGCGGTTTTGGGTCCATGCTGTGGGCCAGTTTTACCCCGTAAGGCGCTGTGATCAGGGTCATGCTGATTGTGAGCACGAAAGCCGGCAGGTTCACCGCACCGATTGTGTACGGCGGGCGTGAGGCATCTGGAATGCTGATCAGCAAAAACCCGATCACCGAGGGCACGGCGATCAACACGCCAAGGCCAGCGGCGGTGGCCACGGCGCGGTGGATGGGCGTGGCGTAGAGGCTCATCAAAGGCACACCGAACGATCCGCCGCCAATGCCCATCAGCACCGACATAAACCCGAGGATCGGCGAGAAAATGGCGCGTTTTAGGCCGGTGGGCATGGCGTTGCCCAGCCGCCACGTCTCGCGGCCAAAGCCAAGGTAGAGGCCGACTGTTATGCCAAGCACGCCGAAGATGCCTTGCAACACCACCGAGCGCAGCCCCGCTGCGACCAGCACACCGATGGCGGCGCCAACCACGATACCGGGGGCAAAACCGCGCAGGATATCCCAGTCAACCGCGCCTTTTTTGTTGTGGCTGGCAACGGAGCGCAGTGACGTGACGATGATGGTTGCAAGCGAGGTCGCAAGGCAAACCTGCATCAGTTGATCACCGCCATAGCCAAGCGACGAGAAGATGTAGAAATAGGCAGGCACTAAAATGATGCCGCCGCCAACCCCAAGCAAGCCAGCCATCACGCCCGCAAAGGCACCTATCGCCAAAAGCATGGCGACCATCGGGAGTAGAACTGTCATGTCAGGCATTTAGGCGCTCGCTTTTGTTTCCAGCTGATCCTGCACACAAGTCAGCGCCGCGTCCAGCACTTCGAGCCCTGCCCCGTCTTTTGGGGCGTTTTCCGACAAGGTCCGCCGCCAGCCGCGCGCACCGGGGCGACCGTGGAACAGGCCCAGCATGTGGCGGGTGATTTGGTTTAGGCGGCCACCTTCAGCCAAATGGCGCTCAATGTAGGGGCGCATGTCGTCGACCACTTGAGCGGTGGTTTTGCGGCTGGTGCCACCGAAAATCTCGGTGTCTACGCCCAGCAACACCTGATCCGGCGTGTGATACGCCGCACGGCCAAGCATCACCCCGTCCAAGCCCGCATCCAAAAATGCACGCGCCTGCTCCAGCGTGGTGACGCCGCCGTTCACTGAAATATGCAGATCCGGAAAGTCACGTTTGATTTGCAACACCAGATCATAATCCAACGGCGGCACATCGCGGTTTTGCTTTGGGCTCAGCCCTTGTAGCCATGCCTTGCGGGCGTGGATGGTGAACCGTTTGACGCCCGCCTTGCTGACCGTTTCAATGAAATCTGGCAGGGTTTGCTGCACATCTTGGTCGTCCACCCCAATGCGGCACTTTACAGTGACCTCGACGGATGAGGCGTCAATCATCGCGGCCACACAATCGGCGACCAAGGCGGGGCGCTCCATCAACACGGCCCCAAAACTGCCCGACTGCACCCGATCCGAAGGGCAGCCGACGTTAAGGTTCACCTCGTCAAAGCCCTCATCACAGCAAATGTGAGTGGCGGCGGCCAATTCAGTCGGGTCTGAGCCGCCCAACTGCACCGCGACAGGGTGTTCAGCCGGATCAAACCGCAACAATTGCAACGCCCCGCCCCGCACCAATGCGGGTGACGTAACCATTTCCGTATAAAGCAACGCCTGTGACGACATCAGCCGATGCATGTAACGGCAATGGCGGTCGGTCCAGTCCATCATCGGGGCGACGGAGAGGCGTGCTGCGGGTTTGGCATCAAGGGTCATTGGTCGCGATTTCCTGCTGTCGTCAAAGCGGCATTCTGTGTAGGGCTGTGTCTTGCCTTATTTTGCTTAGAAACTCCAGCAATATCGAAAATATGCCGCTACTTTACAAAGCTAAAATGATATGCCCTAAGAGCGCATGGTTTGCATTATGATACACGGCGTCCCCGAGACACCGTCCCTTTGGGCCCCATTGATCGAGCAGCTTGATCTGCCTATAGATCAGCTGGTTATGCCGGCTTGGCCGGGCTTTACGGGCCCCGCCCCGCAGGGGTTCTCTTGCACAAAAGAAGCCTATGTAGACTGGCTGATTGATCTTTTGGAAACCGAAGTTGCACGCAGCGGGCCTGTCGATTTGGTCGGCCATGATTGGGGGGCTATGCTGTGCTTGCGCGTCGCCCATTTACGACCTGAACTGGTCCGGACTTGGGCGGCACTGAACGCTTGCGTGGTGCCGGGCGAACGCTGGCACCAAGTTGGGCGGCTTTGGCATACGCCCGTTATCGGCGAGCTGGTCAATCTTTGCCTGCGCCCGTGGTTGGCGCGCCTGTTGCTGCCAAAATTAGGCATGCCAAAGGATATGGCAAAGGTTCTATCAGCGCAGATGGGCCCCGACATGAAGCGCGCGATCCTTCCACTGTATCGCTCGGCCATAAACGTGAATGACGAATGGGGCGAGGACCTCTCTAATCTGCCAAAACGCGGGCTGTTGATCTGGGGCAAACAGGATCCGTTTATGTCGCTCAGCAAGGCCAAAAAGTTCAGCCTGAGATGGGATGTGCCTCTGCTGGTCAAACGCGCGTTGGGGCATTGGTCACTGTGTGAAAACCCACGTTATGTGGCCAATCAGCTGCGACGGCACTGGAAACTGCCCTAGGTCAGTCAACGATCTGCCGACCGTCTGGCAACAAAAGGCAGCTGCACAATGGTCGCGCGCCCCGTTTGCGCCTAATCGGCGTCAATCACCGGCGACATATCGTAACCCGCCGCAGCGGTCGCCGCCAAAATCTCATTGGGCGCAAGTTCGGAACTCATCATCAAAGACCAAATCACCGTGCATCTGGTGCCAGAGCGACAGTAAGCAAACACCGGCGCAGGCACCTCGGTCAGCACGCGCCGCGTTTCGTCAGCATGCGCCATGCCCAATGTCACCGAATCCGCTGGGATATGCGCAAAGGCAAACCCAATTTCCTTGGCCGCGGCCTCGGTTTCAGCAACGCTCGGCTGGCCCGGCTCTTCGTTATCGGGGCGGTTGCAAATAACGGTGCGAAATCCGGCGTCCCAAATGGTTTGCAAGTCAGCAACCGCAATCTGCGGGCTGACTGAAAAATCGTCTGTAATGCGCCGGATATCCATCATGTTATTTTCCCATCTCTTAGAAGGCCTGCAAATCTATGCCACTTCAATGCTTCATAGTTTATTTATCGGCACCTTGAAATAGGCATTCCCGTCAGGATCGGCAGGTGGCATATCCCCTGCCCGCATATTGACTTGCAAAGACGGAATAATCAGCCGCGGCATTGCAAGGGTCGCATCACGATCCTCGCGCAGCTTGACGAAATCGGCACGGCTGGTGCCGCCGCCAAAATGGATATTGTCAGCCTTTTGCGCAGCAACTGTGGTTTCGTTTAGAACGTCGCGTCCGCCGGCGCCGTAATCATGGCAGATCATCAGGCGCATATCATCGGGCAGCGTCAGTATTTTTTGCACGGAATCATAGAGTTCACCGGCATCTCCACCGGGAAAATCGGCACGCGCCGAGCCGCTATCGGGCATAAACAACGTATCACCAACAAAAGCGACATTGCCCAAAACATGGGTCATGCAGGCCGGTGTGTGGCCCGGAGTGTGAAGAGCGACCCCTTGCATATCGCCAATCATATAGGTGTCACCATCCGCAAACAGCCGATCAAACTGGCTGCCGTCACGCTGAAACTCTGTGCCCTCATTGAACACTTTACCAAAGGTGCGCTGAACGGCTGTGATCCCCTTGCCGATACTGATTTTACCACCCAATTTTTCCTGAATATAGGGCGCGGCTGACAAGTGATCTGCATGCACATGGGTTTCGATTTGCAAATCGAGCCTCAGGCCGTTTTCTTGAATAAATTTAATGATTTCGTCGGCATGGGCATAGCTCAAACGCCCAGCGGCATAGTCAATATCCATCACGGAATCGACCACCGCACAGGCCTTGGAGATCGGGTCCGTCACCACATAGGAAAACGTGTTGCTTTCAGAATCAAAGAACGAGGTGACCTCAGGGGTGACATCCATTTGAATGGGGTAGTCAAACATCAACGACCTCCTTTTTCTGCATCACATTCGCCTTACGAAATGTAACGGAAAGGTTTGGAAAATCAAGACCTGATTAGGATTTGCAGGTCGGCCACATTTGTGCCGGTGGCCCCTGTCATCAACAGATCATCGCTGGATTTCAGCGCGTGATAGCTGTCATTGTTGGCTAGCATATCTTCGGGCACGCAGCCAGCTTCGCGCATCCGCGCAAGTGTGGTGTTGTCCACCAACCCGCCCGCAGCATCGCACGGCCCATCGCGCCCATCTGTCCCACCAGAAAGAAACACCCAATCACCCTGCCAGCCCTGTTTTTCGGCCAGCAAAGCCAACCGCAACGCCAATTCCTGATTGCGCCCACCAAGCCCGGTGCCCCGAATCTGGACCGTTGTTTCGCCACCAAATAGGGTGATACCTTTGGGTGAGTTTGCTATGATATCAGCAGCTTGGGCCACATCTCCAACCAATGGGGTTGGGTGGGTCTGTGCTTTTTGTTCGATTACCGACATCGCGGCGACGCTGATCGGGTTGGAACCGATCAACTGATTGTCCGCTGGCCGGACAGGCTGCATTTGCGACGCGGATTTGGACAGATGGGTTCTGACAGATAGAGGCAAATCGCCCCAGATATCGTAAGATTTCAGCAATTCCACGGCCTGCATTCGCGTCCCAACGGGCCCCACCGTCGGGCCGCTCGCTATGACGCGCAAATCATCTCCTACCACATCCGATAGGATCAGGGCGCGCAGGTAAGCTGGCCCAGCCAATCGCAAAACCCCACCGCCTTTCAGGATCGAGAGCTGTTGGCGCACCAGATTCATGTCGCCAATTTCAGCCCCACAACCCAACAATAAACGGCTCACCTCGGCCTTGTCCGCAAGCGTGATCCCCTCGACAGGTGCAGGCATCAAAGCCGACCCGCCACCGCTGATCAGCGCCAACACGCGGTCTTGTTCGCCAAGGGCTTGAAGTTTTGTGATCACATGGGTTGATGCCTTAGCCCCCGCCGCGTCGGGAACCGGATGACCAGCCGCAAAGACCTGAGCAAAGTCAACATCATGCGCGTTTTCATAATTTGTGATCACAAGAATTTCAACAGCCCCTGAAAGCCGCTCTTTTGCTGCTTTTGCCATCCGCATCGCAGCCTTGCCAACCGCCAAAACGAAGGTCTTACCCCCCGCACCCGCTGCTTGCATTGGCCGCGCATCCAAAGCCTTGATCACGGCCTGATAGGGATCCGCTGCCGCAACGCCCGCCGTGAACATCGCCCGTGCCTGATTGCGCATCGCGGCTAGGCCCATGACTGATAGACCGCCCCAACCTCGGCCCTGATAATGCCGGATATTTGTGCGCAATCCTCTAGGCTAAAGGGCAGCGGCAGGCGCATATCAAGGATACCGCGCAATACCCGATCCGACGCAGGCAGCTTCTGCTCTGGCGCATATCGCCAACTGTCATAGCGCGACGTGAACCCAGTCGGCTCATCTCCGCCGAACCATTTCAGCTCAACCCCACGTGCCGCACAGCGTTGTAATACTTGATCAATTTGTGCAGTGTCCCAATCCAGCAACAAAAATTGGATGGAAGAACCAACGTAGTTTTCATGCTCGGGACGCTCAATCACCGTCAAGCCGGATGTGCCGCGCAGCCCCGCCTCAACCACGCCATAGCGCGCATTCCACGCCGCAATTTGCGCATCCAACGCGGCCAATTGTGGACGCAAGATAGCCGCCCGCAGATTGTCCATCCGCCCCGAGATATTGGGCACCTCATAGCGCAGGGCTTCAAACGCCTCGGCGGGCGGCCCAGCAAGGTGACGTTCAAACAACATATAGCTGCCCGAAAGCATCACCGCGCGGGCCATCAGATCATCGTCATCCGAGATCAACAAGCCACCCTCGCCAGAGTTCATATGCTTGTAGGTTTGTGTAGAATAGGCCGCCATCACACCGTGCCGCCCCGACATCACGCCGCGCCATGTTGCCCCCATCGTATGGGCGCAATCCTCGATCACTTGCACTCGCTGCGCATCGCAAATCGCCATCAAAGCATCCATGTCGCATATGTGGCCGCGCATGTGACTAAGCAGCAAGACCTTCGAACCGCTGGTGTGAATTTTATGTTCTAAATCAGATAGATCAATGGTCAGAGCCGCATTCACTCCGACGAATACGGGAACCGCCCCAAGGCTGGCAATCGCCCCCGGAACTGGTGCCAGCGTGAACGCATTGGTCAACACCGCGTCGCCCGCCACCACACCAACAGCCCGCATTGCACAAGCAATCGCATAGCCACCCGAGGCCACTGCCAGCGCGTATTTAGCCCCCATCGCGGCGGCAAATTCCTGCTCCAGCAACGCGGTTTCACCCGCCTCTCCCTCGGCGATGTTATAGCGGTGTAACCGACCGTGTTGCAGCACGCGCATTGCGGCCTCAATTCCGGCGTCCGGAATCGGTTCTTGTTGCGTGAAATTTCCAGTGAATCTGTCGGCCATATTACATCCCCCAAAACCTATTGTGTCAGTCGATCAAGCCTTGGACAACATCAAACAGTTGATCGTAATGATCCAGCAAGGCTTCTGGTTTTAGCTGCGCAACCTCCCGCCCTGTCGGCCCGAAGGTTACCAAAACGCTTGGCACTCCCGCCGCCCGCGCCGTTTCGCGGTCCGTGATTGTGTCGCCAATCAATACTGAACGTGCAACATCGCCGCCGACACGCGCCACCGTTTCCAAATAAGGCGCCGCATCGGGCTTGCGTGTCGGCAGCGTATCCGCCCCGATCAAAGCCCCGAACATGTCGCGCAGGCCCAACCGTTTCATCAAGATTTCAGCCAACCCTTCCGGTTTGTTTGTGCAAATCCCGACCTTGAAATCCGCATCCAACAGCCGCTGTATCGCAGGGCGCACCCCGTCATAAACCACGGTATGACGGTCAATGTTTTCGCCGTAGTAATCTATAAGACACTGAAACTGCTCGTCAATCCGCGCCTCGACATCTGTCATATCCAAACGGGAAAACCCCAACCGTAACATCGCCCGCCCGCCCGCAAAGGCCGTTGTCTGATCGGCCTGCAGGTCCAGCAAATCCCCATGGCCAAGGGTGCGAAAACAGGCGTTGGCCGCCTCAAGCAGATCACCGCTGGTGTCGGCCAAAGTTCCATCCAGATCAAAAATTACAGTTTTCATTCATCCCCCTAAGCGGCACTCCGCTTGATCTTGTAATATGGCGTAAGCACAAGTGACTTGCCCCGCGCCCCATAAGCGATAAAACGGGCGACAACGAAAGAAAAGAGCACAAATCATGGCAACAGCCCTAATTGTCTTGGCCGCAGGTCAAGGAACACGGATGAATTCTGACCTGCCAAAGGTATTACACCCTTTGGGCGGCGTGCCTTTGGTTGTCCATGCGATGGCCTCGGGCGATGCTGTCGAGCCCGACCGCGTGGTGGTGATCGCAGGACATGGGGCAGATGCGGTGGAACCCGCCGTTTTGGCCCATAATCCCGACGCCACAATTTTGCGCCAAGCCGAACAATTGGGCACGGGCCACGCGGTGTTACAAGCCGCCGAAGCCTTAGCCGATTTTGACGGTGACGCTATCGTGGTTTTCGGCGACACTCCATTTGTACGCCCTGAAACAATTGCCAAAATGGCGGCCAGCCGCGCGGATGGAAATGCCATCGTGATGCTGGGGTTTGAGGCCGCTGATCCGGGCCGCTATGGCCGGATGATCACAAGCGAAAACGGTCTGGATGCTATTGTCGAGGCGAAAGACGCCAGTGCGGCTCAACTTGCTATAACCCTTTGTAATGGCGGCTTGGTTGCGGCGGATGCGACAATGCTATTTGAGTTACTGCAAGGCATTGGCAACGACAATGCCAGCGGTGAATACTATCTAACCGACGTGGTCGCCGCAGCCCGCGCGCAGGGTCTCTCGGCCAGCGTTGTAACCTGTGACGAACCCGAGACCATGGGCATCAACACCCGCGCCGAATTGGCCCGTGCCGAACAGCTGTTCCAATGCCAAAAACGCACCGAGGCGCAGGATAACGGGGTCACTTTGACCGCGCCTGACACCGTGTTCTTTAGTTTTGACACCTATATTGGTCGCGATGCGCTGATCGAGCCGAATGTCGTCTTTGGGCCCGGTGTGACGGTCGAAACAGGTGCCACTATTCGTGCTTTTAGCCACCTTGAAGGCTGTCACGTTTCACGCGGTGCCGTGGTTGGCCCTTATGCGCGGCTGCGCCCCGGTGCTGAGCTGGCGGAAAACACCAAGGTTGGCAATTTTGTTGAAGTGAAAAACGCCAGTATCCTTGAGGGGGCGAAAGTTAGCCACCTATCCTATATCGGTGATGCTTCAATCGGTGCCAATGCCAACATTGGCGCGGGCACAATCACCTGCAATTATGACGGCTTTATGAAGCATCACACCGAGGTTGGTGAAGGTGCGTTCATTGGCTCCAACACAATGCTGGTGGCCCCTGTTAAAATCGGCATTGAGGCGATGACGGCATCAGGTTCTGTGATCAACAAAGACGTTCCAAACGGTGCATTGGCCGTGGGTCGCGCGCGCCAAGAGACGAAACTCGGCATGGCGCTCAAATTGTTCGATAAGTTAAAGAAAACCAAGGCGAAACGCGCCAAGGAGGCTAAATAATGTGTGGTATTGTAGGGGTCCTTGGGGATCACGAAGCTGCTCCGATACTGGTTGAAGCGCTAAAACGCATGGAATATCGCGGGTATGACAGCGCCGGTATTGCCACCATCAATGGCGGCGTGCTGGACCGTCGTCGCGCTGTTGGAAAACTGGTAAACCTGTCGGATTTACTGGTGCATGAACCCCTGGCAGGCAAGGCTGGGATCGGTCACACACGTTGGGCCACACATGGCGCGCCCACGGTTGGAAATGCGCATCCACATAAGGCTGGCCCTGTTTCGGTTGTACACAATGGCATAGTAGAGAATTTTCGCGAATTACGCGCGGAAATGGCCCGTAATGGCATTGAATTTCAGACCGAAACAGATACCGAAACCATCGCGTTACTGGCCCATCACTATATTGAGCAAGGCATGTCACCTCGCGACGCCGCCCGTGAAACCATCGCCCGACTTGAGGGCGCTTTCGCACTGTGTTTCCTGTTTGACGGCGAAGAAGATCTGCTGATCGCGGCGCGCAAAGGCTCGCCTCTGGCCATTGGCCATGGAGTAGGCGAAATGTTCGTCGGCTCTGACGCCATCGCACTGGCTCCGATGACAAACAGGATCACTTATCTGGAAGAAGGCGATTGGGCCATCGTGACCCGCAATTCGGTTGAAATTCGCGACGCTGAGGGGCATCAAGCCCACCGCCCAATCAAAACCGTCAACATCGACAGCGCCCGCGTCGAAAAGGGTGGCCACAAGCACTACATGGCCAAAGAAATCGCCGAGCAACCCACCGTCATGGGCGAAGCAATTGAGCATTACATCAGCGCTGACGGCACTGAAATCATCTTGCCTGACGGCGGCATTGATTTCACCAAATTTGACCGCATCACAATGGTGGCCTGTGGCACCGCATATTTGGCCTGTTTGACCGCGAAATACTGGTTCGAGCAAGTGGCCCGCCTGCCCGTCGAAGTCGATGTCGCCTCAGAATTTCGCTATCGCGAGCCGCCGATTCCGGCCCGTACCTTGGCCCTGTTTGTCAGCCAATCGGGCGAAACCGCCGACACATTGGCGGCGCTGCGCTACTGCAAAGGCAAGGCCGATATGATCCTGTCGGTTGTCAATGTGGCCGAATCCTCAATCGCGCGAGAATCTGATTTGGCGCTGCCTATTTTGGCGGGCACCGAAATCGGCGTGGCCTCGACCAAAGCCTTCACGTGCCAACTGACAGTGATGGCATCCCTGATGCTAAAAGCCGCACAGGCCCGCAACGAAATCAGCGACGAAGAACTGGCAAATCATCTCGCGACCCTGCGCACCTTGCCCGGCCTTTTGAGCCTTGCCATCAACACCGGCCCCGAAGTCAAAGCGGTTTCACGCATGCTCGCCGAGGCGCAAGATGTGCTGTTCTTAGGCCGTGGCTCAATGTTTCCGCTCGCTCTAGAAGGTGCGCTAAAATTAAAAGAAATCAGCTATATACATGCCGAAGGTTATGCATCAGGTGAACTAAAACACGGCCCCATCGCGTTGATCGACAAAATGATGCCCGTGGTGGTGATGGCCCCGCGCGACACGCTGTTCGACAAAACCGTTTCCAACATGCAAGAGGTGATGGCACGCGGTGGCAAAGTGTTGTTGATCTCGGACGCACAGGGAATTAAAGAAGCCGGTGAAGGCACGTGGCAAACTCTGACAATGCCGCAAGTGGACAACCTATTTGCCCCCATACTATACGCAATCCCAGCCCAATTGCTGGCCTATCACACAGCTATCGCCAAAGGAACTGACGTGGACCAACCCCGTAATCTGGCCAAATCGGTCACCGTAGAATGACCCCTGAAAACGCAATTGATGCCCTGCGCCGACACTCGGTTGAAGGCAAAGCGCTGCAAATGGCGGCCTACCATAAATCCAAGCGCCCTTTTTTGGGTGTGGCCAATCCGATGATCGACGAAGAGGTCAAGGAATGGCGCGCCACACTAGACATTGCCGGCCGCGTTGAGTTGGCTGACGGCCTGTGGAAAACCGGTTTTTTTGAAGCCCGCATCGCCGCCGCCAAACTGCTGACCCAAGCCCGCATCAGCGATGATGACGCGGTCTGGGCCCTAATCAGATCCTGGGTGCCGCAGTTTGATGGATGGGCGATTTCTGATCACGCCTGCACAGCTGGGCGTAAGCGGATTGAGGCCGATCCAAGCCGTCTTAAACAGGTCGAGAATTGGACCAAATCGCCGCATATGTGGACCCGTCGCGCTGCACTTGTGATCACCCTGCCCTGGACCAAACAAAACAACCCAAAACCAGCCGACCTTGAAATTCGCGAACGCGTTTTGGGATGGGCCGCGGGCTATGTCGATGACACCAATTGGTTCATCCAGAAATCAATTTCTTGGTGGCTGCGCGATCTGGGCAAACACGACCCCGATCGCACCCGCGCGTTCATAGAGACCTACGGCGAGCGCATGAAGCCTTTCGCCGTCAAAGATGCCGTACGCAAACTAAAATAATGCGCGGCATTTTGTTAACCTAACCGTTTTTACGCAGTTCACGCCGCATGATTTTGCCCGTCGTTGTCATCGGCAGCGCCTTAACCCGTTCAATCCAGCGCGGCGCCACATGTGGACTGACCTTGTCGCGAACCCGCTGGATCAGCGCGGCTTCCAGCCCGTCCCACTGTGCCCCGTCACGCAAAACGACAAAGCCCTTTACTGCTTCGGTGCGCAGCGCATCAGGCACCCCGATCACCGCCGCCATCACCACATCCGGATGACCGCCTAGACAATTCTCAATCTCGCTTGGCCCAATCCGGTAACCAGACGAAGTGATCACATCATCGTCCCGACTGGCAAATGTGAAATAACCCGCTGCATCTCGGGTTCCCAAATCGCCCGTGCGCATCCAGTCGCCCGAAAATTTGGCCTCAGTCGCCTCGGGCATGTTCCAATAGCGCAAAAACATCACCGGATCAGGACGAAGCACCGCTATTTCGCCCATCTCGCCCGCCGCCAACTCTTGCCCGTCTGCGCCCAGTACCGTCACCTCATGCCCGGGAACCGCAAGCCCGATTGCGCCCGCCCTTTGGTGACCTCCGCCGCCTTGGGACGACAGCACCAAATTGCACTCGGTTTGGCCGTAAAACTCGTTGATATGACAGCCCAATGCCTCCTGCGCCCATGCCAGCAACGGCGCGCCAAGGCTTTCGCCGCCCGACCCGACCGAGCGTAAATTCACCCCTGCCGGAACCTTGGCTTGTTGCATCAATTTAAGCGCGGTCGGCGGCATAAACAGGTTGCGCATTTTATAGCGCGCCATCAGATTATAGGCCTCGTCAGGGTCAAACTTGCGCATCCGCCGACTGACCAGCGGCACCCCGTAATGCATGCACGGCAACGCCATATCCAGCAGTCCACCGATCCATGCCCAATCGGCTGGCGTCCACCCCAGATCGTCCTTTTGCGGAAAGAATTCGTGGTGCAATTCGATACATGGCAGATGTCCCAGCAGCACCCGGTGGCCATGCAAAACGCCTTTGGGCGGGCCCGTCGTGCCAGACGTGTAGATCAGTATCGCCGGATCATCCGGTGTGGTGGCAACGGGGGTAAATTCCGGCGAGGCTGCTGCAATTTCAGCATGGAAATCGCGCGCAGGAGCGATGGAGGCCTCGATGCAGTACACCTCAGATAATTTGGGAAGTTCGCCGCGTAATCCCATGATTTTGGGCAAATTATCTGCATCCGTCACAACGATTTTCGATCCCGAATCCGTCAGCCGATACGTCAGTGCCTCTTCGCCAAACAATGTAAACAACGGCAGCGCGATCGCCCCCAATTTATAAGCCGCAAAATGACTGATCAAAACCTCAGGGCCCTGTTGCAATAGAATTGCCAGCCGGTCGCCGCGTCTCAATCCGCGCGCGGCGAACGCATTGGCCAAACGGTTGGAGGCCTGCTCCAGCATTCCATAGCTCCAACGCTGTTCACGACCATCCGCACAGATATGTATCAAGGCAACCTGATCGGGTTTATGCGCCGCCCAAAAGCTGCAACAGCTGAATGAAATGTTGTAATCAGACGGCAACGTCCAACGGAAATCCCTTCGCATCGCATCCCATTCAGGATTGGGCGTTATCAACCGTTCCATCACCAAATTATTCTGCGTACACGATCAACTCGGGCAAGCCCGCCAAAGGGGCCTCTAGCAGACGCAATGCCGCAAGCGACACCCGACTGCCCGCAGTTTTGGGACCATCAATTGGGATTAAGTTAACGGCCACAGACTTTCCACTTGAAGGGTATTCAAGACGCCCCTTTGTAGCGACCGACACCAGCGGGGTTTTCAACCAAAACCCTGGCTCAGCTGGATTTCCAAGCGAGCCAACCGTTGTGCCCAGCTTGCGTTCGCCGCTCACGGGTGCGGCCTCAACAGCTTCGGCCCGCTGGGCGTTTGTGGTGGTGTCAAATTGCTCCGCAGTCTGCGCGGATGTCGTCGGTTTTGTTACCGTGGATTGCAACGTAACAGGACGCTCAACTGGCCGAGGACCCGTCGCCCCCTCTTGCGTGCTGGTCTCAACGACCGCTGGTTTGACAGAACGCATGCCAGCACTAAAGGTTTCACCACAGCCCGACAAAGCCAAGCCCGTCAAAACCACAATTGCAGAACTATATACATTTTTCATAGCCGTAAACTATGCCGGAACGCGCCGTACATCAATGCCTCACGCCCTGATCTGTCCCCTTGTTGTCGGCCACCTTTTTCCCTAAACTCGCCGAATGGAACAAACCCTCGTTGATCCCTTTATGCGTGCCGTCACTTACCTGCGCGTTTCGGTCACAGACCGCTGCGATTTTCGCTGCACCTACTGCATGTCGGAAAACATGAAATTCCTACCCAAAAAGGAATTGCTCACGCTCGAGGAATTGGACCGCATGTGTTCCGCCTTTATTGGGCTTGGCGTGAAAAAGCTGCGGGTCACGGGCGGCGAACCTTTGGTCCGGCGCGGCATCATGAATTTTTTCCAATCTATGAAGCGACACCTAGACAGTGGCGCGCTTGATGAACTCACTCTGACCACCAATGGATCGCAGCTGGGCAAATACGCCCAACAGCTCGCCGATTGCGGGGTGAAACGCATCAATGTTTCGCTTGATACCCTCAACGAGGAAAAATTCGCCAAAATCACCCGATGGGGACGCCTGCCACAGGTGTTGCGCGGCATTGAGGCAGCACAGGCCGCAGGAATGCACGTGAAATTAAATGCCGTGGCTGTGCGTGGTTTCAATGAAGATGAATTGTTCACCTTGCAGGAGTTTTGCAACGATAAGGGACTGGATCTAACCTTTATTGAGGTCATGCCAATGGGCGAAGACATGGATGACGCCATGCGCTTGGGGCAATATTGGTCCCTAAAAGATTTACGCGACCAGATCGAAACCCGTTTCACCACCACGGATCTTTCAATTAGCACCGGCGGGCCAGCGCATTACATCCGGATCAATGAAACAGGCCAAAAGATTGGCCTGATCCAACCGCTCAGCCACAATTTCTGCGAAAGCTGCAACCGTGTGCGCATCACCTGCACTGGTGAAATCTACACCTGCCTGGGCCAAGAAGGCCACATGGACCTGCGCCCTGCCCTGCGCCAAAATCCAGACAGCGACGCACCGCTAATTGCGGCTATTCACACCGCCATTGGCAATAAACCCAAAGGCCATGATTTTGATTATTCGCGCCAACGCGCCGACGGCCAAATCTCGCGCCACATGAGCCACACCGGCGGCTAAACATTCCAGTTGGCCGGCCTCTTTTTCTTCTTTTCCTAAATATCCGCGCCGCAGGCTCGCGTTTTGGCCCGCAGGGGCAAAACGCTTGGGGCGCCGCCGTCAGGCGGCGCAACCCTCATTCAATCAAACGCTTAGGTTTTGACAAAAGCACGCAAAACCTATGACCCCAATTTAGCTTGCAGGCATCCGGCTTTCGACCATCTCGGCCCACCAGCTGCACCCGCTCGGGATCGCGTCATCATTAAAGTTATATTCAGGGTGATGCACCATCGCCCCTTCCGTCCCGTTGCCCATCAAGATGTAGGCGCCTGGGCGTGATTCCAGCATGTAGGAAAAATCCTCGCCCCCCATCACCAAATCAGCGTCAGTGTTACAATCACCCGATACTTTGGCAGCGGAGTCTGCGGCGAAACCAGTTTCGGTAACATGGTTCACCGTGGCCGGATAGCCGTGCATATAGTTGACCGTCGCGGTGGCATCGTATGCATCGGCGGTCGCGGTTGCCAGCTTGATCAACCGCTCTTCGGCCATCTTACGCACATCGGCTTCCAAAGTGCGCACAGTGCCGCGCAACGTGACGGTTTGCGGGATCACGTTAAAGGCTTTGCTTTCCGTCTCGAAACTGGTGACAGACACCACGATCTGTTTCACAGGGTCAACATTGCGCGAAGCGATGCTTTGCAGCGCCAAAACGATGTGGCTGGAAACCACGGTCGGGTCAATACAAACATCCGGCTTGGCCGCATGACCGCCCAGTCCCTCAACGGTGATTTCGAATTGGTCCGTGGCCGCGAAAAACGGACCCGAGCGGATGGCAAACTTGCCCAATTCCTCGCCCGGCCAGTTGTGCATGCCGTAGACTTCTTGGATGTTCCAGCGCTCCATCATACCGTCATCAACCATTTCCTTGCCGCCGCCGCCGCCTTCTTCAGCCGGCTGAAAGATCATCACAGCAGTGCCGTCAAAATTGCGGGTTTCAGCCAGATATTTCGCCGCCCCAAGCAACATCGCTGTGTGCCCGTCATGGCCACAAGCATGCATCACGCCCGGCGTTTTGCTGGCATAGTCCAGCCCCGTCGCCTCAAGGATTGGCAGCGCGTCAAAATCCGCCCGCAAGCCAACCACTTTGCCCGATGTGTCGGTTTTGCCTTTGATCACAGCCACAACACCGGTGCGGCCGATCTTACCAACCACTTCGTCACAGCCAAATTCCTTTAGCTTTTCGGTGATAAAGGCCGATGTTTTTGGCGTATCAAACAGCAATTCTGGGTTTTCGTGCAGATGGCGACGCCAGCCGGTGATTTCGTCTTGCAGATCAGCAAATCGGTTCTTGATAGGCATTGTCTAGTCCTCGCAAAGGTGGTCAATCAAACGGTGCATGAATTGCTCACCCGCCTCTAACTGACTGATTTCAATAAATTCGTTGGCTTTGTGTGCTTGCTCTATGCTGCCGGGACCACAGACAATCGAGGAATACCCC
The DNA here is from genome assembly GCA_033851955.1 of Marinosulfonomonas sp. Taxonomy (GTDB): domain Bacteria; phylum Pseudomonadota; class Alphaproteobacteria; order Rhodobacterales; family Rhodobacteraceae; genus Profundibacter. The sequence goes on from JAWSVK010000020.1 coordinate 68,587, forward strand.
CCCTGCTGGAACTGTCCGGCCTCCGTGCAATAAGACACGACGTTGGTGCTGTTGTCCCCTGTCAAACGGCGCACAAGGTTTTCGGCTGCCCCCTCAACTTCGGGCTTAAGAGATGGAACCGCAAAGCTGTTGATGGTTTCAATCCACGTCTCTGGCCGGATGGCTTTCATTTCAGCCTCAACTTCGGCCACTTTGGCCAAATACTCATCACGCCACGTTTCTATGCTGTCCCCAGGCACTGGTCGAAAAAACACACCAAATTCGCAGTCTTTGGCGGTGATGTTATTGGCGGTACCACCATGAATAATGCCCACATGCAGGTTGGTATAGGGCGGGATAAAATCAGCCGCCATAGGGGATGGCGTGCTGGCCGCGCTTTGGGCGTTTTTCTGATTGCACCAATCCACCAATTTGGCCGCTTCCATCACCGCTGAAACACCTGTGTGCAGCAGCGAGGAATGCACCTCAAAGCCATGGATTTTGGTGTGCACGCTAAAGCCGCCTTTGTGGCCAGACACGGTTTTCATCATTGATGGCTCGCCAATGATCGCCGCTGAAGCGCGGGGTAAATGTTCGGCCATCACTTTGATCATATCGGGCGCGCCGATACAGCCAATTTCTTCATCATAGGACAGCGCGATCTGGATCGGGCGTTTCAAATCGCGTTTCAGCGCCAAAGGCACAGCCGCCAGCGCCAAAGCGTCAAACCCCTTCATGTCGCAGGTGCCGCGGCCATAAAGCTTGCCGTCTTTCTCAACTACAGTGAACGGATCACTGTCCCAATCCTGCCCCACCACCGGCACCACATCTGTGTGTCCAGACAAGATAACCCCGCCCTCAACCTCGGGTCCGACGTTGGCATATAGGTTGGCTTTGGTCCGTGACGCGTTGTAGACGCGGTGCGATTTCACCCCGTGCGACTCTAAATACGCTTCGACCCAGTCAATCAAATCCAGATTAGATTCCGAACTGACGGTGGGAAAAGATATAAGTTTTTCAAGCATTTGGCGCGAAGTATAATGTTCAGGCACAGCTTTCTCCATTATGGTGGGATGCCGCAAGTTGCTCGGGTATTTGAGTAAGGTCAAGGGCCTGCCCGCATTTTTGACTGAATACTCAGAAATTGCTTAACGCGGTAAACTTAACGGTTGCCAGATGCTGTTTTCCTGCTAACGTTCTGCAATGCAAACTGCCGGACTGCCTGTGCCGGTCAATAAAAATATACTGCCTGGGAGTTACCATATGCCCGATTGGGCTCTGCCTGCCTCTGAGTACCGAGGCTATCGCACAAACCAATCTACTATTTCGTTTTGCCGTGCAAACGGCGTTGCGAAGCGGTGTGTCGACTCCCCCTACAGTAAAATTGCATTCACTGATATCAACAAGGGAGACGACCACTATGAGTATTAAAGCAATCCTGATGGGTGCTGCCTGTGCCTTTGCTATTGCCCCGGCGGCGATGGCTGAGCGCGGTTCAGATGGCCACCTCAACATCATCTATTGGCAAGCGCCATCGACGATGAACAACTACCTGTCCGGCGGCACCAAGGAAATGGATGCGGCCTCGATGGTGTTAGAACCACTGGCGCGTTACGACGAGACCGGCGCAATTGTGCCTTGGCTGGTGGACGAAGTGCCAACCGTTGCTAATGGTGGCGTGTCTGCCGATCTGAAAACCATCACATGGAAACTGACTGAGGGCATCACATGGTCCGACGGCACAGCCCTGACTTCGGCTGACGTGAAATTCAGCTGGGAATATTGCACGGATCCCGATGGCGGTTGCGCCAATTCCAACTACTACGAAGACGTGGTCAGTGTTGAGACACCAGACGCGCTGACGGCTGTTGTGACATTCGGGGTGCCAAAGCCATTCCCATACGGTCCCTTCGTTGGCGGCAACACCAACATCATTCAAGCGGCCCAGTTTGCGGATTGCGTTGGCGCGAAAGCCCAAGAATGTACCGAAGCCAACTTTAACCCAATCGGCACTGGCCCGTTCATGGTTGATGAGTTCCGTCCAAATGACGTGATCACCTTCAAAGCCAACCCGAACTACCGTGACCCGAACAAACCTTCCTTTGCAACAGTGACCTTCAAAGGTGGCGGCGATGCAACGGCTGCCGGTCGTGCGGTTCTGGAAACAGGCGAATTTGACTACGCTTGGAACCTGCAACTGGCACCAGATGTTTTGGCCAACATGGAAGCCGCTGGCAAAGGCACAGTCGTTTCAGGCTATGGCTCCTCGGTTGAGCGGATCATGGTCAACCTGACTGATGTTCGCCCAGAAGCGGGTGATGCACGCGGCACAGTGGCCAGCCCACACCCGTTCCTAACAGACATCAAAGTACGTAAAGCGCTTTCAATGGCGATTGACCGTGCATTGCTGACTGAAATTGGCTACGGCGCAACGGGTAAACCAACCTGTAACGTGCTGCCAGCCCCTGCGATCTATGCCTCAACAGCGAATGATGCCTGCCTTGTGCAAGACATTGCTGGTGCCAACGCGCTGTTGGACGAAGCTGGTTACGCACGTGGTGGCGACGGTATCCGTGCCAAAGACGGCGTGAAACTGTCCGTTCTGTACCAAACATCCACAAACGCTGTGCGTCAGGATTACCAAGCGCTGGTGAAACAGTGGTGGGGCGAACTGGGTGTCGAAGTTGAACTTCGCAACATCTCGGCGTCTGTGTTCTTTGGCTCCGATCCCGGTTCCAACGATACATTCCAGAAGTTCTTTGCTGATGTAGAAATGTACACCAACAACTTCTCTGGCACGGACCCAGAATCCTACATGGCGGGTTGGAAATGTGACCAAGCACCAACACCGGACAACCAATGGCAGGGCAACAACATGCCACGCTTCTGTACCGAAGCATATGACGCATTGGTTGCTGAAATGGCAGTCACAGGTGACATCGACAAACGTATCGCGCTGGCAAAAGCTATGAATGATGCGCTGATGCAGGACTATGTCATGCTGCCGATCACCCACCGTTCAGACGTTTCTGCCCGCTCCAACACATTGGAAGGCGTTCGCATGAACGTTTGGGACACAGAAACTTGGAACGTGGCGGACTGGTCACGGGCAAAGTAACCCACGCTTGACGATATGCGGCCCCTTGTGCGAACACGGGGCCGCAATTTCATCCTTCCTCCGAATACTTAAGATATGAACTGAGACGCCGATGCTGACCTTTACCATCAGACGCCTACTGCTGGCCGTGCCGACGCTTTTGTTAATCTCTTTGGTGATTTTCCTGCTACTGAAATTGGCACCGGGCGACCCAATGGCCCAAGTGCCGCTGACAGTCCCCCCCGAAGTCAAAGAAAAGATGCGCGAAGCCTTGGGGCTCGGCGCGCCGATCCACGTTCAGTATTACAAATGGTTGGTGCAGATGTTCTGGATCGAGCCACAAGTGCTGATCGACAGCATGACCGGCAGCACTTTTGCCGAGGGCAAGCAGCGCGTCATCAGCTGGCAAACCCGCTCGCCGGTGATGGACATCGTGGTGCAGCGCATTCCGCAAACCCTGTGGGTGGTTGGCTTGGCCTATCTGGTTGGCGTTCTGATCGCGATCCCGATCGGTATCTATTCAGCCTACAAACAATATTCGATCTTTGACCAAATCGGGACATTTGTTTCGATGATCGGCTTTTCAGTGCCGCCGTTCTTTTCGGGCGTGTTGATGATCGTGATCTTTTCGGTGACGTTGGGCTGGTTTCCGTCGATCTATGACACCACGCTGGTGGTCGATAGCTGGGAATCACTTGGCAAACAACTAAAGCAAATGATCATGCCTGTAATGGTGCTGGCGCTGCAAACCACGGCCCAAATCAGCCGCTTTATGCGCGCCTCGATGCTGGACAACCTGAACCAGGACTACGTGCGCACCGCACGGGCCAAAGGTCTGAGCGAGCAGGTCGTGGTGCTGGTGCATGTGTTGCGCAATTCGATGATCCCTGTAGTCACAGTGATTGCATTGGGCGTTCCGGCAATTTTCGGCGGCGCGATCATTACCGAACAGGTGTTCAAAGTGAACGGCATCGGCCAATTGCTGATCACCGCCATTCAGGCCAATGATCTGCCGATGGTGCAAACCCTGACCTTTATGTTCGCCGTTTTGATTGTGCTCTTCAACCTCATTGCCGACATCATGTATGGCATTCTTGACCCGAGGATCCGCTATGACTGATTCAGCCCAATCCACAGCTGCACCACGTTCCCAATGGTGGGACGTTTGGCATCAATTCAAAAGCCACCGCGGCGCGATGATCAGTGCTGTGATCTTTATTACCATTTTGTTGGTTGTATTGTTTGGCCCTACTATTTGGGGGATTGACCCAAATTATATTGAGCCTGACGCACGTAAAATGCTCAAATTACGCAATCAAGGCCCGTCGCTCGCACACCCATTTGGCACAGACCAGGTTAGCCGCGATGTTTTTGCGCGGATTTTGGCAGGCGGCCAAATTTCTATCGCTGTGGGGCTGACAGCTATGTTGTTGTCCCTGTTCCTAGGCACCCTTGTCGGCGTTTCTGCGGGGTATTTCAAACGGCTTGATGGTCTGTTGATGCGGCTAACCGATCTGTTTCTTGCCCTTCCCTTGTTGCCGCTGTTGCTGGTGATGGTGATGCTGTTTCGCGAACCGCTCAGTGCCGCCTTTGGCACTGAAACCGGTATTTTCATCCTGATGGTTTCGGCCATCGGCATCACCAGCTGGATGCCCACCGCACGGATTGTGCGCGGCGATGTGCTGGCGCTAAAAGAACGCGAATTCATCCTGTCGGCCCGTTCCATCGGCACCACGCCATTCAAAATGATCATGCGCCATATCCTGCCCAACGTGTTGTCTCCGATCATGGTGTCGGCCACCTTGGGCATCGCCAATGCGATCATCACCGAAAGTGCGCTGTCCTTCCTTGGCCTTGGCTTCCCACCGGATTTCCCGACATGGGGCCGCCTGCTGTTTGACGCCACCGATTTCCTACAGCTTTACCCTGAACGCGTCATTTGGCCAGGTCTGGCGATTTCGCTGACGGTGCTGTCGGTCAACTACATCGGTGACGGGTTGCGCGACGCACTGGACCCACGCATCCGCGGACGCTAGCCCCCATGCATCTGCGCATTGGATTAGCCTTGTTGCTGCCGGTTTTGATGCTGGCAGTGCTTGGCCCGATTCTGTTGATTGACCCTCAATACAGCGATCTATTCAATCTAAATGTGCCGCCCTTTGCGGATTGGGTGCATTCGCTGGGCACCGACGTATCGGGGCGTGACACCCTCGCCCGCCTTGCGCATGGTTTGCGCCTAACACTTCTCACAGGCATGTTGGCGCTGCTGGTAGCACAGGCTATCGGCGGCTTACTTGGGTTTGCGATATTGGCCAAACAGCCTAATTTCGCACCAATCATCGTCAAAACCAAATCCCAAATCATGGCCCTGCTTTGGATTGTTACGATGTCTATTTTTCTATTTGCGACGCTCACGGATGGAACGGACACGCTTGAATGGACATTAGGGCTAATCACCCATCTAATTGTCTTTGGTGCTGCCATCTTGCTGTTGGTTTTGCGCAAAAAGGCATTCCTCTTACCCGAAGTGCCAGAACGGACCCGTTGGACCGGAATGGGATGGCGTGTCATTCGCCTTTTGCTCGCCACTCCTATACTCACGGCTTGCATCATGCTCGTAACGCTAAGGCAAGATCCGATATATGAAATGGTCCCAATCACCTTATACATCGGCACTTCAATTGGGCTGGTCATCGCCCCTTTCACCCTGCGCACAACTCTGGCAGCAGGACAAACGAGCAGCATCCCCCAAGCGATAGGCCTTGGACTGTTCTCGGCTCTGGCATGGGCACTGCTCGCCTCTAGCTTTCTTAGTTTAATCGGAATGGGGCAATCCTCATTCAACGCTGATTTGGGGCGTTTGATGATGAATGATCTGCCTAATCCAACGGTCCCGCTGGTGGCCCTATTTACACTGATCATAACCATTGCTGGCCTTGTTCTAACGGGCGACGGGATCAGTCTGGCCAACACCAAACGCAATCCCTAGCCCCAAAGCACCTACTGCGATTACGTTTATGTCCCAATGTTTTGGAGTTTCACTAGACCGACGGGAACGTGGGCGATATCCTGCCCCTTATGAAAAAGATTCTTACCGCCCTGACCCTCGGCTGCCTACTCGGCCACCCAGCCCAAGCCGCCCCGATGGAATACCGTTACGGCTATGATGTGTTTGCCAAAAGCCAAGGCACGCTGGACGCATTCCAATCCATCACGGCCTTTCGTGAAATCAGCCCCGGCTTGCACTTTGGCCAAACACTTTACTCCGCCGCTGCAGGCGATGCGGGCGGGCTGTTTGTCGGCGGGTTTGAGCTGGCCAAGCGCTGGAAGATTGGCAACAAAACCGAACTTGAGCTTGGTGGTTTTATTGGCGGCGGCGGTGGGGCTGCGCTGGTGGGGGGCGACGGGTTGATGACGCGGGCCCATATCGGGTTGCGGCGGCATCTGTTTGGCAATGTCAGTGGTTCTTTGGGTCTATCTTACATTAACATTTCGGGCGCACCAATCTCGACCCCTGCGCTCAGCTTTGGGATATCGCGCAACACCAATGCCGCCTATTTGGGCGGCCACGTCGATCGTGGTGTCACAGATGGTCGGGTGCTGCGCGCCGTCAAACCTTTGGTCAAACAGTTTCACCCCAGCGGCAATCGAACCCGCAGCGGCCGGGCGCTTGGCACCATGTCCTTGGTTGGGTTTGAGGCAACTTTTGCTGCCTCACCGGAGGCCCGTAACGAGACCTTTATTCAAACCTCGGGTGCCGTGGCTGGCGATGGCGAGGGCTATGCAGATTTCCAAGTCGGGTATCGTTGGAAAACCTCGGCGACTGGCTTGCGCGCCTTTGCCGAAGTGGCGGCTGGATTTGGCGGTGGTGGCGATGTCGACACCGGCGGTGGTTTTATCGCGACCCTAGGGGCTGGCGTTGCGGTTCCGGTGCTGCGCGGGCTAGATCTGGAGTTTGGCGCACAGGCCACCACGGCACTGGACGGAGATTTGACAGCAATCGTGCCCTATGTGCGCACGTCGCTCACCTTTGGGCGCAAGAACCGCCCCTATCAAAACCCGCGTCATTGGCAGTTGAGCATGGGGGTCACCATGCAATCCCCTAACACGGGGTATCGTAAACCCGGTGTGAGCGCGACGGCATCCCCTATGTTGATCGAGAGTTCGGCGGATTTGTTCATTGGAAAGCACCTGTATCTGACCGGAAACGCGCAAACCGTTGCCGGCGGACATGCCGGCGGCTATGCGATTGGCCTGATGGGGTTGGGGTACGAGCTGCCGATCAATGAGCGCTGGACCGTTTCGGTGGAAGGCATGCTGGGGGCCGCGGGCGGCGGTGGCATCCAGACCAATGGCGGCTTGGTTGTTGCCGGTAAAGTCGAGCTGGATTATGCCATCAATGACAAGTTGGCAATTTCCGCAGGAATCGGTCAAATGCGGACCCTGCGAGGCACGGGGGGCGCAAAGCCGGTGACCTTTCACCTGGGGCTGAAAACGCGCTTTACCACGTTCCACTGATCTCGCCGCTCATCAAGCCTGACGGCTTTCTTCGCTTTAGTGCGCCTTGCGGATCCGTCGCACGATCAACCAGACCGCCAGCAACACCACCGGCGTCGCAAAAGATGTCAGCATCGGTTTGTCCAGCCCAGCGGCTTTGGCAAAGGGATACGCCCCGTAAGTCACCAGATTGACCGCGTAATAGCTGATCGCCACCACTGACAACCCTTCAACCGTGCGCTGCAATCGCAACTGCAAATCAGCCCGTTTATCCATGCTTTCCAACAGCGCCTGATTTTGCGCAGACCGCTCCACCTCGACCCGCGTGCGCAACAAATCCGCAGCCCGCATCACCCGATCCGACATCGACACCAACTGCTCCTCAGCCGAACGCAGTGTGCGCATAGCAGGACCGAACCGCCGTGACATGAATTCTGATATTGTTTGCCGGCCGCCCAGACGCTCTTCTCGCAGCGCCGCAATGCGTTCATTGGCGATCGCCTCATAGGCCCGCGCCGCCGAAAACCTGAAACTGGACCGTGCCATCTGATCCTCTAATCCCGCTGAGATACCCAACAAGTCGCTCAAAACCTCTTCTTCTGAACGCTTAGAGCCTTTGATATCCCCAACCACTTCTGAGACCTGCACATCAACTTTGGCAAGTTTCTTAGACAGCGCGCGGGCTTTGGGCAAACCCAGCATCGACATCGCCTTATAGGTTTCGATTTCGCACAGGTGTTGCACCGTACGCCCAATGCGCCGCGCCCCTGTGCCCTCTTTCACAAAGACCAAGAACCGCAAATGCCCCGCACTATCAATCCGAAAATCCCCCGCCACAATCGCAGAGCGATCCAGCGTGTATGAGGCGGCAATGCTTTCAGCGACAAAGCTGCCCTTGATACGTGTCTCGATCTGTTTGGCGGTCTTGGGCAGTTGGTCCACTTGGATCATTGCCGAGGTCAGCCGCTTGCCCGGGATCTGCGCCAGCCAATCAGCCGGAAAGGCCTCAAAGGCGGCAGGGTCAAACAAACGCGCCGGCACCCCATCGACAAACAATGTATAGGTGACAAATTCACTGTGCATTTGCCACTGCAATTGATACGCACCCAGATCGCAAAAGAAATGCGTGGCGTCGGGGGGCGGATGAGCGGCCCCGAAACGGTCCAGTAAATCCAGCAAATGGGCGCGGTCCAAACCTCGGTCCCGATTGGCGGCATCAATTGGGTCTTTGATCGCCAAATACACCGCATGACATTGCGCAGTCAGCGCTGGAAAGGGCCGCGAGTGCAACTCGTTGACCATTTGGTAACGCAGCGGGTGGTCTTGAAATTCGCTCATTGGCCTCAACCTCTATGCTTTTGAAAGCAACCTAGCGCAATAAAATGATGTGTAAACCACGTATTTTGGCACACCGTTGCATACATATTGCGTACTATCCATCACCCGCCAGATGAAGCCAATCTGTTTTGTTTTCAAATCTCTATCGCCCGCAAAAAGCCCCCGTGAACATCGTCACGAGGGCCTTTTGTACGACATTGCGCTTAGAAACCTGCCGTCATTCGATCAGCGCCAAAAGCTTGTTCAGGCTGTCCTTGGCATCTCCATAGAACATGCGGGTGTTCTCTTTGAAAAACAGCGGGTTTTCGATACCCGAATACCCCGTGCCCTGCCCGCGTTTGGACACGAACACCTGCTTGGCTTTCCAACATTCCAGCACCGGCATACCGGCGATTGGCGAGTTGGGATCATCCTGCGCCGCCGGATTGACGATGTCATTGGAGCCAATAACAATCGCCACATCCGTGTCAGGGAAATCATCGTTGATCTCGTCCATTTCCAACACGATATCATAAGGCACACGCGCCTCGGCCAGCAAAACATTCATGTGGCCCGGCAAACGACCCGCCACCGGATGAATAGCGAAACGCACGTTTTTACCTTGGTCGCGCAGACGCTTGACCAGTTCAGACACCGCTTGTTGGGCTTGCGCCACCGCCATGCCATACCCAGGTATGATCACCACACTGTCAGCGTCGTTCAAGGCCGCAGCCACACCGTCGGCCTCGATGGCCACTTGCTCGCCCTCGACCTCCATTTGTGGGCCAGTGGTGCCGCCAAAGCCGCCCAAAATAACCGAGACAAACGAGCGGTTCATCGCCTTACACATGATGTAGGACAGGATCGCCCCAGAGGAGCCAACCAGCGCCCCAACCACGATCAACAAATCATTGCCAAGGCTAAAGCCAATCGCCGCCGCGGCCCAACCGGAATAACTGTTCAGCATCGATACAACGACAGGCATGTCAGCCCCACCAATGCCCATGATCAAATGATAGCCAATGAACAGGGCTGCCAACATCATCAAGAACAGTGGGAAAAACCCGCCGGTGTTGAAATACCAAACCAATGCGATCAACGACAGAGCCGCTGCGCCAGCGTTCAACATATGTCCACCGGGCAGTTTTTCAGCCGTGGTTTTGACTTTGCCTGCCAGTTTACCATAGGCAACAATAGAGCCGGTAAATGTGATTGCCCCGATAAAGACGCCTAGGAACAGCTCGACCCGCAGAATGCTGATTTCAACAGATGTTTTATGGGCAACCAGCGCCGTAAAGCTGCCGAATGTTTCGGCGTCAATGCCCGCAGCACCAGATAGGCCGTTGACATATACGATGGTGAAATGCGCATTTAGCCCAATGAAAACAGCCGCCAAGCCAACCAGCGAATGCATCGCGGCCACCAGTTCGGGCATCTGTGTCATCTTCACTTTGTTGGCCAATTGCCAACCAATCGCCGCCCCGCCACTGATCAACACCAGCGACAAGAACCACTTGCCAGAGCCTGGCCCAATCAGCGTGGCAACCACCGCCAGCGCCATGCCAGCAATGCCATACCAAACCGCGCGCTTGGCGCTTTCTTGGCCGGACAACCCACCTAAGGAAAGAATGAAGAGAACCGCTGCGACCACATAAGCCGCTGTTGTAAAACCGAAATCCATGTCTTTGTTCCCCTTAAGATTTCTGGAACATGGCGAGCATACGCCGTGTCACCATGAAGCCGCCAAATATGTTAATGCCCGCCATAAAGACTGACAGCGCCCCCAGCAGCATCACCAGATATGACCCTGATCCGATTTGCATCAAAGCCCCCAGAATAACGATAGAAGAAATCGCGTTTGTCACCGCCATCAAAGGTGTGTGCAGCGAATGCGCCACCCCCCAGATCACTTGGAAGCCAATAAAGACCGACAACACAAAGACGATGAAATGTTGCATAAAGCTGGCCGGAGCAACCAGCCCGACGCCCAGCAATAAGACCGCCCCGATGGTCAACAAAATGACCTGTTGTTTTGTTTGCGCCTTGAACGCGGCGGTTTCGGCTGCACGCTTTTCTTCTGGCGTCTGCTTTTTGACCTCGACCTTTGGTTGGGCCGCGATCGCCTGAATTTTAGGCGGGGGCGGCGGGAAGGTGATCTTGCCTTTAAAGGTCGCGGTCGCGCCGCGGATCACGTCGTCCTCCATATCATGGTTGACCTTGCCGTTTTTGTCCGGCGTCAAATCTGACATCATGTGCCGGATGTTGTTAGCGTATAGTGTTGAGGATTGCGCAGCCATCCGTGATGGGAAATCGGTGTAGCCGATAATTGTCACACCGTTTTTGGTGACGATCTTTTCGTCCATCACAGTCAGCTTACAGTTGCCGCCTTTTTCAGCCGCCAAATCGACGATCACGCTGCCGGGCTTCATCGCCGCGACCATGTCTTTGGTCCACAACTCGGGCGCTTCGCGGTTCGGGATCAGGGCCGTGGTGATCACGATATCAATGTCAGGCGCAATCTCGCGGAACTTGGCCAGTTGGGCCTCGCGAAATTCGGGGCTGGACACCGGAGCGTAGCCACCTGTGGCCGCGCCATCGGCTTGATCCTCAGAAAAATCGAGGAACACAAATTCGGCGCCCATTGATTCCACTTGTTCGGCAACCTCAGGACGCACATCAAACGCATAGGTGATCGCGCCCAATGACGTGGCGGTGCCAATCGCGGCCAATCCGGCCACACCAGCGCCAACCACCAAAACCTTGGCGGGGGGCACTTTGCCAGCGGCGGTCACTTGGCCGGTAAAGAAGCGCCCAAAGTTGTTGCCGGCCTCGATCACGGCGCGGTAACCTGCGATATTGGCCATGCTAGACAGCGCGTCCATTTTCTGCGCGCGACTGATACGCGGCACCATGTCCATGGCGATCACATTGGCGCCCTTGGAGTTTGCCAGTTCCATCAACTCTTCTGATTGACCGGGAAAGAAGAATGAAATCAGGGTCTTGCCCTTGGTCAACCGACGCGCTTCGGTTGTGCTGGGCGCACGGACCTTGGTGATGACATCGGCCGCTTTCCACAGCGCCGTGGCCCCACGAATGACCGTTACACCGGCCTCTTTATAGGCCGCGTCCGAGAAGCCAGCCGATTTACCCGCGCCCGCCTCGATCAAACAATCATAGCCCAGCTTTTGCAATTGCACAGCGCTCTCGGGCGTCATCGCAACACGCGCTTCGCCCTCAAAAACTTCCTTTGGTGCACCTATCTTCAAGTCCCGTTCCTTCCGTGTTCCCCATTTTGCCCATGCGCGCCAACGCACATCGGCAATCATTCCGTAGCGTTAAACATAACTGTGCAACTCTACGAATGGAACAGCAAACCTTAGGTCACAATTGACGCAGTGCTTAGGTTTGTTGATTTGGCGCTGGCAGGTTTAGGTGCGTTGTCCGGCGATCGGCCAACATTTGGCCCCACTACAATCGCGCTAGTTACAATAGCTTTGCGACGCAGTCCAAGCCGCCATTTCAGCACGTTTAGACGCGTTGTGAAACGGCCCCCAATCGGCCGCGACACCGCGCATATTGGCGGCAACCACACCGTCGCGAGACACCGTGCTGGCCATGATGCGAACCGCACAGGACAGGTTGGCGCGGCCATTCTGTAGCGCATCACCACTGGTAGCAGCGCACCCATAGCCACGTGCTGTGGACGGTGAAATTTGCACCAAACCAAACCATTGCCCACCGCCGCCAACGGCCTTGGGGTTCCATGTGCTTTCATGTTTGGCCATCGCCGACAGCAATCCAACCCAAAACGCCGAGCGCTCAACATCATTGTTGCCAGCATAGCTCGGACACCAAGCGGCGATGTCGTTTGGCACCATGTCCACCAAGGGCCGTCCATGGCCCTCAAGAATGTCCGTCATTGCCGAGCGGGTCCATTGATGGGCCTCGGGTCGGTGATCCCAGCGCATGACAGGTAATTGATCATTCGAAATCTCGAACATCGGGCTAAAGACATCAGCGGTTTCGTCCGGCTCGTCACCGCCACAGGCCGCTAAAAACAAGAAAGGCAGTGCCGACACAACGGCAGACAGAATACGCATGGTAACCCTCACAATTGTTGTTTGGCCAAGTTTGCGACAATTCCAATAACGCTTCAACGAAAATCTTGGCGATAAGCCATGTGTTGCCACCTGCCCCTTGCCCCATCCGTCGCCCTGTCCTAGAAGGCTAGGAACGCTACATATCTGGATGGACTTCGCCATGCTCGACGCTACATATGACTCGCCCAAACCCAAAGTAATTGCCGGTGCCAAGCACGACTGGGAATTGGTGATCGGGCTGGAAATCCATGCGCAAGTCGCCAGCAAGGCCAAACTGTTCTCCGGTGCCTCGACCAAATTTGGCGCCGAGCCAAATTCAAACGTCGCCTTCGTAGACGCCGCCATGCCCGGCATGTTGCCCGTCATCAACGAATTCTGCGTTGAACAAGCGGTGCGCACGGGCCTTGGCCTAAAGGCCGATATCAACCTTTATTCCGCCTTTGATCGCAAAAACTATTTCTATCCGGATTTGCCGCAGGGTTATCAGATTTCGCAGCTCTACCACCCGATCGTGGGCGAAGGCGAAGTGCTGGTTGAACTGTCTGAGGGCATTGCCCGTTTGGTGCGGGTTGAACGCATCCATTTGGAGCAAGACGCGGGCAAATCCATTCACGACATGGACCCGAATATGTCCTTTGTCGATTTGAACCGCACCGGGGTTGCATTGATGGAAATCGTGTCACGCCCCGACATTCGCGGCCCAGAAGAGGCCGCCGCCTATGTTGCCAAAATCCGCCAAATCCTGCGCTATTTGGGCACCTGCGATGGCAATATGCAAAACGGCAACTTGCGGGCCGATGTGAACGTGTCTGTCTGTCGCGCTGGCGCCTATGAGCGTTACTATGAAACTGGCGATTTTTCCCATCTGGGCACCCGTTGCGAGATCAAGAACATGAACTCCATGCGCTTTATGCAGGCCGCGATTGAATATGAGGCCCGCCGCCAGATTGCGATCATCGAGGACGGCGGCGAAATCCGTCAAGAAACCCGCCTGTATGATCCAGACAAAAACGAAACCCGCTCCATGCGCTCCAAAGAAGAGGCGCATGACTACCGCTACTTCCCCTGCCCTGATCTGTTGCCTTTGGAAATTGAACAGGACTGGGTTGATGGCATTGCCGCCACCCTTCCCGAACTGCCAGATGCCAAAAAGCTGCGGTTTATCAACGACTTTGGCCTATCTGACTATGACGCTTCAGTGTTGACCGCCGACGTTGCCAATGCCGCCTTCTTTGAAGATGTGGCCGCAGGCCGTGACGGCAAATTGGCCGCCAACTGGGTGATCAACGAGCTGTTTGGCCGTCTGAAAAAAGACGACAAATCCGTGTCTGACAGCCCCGTTTCGGCAGAGCAGTTGGGCGGTATCATTACCCTGATCACCAAAGGGGACATCAGCGGCAAAATCGCCAAAGAGCTGTTTGAGATTGTCTATACCGAGGGCGGCGACCCCGCCGAAATCGTAGAGGCGCGCGGCATGAAGCAAGTCACCGACACGGGCGCAATCGAAGCGGCTGTGGTCGAGATCATCAACGCCAACCCAGCCCAAGTTGAAAAGGCCAAAGCCAACCCCAAGCTGGCTGGCTGGTTCGTGGGCCAAGTGATGAAAGCCACTGGCGGCAAGGCCAACCCCAAAGCCGTCAACGAGATCGTCGCTAAAAAGCTGGCCGAATAACCTGCGAAAACGCTATGGGATTGCGCGAATGCCACAGCCGCCCGCGACACAGCAACAAATCTCCATCAGGTTTGGACAGCGTGATCCGGATTTGTTATGAACCCAACCTGTTACACATCGCCGAGGGACCGAACCATGCCAAATTATGAATACAAGGTCGTGCCTGCGCCCAAAAAGGGACTAAAGGCCAAAGGGCTTAAAACCACGGATGCGCGGTTTGCCAATGCGATGATGGTTGAAATGAATGAACTGGGCGCTGATGGCTGGGAATACCAGCGTTCCGACACGCTACCGTGCGAAGAGCGTACAGGCCTACGTGGTCGCAACACAACATTTTTGAACATGCTGGTTTTTCGGCGCGAGATTGCGGCTGCGGTTGACGTTGAAGCGGCGAATACCTTTGTCGAAGAAACCGCGCCAATTTCCAGCACGCCAATTGAGCCTCAAACCCATGCACCTTTGTTGAATGGCACCACAGACAATGGCCGCAGTTCGGCCCCTGCTCTTGGCCCGGCGACGGACGCGACCGAAGTCAAAGATCCACGCTTTGACGCGGATACCTAAACGGCCTGCAACAGCCTAGCTGTTGACTTCCAACGCCAGCGCGTGAATGCGTGCGATCAGCTCTTTGCCCAAAGCCGCATGAACCGCGCGGTGGCGGGCAAGTCGGCTCATGTCATTGAAAACATCCGCCTTAATCACCACCCTAAAATGGCTCTCATTGCTGCCATCATGCCCTGCGTGACCTGCGTGTTGGTCGCTCTCGTTCAGCACTTGCAGCGCCTCAGGAGAAAATTCCGCCTGTAATTTTTCAAAAATCTGCTCTTCAACTAACATTTTTTGCATATGCCCCTTCTATCCGGCTCGGATCACGCTAAAGTCTATAGCCTGAGTCGAAAAGGTTTTAATATGGCTAAAAGCGATCCCTTCGGATTCGACATGTCCGTGTCGAATGATAAAAAGAAGCGCTCACGCGGGCGCCGTGGCATGTCTGGTGCGTTCGATACCTCGACGCGGGTCTGCGAACATGAGGGTTGCGAGGACGCAGGCAAGTACCGCGCGCCCCGTTCCCCTGACGCGGTGGATGATTTCATGTGGTTTTGCAAAATCCACGTGCGCGAATATAATCTGAAATGGAATTTCTTTGACGGCTCCCCTGATGATGCCGTGGCTGATCAACAAGACAAAGACCGTGTTTGGGAACGTGAAACCAAACCGTTCAAAAAATCCGACGAGGAACGTGCTTGGGCGCGTTTGGGCGTGGATGATCCGCATCAAGTGCTGGGCGATAATGCAACCCAAAATCCCGGCCGCTCGATCACCGGCACCCGCAAACTGCCCCCTACCGAGCGCAAAGCGATTGACGTATTAGAGGCCAAAGATCATTGGACCAAAGCCGAAGTGCGCAAGGCCTATAAAAAGCTGATCAAAGGGCTACACCCCGATATGAACGGCGGCGATCGCTCGCAAGAAGAGCAGTTGCAACTGGTGGTTTGGGCGTGGGAACAAATCAAAACCAGCCGTCATTTCAAAAGCTAAACGGCCCATTTATGGGGGCGTTTGCGGGCTACATACGCCGCAACGCCTCCACCCCGACCCCCAGCCCCAATCCGACATAAAGCGTACCGACCACCCCGTTCACGCGGCGTTGCGCCGTTTCAATTCGGCGTAAAAACGGGCGGGAAGAGAACAACCATGCGGTTAGACTGTGTTGGCAAACCGCTTGCGTCTGGCTAAACGCCAAAATCACGATCCACATCCATAGCGGGGCCGTCGCAGGTATGAACGCCACAAACACCGAGCTAAAGAACAGCATCGCTTTGGGGTTGGTCATATTGACGATAAATCCAGTGCGAAAAGCCACCCAGTTGCTGTGATCAACCTTGGTGATAACCAACTTGGCCCCTTCCCCGTGCCACGCAGCGCGCAGGTATTTATAGCCAAGCCATGCCAAATAGCTGGCCCCCATTAGGCGAAACATCATCACTGCCGTTGGGAACAGTTCGAACACCGTCGCCGCCCCCAAAATGGTCAGCGTCGCCCAAATCAAGCCGCCCGAAGCCAAGCCAAACCCCGTGGCATAGCCAGCCGTCCGACCTTTGCTTATCGAGGCGCTCATCACCGCCAGCGTGTTTGGCCCCGGTGTCAGCCAGCCCAGCATGTTTACAAAAGCGATACCGCCCAGCGTGATGATTAGATCGTGCATTAAAATGCCTCCGAGTTGTTGCTCAAAAAGACATATTGCGGTTGAAAAATCAAGACAGGGCTAAGTGCCACGCAAACATCAACACGGCTCAACGGGTGGATCAAATCGGAGTCTCAAAACCATGAGGCTTTAGCTGGCACCTATTGGCTGTGATGCAGACCAAACCGATATTCATTCTGAGGCTTGGAGGACTCATTCTCTAAGACCGCACCCCAATGGCGTTCAACATCATCCAAAATGTTGACCCCGTTTTTTCCGCCTCGCAAGGTTACTTTTTATCCCGCGCGGCTTTCTCTTCTTTGGTCAGCGGATTATTCCACACGTTTTTGCTAAGCCCAAGTTCGCTTGGAAACGGCTTGGTTTTGCCAACGCTGACTTTGCCACCCTTGTTCAGAAACTCTTGAATAAGGGCGTCATTGGTATTTTCTTTGGGAACATGTTTCATACCTGTGATCCTACCCGCTTCGCCAGAGCCAAGCAACCGCTGCTTTGGAGTGTTTCAGGGTGACTTCCAGCAAGCCAACGCAAACCGCGACGCATTGACTTTGCCCACACTCAAACCATAGGTTGCACTGTTAAGTGCACGAAGTAACTTTAAATTTTCGAGGTCGCCGATGAAACCCCTATTTGTGATTACAACGCTCGCCGCGATGGCTGTTTCAGGCTGCATGACGGCACCTGTGCAAGGGACCAGTGCTCAAAAACCCGTGTCAGAAAGTGAACTTGACCTCTATAGCTTGGAGCACCAAGTGACGCATTACTCGAAAGTCGAGTTTGGAAAGAATGCTGCAAAGGCATTTCATGAATTTAGGAAGAGCGACAAGGGCTATTTTGGCGCATTCGCTTATTCCTCTGGTCCTAGGGGCGCGTTTTCGTATTCGGCGACCGATGGGCATGGAACTCTAAGAACTGCGCGCGAATATGCCCTCAAAAACTGTTCTACGTATTTGGTCGCTGGGCCTGCTTGTAAAATAATCGCGGTTCTCACACCGAAAGGGTATGTGGAAAGGCATAAAGCGACACTGAGCAAGAGCAGCACAAAAGCGCTACGCAACTTAAGAAGCGCGGACAAATACAACGCAATTGCCACAAACGATGCCGGGTATGTAGACTGGGTCGCGGGTTATAGTTCACAGGAGAGTGCCAACAAAGAAGCAATGCGTAGGTGTAGTTTGCGCGTGAAGACACGAACGCAAAGGATACAAAAAACCTATCCGTGCTATTTGGTGCCAAAACAATAATGGTATTCTACGAAGGTTTGAATAACCTTCATTAACAGCGTGCAAACTCAAGCCTGAAGCAGGGCCTGAATATAATTTTGGATGTTATCTAGTTACTTTATTGTGGCCCTGTCTCGCACAGAGCTGGTCCCCCCTGCTTTCATTTCCGATTGCCCAATAGCATGGGAACAACCACAAAAACCCACCCCTTGGGGTGGACGCCCGCAAGGCCTGTGGTATCATGCTCCCCTCAAGTTTCATGCAGCAATGCTCACCTGCCCAACCTCGGGCAATCGGCCAACAGACACTAAGAACGGGACACCCCATGACCACCAACAAACGCATCGTTCTCTCCAGCGATCACTCTGCCCTTCAGACCCGCCAGGCCATCGCCGATCATATCGCCGCGCTGGGTTGGGAAGTGGTCGACATTGGCCCCACAACCACGCAAAGCACCCATTACCCGCTGCACGGCAAAGCCGCCGCTGAGCGTGTGGCCTCGGGTGATTGTGCGTTTGGAATCATCCTGTGCGGCACGGGCCAAGGTATCATGATGGCCGCAAACAAGGTGCAAGGCATTCGTTGCGGCACCTGTTGTGATACATTTTCCGCCCGCATGATCCGCCAACATAATGACGCCAACATGCTGGCAATCGGCGTGCGCGTGATCGGTGAAGGGCTGGCGCTTGATATCGTCGACGCCTTTTTGAACGCAGAGTTCGAAGGCGGTCGCCATGCAACGCGGGTCGATATGATCGAGGCCCCGTAAAGCGCAACGGCGCTTAGCAGGGCCCCAAAATTAGGCCGCGATAAACTTCAACGACACGCCGTTCAGACAGTGGCGTTTGCCGGTTGGAGCTGGTCCGTCATCAAAGATGTGGCCCAAGTGGCTGCCACAACGGCGGCAATGCACTTCGGTTCGTTTGCTGAACAAAGTGTTGTCCGGTTTGGTGCCAACCGCACCGTTTAGGGGCTTCCAAAAGCTGGGCCAACCCGTGCCGGAATCAAATTTGGTTTTCGATGGGTACAGCGGCAAATCGCAACCGCGACATATATAGATGCCCGCCGCGTAATTCTTATCCAGCGGCGAGGACCCCGCCCGCTCGGTATCCTCATGACGCATGACCTTATACTGCAACGGCGTCAAACGGCTGCGCCAGTCCTCGTCGCTGCGCGTCACTTCAAACGTGCCACTTGCAGCGTCCATAGGCAGTGTGCCAATCCCAAAGGCGGCGGCTGCAAGACCAGAGGTCATCATCATACGTCGGTTCATCACGTTCTCCTTTATCGTTTCACCCATCATACCATTGCCATCGATAAAGTAGGAATCACGCTTTGGTGTGGAATTGAAGCATTTCCCCGCCTGCCTCTCTTGCACAGGGCGCAAAATTAATGCACCAACACTCCAAGGCCCGAATGGGCGAACCCTATTTGTAAATAAAGAAGCGGATATGACGATGGAAACCAACGGCAAACCAGATATGGAAATTTCAGTCCGCGAGGTGTTCGGCATCGACACTGACATGGTGGTCAAAGGCTATTCCGAGGCCAGCGACCGCGTGCCAGAACGGGACCCGACCTATAAATTCGACCCAGACACTACGATGGCCATCTTGGCAGGTTTTTCACACAACCGCCGCGTGATGATCCAAGGCTATCACGGCACGGGTAAATCCACCCATATTGAACAAGTCGCCAGTCGTTTGAACTGGCCCTGTGTGCGCGTCAATCTGGACAGCCACATCAGCCGGATCGATCTGATCGGCAAGGACGCGATCAAATTGCGTGACGGCAAACAGGTCACAGAATTCCAAGAGGGCATCCTGCCATGGGCGCTGCGCACCAACACCGCCATCGTGTTTGACGAATATGACGCGGGCCGTGCCGATGTGATGTTCGTGATCCAGCGCGTGCTGGAAGTGGACGGCAAACTGACCCTGCTGGACCAAAACAAAGTCATCACCCCGCACCCGCAGTTCCGTCTGTTTGCGACCGCCAACACGGTTGGCTTGGGTGACACCACAGGGCTCTATCACGGCACCCAACAGATCAATCAGGGCCAGATGGACCGTTGGTCATTGGTGGCGACATTGAACTACCTGTCGCATGACGCTGAAACCCAGATCGTGTTGTCAAAGAACCCCGTTTACAACACCGACAGCGGGCGCAAAACCGTCAGCCAGATGGTGACCCTCGCCGACCTGACCCGCACGGCGTTTATGAACGGTGATTTGTCGACAGTGATGTCGCCACGCACAGTGATCACATGGGCCCAAAACGCATCAATCTTCCGCGACGTTGGCTATGCGTTCCGTCTGTCGTTCCTGAATAAATGTGATGAACTTGAGCGCCAAACGGTTGCCGAATTCTATCAGCGTTGTTTCGATGAGGAACTGCCGGAATCAGCGGCCAGCATGAGCATGGGGTGAGGGCACCATCAGGTAAGGACAATGAAATGCATCTTGGACTGATAGGCTGGCCAACCATATGCCGATTTAAAGCATGTCGCTACAGGTGTTCAGATTGCCATGCATTCTTTTGGGACTTGAACGATGAACAGGCCTGACAAAAATCTGACTTGGCGCTTCAGCCCCACACCGGAGTTGGCGCGGGTGTTCGTAGTCGTTGGCTTGTTTGCGCTGTTAACTTCAACCGACCTCCGGGCAGAGGTTCCTCTTCCTACAGCGCAGATAGCGACGCAAAGTAATATTGATCCTGCTGCAATTATTTCAGATACACCCCTAAGATTCTGTGCCGCACTGTATTTCGCAGCAGAATATCCTTTCGAACGCTATGGAGCGTCCCCTCACTATTCAGAAGATGCAACTGGCAAGAATTTTGTAGACCGTCGGCGCTTTTCGATCCGTATGGCTACAGATCTCGAAGCACCTGCAGGGTACAATCACAGAGAAGGGCGTGGATATGTCATTACGCATAGCCATGAATTTCTCAAGGAGATAGACCGCAATATCTTGAATGGTTATGATCTGGAAACTTGTACTACGAAATTATGTGATCCGTTTGCGGGCTTTTATGCTTTAGAGTTTCAAAGTTGCAATGCCCTGACTGACTCACTTGGGTTTGGTCATTGGATGGATACACGAACAAATTACAACGATTGGCCGCCGCAATGAACAAACCAACCGATAACCCCGCTGATCCGTTTAAAAAGGCATTGGCCGAAGCCACCAAAGTGATGGCCGATGACTCAGAATTGTCAGTCACCTTTACGGTGGACCCAGCAGGCGCCACGGCAGACACAGTACGCCTGCCCCAAGTGACGCGCCGCATGACCCGCGACGAGGTTTTGCTGGCCCGCGGTACCGCTGATGCGCTCGCCCTGCGTCACAAGCATCACGACCTAACCACCCACGCACGCTATGCGCCCCAAGGTGATCTGGCCCGTGGTATCTACGAAGCTATGGAAAACGCCCGTTGTGAGGCGGTCGGCGCCCGCGAAATGCCCGGCACCTTGGGCAATATTGACGCCAAAATCGCTGTTGAAGCCGAAAAACGCGGCTATAGCCAAATCACCACGCAAATCGACGCCCCTATGGCGGCGGCAGCGGGTTATCTGGTGCGCCATTTGGCGACGGGGCGCGACCTGCCTGAGGGCGCGCAAAACGTGATGGAGCTGTGGCAAGATTTTATGACCGAAAAGGCTGGCGGCACGCTGACGGAATTGCAAGACTCGCTGGCCGATCAAGCTGACTTTGCCAAGTTTGCACGCCAAGTGATTGCCGATCTGGGCTATGCCGATCAATTGGGCGATGATCCTGACAATGAGGATGATAAATCCGACGATCAGGCCGAAGACAGTGAAGACGAGGACGAAAACCCAGACAGTCAAGGCGAAGACCAAGAACAGGAAGACGCCGACGCCAACCCAGAGCAGTCCCAAGACGAGCAACAAGACCAATCCCAAGCGCAAGTGTCGATGGATGACATGGCCGAAATGGAACAAGGCGAAGAGGCAGAAATGCCCGAAGGCGACGCCCCGATGGAGCCTCCGGCCCCTGCCCCTGTTTCAGATGCTGATCCGAACTATCAGGTCTATAGCACTGATTACGATGAAGAAATTCGCGCCGAAGATTTGGCCGAAACCGCAGAATTGGAGCGGCTTCGCGCTTATCTGGACCAACAGCTGGAGCCATTAAAAGGCGCCGTGTCACGGCTGGCGAACCGTTTGCAGCGCCGTTTGCAGGCCCAGCAAAACCGCTCATGGGAATTTGATCTGGAAGAAGGCACGTTGGATGCGGGTCGCCTGGCGCGGGTGATTGCCAACCCGACCACGCCACTGTCGTTCAAGCAGGAAAAAGACACTGAATTTCGCGACACATGTGTGACCCTGTTGATCGACAATTCAGGGTCCATGCGCGGGCGTCCGATCTCTATTGCGGCGATCTGTGCCGATGTTTTGGCGCGTACCTTGGAGCGTTGTCAGGTTAAAGTCGAGATTTTGGGCTTTACCACACGGGCATGGAAAGGCGGCCAAAGCCGCGAGCAATGGTTGGCAAGCGGGCGCGAGCAAACGCCGGGTCGTTTGAATGATCTGCGCCACATCATCTATAAATCTGCCGACGCGCCTTGGCGCCGGGTGCGGCCCAATCTGGGCTTGATGATGAAAGAGGGTCTGCTAAAGGAAAACATAGATGGCGAGGCGCTGGAATGGGCGCACCGTCGCATGGTTGGCCGCCCAGAGGCGCGCAAAATTCTGATGGTGATTTCGGACGGCGCGCCAGTGGATGATTCCACACTGTCAGTTAACCCCGCAAATTACTTGGAAAAACACCTGCGCGACGTGATTGCGATGGTCGAAAAACGCAAAGCCGTTGAACTGCTGGCGATCGGTATTGGTCACGACGTAACCCGTTATTACGACCGCGCCGTGACCATCACTGATGTCGAGCAATTGGCCGGTGCAATGACTGAACAATTGGCGTCACTGTTTGACAGTGATCCGCGCGCTCGCGCTCGGGTGATGGGTATGAAACGGGCCAGCTGACGCTGGGCTTTATTTTTAATGCCTCCGGCGGGGATATTTTAAAAAAGAAGAAGGGCAAGGGATGTTTCAAAGCTTTGAGGTGACATCGCGGCCCGAAAAGGGGCTAAAGCGGCTGGCGTTGTTGCGGGCGCAAATGACAGCCGATGCGTTGGACGGGTTTTTGGTGCCCCGCGCCGATGCGCATCAAGGCGAATATGTTGCCCCAAGGGATGCGCGCCTGTCTTGGTTGACGGGCTTTACTGGATCGGCGGGATTTTGTGCAGTTGTGGCGACACAGGCAGGTGTTTTCGTTGATGGGCGCTACCGAACCCAGATAAAAACCCAGGTTGATTTGGCGCATTTCACGCCGGTTGATTGGCCTGAAAACCAATTAGGAGATTGGTTGAAAGAGGCATTACCGCAGGGCGGTACTGTCGGGTTTGATGCTTGGTTGCACACTCAAACCGAATTGGACAAGTTGGAAAAGCAGTTGGTGGGGAGCGGCATTTCCATGCGTCCCTGTGACAATCTGGTGGACCGGATATGGACGGATCGTCCTGCAATGCCCAATGGCAAGATCATCGACCATCCCATTGAATTTTCGGGCGAAACATCTTTGGCCAAACGCACACGGCTTGCAAAGGCAATTTCTGCAAACGGGGAACAGGCCGCCGTGATCACCCTGCCTGACAGCATTTGTTGGTTGCTCAATATTCGTGGCAGCGATGTTGAGCGCAACCCGGTTGTGCAGGCCTTTGCCATCCTACAGGTTGACGGCAAAGTTGACCTGTTCACCACCCCTGAGAAAGCTGACGATATTACGTTTGGGCCTGACATTTTGCTGCAGGATTGGGACGCGTTTACCTCTGCATTACAGGCCCTGAAAGGCCCTGTAAGAGTCGATCAGGACACCGCCCCTATTAAAGTGGGCAACATTTTACGCGACGCGGGGATTGAGGTTGTTGGCGGCCAAGACCCTTGCGTCCTGCCAAAGGCTTGCAAAAACCTGACCGAGATCGCTGGCGCACGCGCAGCGCATTTGCGCGACGGGGTGGCAATGGTGCGATTTTTGGCTTGGCTGGATCGCGAGGCCAATAAAGGTGAATTGTCCGAAATTGAGGTGGTGCAAAAGCTTGAAGGGTTTCGCACGGCCGGCAACGCATTGCGCGAGATCAGTTTTGAGACAATTTGCGGGGCTGGCCCCAACGGTGCGATCATGCATTACCGTGTCAATGAAGACAGCAACCGTTCTGTAAGCTCTGGTGAGATGCTGTTGATCGACAGTGGAGGGCAATATCAGGACGGCACCACCGACATCACCCGAACAGTGGCTGTGGGCGACGTAGGAGTTGAGGAAAAGGCCTGCTTTACCCGCGTTCTGCAAGGTATGATTGCGATATCACGGGCGCGCTTTCCAAACGGTTTGGCGGGCCGCGATCTGGACCCATTGGCGCGGTATCCTTTGTGGTTGGCGGGGCTGGATTTCAATCACGGCACGGGGCACGGGGTTGGCTCGTACCTGTCGGTTCACGAGGGCCCGCAGCGCATTTCCAAGATTTCCGACGTGAAGCTTGAAACAGGCATGATCCTGTCAAATGAGCCCGGTTATTACCGTGAAGGCGCCTTTGGTATCCGGATCGAAAACCTAATTGTGGTGCAACAGGCTCCGCCCCTGAAAGGCGCCGATAAGCGCGAAATGTTGACCTTTGAAACATTGACCTATGTGCCGATAGACCGGCATTTGATTTCTGTGGAAATGCTCAGTGTTGGCGAGCGCGATTGGCTAAATGCCTACCACGCCAAAACACTTGAACTTCTGGGGCCGCTGGTTGAGCGCGATGTGCGCGATTGGTTGGTTTGTGCCTGTGCTACTTTGTAGCGTGCAATTTGCTAAACGGATGTGTTAGGGTCGCTGTTCACCAACCGTCAAAGGGGCGCAACACATGTCAGATCATATCAAAATCAGCAAAGCCAACACCAAATGGGTCGTCAGAGCTGGCGGCGCGGTTTTGGGTGAAAGCAATGACGCGCTGGAATTGGTTGAGGGCGATTACAAACCAGTTATCTATTTTCCGCGCAGCGATATTGCGATGGCGTTTTTGGATTCAACCTCAAAATCGACCCATTGCCCGCATAAGGGTGACGCAAGCTACCACTCGATTCAAACCAAAAGTGTGGTTTTGGAGAACGCGGTTTGGTCATATGAAAACCCGTTGGATGGCGTTGCGCAGATAAAGGGTTATTTGGCGTTTGATCCAAAGCTGGTGACAGTGGAAGAACTGTAGCCGCGCAAAATTCATCAAGCCTTACGGCTTTCTTCATTCGCCACTCTAGGCCGCTATCGAGCGAAGAACGCAGCGCGTGATGAGCGGCCCGTTTAGGAGTGCTCCTCGGCTGTGACCGCCGCCAATGCGCGATTATAGGTGCGCAATGCATCCACTTGAAACAACGCCCCCCACAGCTCGGGCGCATCCCCCTCGCCGCCCAACGTCACAACCGGAATGAACATATGCGCCGTGGTGTCAAACAGCGGCATAGCTTGCTCCAACGTAGCATTGCCATCAATATAAGTGCCCTGCCCGATCAGCTGCCAACAAGCATCTTCATCCGCGGCCCCTTCGCCGCCTTTTTCACGCATCACGCTGGCCACGCGGCACATCGACAAAAGATAGGCCTGCGGTCCCGCCGCCAAATGAACATTGCGCCGTTCAAGCAGGGTCAAAAAGAACGACCGATCCACCATCCGGCTGGCCAATGCCGTGGACAGTGACACGGCCACCATCACCGCCAAACCGGTTTGCCAATCGCCCGTCAACTCGAACACAATCAACGTGGTCGAGATCGGCGCGCCCAACACGGCCGCCGCAACAGCACCCATACCCGCCAGCGCATAGATGGTTTCTGACCCCGACACATTTGGAAAAATCGCAGTCGCGATTAAGCCAAACGCCAATCCTGTCAGCGCCCCCACCATCAAGGATGGCGAGAATATTCCACCGCCCATGCGACCTGCCATGGTGATCGACACGGCAACCACCTTAAGCACCGCGAACACAATCACTTGGTAAAACAGCAAATCACCCGTCAGCGCCCGCGACGTGGTTTCATAGCCAACCCCAATAATATGCGGGAAACCAATCGCCAAAGTGCCAAGCATCGCCCCAGCCACCGCCGGCCGCAGCCAACGTGGCATTTTGGTCTTGGCTTGGAAATAGCTGCCCAGATCATCTGCCCAAAACACTGATTTCATAAGCAACACAGCCACAACACCACAGACAGCCCCAAGCATCAAAAACGCCGGCAACTCGACATAAAATGCCAAGGCGCCGCCCACGGGCAGGCTAAATTCCGTCACATCACCCAGATGCACGCGGCTGATCACCGTGCCCGCCACTGATGCAATCACAATCGGCGCAAAAGCGTGCACAGCAAAATGGCGCAAAACCACCTCAAGCGCGAACAACGCACCTGCGATCGGCGCGTTGAACGACACCGAAACCGCCGCCGCCACCGCACAACCCAACAGGTCGCGCCCGGTAATGCCATTGGCGTGGATGCGGTTGGAAACCCAGCTGGAGATAACCGACGCCAAATGCACCACTGGCCCCTCGCGCCCAGAAGACCCGCCTGATGCCAGTGTGATCATTGACGCCACGGCTGAGGCAAGACCCTCTTTTTGCTCGACCCGCCCGTCGTGCATCGCCGCCCCCTCGATGACATCCGCCACTGAACGCACCGCTCCGTCATCGGTAAACCTGTTCAAGATCAACCCGACAACCAACCCGCCTGCAATCGGGATCACCAACACCCAATACCATTGCAGCGTCCCCGCAAACGAATGCAGCATATGTAAATCTTCGGCCCCATAAAGCCAGCTTTGCAGCGCACTAATCCCTTTCCGAAACCCCAGCGCCGCATAGCCCGACGCGATGCCAATTGCCAAAGCTATAAACCAGAATTGCACCTGACTGGGGCCATGGCTGCGCATCACCCGCCTTGCCTGTATCACACCGTCGCGCATCTCTTGCACAATGCGTGTCACCGCTGTTTTCTCTGCACTCATCCTGCCTGATCCCATTTTGGCGTTTGCGGCCTTTCACAGCCTCACAGCATCGTCTAATCTGCGTTCAACTTTGAAAACGGGGCCAGTATGACCATTCAATCAGCAATCGAAGCACTTTCATTCTTAGGCGATCGTTTGACCCTATCCAAGTCCGATCTCGAAGCGCATGGTGCATCCGAAACCCATTTCGCCGCTGCCCCGCCTGATGCCGTGGCCTATCCGCGCAACACGGACGAGGTATCGCAGATCGTGAAGACCTGCGTTGCAAATGATTGTCCCGTTATACCCTATGGCGCTGGCACCTCGCTTGAGGGCAACACCTCTGCTGTTCTGGGAGGCATAACCATCGACATGGGGCAAATGAAACGTGTCCTGACCGTGAACGCCAAGGACATGGATGTGGTGATCCAACCCGGCTTAACCCGCGAGGAATTGAACACGGAATTGCGCGCCACGGGGCTGTTCTTTCCGGTTGACCCGGGGGCCAACGCCTCGCTCGGCGGCATGGCCTCGACACGGGCCAGCGGCACCACAGCAGTGCGGTACGGCACCATGCGTGACAATGTTTTGGCGCTTGAGGTCGTGCTGGCCGATGGGCGCATCATCCGCACCGGGTCACGGGCGCGCAAATCATCGGCAGGCTATGATCTGACGGCGCTGTTTGTGGGGGCAGAAGGCACGCTTGGAGTCATCACCGAGTTGACGCTGAAGCTACAAGGCCAACCCGAGGCGGTGTCCTCGGCGGTGTGTTCATTTACGGCTATCGATGCTGCGGTCAATGCGGTCATTGCCACCATCCAAATGGGCATCCCAATGGCACGGATCGAGTTCATTGACGCCGAAACCACACGCGCGTGCAACGCTTATTCAAACGCTGACATGCCCCAAGTGCCACACCTTATGGTCGAGTTCCACGGATCAGACGCAGGCGTCGCAGAACAGGCCACGCAGTTTGGCGAGATTGTTGAGGACATGGGGGGAACGGGGTTCAAGTGGTCGTCAAAAGCCGAAGAACGCACAGCGCTTTGGGACATGCGCCACAAAGCCTATTACGCCTGCTTGGCCCTGCGAAAAGGCGCAACGGCGGTGGTCACAGACGTCTGCGTACCAATTTCGCGTCTGGCAGAAGCGGTGGAAACCAGCCGCCATGACATCGCCCAAAGCGGCCTTCAAGGCCCCATTCTGGGCCACGTTGGCGATGGCAATTACCACGCGATCCTATTGGTCGAACCGGGCAACAAAGCCGAGATGGAAATCGCCAAAGGCCTATCAAACCGGATGGTCGAACGGGCGCTGGAAATGGGCGGCACAGCCACGGGTGAGCATGGTATCGGAATGGGAAAACTGGGTTATATGCAGGCTGAACATGGCGATGCCTGGGGTGTGATGGGTGAATTAAAACAAGCACTTGATCCAAAAAACATGCTAAATCCCGCCAAAGTTGTGAGGGTCGACTGACTTCTATCGCCAAGGTGGGTTTTATTGCTATAATTTGAAACATTGGTCAAATCTGATTGGTCCTCCGCCCAAATAATGCTAGCAATACCTATTAGTTGGTTCAAAAAAATCCATTTCAATTCACCTTTGCAATTGCCGCGCCCAAATTGGGCTGCAGTTTCGTATGCGCAGAGATCACGAAATAAAATCGAATTCATAAACAGGTAAAGCGCTACATGCACGGCCACAGAGACAAACCAAAATCTGAAATCTCGCCCGAAGTGCGCGATGAAGTGATTGATCGCCTCTACGAGGTCGCCATGGACCCAATGCGCTATGAAGAATTGCTCGACCATTGGGAGACGATGATCCGCCCTTTGCGTGAAGGGGCCAATGGCACTCTAATCAATGTCGATCTTGATGCCGAATACGCCAGCCATTTTATCCGCGCGGATAAACTGCTTGAAAAATTGGGTGACAATTCAGAACAAGTGAGCCATCTGGCCAATGTCGACAAATCAGCCGCTTTTTTGATCGGCCGTGATTTGCGCTTTATCGATGTGAACCACGCCGCCGAAGCCGTCCTGAACATCAAGACGGGTCAAAAGCTGTCGGAATTACCTATTGAGCCCGCTGATCTGCGCGATCTGGAACATCAAACAGCCACCATGTTGATGAGCAACAGCGACACTTCTGCCGTTTTACGTACCCGCCTGCTGGAATCACAACGTCTGGTGATTTTTCAGTTGCAAACACTGCGCCAACAGGACGAGCCACCATTGGTGGTGGCCATCTCAAGCGAGGTCAGCTGGCCTGATGGGTTTGACGCATTGCTGAAATCTGCCTTTGCTTTGACAGATGCAGAGATCGAAGTGGTTCAGGCCCTGACGGAATGCCTCAGCCCACGTGAGATCGCTGACGCGCGCAACCGCTCGATCGACACCGTCAGAGCCCAGTTGAAATCCATCCTTGGCAAAACGGAAACCAGATCACAGACTGAACTTGTACGCTTGGCGCTGTCGATGATGGACATCACCAGTTTTACTGAAGATATGGCAACCCAAGCCCACCCCTTAAGCACCGGCACCGAATATCTGGAACCGCGCCCCTATCAGTCCATCACCCTGCGCGATGGACGGAAAATGGAATATCTGATCTTGGGTGATCCGGCTGGAAAACCAATGGTGTATTACCACCAAGATTATGGGCTGGTGCGCTGGCCCGCCTCTGCCGAGGCTGAGGCCGAACGGCGCGGGATCAAAATCATCGTGCCGATCCGCGCCGGCTATGGTAATTCAACCTCGCTGCCCAAAAAGCAGCCGCCAACTGAAATCATCGCCCATGACCTAAACGAATTGCTGACCCATCTTGGGATCGATACGTTTCCCGTACTCACTTTGGGGGGGGACGTTTATTATGCGTTGGATTTTCACAGGCTTTATCCAGGCCGCTTGAAAGCCCTATTTGTCACAGCCGGGAACTTTCCCTTGGACAGGGCTGAACAATACGAACGTATGGCGAAATGGCACCGCTTTATTATGGCCAGCGCCCGCTACACGCCACATCTATTGCCCTTTATGGTCAAGGCCGGTTTTTCGCTGGCTCGCCGGTTGGGAAAACGCAAATTTGTGCATGCGGTGTTCGGGACCTCTGCCGCCGATGTCGCCACGTTCGAAAATCCAGAGGTCTATGAGGCAATGGTCTGTGGCTCCGAAGTCTGCCTGTCAGAGACCCACTCAGCACATTATGTATTTGCCGCCGAAGTCCTGCTGCAAGAACGCACCGACTGGACTCCGTTGATCGTCAGTGCCCGCAACACTTTGCCGCTCTTTTGCTTTAGTGGCCTGCAAGATCCGCAGGTCCCCAAAGAGACTTTACGCGAATTTCAAGCTAAGCACCCGTGGATCAATTTCACCGAATTCGAGGATTGCGGCCAGTTAGTATTCTTCAAGAAATGGCCGGAAATTCTGCCCCAAGTCGAAAAATATTTATAAAAAATCAACCTTTACCCTATTTGGGGTATGACGACTCAGCGCCGCCCTGTGCATGTTTGTTATATTGAAGAACGGTATACAGATACTCGCTGCAAACCCGTAACACTTTTATAGGATTTCGCATTTCTCGTTATGAGAAATGAATGTTCAAAAATCATTTTCTCCGGTTTACCGGAATTCAGGATAGTTCGTTGGGTGGCAATGGCACACTGTATTCAGTGCTAAACATCAAATGGCTGTCCTGAATTTTTTCTGCACTGTATTTTTCTACACGCCAGTTTCAAGCAATGATTTGGCCGCCTCGCGTGCAACCTCCGTGACCGTATCACCCGACAACATTCGGGCAATTTCATCAACGCGCATTGCAGTGTCAAGCGGCACCACGCCTGAAATGGTTTGCCCCTTGGTCACATGTTTCTCGACCCGCCAATGATGTGCGCCTTTGGCGGCTACCTGCGGCGAATGGGTCACCACCAATATTTGCGCCCCCTTGGCCAAATCCGCCAATCGACGGCCCACGGCATCGGCTGTGGCCCCGCCGACCCCGCGGTCGATTTCATCGAATATCATTGTGACGCCGCTGATTTCGCGGGTCAAACAGACCTTCAGTGCCAACAAAAATCGCGAAAGCTCGCCACCGGAGGCGATTTTGTTCAACGGCCCAGAAGGCGCGCCGGGGTTTGTAGCAACGGTGAACACGACGGAGTCCTGACCATCCGGTCCGGCCACGGCTTCGCTCACTTCGGTGGTGAAAACCGCGCGCTCCATTTTCAACGGGCCAAGCTCTGCCGCCATCGCCTTGTCCAAACCACGCGCCGTTTTTTGGCGCTTGGCCGTCAGTTTGGTGGCCTTTTCAGCATAGAGCTGTTCTTGCTTAACCAACGCGGTCTGCAAATCGGCCACATCCCCTGCCCCGCGGTCCAAGGCGGCAATTTTACCCCGCAACCCGTCGGCAAAATCCGACAGATCATCCGGCGCGACCTCATGTTTGCGGGCCAAAGCACGGATCGCAAACAAACGCTCTTCGGATTGTTCCAAATCGATCGGGTTAAAGGCCAAAGCAGACAATGCCGCCTCGATACCTTGATGCGCATCCGCCAATGCATCCTGCGCACGCAGCAAAGCATCCAGCGGCGCGCCAAGACTGCCGTCGGCCTGCTCCACCACGCCTTCCAGCCAACGGGTGGCGTCTGTCACCTGCCCCTCGGCACCTTCATAGCCAACCGCCGCACTGGCCTTTACGATGTCCTCGCGGATACGCTCGGCCCCCTGCATCTGGCGGCGCTCAGCGTCCAGTTTGGCCTCTTCCAAAGGCTGCGGGTCCAGTGCGTCCAACTCTTCCACAGCGTGGCGCAGAAACTCTTCTTCTGCCTGCACTGCCGCAAGATCTGCCTCGGCTTGGGCCAACACCTTGCGGGCCTGCGCCACATTGCGCCACTGCTTGCCAATTGCGGCCAGATCTTTGGAAAGGTTGGAAAATTCGTCCAAAAGCGTCATGTGACCGCGTGGGTTCAGCAATCCACGATCATCGAATTGCCCGTGCAGCTCGACCAAATGGGCCGAAAGTGATCGCAGCACCTCGCCCGAGACACGGCGATCATTGACCCAAGCGGTTTTGCGCCCCTCAGCGGTGTTCACACGGCGCATGATCAACTCGCCATCAAACGGAATGCCCGCCTCTTGCAACACGGCACATGCCGCGTGATTGTCAGGCAGCTCAAACACCGCCGTGACCTCGCCCTGTGCCGCACCACTGCGCACCAATTCAGCCCGCCCGCGCCAACCCAGCACGAAGCCAAGCGAATCCAGCAAGATCGACTTGCCGGCACCGGTTTCGCCGGTCAAAACGTTCAAGCCCGACTGAAACGCAAGTTCCAGTCGGTCAATAATAAGAATATCTCGAATATCGAGGCTTCTGAGCATTGGTCCTCCCAGACGCGTCTAGATCAGAGCCACTCGCCCTTGATCATTTGACGATAAATTGTCGACAACCAATTTTTGCCACGTAATTTTGGCTCCAGCCCACGGCCGGTCAACAGACGATACGAATCTGTGTACCATTCGGTTGATTTAAAGTTGTGACCCAAAATTGCACCCGCAGTTTGCGCCTCGGCATCCAAACCAAGCGAAAGATAGGCCTCAACCAAACGGTGCAGTGCCTCAGCGGTGTGCGACGTGGTTTGGAATTGCTCAATCACCACACGGAACCGATTAATTGACGCCGAAAAGTTACCCTTTTTCAGATAGTAACGGCCAATTTCCATTTCCTTGGCGGCCAAATGGTCAAACGCCAGATCAAACTTAAGAATCGATGAGCGGGCATATTCGCTATCTGGATAGCGTTCGATCACGGTGCGCAAGGATTGCAGCGCCTGAAACGTCAGCCCCTGATCGCGGCCCACGTCATCAATTTGATCGTAATAGGAAATGGCCAAAAGGTACTGCGCATAGGCCGCGTCCTCATCGGCTGGGTAAAAGTCGATGAAACGCTGCGCGGCAGCCCGGCTGTTTTCGTAGTCTTTGTTTTTGTGATAGGTAAAGGCCTGCATGATCAGCGCACGCTTGGCCCATTCAGAATAAGGGTAAAGGCGCTCTACTTCGCCAAACAGGCGTGCCGCATCTTTGACTTTGACCTTGCGACCGGATTCCAATTTGAACTCAGCCTGCTTATAGATCTCTTCAGCGCTGTAAGATTCGATCGCGCGCTCTTTTTGCTGACCGCGACCGGAACATCCTGCGGTGATGGCCAATGCAGCCACCATTCCGATCATTACTAAGCGTGTTTTACCGCGTGCCATTACCCGACCACCCCGTCATATGCCTGTGTGGAATTTGATACCAAACCCCATAATGCTTTGCCCTATCTAGCACAGAAAATTCTGGTGCAAAACGCTTTAACGCAGCTTTTTTCATGGGTTTGGTTTGGTTTATGCCAAGATTGGTAAATCTTTGCGGTGAACACCCACACCTGGCAGGCGCGCAGCCATCGATTCATCGCAGGTCACCATGCGAAATGCGCCCGGCGTGGCGAACAACTTGCGCAACAATTTGTTGGTCAACGCATGCCCCGCGCGGCGCCCAGTATAGCAGGCAAGCAGTGGCGCACCGGCCAGTGCCAAGTCACCCAAAGCATCCAGCATTTTATGGCGCACGGCTTCATCCGCATGGCGCAAACCACCCGGAGACAGCACATCAGCGCCATCAACCACAACCGCGTTATCAACCGTGCCACCAAGCGCAAGGCCAGCGTCACGCATCATTTCAACGTCTTTTTTCAAGCAAAAGGTACGGCTGTCGGACAATTCGCGCACAAACGCGCCATTGGCCATGTTTAATGTTTTGTCTTGGCGACCAATCGCTGTGGACTGATCTTCAAAATCAATGTGGAAATCAATATGCAGGCTTTCGGCGGGGTCCAGACGGGCGGTGGCCAACCCATTGGACACCTCAACCGTTTTCAAAACCTCGATAGCGCGCACGGGGGCGTCGAGACGTTGCAGACCTGCGGCAACCAATGCCTCAACAAACTGAGCCGAGCTGCCGTCCAAAACCGGCACTTCGGGGCCGTCAATTTCAATCAGCACATTTTGCACGCCACAGCCGGACAAGGCCGCCATGATGTGTTCAATCGTCGAGACCGTGGCCCCTGCTGGGTTTGAAATTTTTGTGCAAAGCCGAGAATCGCTTACCGCGTCCCAACGTGCGGGGATCAATGTGTCACCCGACAAATCCGTGCGCCGAAACCAAATGCCGTAATGCGCCGAGGCCGGATGGACCGTCATGCGCACAGCTTGCCCCGTGTGCAAGCCAACACCTGAAAAAGTCGCGACGGTTTTGATCGTTGTCTGCAAGGCTTGCCTCAAATGATGCGACGGACAACAAAGCGAATCCGACGCCTTTGAAATAATTGCTCAGGACCTTTGGAACAACACACGCTTTGCAACCGACTGAAACATCTCTGTTACATCTGCGCGAGGAATCGCCGCGATCCGGCCAACCCTTGGCAAGATGTTGTTATTCAAAGAAAAAGGCCCGCAATCCTGCGGGCCTTCATTCTTAAAAAGTGATGAAAGATCAGTTCGCCTGGCGACGCAAGAAGGCCGGAATTTCGATCCGCTCCTGCTCTGGGTCCATTTCAGCGCCTGCCACTGGGCTTTGCACTGGTGGCTGCTCGCGGCGAGTCTGCGCCTGCGGTGCAGCACCCTCGTCGCCATGACCCGTCATCCGATTGATCAATGAGTTGATGCCAAAGCGAGGTTTTTCAGCCGCAGGTGCAGGCGTAACAGGTGCTGAAGCCTCGGCTGCGGGTGTGTTTTCGATTGCAGCTTGCAAACGCGCCATTGCTTCAGGTGTTGGAGACCCAGCCACTGGCGGGCGCGGCGCAACAAACTGAGACACGTCGGCCTCAACGGCTTCGATGCTTTCGGGATGCTGCTGCATCTCGGTCATCTGTGGCTGATATGCTGGCGGTGGCAGATCATCCGATGCACTCTCAAAGATGTCTTCACCCTGCTCAACCGCTGCGGTTTGCACGTTGTCAAAGAACGAAGGCTCAGTGGACACTGGCGCCGCTTCTACGGCTTGCTCCTGAACAACGGGTGCTTGTGCAGCAACCGTTGCGGCCAATGGTTCGGCCATGCTGCGGCGAGGCACTGGAAGTTCAGAGTTCACGTCAACCGCATCGATACCGGTGGCAACCACAGACACGCGCATAACGCCTTCCATGGCTGTGTCCAGCGTGGAGCCAACGATGATGTTGGCCGATGGGTCTACTTCTTCGCGAATGCGGTTGGCCGCCTCGTCAAGTTCGAACAATGTCAGATCGTAACCACCCGTGATGTTGATCAGAACGCCGTTTGCGCCTTTCAGGCTGATTTCGTCCAGCAGTGGGTTTGCAATGGCTTTCTCGGCGGCTTGGATCGCGCGATCTTCGCCCTCGCCCTCGCCTGTGCCCATCATGGCTTTGCCCATTTCGTCCATTACGGCCCGAACATCGGCGAAATCTAGGTTGATCAGGCCGGGACGAACCATCAGGTCAGTCACGCCTTTAACACCTTGGTACAGCACATCATCGGCCAGCGAGAAGGCTTCGGTAAAGGTGGTTTTTTCATTGGCCAGACGGAACAGGTTCTGGTTTGGAATGATGATCAGCGTATCAACAACCTTTTGCAGCGCTTCAACGCCTTCTTCGGCCTGACGCATCCGCTTGTTGCCTTCAAACTGGAATGGCTTGGTGACAACACCAACCGTCAAAACACCCAATTCGCGGGCCGCTTGTGCGATGATTGGTGCAGCACCAGTGCCGGTGCCCCCGCCCATGCCTGCGGTGATGAAACACATGTGCGCGCCTGCCAGATGATCAACGATGCCCTCGATGGTCTCTTCGGCAGCAGCAGCCCCAACACTTGGACGCGCGCCGGCGCCCAGGCCTTCGGTAACTTTCAAACCCATTTGGATTTTCGCAGGTGCATTGCTTTGTTGAAGCGCTTGCGCGTCGGTGTTGGCCACAACGAACTCGACCCCGTCGAGCTCTTTTTCGATCATGTTGTTAACCGCGTTACCGCCAGCCCCGCCGACCCCAAAAACCGTAATACGTGGTTTCAGGTCTTGCTGCTGGTTCTCCACAAAATTCAATGCCATTAAACTATCCGCCTGTTTGTTGTATCCGGGTTGTTCCCCGGGGCCCTTAACTGAGCCATTGATTGCCTACTTATCCACGATCTTATCCACAGATGAAGCACTCGTCACCTATAAAACGCTAAAAACCTACATAATGTAGGGGTAAACATGCAAAAATCGGCAGGATTCTGCCATGTTCCCTATATGTTGCGGTTTACCAGTTGTCTTTGAACCATTTTACAGCGCGTTTCAGCGACCGTGCGTGGTATTTTTCGACAGGAATATCGAAATCCCACCACTCATCTTGCGGCTGAGCCGCGTTCAAACACAGTCCAACGGACGCCGCAAAGGCCGGTCCTGTGGCAGCTTGTGGCAAGCCTTGCACCCGCATCGGACGTCCCAAACGCACCTGTTGACCCAGAATTTTGGTCGCCAATCCGTCAAGCCCCGGAATTTGGCTGCCGCCACCCGTCAGCACGATTTGCTGACTTGGCAGATGCTCAAATCCGGCCGCGTCCAAACGGTCACGGACCTCTTCCAGAATTTCTTCGACCCGTGGCCGCATGATGCCAATCAGCTCGGCCCGTGACACGGTGCGCCGGTCATGTTCCCAGTCGCCAGTGTCGCCACCGACTTCGATCATATCGCGGTCATCCATCCCCGTGGCCATAACACCACCATAGAATGTCTTGATCCGTTCAGCCGTTGCCATTGGCACTTGCAGACCTTGTGAAATGTCAGAGGTGATATTGTCACCGCCGAGGCGCAGGCTGTCACTATAGATCATGTGCTTTTTCATAAAGATCGACATGCCCGTCGCGCCGCCACCCATATCAATACAAGCCGCACCCAACTCTTGCTCATCCTCGACCAGCGCCGAAATGCCGGATGCGTAAGCCGATGAAACCAGCCCCGCCACCTCGAGATCGCAGCGCTTGATGCAATGCAGCAGGTTACCAACCACATGGGCGTCAACCGTCAAC
This sequence comes from Marinosulfonomonas sp., assembly GCA_033851955.1. Taxonomy (GTDB): domain Bacteria; phylum Pseudomonadota; class Alphaproteobacteria; order Rhodobacterales; family Rhodobacteraceae; genus Profundibacter. The sequence continues at coordinate 105,755 of JAWSVK010000020.1, forward strand.
AGATGCATGTCAGCCGCCAATTGGTTGCCGATCTGGCCGCGTGGATCGCCCAGACCCGAGCGATGATCCAATGCAAAATTCACCGGTTGGGCGTGCAGCACTTCACGATCTTCGCCAAAATCAGGCACATCACAGGCCGCCAACACGTGGGAAACGTCGTTTTCTGTCACAACACTATCTTGCAGATCAATCGCACCGGCCAGCCCATAAGACCGTGGCCGTGCGCCTGAAAAACAAGCCATCACATGATCAACCCGCAAGTTCGCCATTTTTTGCGCTGCTTGAATGACCGTGCGCACTGCGCGTTCGGTTTCTTGCATCGCGTCAACTTCGCCAAAATGAACCCCGCGCGACCGTGTGGTCGCAGCGCCAATCACCCTGAAACCAGATTGCCCCGCCATCGAGCCGATTTCGTCGCCGCCGCTGAACTGGTCAGGGCCATCAAAGCGCAGCACAAGGCAGGCGATTTTGGATGTGCCAACATCCAGAATGGCGATAACACCACGCTGCATAGCCAATTTGCGCATATTGCGCATTGCGCGTTGGGTTGCATATAGGTCATTCATTACGCTCGTCCTTCATTTCAACGCCCTAATCCGCCGCAGCTCTTCTATGGCGCTGTCGGCTATGCGGATTGTGGGCCTGTGCCCGTTTCTCATGTCAATTATCGTTAAATCTCGTGCCAGCAGATCTTGCGCTTTGCTTAGCGCAATCACCCGTTCTAGGGCTGCAATTGGATTTTGCTCTGGCAACAAAATACGTTGGCTTCGATCCAGCACCAAATCCCAGCGCCGTTCGCCCATACGTTCAACCCCGCGCACACGTCCCGCCAAGGGGCCGGTTGCCGCGAAAACCTCAAGTGCTTGATTGAGGTGTTCATCCGCACCCTGCCCTGCGATCAGCGGCAGATCAGGGTAATCGGCGCGATTGGTAATCGGCACCACGCGATGTCCGCCCTCATCCAGCAGAACAATTTCTTCAAAACTGCGCCAAACGACCAAAGGGGTGCGCTCGACCACATTGATTTGCAACACGCCGCTGCGCACGATGACATCAACGCTGGCCACCACATCCATTGCCGCAATTGCGGCGCGCATTTCTTCCAGATCCAGATCAAAGGCCGTCATTGGAAATTCGAGCGGCAAGCCAACGCGGATATCAGCCGCTACCGCATCGCTGGCCCCGTCTATTGCCATCAGCTTGACCATGAACTCAGGGCGCTCCTCAATTGAGCGCCGCATCTCGGCGACCTTCAACTCAATCGCCTCGCGGCGATTTGCATCCGCCAACACGATGCCGATGGTCGCGGTTATCGCCAGCACTGGAACGCCAACACGCAAAAATCGTTTGAAACCTGAGCGCAGCATAAGGCGCTGTATTTTATATGAAATCCGGCTAGGCGCAGGGTCGCGGCGCGGCGCGGTCATGGGTTGGGCTACCTGTTGCATGAGGCATCCTCCACCAACCAGCGGGTCAAATCCGCAAAGGAAATTCCCACATGCGCGGCCTGTTCAGGGGCCAAAGATGTTGGCGTCATACCGGGCTGAGTGTTGGTCTCGAGCAGGATCAAACCCTCCAAGCCTCGTGCCTCATCCCAGCGAAAATCAGTGCGGCTCATACCACGGCATCCCAGCACATTATGGGCCCGCAAAGCGTAGTCCAAACAGGCCTCGGTGATCTCACTTGGAATGTCAGCGGGCACCACATGTTTTGAGCCACCCTCGACATATTTGGCGTCGTAATCATACCAGCCGTCGGTCAGGATGTCGGTGACGACGAGTGCGCGATCCCCCAACACTGTGGTGGTCATCTCGCGGCCCGGCGCAAAGGCTTCGACCATCACGGTTTCGGGCATGTCATCGGATAACTTGGGTGGGCCGTTGGCGTCTTTGTCGACCAGATAAATACCAACCGATGAGCCTTCATTGTTGGGCTTCACCACATATGGCGTTGGCATCACATGCCGAGACTGAACGTCGGCGCTGCTGGCCAGTATGCTTTTTACAACGGGCAAACCAGCCGCCTCAAACGCAGCCTTGGCGCGGTCTTTGTCCATCGCCAAGGACGAAGCCAAAACACCGGAATGGGTATAGGGAATGCCCATCCATTCGAGCAGACCTTGCACGCAACCATCCTCGCCAAAGCGACCATGCAATGCATTGAAAACAACGTCAGGTTTGATTTCTGTCAGACGCGCACAGAGGTCTGGACCTGCGTCCACCTCGATCACTTCACATCCTGTTGCCCTAAGTGCCGCCGCGCATTCCTGCCCTGTCGAGAGAGACACCTCACGCTCACGCGAAGGCCCGCCCATCAATACCGCCACTTTCGGGGTTGTCCTGCTCGACATACCCGCCTCGTGTTTTGCCTAGAGGGTCTTTGCGACCCCTTATTATCAGACCTATTCGGCCCATTTATGTATTATTTCAGCTGGTGGCTTTGGAAATAGTTTCACCGACCCGCATAATTTCCCACTCTAATGTCAAACCACTTGATTTGAAAACCCTTTTTCTGACTTCTTCGCCTAATTTTTCCAAATCTGCGGCAGTTGCGCCACCTGTGTTAATCATAAAGTTCGGGTGTTTTTCGCTCATCTGCGCCCCACCGATTGAAAATCCGCGCAAGCCCGCGTCGTCAATCACCTTCCAAGCCTTCAAATCATGGCTGTCGTCGGCCTGTCCGGTCGAGGAAAACCCAGCCGGATTGCGAAAAGTAGAACCGGCGCTGCGTTCTTTGGTGGGTTGGGTCGCGTCGCGTTTGGCGATTTGGTCGTCCATGCGCTGGTTCAGCACCTCGGCCTCTCCAGTGGGGGCTTCAAACGTAGCCTCGATCAAAACCCAGCCGTCGGGCAAATCAGATTGGCGGTAAGCGAAATTCAGATCGTCAGCCGTAAGCGTCACCAACGCGCCTGCCCGCGTGACCGCCTTGGCCGACACGAACACATCCGCCACGTAGGACCCGTAACAGCCCGCGTTCATGCGTACAGCGCCGCCGACGGCCCCGGGAATAGTGCGCAAAAAGGTCAAATCCAACCCCTCATTGGCAGCCTTTCGCGCCACATGAGCATCCAGCGCAGCCACCCCCGCAGTGACGTGGGCGCCGTCGATTTCAATGTGATTAAATCCACGTCCCATGCGCACCACCACGGCACGGATACCACCGTCGCGCACAATCAGGTTGGAGCCAACCCCCATTGGGAAAATCTGCGTCTCGGGCGCAGTGTTGCGCAGAAAATCCGCCAGATCATCCACGTCCGCGGGTTGAAACAACGCGTCTGCCGCGCCACCGACACGCAGCCACGTCAAATCATCTAAAGATCGGTTTTCGGTCAGGGTGCCACGCACGGCGGGAAAATTCTGTGTCATAGGGAAACTATGTGCCTGCTTTTGGCACGGGGATAAAGCGCAAATATGCGCTCCGCGCGGGAGGTATTTTAGGCAAGAAGAAGGGGCAGGGTTTAACCAGCCAGTTTTGTTTTCACCCAGCGGCCAAAATAGACCACCGGCCAGCGCAGCATAGAGGCGCCTGCCAGCAAGAAGATCAGCCCCCAAACCGGCCCGCTTTCATAGGTCACATAGCCAAGCAACGGCACCCCGACGCCTATTAGAAAATAGGCTCGCGTCCAATAGTTGTCTTTGCTGGGGATCATGGCCGACACATTGGCAATGATCACCCATATAAAGGCGAGGGTCAGCGAGAGAGTCATGTCTGTCCTTTCAGGCGGGCAAGCAAATGTCGCAACAGGTGAATAAGTGGGCGGCGAAACATCGACAGAATCGCGATGCCCGCGGCCAAAACCACCCAAGAGTTGTGTTGATATCCGAGATACACCAAAAGAGCCGGCGCGCAAAGCAACAGAATAAGGCCGGGCGCGAATTGGCGGCGCATTGGCAGCATCGCGACGACGGATGCCGTGATCACCCAGAGGCAGGAAAGCACCAGAGATAGGCTCATAATGCCGCCCCCACCGCGGCGGCGAGTGCACCGACACAAGCCACAACGCCAAACCATGGCACAGCAACCGGAACATCAAACGGCGAGAGTGCTTCGTGGCGTTTCAATCCAATCAAGGCCGCGTTCACAATCGCAAACACCACCAAAAGCGCCATCGTAGTGATTTCAGCCAAGGCCGCCACCGGCAACGTCAAGGCCGCAAGAATGACCACAGCGCCAATCACAATGGTCCCCAAAACCGGTGTGCCAAAACGCGGGTGTGCGTGATGGAAAATGGCAAAACTGGGCGACCGGCGCCCAAGCCCGAACAAGACGCGGCTGGCCATCACGATTTGCGCCAGCACGCCGTTCAGCGCTGCGGCAACGGCAATCATCGCGAGGAAGGTGGCGGGTTTTCCCGTGGCTGTTTCCCAGACCAGCGCCAAGGGGCGCGTGCTGTTGGCCAGCAAATCTTGTGGCACAGTGCGCACAGCCGCCATCGAGACCAGCATGTATAATAAGGTGGTGATCGCCAGCGAAATCAGAATCGCACGGGGCATGTTGCGCTCGGGCGCGCGGGCCTCTTCGGCCATATTGACCAGATCATCAAAACCGACAAAGGCGAAAAACGCAAACACCGACGCAGCCGCAATGCCTGACCACGCAGGCGGCGGTGGCGACAGCCAATCGGCCACCGGATCAGACCCAAAGCCAACCCAGATGATGATGAAAAGGCCGATCACTTCGACAACCGTCAAAATGGCCGCGAATGTCAGGCTCTCGAGCACCCCGATGATGGCAATCAGGGTCAAGACAACGCCAAGTCCGATCACGGCAACCTCAAAGGACACAGGCGCAAAGGTGGTCAGATATCCGACCCCACCACGCAACACCGCCGCCGAGGCCACGGTGCCAGCAATCACGTTGATCGCACCAACGATCAAGGCCAACCAATGCTGGCGCAAACCGATTTCGACATAAGATGAATCGCCTGCGGATTCTGGGATCCGGGCAGACAGTTCCGAAAACGAAAGCGCCGTTGGTACGGCCACAATGGCCGCTAAAAGAAACGACAGTGGCGCCCAAACGCCCGCCTCACCCGCCGCAACCCCGACCAGCACATAAATGCCAGCCCCAACCATGATCCCGACGCCATAAGCCGTCAGCAGACCCAGTCCAAGTTGGCGTTTTAGGGCGTCAGGCATGCGGCTATCCCTTTAAGCGTTCAGGCAACGCGTTGGCCCAAGCCGATATCGTACCCGCCCCAAGACAAATCACCATATCACCAGGTTTGGCTTCACTTTTGATCAGTGTGAGCATCGCGTCCTCATCCTCAATCACGGTCGCAAAACGGTGACCATGTCGGGTTAACCCTGCGACCAAATCATCGCGGTTCGCGCCCACGATGGGGTCTTCGCCCGCGGCAAAGACATCCGAGATGCCGACAATATCGGCGTCATTAAAACAGGCACAGAAATCGTCAAACAGATCATGCAGACGCGAAAAACGGTGCGGCTGGTGCATCGCAATCACCCGCCCCTCGGTAGATTGACGCGCGGCCTTTAGGGCGGCGGCAATTTCCACAGGGTGATGGGCGTAATCATCGATGATCGTCACCCCATCCACCACGCCAACGCGGGTAAAGCGACGGTTCACGCCGCCGAAATTCTTTAACGCGGTGCGGATTTCATCCAGCTTCATCCCCAGATGCCGCGCCACAGCCACAGCGGCCAAAGCGTTGGACACATTGTGATCACCAGGCATTGGCAAGGTGCAATCCTTGATCACTTTGTCCTCGGCGTGTAACTCGATATCAAAGTGCGCCATGCCGGATTTATAGCTAAGGTTGACCGCACGCACATCGGCCTGTGCATTAAATCCGTAGGTGACAACGCGGCGATCGGTGACGCGGCCGACCAAAGCCTGGACCTCGGCATGATCCGTGCAACACACGGCCAAACCATAAAACGGGATGTTGGATACAAAGTCGTAGAACCCGTCCCGCAGCGCATCAAACGTGCCCCAGTGTTCCATATGTTCAGGGTCGATATTGGTGACAATCGCAATGGTCGCGGGCAGCCGATTAAAGGTGCCGTCGGACTCGTCCGCCTCGACCACCATCCATTCGCCATCGCCCATCCGCGCGTTGGATCCATAGGCGTGAATGATACCACCGTTGATCACAGTCGGATCCAAACCGCCCGCATCCAGCAGCGTCGCAACCATGGTCGTCGTGGTGGTTTTGCCATGGGTGCCCGCCACCGCCACGTTGGATTTCAGGCGCATCAATTCGGCCAGCATTTCGGCACGGCGCACAACGGGCATGCCGCATTTGCGGGCCTCGTCCAGTTCGGCATTGCCCGGTTTAATCGCCGACGAAATGACCATCACTTGAGCATTTTCCAGATTGTCGGCGTTTTGGCCTTCAAAAACCACCGCCCCCAACTTTTCCAGACGGTCAGTTATTTTACTGCGCTTTAGGTCGGATCCTTGCACTTGGTAGCCGTGGTTCAACAACACTTCGGCAATGCCCGACATGCCAATGCCGCCGATGCCGACAAAATGGATAGCTCCAACATCAAGCGGAAGTTTGGTGGCGGATGCATTCATGGCTTTTGTCCTGTGTCTGCGATTTTCTCGACCATTTCGACCAGACGGTCCGTCGCGTCTACACGGCTACATGAAAGTGCGGCCTGTGCCATTTTACTGGCGGCGGATGGGTCATTTATGATGGCTTGGATTTGCGCCCCAAGAGAGGCTGCATCGAGCTGGGATTCAGGGATCAAAACGGCGGCCTCGGCCTCGACCAACCCGCGCGCATTGGCGGTTTGGTGATCGCCTGTGGCGTGGGCATAAGGGATCAAGATAGACGGGCGGCCGATCACAGCGATGTCGGCGACGCTAGATGCACCAGCTCGGCTGATGACCAATTGCGCCTCGGACATGCGGCGGGGCACGTCGTCAAAGAACGGTTTGACCTCAGCCGCGATGCCGTGGCTGGCGTAGAATGTGTCAACGCGGTTGTGATCCTCGGCGCGGGCCTGATGCGCGATCCGTAGGTAACCGCGCATATCAGCGGGCAGGTTTTTGATCGCCTCAGGCACCACATCCGATAGAATGCGCGCCCCTTGCGAGCCGCCCATCACAAGGATCGACATCGGGTAATCCCCCGGCGCGATATAGCCTGAACCAGCCCGACTAAGAACCGTGCCGCGCACCGGATTACCGGTAAATTCACCCTCGACGCCCTGCGGCAGATCGGTCGGCCATGTGCCGCAGGCCACCGCATTGACGCGCTTGGCAAACAACTTGTTCACACGGCCTAGCACGCCGTTTTGTTCATGCAACATACGTGGGCGGCGCAGAATCCACGCCGCCGACACGGCAGGAATAGAAGGATACCCGCCAAAGCCGACAACCATCGCCGGCTTATCACGCATCATCTTGAACGTCGCGCCCAGCACGCCACCCAGCACCCGAAACGGCACCATCAGCTTGGACAATGCCCCGCCCCGCGCGAAAGTCGCCGAGCTGATTTCTTCAATCTGGACCGCATGTGAAAAGCCGCTGGTATAGCGCGCGCCACGGGCATCTGTTGACAGCTTTACCCGCCAACCTTTGCGCAACATGGCCTCCGACAGGGCTTGGGCTGGGAACATATGTCCGCCCGTGCCGCCTGCCGCAATAATTAGTAAAGGCGCCTTGGCCATAGTTTAATGTCCTCGTCGTGCAAAATGGTCATTCACTTCGCCCTGCGGGCGGGTGCGGGTAAAAGATAGCAACATGCCAACAGCAATGCCGCCCGCAATTAGGGACGAACCACCGTAACTAACGAATGGCAACGTCATGCCCTTAGCAGGTAGCAGACGCACAGCCACGCCCATGTTTATCATGGCTTGAACGCCGAACATGCAGGCAAGGCCGGTGCCCGCCAGCCGGATAAACGGATCGCGTTCACGCATCAAACGCAGCAAAGAGCGCACCGTTATCACCACATAAAGTCCGATGATCGCAAGCACCAAGATCAAGCCATATTCCTCGGCAGCCACAGCGACAATGAAGTCGGTGTGCGCGTCAGGTAGGGACCATTTCACTTGGCCTTCGCCCACGCCAACTCCGAAAAATCCGCCCTCTTGGATAGCGTTGGTGGCATAGCCCATCTGCGTGGTTGGGTCGATGTCGGTGGACAGAAATCCGTCAATACGGCGCGCGAAATGTTCGGAATTATTATAGGCAACCGTGCCCGCGAACACGACAGCACCCGCCATGCCCAGTAGTAAAAACAGCGGCGCACCTGCTACGAAATACATCACGCCCCAGCCAAACAACACCAATGAAGCTTGGCCGAAATCAGGCTGCATCACCAAAAATCCAACCACTGTTATCGCGATGATAAAGGAATACAACTTGCCAGGAAGGCCGTTGATTTCAAAGCTCGCCGACATCAACCAGGCGGAAATGATCACAAACCCCGGCTTTAAAAACTCGGCCGGTTGAACCGAGGCAAAGCCCAGCGAATACCAGCGCACGGCGCCCTTGCCAAAATCGGTACCCAAAACCGGCAACAACGCCAACGCCACAAAAGCCCCCAAAAATCCGAGCACACCCAAGCGACGCACCAAAGAAGGGGCCATCATTGAGGTGACAAACATCACCACCAAGGCCATGCCGCCAAATACCGCTTGGCGCTGCACGTAGTGAAACGAGGAAAACCCGTTTTTGGCTGCCAAGGGCGGAGACGCCGCAAGTCCGAGTAAAATGCCAATGCTGAACAACAAAAGGATCGAGCTGAGCGACCACTTGTCAATTGTCTGCCACCAACGCGGCAGAATTGGATCGCTATTGCGAACCGGAATTGCACCATGTGCCATTACCGTCATGGGGATACCGCCTACTTGCCTCTGTCATCGTCCGTTTACCGGATCTAAGTGATACTTTAACGAAAGGTTTCGCATAGCGCTAGTCCCTTGTTCACAAAGGCTTGCGTCTTTTTGCCGATCAGGTCATCAGGGGGGATGAACACAGATTTGAGCACATATGACACCGTCATTCTTGGCGCGGGCGCGGCGGGCATGATGTGTGCAGCGCATCTGACGGGCCGTGTGTTGCTGGTGGATCAATCGCGCGCCGTCGGCGAAAAAATCCGAATTTCGGGCGGCGGACGCTGCAATTTCACCAATATGGGCGCGGAACCTGCGAACTTTATCTCACAAAACCCGCATTTCGTGAAATCGGCGCTGAGCCGTTACACCCAATGGGATTTCATCGAAATGGTGGCGCGGCATGGCATCGCCTATCATGAAAAGACACTGGGGCAGTTGTTTTGCGATGGCTCCGCCAAAGAGATCATCAGTATGCTGCAAACCGAGATGAAGGGTGCTGACGTGCGGTTGCGCACCTCAATCAGCTCGGTGGAAAAATCGGACACAGGGTTCAGTGTGACACTGGACAGCGGCCCGACTTTGCAAACGCGAAATTTTGTGGTGGCATGTGGCGGCAAGTCGATCCCGAAAATGGGGGCCAGCGGGCTGGGTTATCAGATCGCGCAACAATTTGGCCTGCCCTTGGTCAAAACCCGCGCTGGATTGGTGCCTCTGACCTTTGGCGAGATGTTCACACCTTTGGCGGGTGTGGCGGTGGAGGCGCGCGTGTCCTGCGGCAATGCCTCATTTGATGAGGCCGTATTGTTCACCCACCGTGGGCTGTCCGGCCCCGCCATTTTGCAGATTTCATCCTATTGGGTCGAGGGCCAAGCCATCACGCTCAACCTCTGGCCACGGGGTGACTTGCTGGAGAAACTGCGCGCTGAACGCCAGAAATCAGGCCGCCGCGACATATCCACCATTTTGGCGCAGTGGTTGCCAAAGAAGTTGATCAGCCATCTTGCGCAGCTGAACGGCTGGCGCGGAAATCTGGCAGACCATTCAGACGCGACCCTGACTGAGGTGGTCGAGGCCATCACCGCATGGCAATTGCACCCTGCTGGCACCGAGGGTTATCGCACCGCCGAAGTCACCATAGGCGGTGTCGACACGGATGCCTTGTCGTCCAAAACCATGCAGGTTAAATCCGTGCCTGGGCTATATTTCATTGGCGAAGTGGTGGATGTGACCGGCTGGCTCGGTGGGTATAACTTTCAATGGGCTTGGTCGTCGGGCTGGGCCGCCTCCATGGCGATCAACGCTGAAGGTTAATCAAACCGCAGCGTCCCCAACGCCCGCGAGCCATCAACCAACATAATATCCGCAACCTTGCTCATGCCCGCATTTTTGGGCAAAGCGTTGATGATGCCAACCAAACCGTGCGGGCTGTCTGGCCCAACAAAGGCAACCACCCGCAACGCCACAACCCCGTCAGCGCCACCGTCATATCGCCCCAACGCTTCGACCGCCAAATATGGGCCAATTTCAGTCGGGCGCACCGCGTCGATTTGCGCCTTGTCCGGGTCTTGCACCGAGGCCGCGAAGGCTTTGTTGGCGATTGCGGTCAGGTCCTTTTTTCGCGCGGCATCATCACGCACTGGAATGATGATCGGCACCACCTGCAGGCTGGATTTCAACTTTACATCTTCGGTGGCAAAATTCACTTTATAGATCCCGCTGCCACCTGGGGCCGGTTCAACCCGTATGGTTTTCGTGCGGTCGGTGGGGATCGTGAAATGAAACGGGATTGGTACCGCAACACCGTGTTCGGCGGCAAAATCCGCGCCGATGGACATGCGTTTACCGACCACCAGCCCCTTGACGGTCAAAGGGTTGATTTCGATGGTGGCACCTGTTGCGGGCTCAGTAGTTTGCGCCGCGAGTGGGGCCGCTGACACAGTCGCAACAAAGCAGAATGCAGTCAAAGTGGATTTGAATAACGTCATGATAATTCCTTTTATAAAAACATCTACATCTTAGGGCTTGCCTCCAAAATACCAAGCCCAAACCCGCAAAAACAGCGCCGCGCGGGCTGAAACATTGTTAACACGACTGTCTCGGCCCCTGCTTGATTGGTTAATTTGCCTGCCCAAGCCTCTCCTCACAATAATAATAAACAGGAGGAGACGCGAATGTCTGACAGTGGGAAAATGAACCTGACCACCAAGGTGTTGCTTGGTATGGCGTTGGGGATTGCTCTTGGGTTGTTTTTCAACCTGACGGGTATGAATGCCGAAGGTAGTTTTGTGAACACCTATATCGTCAATGGGCTGTTCCATATCATCGGCAAAATGTTTGTTAATATGTTGAAAATGCTGGTGGTTCCGCTGGTGTTCTTCTCGCTGATTTGCGGGGTTTGCGGCATTGGTGACGTGCGGATGCTGGGGCGTGTTGGCTCAAAATCCTTTGGGTTATACATGCTGACCACGGCCATCGCGATTGCTACTGCCATCGTGATTGCCGCGTCATTCGGCATCGGCCAAGGGCTTAATCTGGCGACGGATGCAGCGTTTTCCGGCAAAGAAGCACCGCCTTTATCGCAAGTCCTGATCGACATCATTCCCAAAAACCCGATCAGCGCGATGGCAAATGGTGACATGCTGCCCATCATTTTCTTCTCGATTATGGTTGGTATCAGCATGTTGATGGTTGGCGAAAAGGCCAAATCATTCATTGAAGGTGCAGAGATCGCCAATGAAATCATGATGAAGATGGTGAACATCATCATGGCGCTGGCGCCCTACGCGGTGTTTGCATTGATCGCCAAAGCGATTGCAAACCTTGGTTTGGATCTGCTGGTGTCACTGGCGGGCTATGTGTTGGTTTTGGTAGGCGCGTTGATGCTCCATTTGTTTGTCACATTGATGATCGTGTTAAAGGTGTTCTCGGGTCTTAGTCCCGCGATGTTCATTCGCAAGATCCGCAATGCGCAGGTGTTTGCCTTTTCAACCGCGTCATCGAACGCAACTATCCCTGTGACCATGCGCACAGTGACGGAACGCTTTGGGGTCAACAACTCTGTTGCTTCCTTCACGGTTCCATTTGGCGCTACCATCAATATGGACGGTACCGCGATCATGCAGGGTGTGGCCACCGTGTTCATCGCCAACGTCTATGGGGATGAGCTGGGCATGGGCGGTTATCTGACCGTGATCCTGATGTCGGTTCTGGCCTCAATCGGCACCGCAGGCGTGCCGGGTGTTGGTCTGATCATGCTGTCGATGGTGTTCGCACAGGTTGGTCTGCCGATCGAAGGCATTGGTCTGGTTCTGGGTGTTGATCGCTTGATGGATATGATCCGTACTGCGGTGAATGTTTCAGGCGATGCTGCTGTGTCGTCAATCGTTGCCAAGAGCGAAGGCAAAATGGATATTTCAGTGTTTAACGATCCGAATGCGGGGATGTTCAACTCGGACGAGGCAATGCATATCGACCCTGCCGTGCGCGAACATATGGCGCAGGTCATCGAGGACACGCACAACAAATAACCTGACCTAGAGAAATGCGAAAAGGCCCGCCGTAACTGGTGGGCCTTTTTGTTGTGTTAGCTCCTAGCTTACAGGACAGCTTGCACCAAATCGATGAATGCTTCGCCACGTTTTTCAAAATCCGGATATTGATCAAAACTGGCAGCGGCAGGCGCCAACAAAACGGTGTCACCCGCCTCGGCCTCACTTGACGCCGCAGCAACAGCCCGCTCCATGGTCTCGCAAATCTCGTAAGGTGTGTCGCCCAACTGGCTGGCGAATTCTGTCGCGGACACGCCAATCAGATAGGCTTTTGTCACATTGCCCAAATGCGCGGACAGGCTCTCGATGCCGCCCGCCTTGCCCTCCCCGCCGGCGATCCAGCGGATGTTTTTGAAGGCCTGCAACGCTTTCTCGGCGCTGTCGACATTGGTGGCTTTGCTGTCGTTAACATAGGTCACGCCATGTGCCACGCCAACAATCTGGCTGCGATGCGCCAAGCCCGCAAAGCTGTGGAACGCCGCCTCTACCACCTTGGGGGCCAGCCCAAGCGAGCGCACTGCCGCATAGGCCGCGCAGGCGTTTTGGTGGTTATGTGCACCGGGCAGCCCTCCGATTTTACGTAGATCGATCGAACCGACTTGGCGCCCTTTGCGGTATTCCGACAGGAACCCCTTGCGGGCAAACACTGACCAACCCGGGCCCGCCAACTTGCCCTCAACCGAAATGCGGATCACCCTGTCATCCGCCGCCCCCTCGGACAATTGCCCCGCCAAGAAACGCCCTTCATCCTCATCCACACCAATGATAGCGCGGTCCGGCCCGCCCTCGGCAAACAGCCGACGCTTGGCGGCGAAATAACCACCGATGCCGTTGTGGCGATCCAGATGATCTGGTGAAAGGTTGGTGAACACGGCCACGTCAGGCGTTAAAGACCGTGCCAGTTCGGTCTGGTAGCTGGACAGCTCCAACACCACGACTTCGCCGTCATGGGCTGGATCAATATCCAACACTCCACGGCCAATATTGCCCGCCAATTGGGTCGAGCGTTGCGCGTGTTGCAGGATGTGGTGGATCAGCGCCGCAGTGGTGGATTTGCCGTTTGAGCCAGTGATGGCCACGACACGCGGCGTGACGTCAAAGCCGTCCCATTCACCAGTGGCAAAAGATTGGAAAAACAAGCCAATGTCATTGTCGACAGGCACACCAGCCGCGATGGCATTACGGATGACGGGGTTTGGAGCTGGGTAAAGATGCGGGATGCCAGGCGAAACGATCAGGCTGACGATGTCCTCCCACACACCCGCTTTGCGCAGATCTGTGGCGGGGTAGCCTTGGCTTTCAGCCGTGGTGCGGGCCGACTCGCTGTCATCCCAAACCACAGGGATCGCGCCCCCAGCCTCTAGCGCAATCGCCGTCGCAAGGCCAGAACGCCCAAGGCCCAGAACGGCCACCTTCTTGCCAGTATATCCTTGAACGGGGATCATCGCGCCTGCCTTTTATGTTTGGTTTGAAACCTGTTTAGGGGGCCACGCAGATTTTCGCAATTCTAGAAGTTGTATCATCCTGTTGGGCGGCAATTTCTGTAAAGTCAGTTTGGCAAGGTCAACATCAATATTGCAACATAAAACCCATATTCTCCAACCGCTCATCAAGCCTTACGGCTTTCCTCGCGACAGCGATGAGGGCCGTAAGGACCAAAGAGCGTGCCGTTTAGCGCACCTTCAACGTCGCCAACCCGATCAACGCCAGCACCAAGGAGATGATCCAGAACCGGATAACGATTTGGGGTTCGGCCCAGCCTTTTTTCTCATAGTGATGATGGATCGGCGCCATCAGGAACACCCGTTTACCGGTGCGTTTGTAATACAGCACCTGTATGATCACCGACAGCGCTTCGGCCACGAACACTCCGCCGACAATAGCCAGCACCAATTCGTGCTTGGTCGCCACCGCGATCGCGCCGAGCGCGCCACCCAAGGCCAATGAGCCCGTGTCGCCCATGAACACCGCAGCGGGGGGGGCATTATACCACAAGAACCCCAAACCGCCGCCGATCAGGGCCGAGGTAAAGATAAACAACTCGCCAGTTTGGGGCACGTAATGCACGTCCAGATATTCGGTGAAATCGACCCGCCCAACAGCGTAGGCAATCACCCCAAGCGTACCCGCCGCGATCATCACTGGCATGATCGCCAAGCCATCTAAACCGTCCGTCAAGTTCACCGCATTGGCCGAACCAACAATCACGATCATAACGAAGGGAATAAACAGATATCCAAGGTTGATCAGCGTGTCTTTGAACACCGGCAAGGCCAATTGATAGGCCAGCGCATCAGGGTGGTACACAGCCGCCCAATAGCCCGCAACCGCGGCGATCAGCAGACCCAGACCAAAACGGATTTTACCAGACACGCCTTTGGTGTTGTTCTTGCTGACTTTGGCATAGTCATCGGCAAAGCCAATCGCCCCAAACGCCAGTGTCACAAACAACACCAGCCAGACATAAGGGTTGTCCAAACGCGCCCACATCACAGTGGAAAACGTCAACGCCCCAAGGATCAAAACGCCGCCCATCGTCGGGGTGCCTGCCTTCTCCAGAATGTGGCTTTGCGGACCGTCTTCTCGGATCGGCTGGCCATTGGCTTGCTTGCGTTTCAGAAGATTAATCAGCGGCTGCCCAAACAGAAAACCAAACACCAACGCCGTGAAAAACGCGCCGCCTGAACGCACGGTGATATACCGGAATAGGTTGAAAAAATCACCACCGTCGGAAAGTTCGGTTAACCAGAAAAGCATTTACACTGCACCTTTGTTAAAATTAGGTCTCGTTTGTTTGGTCCAATTTACGGATTGCCGTCACAACCTCGCTAACACGGGACCCTAAGGACCCCTTTACCAATATCACGTCGCCCGCGTCCAGCAGGCTGTGGGCAATAACCGCAATATCTTGTGCTTTTTCTGCCCACTGCCCCCGTTTATGGTCTGGCAGCGCCTCCCAAAGATGGCGCATCAAAGGCCCGCAACAATGGATCAGGTCGATCTGCTCCAAGGCTGGATGGTTGGAAAACCCAACATGAAGCGCGGTTTCGTCGCCGCCAAGCTCCAACATATCGCCAAGAATGGAGATGCGACGCCCCGAATGAACGCGCCCGACACCATCAACGGGCGTGCTGGCCGCAAGCACATTCAGGGCGGCATTCAGCGAGGTCGGATTGGCGTTATAAGCGTCATCAATCAGGATCAGGGATTGTGCGGGATCATAAGCATCCAACACGATCGCTTCGCGCGTGCCGCGTCCCGCCGGTGGCTGCCACAGCGCCATGTCGTTGGCCGCCAAAGCAACATCCGCCCCCAAGGCACGGACAACCCCCAAAACCCCAAGCGCATTCATTGCAAAGTGCTGACCGGGGCTGCTGATTTTAAACAGTGCTGTGGTGCCCTCAAGCGTGGCCCGCACCACGGTGGTATCTTGGGCCAGTTGCACATCAACCAATTGATCAGTGTTGCTGGATTTTTCGCCAAAGGTGGTGCAGATCGCGCCCGCAGCCTTGGCGGCCTCAATCAAGATATGGCTGCTGTCCAAATCACCGTTCACCACAGCAGCGCCATTCGGCTCCAACCCTTCAAAAATCGCGGCTTTTTCAACGGCGATGGCATCAAGCCCATCGAAGGCCTCCATATGGGCGGCGGCAACGGTGGTGATCATCGCCACATGCGGGCGGGTCAATTTGGCAAGCGGTGCGATTTCGCCGGGGTGATTCATGCCAATTTCGATCACCGCAAAATCGGCGTCGGCGGGCATCCGCGCCAAGGTCAGCGGCACGCCCCAGTGGTTGTTAAAACTTTTCTCTGCGGCAAAAACGCGGCCTTGGCGTGCCAACACGCTGCGCAGCATTTCCTTGGTCGAGGTTTTGCCAACCGATCCGGTGACCCCGACAACCTGCGCCGTGGTGCGGTTGCGCGCAAAAACCGCCATCGCCTCAAGACCGGCCAAAACGTCCGGCACAACCAATAACGGCGCATCCGCCGCGACACCCTCGGGGATGCGCGACACCAGCGCAGCCGCGGCGCCTTTTTCCAAGGCTTGCGCCACAAAATCATGGCCGTCCCGCACGTCCGTAAGCGCCACGAACAGATCGCCCGCCTCAATAGAACGGGTATCAATCGAAAGACCTGTCGCCTGCCACGACGTCATCACCCGCCCACCCGTGGCCGCAGCCGCGTCCTCAGATGTCCATAAAATGCTCATGCCAAACGCCCTTCAAGTGCTGCCACCGCAACGCTTGCCTGCTCAACATCATCAAACGGCAACACATCATGACCAACGGTTTGCCCCGTTTCATGCCCCTTACCCGCGATCAACAAAGCATCCCCTGCCTGTAAGGCATCAACCCCGCGCAAAATCGCCTCGGCGCGATCGCCGACCTCGGTGGCGTCAGGACAGCCAGCCATCACCATGGCACGAATTTCTGCGGGCACTTCAGAGCGCGGATTGTCGTCCGTGACAAACACCACATCAGCATTTTGCGCCGCCGCTTGCCCCATCAAAATACGCTTACTTGGGTCGCGATCACCGCCTGCACCAAGCACCACAATCAAACGGCCCATAACATGCGGGCGCATTGCTTTTAGCGCAGTGGCAACCGCGTCGGGTGTATGGGCATAATCAACAAACACAGCCGCGCCATTGTCGCGGGTGGCGGCCAACTCCATGCGGCCTCGCACCGTTGTCAGCTCTCGCAACGTGTCAAACACTTCGGCAGGTTCAGCCCCGCAAGCGATAACCAACCCCATCGCGACCATGACGTTTTCAGCCTGAAAGCCGCCGATCAAATCCAGGCGCGCCTGATGCGTTTTACCCTGCCATTCAAACCGCAGATCCTGTCCCGTTGCATCAAAGCGTTGCGCCGTCATTCGCAGATCGGCATTGGCAGATTTACCAACACGCATTAACTTTTGCCCGTGATCACGCGCAATACGTGCGATTACCGCGCCCTTTGGGTCGTCGATATTGACAACAGCAGTGCCATCCATCCCCAAAACCCGCGAAAACAACCCAGCCTTGGCGTTGAAATAGTCCTCGAACGTTTTGTGGTAATCCAGATGGTCCTGCGTGAAATTCGTGAACCCCGCCGCCGTTAAACGCACCCCGTCCAAACGGCGCTGTTCCAACCCATGCGAAGAGGCCTCCATCGCCGCATGTGTCACGCCAGCGCCCGCCATTTCGGCCAAAACACGATGTAGGGTAATGGGTTCTGGCGTGGTGTGGTTCAAGGGCGCGGTATAGGCACCCTCAACCCCGGTGGTGCCCAAATTGGCCGCCTTGATGCCCATCGCAATCCAGATTTGACGCACAAAGGTCGATACCGATGTTTTGCCGTTGGTGCCTGTGACTGCGGTCATAAATTCTGGTTGCGCACCGAACCAAAGTGCAGCGGCATAAGCCAATGTCTGGCGCGGGTCCTGGGCAACCACCACCGGAACGTTGGTGGCCGCGATTTCATTGGCGGCAATCGCAGCGCCTGCTTTGTCCGTTAGAATCGCACCAGCGTTTTGCCGCAGCGCATATTGAATGAACTCGCCACCATGCACCCGAACCCCTGGCAAGGCCGCGAATAAATAACCCGGCTTTACATCGCGGCTATCAACGGAAATGCCTGTAACTTCAACGTTTTGCCCAGTGACGCTGCGCAGGCCTAAATCTGTCAGTGTGGTTTTTGCTGTGGTCTGCGCCATATGCCCTGCCCGCGTTCAATATCAGTTGCTGGTGAGTGTTACCCCAGTTGGGTGCAAAGGCTCAACCTCTGGCCGCAATCCAAGTAAAGGCGCGACGCGACGTATCATTTCAGCGGCCACAGGAACGGCTGTCCAACCGGCTGTGCGACGCGGCTTGCGACCTGACGTTTCAACTGGCTCATCCAAGGTCACGACCAACACGTATTTCGGATCATGGGCTGGAAAGACCGATGCAAACGTCGCCACAACCTTTTCTTTGTAATAGCCGCCGCTCGGTTTTGGTTTGTCGGCGGTGCCGGTTTTACCACCGACCGCATAGCCCTCAACCTCGCCAAACGAGGCCGTGCCGCGCACAACAACTTGGCGCAGCATCGAGCGCGCTTGCGCCGAGGTGCGCTCTGAGACAATGGGCTCGCCCTTACGCGGGCCGTTTTGGCGCAACAAGGTTGGTTTCACGCGATAACCACCGTTCAAAACCGATGAATATGCAGTCGCCAAGTGTAGCGGGCTGGTTGATAATCCGTGACCATAGGAAATCGTCATGGTCGACAGTTCTGACCAGTTTGGCGGCAACAATGGCTTGGCCCCTGCGGCTTCGATCAGCTCGATTGGCGTGGCTTCTAACAACCCAAGCGACGCCAGAAATTCGCGCTGCCGTTTGACACCGATTTTAATCGCGACGTTGGCTGTGCCAATGTTCGAGGACTTGACGATCACATCCGACATCGAAAGCTGCGCACCGTAATTGTGGAAATCACGAATACGGAATTTACCCCAGCGCAACGGGCCTTTGGTGTTGATCATCGTTGACGGGTTCACCAACCCGACCTCCAACGCCTGTGCCGCGGTGAATATTTTGAACACCGACCCCAGCTCATAAACCCCTTGTACCGCGCGGTTAAACAACGGGCTGTCCGAAGCATCACCTTCGGTCAGCACCCGCGGGCGCGTGTTCGGATCAAAATCTGGCAAGCTGACCATCGAGACCACCTCGCCCGTGTGCACATCCATCAAAACGGCGGCCGCGCCTTTGGCGTTCATCAACTTCATGCCGCCCCAAAGCACCTCGCGGGTGGCGGCCTGAATGGTCATATCAATTGACAGTTGCAACGGTTGGCCATCCAGCGTCGGGTCGCGCAGAAAATCGTCATAAGATTTTTCAACACCCGCCGTGCCGATCACTTCGGCAGATTGCACGCCTTCACGACCGAATGAGGCCCCACCCAGAATATGGGCGGCCAATTTGCCGTTGGGATAAAGCCGCATTTCGCGACTGCCAAACATCAGGCCAGGATCGCCAATGTCATGCACAGCTTGCATTTGCTCGGGGCTGATTTTCTTGCGAATCCAGATGAATTTACGCGATCCGGTGAACTGGCGCACCAATTTTGCCTCGTCCAGATCGGGAAAAATCGTCACCAATTCGCGGGCGGCGCGGTTTTTGTCGATCATGTGGGGTGGCTGTGCGTATAGGGCGTGCGTGGTCAGGTTGGTGGCCAAAATTCGACCGTTGCGATCCAAAATATCGGCCCGGCCAGCGGTGATATTGGCCCCTGTGGCGGCGGCACGTGGCTCATGCGGCTCACTCGCGGCCAAGGTCCCCATCCGCAGGCCAATCACCCCAAAAGCACAGGCAAAAAACACACCTAGAACCAACAAACGGCCCTCGGCACGCATACGAGATTTGTCGCGCATAACCTCGTGGCGGGCACGGATGTTGTCGCGTTCAATCACATCAGGGTTTTCACCTGTTGCGCGGGCTTTCAGAATTTGGGTCAGTGGGCGCAGCGGGGTTCGGGTCATGGTTTTGCCTCCAGATCAGCCGAAACAGCGACTGGATTGGTGATGGGGCCGAGCTCAGGTGCCGGAAAGGACACCTGATCGATCCGGCCAAATTGTTCGGGCGATAGGGGCAACAGACCCAAGCGGTCATAGTTGATATCTGCCAGTTCGCGCAGCCGTTCAGGACGGTTCAAATAGGCCCATTCGGCGCGTAAAACGGCCAGTTTCTCGCGGGCAATGCCGATCTCGCTTTGCAGGCCTGAAACTACTTTCAACGACGCACGGGTTTTATAATTTTCCTGATACGACCAAAAGGCCAGCCCGATGATGGCCAGCGCCGAGAGGACATAGAAAAAGCTACGCATTGGCGTCATCCTTGAGTGAAATTTTTGGCATGCCCAACCCAGTGCGCTGCATCTCGCCGCTGGGGTGTTCTGTGCGCATCGCGACGCGCAGTTTTGCAGAACGCGAGCGTGGGTTTTGCGCCAATTCGTCATCATCCGGCCCAATGGCGCGGCGTGAAATCAACTTGAACTGAGGTTTTTCCTCATCCGTCTCAGGTGCATAACGGTTTGCTCGCCCTGCCCCGCCAGACCGCGCTGCAAAATAGCGTTTGACCACGCGATCCTCAAGCGAATGAAAGGTGACAACGGCCAGTTTACCGCCAGGTTTCAGCGCGCGTTCCGCCGCTTGTAGCCCCGCCAGCAATTCACCAAACTCGTCATTCACCGCAATGCGGATGGCCTGAAATGTGCGGGTCGCGGGGTGGCTTTGACCGGGTTTTGAGCGTGGCAAACAGGTCTCGATCACGTCGGCCAACTGCAACGTGGTTTCAAACGGGGTCGCCAGACGTGCTGCAACAATCGCTTTGGCGATCCGGCGCGACGCGCGTTCTTCGCCGTATTGAAAAATGACGTCGGCCAGTTCGGCTTCAGATGCGGTGTTGACCAAATCAGCCGCAGACGGTCCTGTTTGGCTCATCCGCATATCAAGTGGTCCGTCCTTCATAAAGGAAAAACCGCGATCAGCCCGATCCAGCTGCATCGACGAAACCCCAAGGTCCAACACAACACCGTCAAGCAGGCCGTCTGCGTAGGTGTCCAACTTGCTGAATGTGCCCAACGAAAACGACAATCTGTCGCCATATTCGCCCGCCCATTCCGCTGTCATTTCAAACGCCAACGGGTCGCGATCAACACCGATCACATGATCGGCCCCCGCCGCCAGCAAGCCGCGCGCATAGCCGCCAGCCCCGAACGTGCCGTCAAGCCAGTCGCCCGTCACCGGCGCAACCGCCGCCAACAATGGACGTAATAAAACTGGGATATGTGGTGCATCAGGAGCAGACATCTTGGCGCTACTCCCCTTCGTCACCGTCAAGATAAATCGAAGGATCGGCATCTGGGTCGAAATCATCATCAGCCGTCAAGCCGTTATACATTTCATCCTCATAAGAGGCCGGATCCCAAATCTCAAAGGTGTCGCCGTTGCCGATGAAATAGGCCTCTTTGGTCAGGCCGATTTTTTCACGGTATTTCGGGGACAAAACCAAACGACCCGTCTCGTCAACCGAGGTGGTCATCGCCTCGGCATGATAGAGGCGCTGCAACGCGATACGCTTTTTAGAGCCGCGCGGCATTTTACGGATTTTGGCGTCAACTTCGGCGATCGCTTGGGCAGTGAAACACTCCAACTGCTTGCGCCCCTCGCCACCCGCAACGATTACGATTGTGGGGTTCAACCCCTCACGCCAGTCAGGATCACCGGCCTCTAGAACACGGCGAAACAGGGCGGGGATAGACACCCTGCCCTTTGCATCCACTTTATTGTGGGCTTCACCTCTAAACGTTCCCGACACTGGCCTGCGGCCTCCTTACAATACTGCTCCCTGAAAAGGGAACGGCAAAAAAAACTGTCCCAGAAAAGGAAACGGCGGGTTTGAGTTAGCTGCCACTACTCAACCCGCCGCCCTCGTCCCGTCTCCGGGGAATTGTCCAACTGCGCGTGCCACCTGGGGGGATGTCTGCTCGCTCGCGCGCCGGATCTCTAGTTAGATAAAAGCGGGTGCCTGTATGAAACCTGACTTAGGTGCCTATGTTCGGGGTTCTTTATGTGCCCCAATTGATTGCCCGTCGTTATCTTGAGATAATGTTTGCCATGGGAATACATGGGCGTCAACGGTTTTTTACGGGAAATACCTGCAATCTCTGGGATCTAAGAACATTGAGCGCCCTCACGGGACCGGAACATAAAGAGTACACGCAGCACAATATGTAGACGCAAGCACAACCAAACACTACATATGGTACGATCGAAAAAATCGAAAATAATCCCATAAAATCCCCGAAAACTTGAATTCTGATCAGATCAACGTGGCTTCGAGATCAAAAATCGTGGAATTTTCCGACAAATTAGACCCCAAAATGTCAAATGAGCCGGCATCAACCGACCCATCCCATAATTTCCCGAAGGCATTGATCGACGATTCTGCTAATCAACCACGAACAGCTTGGCCCCGACAGCTGTTGACGAGCGATGCGGTTCAGCATCATCGGCGACCTGATAGCTCATGCCGGGCTTCAGGACAAAAATGCGTCCATCGGCAAGTTCTGTGGTCAACTCGCCCTCGAGGCAAAACAGGATGTGACCCTTCACGCACCAATGGTCGGCCAAATATCCGGCACTGTATTCCACCATCCGCAACCGCATGTCGTCGAAATTGACGGTCCGCCAATGGGCAACACCGGTGTCGCCTTTGTGTTCGGTCGGTGTGATCTTACTCCAATCCGTAGTCCCAAACGGGATGTTGTCCATCTTCATTAGGCAACACCACCGTCAATCAGCCTCTTGGCCAGTGTCGCATAGGCGTCGGCCAGCGGCCCCTCGCCCGCCGCAACAGGATTGCCCGCGTCGCCGCCCAGACGCACGTCCAGATCAAGCGGTAATTCACCAAGGAACGGCACGCCCAACTTTTCGGCCTCATTACGCACCCCGCCGTGGCCAAAGATATGCGCCTCATGGCCACATTCGGGACAGATATAGGCCGACATGTTTTCGACCAACCCCAAAATAGGGGTTTCTAGTTTTTGAAACAGGGTGATAGCACGGCGCGCGTCCAGCAGCGCCACGTCTTGGGGGGTGGACACAATGATGGTGCCCGTGACTTCGGTTTTCTGCCCCAAGGTCAGCTGCACATCCCCCGTGCCCGGCGGCAGATCAATCACCAGCACGTCCAATTCGCCCCAAGCGACCTCGCGCAGCAATTGCTGCAGGGCCTTCATCAGCATCGCGCCGCGCCAGGCCAGTGCTTGATCAGGTTTCACCAGCAGGCCAATCGACATCATCTTGACCCCATGAGCCATCAACGGAAGGATCTTGTTATCAGCATCTGTTTCGGGGCTGTCGTGCGCACCCAACATACGAGGCTGCGACGGGCCGTAAATGTCGGCATCCAGCAGGCCAACACGGCGACCCTGTTTGGCCAAGGCCACAGCCAAGTTCGAGGACACGGTGGATTTACCAACCCCGCCCTTGCCCGAACCAACCGCAATAATGTTCCCCACACCCGCTATTTTCTGACGGCCTTCGGGGGCGGCGGGCCTTTTGGCTTGTTTCAAATTTGGTGGCTGCATGGTGGGGGCATGTGCTGTCAGGATCACTGAGGTCGAGGTCACACCGGCAAGCCCCCTGACAGCGGCCTCAGCCGCATCCCGCACTTGAGCCAGATTGGCAGCGTCCTCGGGGTTTTTGGCCTCGAGTACGAACCGCACCGCGCCACCTTCAACCGCAAGCGCCTGCACCAGTCCACTGCTGGCCAGATCAGTGCCGTCAGGCAGTTTAATGCTCTTAAGTTCAGTTAGAATATCATCACGGTTCAGGCTCATGTCGCGCATCCCTTAAAGTCTGTGTTCGCTGTTGTGCCTTTGGTGATGGGTTTTGCAGCGGCTTTCAAGTGGCGAAAACAGCGCAGCGGTTGACGTCAGGTAAATAGGGCAGCCTATCTGCCCTAACCTATGCACTGGGTGCATATCGGAAATGACCAAGCAGGGAGTTGTGACTATCTGCAAAATTCATATGTTGCCCATTGTCAGCACAATCCGGTTCTGACCCAAACATTATTGAGTGAGACAGGCCCATGGCTTTTGCATCAGAAATTCACGCCCTAAACGGCGACATCACCCACCGCATCGCTGCGGCATATAAATCAATGGCAGCGCGTTTTGCCAGCCACCGCGTCTATCGTCAAACAGTTTCCGAACTGAGCGAGCTTTCGACACGCGAGTTGGACGATCTGGGCATCAGCCGCTCAATGATCAAACGCATCGCTCTTGAGGCTGCATACGGCCTCTAAAGAACACACTCTTCGGTCCGCCTGACCTTCCCTCCCAGGATTTATGGCGTGACTGGACCGTGGTGACATCTACCTCCTCCCGGATGTCACCACGCAAAATTCGGGGCAATTTAGCCCCTGATACGCGAACGGCTTCTCCTCCCGATGGCCCGCCGCGAAAAAAGCAAACGGCAGTGCCCCCTCCTCCCTGGGCGCTGCCGTTTCTTCGTTTGGAGGGACATTGGGACACGCGATTAGCTTCCCTATTGGCAAATTATTTGGTAACAGCTTAACTGCCTAAATAGCTTTCCAAAACCCAGTGCAGCTCCAACTCTTCCAGAGAGAATTAGATGATCGAACGCATCCACCATTATTGCTCCTTCGGTTTTCTTACCCTTGATCAAAAGCAAAGAACTCTGGCTGACTTCCCTAGCCCTTTCTAATGATCATTCTGAGGGAACTTGGGCGCTGAATCGCTGGCTGGAAAGATTTGATCGCCATGATCCCATTAGTCGCTTGGAAAGAAAGGTTGCCAAGGTTCTTGTCGAAAGAGCACTTGCAAATAACACTGCATTAGGCGTTTGTTTTTCGGAGGAACACGATCTTTTAAGTCAATGGCGTGGATATGCGCAAGATGGTGCCGGCTTTTCTGTGTCATTCGATAAAGAAAAGTTAGAACAGCTGTCCAGAGATTGTGTTGAATGGCCATCTTTGCAACTTTCTAAGATAATTTATGGGCATAGTATTACTGAAGTAATTTAATGGAGTTATGCATATTCTTTCACAAGTCTTCAGTGAGGGTGCAAAGTGGGGGCATGAGGGACAAAATGGATTGGTAAACATAACTGCATCCAATACCCTGGATAGGCTCCGTGAACAAAGTGAGGCGATACGCGCCCTATTCACTGTGAAAAACGGCGCCTTTTGAGAAGAAAAAGAATGGCGCCTATTTCTAGTCGATTTGCCCGCAAAAATCGGAAACCTCGAGTTTCGAGAAAGCCGAAATTGACTATCACCTTTTGTGCGCCTGCCTTTTTCTGCCGATGCAATTGTTAGGGTAACTTTGGGGCCAACCAACCCAACCCCACCGCTAGTTGTCGAGGCCGCGCTCAAAAAAAATGATATTGAGTGTGGTGTCGGTAGAAGCATTGCTCGTTACCGCACCAATTAGCTTGCTTGCGCCATGCACCAACATCCTGCCAGCAAAAACGCCCTCTCCTCCCTGAGCGCTGCCGTCTTATTTGGATAGGGGTGCCAGCCCCTGCGGGCCTTCTTCGCGAAGAAAGCTGTAAGGCTTGATGAGCCACCCCGACAACTGCCTCCAAACCAAATCTCCTTGCCATCGATTGCCAAACGACTATGCTCGACAATCCGATCATTCAAGGTAGCTGTCTCAATGGACATACTAACACCACTCATCACTTATTGCGTCGCCTTGTCTATTGCCGCTGCGATTCCCGGTCCGGGCATAGCTGGCTTGATCGGCCAGTCTTTGGGAAATGGATTGCGCGCATCCATCTTCTTTATCATCGGCATTGCGCTTGGTGACATCGCCTACCTTACAGTCGCAATTGCTGGCCTTGCCGCGATCGCCCAACTGTTTAGCGGTGCGTTTCTAGCAATCAAAGTATTTGGCGGCACCTATCTCATATATCTTGCCTACAAATTTTGGGTGAGCGAAGCTGGGCTGACCAATGTTGAGAGCAGCAAAAACCGCAGCGGACTAAGTGCCTTGCTGGCTGGGTTCGCTGTCACCCTCGGCAATCCCAAAACGATTATTTTCTATCTCGCGTTGCTCCCGACCGTTCTGGACCTAAACGCCGTCGGCCTGTCAGAATGGCTCTTGCTCAGCACCCTAACCGTTGCCGTGCTGTTCGCAACTTTGACCCCCTATGCTGTACTTGCTTTTCGCGCCCGCAAAATGATGTCCTCATCAGAAGCGTTGTTGCGATTGAACCGCTTTGCCGCTGGCATCATCGGCGCTGCCGGTATGTTCATCCTTGGACAGGCCGCCGCAGTGCTAACGCGACGCGCCTAAAATTCCGCCTCAAACCTTCATTCAAGCCCGCTCATCCTTTGGCGAGCCCATTACCACATATGAGGTGATCGAATTGACCTGCGGCACCGTGCCCAAAATATCAGTGTGGAATATCTTATAGCTGTTCAGGTCCGCCACCTCGACCCGCAGCAAATATTCATAGGCCCCTGCCACATTATGACATTCACGCACCTGAATGGCGGCCTCCATTGAACGCTCGAATGCTTCTTGGGATTTCTTTGAATGATCAGACAAACCAACCGCCACATAAGCGCTAAACCCGTTGCCCATTTTCTCGCGATCCACCACCGCGCGGTAGCCTTTGATCACCCCGCTGCGCTCCAATTCTTGCACACGGCGCAAACAGGCCGACGGGGAAAGCGCCACCCGTTCGGCCAACTCAATATTGCTGACCCGCCCGTCCCGCTCAAGTATGCGCAATATTTCGTCACTTTTCGCATCAACTTCAAACATTTATTGTTCCAATTCTGACTTCACGCAGCAAATAAACGCAACATTGCGTACAGTATCACACATAATTGCGCCAGTAATAAACGGAAACCCAATTATGACCTATGAAATGTTCCTCGCCCTTGTCGGTTTTGCCGCTGTCAGTTCGATCACGCCGGGGCCAAACAACTTGATGCTGCTAGCATCCGGGGCAAATTTCGGGTTCCGGCGCACCCTGCCGCATATGTTTGGCATCTCAATCGGCCACAGCTTTATGGTGTTTTTAGTCGGCGTCGGCATTAAACAAATCTTCGACCTCTACCCCGTCACCTATACGGTGCTTAAAGTCGGCAGCGTGATGTACCTGCTCTATCTTGCATATAAAATCGCCAGCAACCGCACGCCGCCAAGCCAGATAAACAGCCGCGCCAAACCTTTTACGTTTTTGCAAGCGGCAGCGTTTCAATGGGTCAACCCAAAAGCATGGGCGATGGCATTGACTGCATTGGGCGTCTACGCGCCGCCCTCGCCAACGATCTTGCAAATCTCGATGGTGGCGGGCGCTTTTGCCATGGTCAATTTCCCGTCGATCACCACGTGGGTCTTGATGGGTCAACAAATGAGCCGGTTTTTGCACACCCCGCGCCGATTGATGGTCTTTAATGTGACGGCTGCCGTGTTGCTGGTGGCAACACTTTACCCGATCCTGTCGTCCTAAGGTTCGGCGGCGGCCGCAATCGCCAACCCGTTGGTCACGGCTGTAAACACTTCTGAAAACACGGATTCTGCGGCAGGGAATTCTTCCTGAAGTGCAGTGGTGATAGCCGTTGTCAGGCTCGACCCACCTACAAAAATTATGCGCCCGACGCGATCTTTGGGGACATCGGCGATGTGCAGGGTTTCCAACGCACAGGCCCTGATGGCCGCAACATTTGCACCAATCGAAGCATTCAACGCCTGCGTCGATAGACCCGCCGCCAATTCAGGCTCCAAAACACCCAGATCAATTACGCCAGCTTTGTCACTGTTGGCGTCAATCTTGCCCTGCTCAACTGCAAAGGCAATGTCATGGCCCAGCTGAAATTCCAGCGTCGTCGCCAACCGTTTGAACTTCTCGGGCTCCTCAGCCAGCTTATGCATCTCAGCAACCATGGCGACCGTATCACCGCCATAAATAAATGCGATCTTTTCCCAAGTGGCCAGATCGTTGAAAATCGCACTTGGCGCGGGCAAGGTGCCTTCGCCCAGATGTTTATGCAACATCGCGCCTTTGCCCAACAACGGCATCACATGATCAATACTGACGGAACGGTCAAAATCTGTACCGCCAATCCGCACACCATGGTTGGCGATGATGTTCACGCCAGCATGCTTGGATTCAAACAGCGAAAAATCTGAGGTCCCGCCGCCAATGTCCACAACCAGCCCAAGCTTGCCGCCTTCCAGCGGGTTGCGCACCGAAATCGCCGCCGCCTCTGGCTCCGCCATGAATGCAACGTCTTTGAAACCAGCCGCCATATAGCACTGCCGCAAATCCGCTTCGGCCTTGGCATCCAGTGCGTCGCCCTCATCGTGAAAATGCACGGGACGACCGGACAGCACGCTGTCAAATCCATGCCCACTGCTCGTCTCGGCCCGCTCTTTAATCTGCGCTAAAAACCGCGCAATGATATCCACAAACGTCACCGTCTCATTCAGTATCCGGCGCTTTTCATGCATAATCGGCTTGCCCAAAACCCGCTTAAGGGCCCGCATATACCGCCCCTCAATCCCGTCAATCAGGGCCGTATTGGCATCCTGACCAATCAAGGTTTTACGCGCGTCAAAATCAAAGAAGAACGCCGTTGGCAGGGTTGTCTGCCCAGCAGCAAACTCCACCAATTTAGGAGCGTTGCCAAGCATGAAACCGGCGGCAGAATTCGACGTGCCGAAATCGATGCCCAATGTAGGATTTGGTGACATGTGAATGCTCTTTTATGATGAAGAAGCGGCTAGATACGGCCCCAAGCGAACATGGTCAAGCCTTGAACCTCACCCAATGCAAAGCCGACCAAATTGCCGCTAGAACGGCACGTCATCCGCGCGGTCTGCGGCCACCAAAAACCGTGCCACGACCTTTTTCGTTCCGGCTCGTTCGAACTCGATATCCAGCTTGTCACCCTCAACGCCCATCACATAACCGTAGCCAAACTTCTGGTGAAATACCCGCTCGCCTTGGGTGAAACTGGCATTCGCAGTCACGTCAATCACCGCCTTGCTGGCCGCGCGCGGCGTGCCAAAACCGCGTTCCTGCTGACGGTTCTGCATCCGCTTCCAGCCCGGCGAGCTATAGGCATCCGCATCTGCCGCTTTTGCCTCCATCGTTGCACTTGGCGCCATCCCTGCCGCGCCATAACCACCGCCATAAAGGCCCGGCGGAGTCAGCACCTCAACGTGTTCCTCGGGCAGCTCGTCAATGAACCGTGATGGCAGTTGCGATTGCCACTGCCCATAAACCCGCCGGTTCGCTGTGAACGAAATCGTACACAGCTCTTCTGCCCGCGTGATCCCGACATAGGCCAAGCGCCGCTCTTCCTCGAGCCCCGCCACACCGCTTTCATCCATTGAGCGTTGCGACGGGAACAACCCGTCCTCCCAACCCGGTAAAAACACCGCCGGAAACTCAAGCCCTTTGGCCCCGTGCAGAGTCATGATGGTCAGCTTTTCTCCGGCATCATCCGATGCATTGTCCATGATCAGCGCGATATGCTCCAAAAACCCTTGCAGGTTTTCGAACTGCTCCAACGCTTTGACCAATTCCTTTAGGTTTTCCAAGCGCCCCGGCGCATCGGGTGATTTGTCCTTTAGCCACATATCAGTGTAACCGGACTCCTCCAAAATCACCTCGGCCAATTCCATATGGCTGGCCTCAGGGTCCGCCGCCACCGCCGCCCAGCGCGTAAATCCGTTAACCAATTCCTGCAAAGCGCCCTTGGCCTTGCCCTTGATCTCGCCCGCCTCCAGCAGCTTTCGCGCCGCTACCAGCAATGGCACCCCAGCGCCACGCGCCGCCATCTGGATGGTCTGCAACGCCTTATCACCCACCCCACGTCGCGGCGTGTTGATGATACGCTCGAACGCCAAATCATCCTCGGGCTGCACTGTGACACGGAAATAAGCCATCGCATCGCGAATTTCCAAACGTTCGTAAAACCGTGGTCCACCAATCACGCGGTAGGGCAACCCGATGGTCAAAAACCGGTCTTCAAAGGCGCGCATCTGGTGGCTGGCCCGCACCAAAATGGCCATGTGATCCAACGACATGCCCGCAGCACCCCGGGTGCCCAGCTGCATCGCTTCGGCCTCGTCGCCAATCCAGCGCGCCTCTTCCTCACCGTCCCAATGGCCGATCAGCCGCACCTTGTCGCCCTCGGTCTTGTCGGTCCAAAGCGTCTTGCCCAGACGTCCCTCATTGCCAGCAATCACACCCGAAGCCGCCCCCAAAATGTGATGGGTCGAGCGGTAATTTTGCTCCAGCTTGACCACCGTCGCACCGGGAAAATCCGCCTCAAACCGCAGGATGTTGCCAACCTCAGCGCCGCGCCAGCCGTAGATCGACTGATCGTCATCGCCAACACAACAGATGTTCTTATGCCCGCCCGCCAACAGCCGCAGCCACAGATATTGCGCCACATTGGTGTCTTGATATTCGTCCACCAGGATGTATTTGAACCAGCGCTGATATTGTTCCAACACATCATTGTGCTGCTGGAAAATCGTCACCACATGCAACAACAGATCGCCAAAATCGACCGCATTCAGCGTCAACAACCGCGCCTGATAGGCGGCATATAATTCCATGCCCTGATTGTTAAACAACCCCGCATCAGACGCAGGCACAGACTCGGGCGTCCAAGCACGGTTCTTCCAATTGTCGATCACCCCCGCCAGCATCCGCGCCGGCCAACGCTTGTCATCAATATTGGCTGCCCGCAACAACTGCTTCAGCAGCCTAATCTGATCATCCGTGTCCAAAATGGTGAAATTACTCTTCAACCCAACCAGTTCAGCATGGCGTCGCAACAGCCTCACACAGATCGCATGAAAGGTGCCCATCCACGGCATCCCCTCAACGGTCTGCCCCATCATCTGGCCAACCCGCACCTTCATCTCGCGGGCCGCCTTGTTGGTGAAGGTCACCGCCAAAACCTCATTGGGCCGCGCCCGCCCCGTGTTCAACAAATGCACAATCCGCGTGGTCAGAGCACGCGTTTTTCCGGTGCCCGCCCCCGCCAACATCAAAACTGGCCCGTCCATCGCCTCAACGGCAGCACATTGCGCAGGGTTCAACCCTTCCAAATAGGGCGCTGGCCGCGCCGCCATCGCACGCGCCGCCAACCCGACAGGGGCATCATATGAGGTGTCAAAATCATCAAAATCATTCATAACAGCCTGCCTACCCGAAATTTCCGCCAAGGAAAAGACTTGTTCACACTATGTTCCAATTCATAAAAGCACCAAGCCCCCCCTTCTTCTTTTCCTAAACATCCGCGCCGCAGGCACACCGCGAGCCCCCTTAAGGGGCGAGCGTCGGTCGACGTGCGAAGCACGGCGAAACCCCTTCCCCTCAAACACCCCAAACGCTATCAACACGCTATGACCTTGCACAGCACACACCCCGCTATCGCAGACCTGCGCAAAACCGCGCGCAAACGCATCCCGCATTTCGTCTGGGAATACCTCGACAGCGCCACCGGTGACGAAGCTACCAAACACCGCAATCGCCATGCCCTCGATGAAATCTTGCTGAAACCCTCTGTGCTGCACGGTGAATTCACCCCCGATCTGACCACATCCCTGATGGGCCGCGACTATACCCTGCCCTTTGGCATCTCGCCCATCGGCATGTCCGGCCTGATGTGGCCGGATGCAGAATGCACGCTGGCCCGTTTGGCCGCCGCTCAAGGCATCCCTTACGGCCTCTCCACCGTGGCCGCCCAAACCCCCGAAACCCTTGCGCCGCACATTGGCGATCAAGGCTGGTTCCAACTCTACCCGCCGCGCGACCCCGCCATTCTAACTGACATGCTGAACCGCGCCCGCACTGCAGGCTTTCACACGCTGGTTTTGACCGTCGATGTCCCCGCCGCCAGCCGCCGCGAGCGCCAAGTTCGTAGCGGATTGACCACTCCACCCCGCTTTACGCCGCGCTTACTGGCACAGGTGGCGCGCTGCCCGACTTGGGCGCTCGGCACCCTCAAACATGGCAAACCACGCCTGCGCTTGATGGAATCCTATATGGAGACCGCCGCTGCACGTTCCTCAACCGATCATATCGGCTATATGCTGCGCGCCTCGCCCGACTGGGAGTATCTGCAAAACCTGCGCAAAGCATGGGACGGCCCGCTGGTGGTCAAAGGCGTGCTAAACCCAGACGACGCCCAGCGCCTTCAAAACGAAGGCGTGGATGCGGTCTGGGTCTCGAACCACGCAGGCCGCCAATTCGCAGGCGCCCCCGCCTCTATCACCGCCCTGCCCGCCATTCGCCAAGCCGTCGGGCCTGATTATCCGCTGATCTTTGACTCCGGCATCGAAGGTGGTCTCGACATTCTGCGTGCGATCGCTTTGGGCGCTGATTTCGTCATGTTGGGTCGCGCATTCCACTACGGGCTTGGCGCCTTTGGCGCTAAAGGTGCACAACACGTCGTTGACATTCTGCGGGCTGATTTGATTTCCAATATGGGTCAACTGGGAACGCGAAAGATAGCAGATGTAAGACAAAGCATTTGGACCTAGTCAAATCCTTACACAAACCTTACAACCGCCCCAAACGCTGGCGCTCGCCAGTGGTGCAGTGAACAGACCCATAGGGAACGAAACATGCCAGACTTCCAAAAAATTCTGATTGCAAACCGTGGTGAAATCGCCATTCGCATCATGCGGGCCGCCAATGAGATGGGCAAGAAAACCGTCGCGATTTTTGCCGAAGAGGACAAGCTGGGCCTGCACCGCTTTAAGGCCGATGAGGCCTACCGGATTGGTGAAGGCATGGGCCCTGTAGCTGCCTATCTCTCAATCGAGGAAATCATCAGAGTCGCCAAAATGTCAGGCGCGGATGCGATCCATCCGGGCTATGGCCTACTGTCGGAAAACCCCGATTTTGTGGACGCTTGCGTCGCGGCTGGCATCACCTTCATTGGTCCCAAAGCCGCCACCATGCGCATGCTCGGCGACAAGGCCAGCGCCCGCCAAGTCGCCATCGAGGCCGACGTGCCTGTGATCCCCGCCACCGATGTGTTGGGCGATGACATGGGGCTGATTAAAAAACAGGCCGCCGAAGTTGGTTACCCTTTGATGCTCAAAGCCTCATGGGGCGGCGGTGGTCGCGGTATGCGTGCCATCAACAATGAGGGCGAGCTGGAAGAAAAAGTGCTAGAAGGACGCCGCGAAGCCTCTGCCGCCTTTGGCAATGACGAGGGTTATCTTGAAAAGATGATCATCCGTGCCCGCCACGTTGAAGTGCAGATTCTGGGCGACAGCCAAGGCAATATCTACCATCTCTATGAGCGTGATTGTTCAGTCCAACGCCGCAACCAAAAAGTGGTTGAACGCGCCCCGGCCCCATATCTATCCGAAGAACAACGCACCGAGATTTGCGAGCTTGGCCGCAAAATCTGCCAGCACGTTGGCTATGAATGCGCAGGCACGGTCGAATTTCTGATGGATATGGACACCGGCACCTTTCACTTTATCGAAGTGAACCCCCGCGTGCAGGTCGAGCACACCGTCACCGAAGAAGTCACTGGCATTGACATCGTCCAGGCCCAGATCAAAATCGCCGAGGGCAAAACCTTGGTCGAGGCCACCGGCAAAGCCGACCAATCCGAGGTGCGCCTGAACGGCCACGCCCTACAGTGCCGCATCACCACGGAAGATCCGCAAAACAACTTTATCCCTGATTATGGCCGTATCACAGCCTATCGTTCAGCCACCGGCATGGGCATTCGTCTGGACGGCGGCACCGCCTATGCGGGCGGCGTGATCACGCGCTACTATGACAGCCTGCTCGTGAAAATCACGGCTCACGCCCAAACCCCCACCGCCGCGATTGCGCGGATGGACCGTGCCCTGCGCGAATTCCGCGTGCGCGGCGTGTCAACCAACATCGCGTTCGTTGAAAACCTGCTGCAACACGAAACCTTCCTAGACAACACCTACACCACCAAATTCATCGACAACACGCCAGACCTGTTCAAGTTCTCAAAACGCCGCGACCGCGCCACCAAAATCCTGACCTATCTGGCCGATATCACCGTGAACAAACACCCCGAAACGGTTGGCCGCCCTGAACCCTCGGCCCAAGTCAAAATTCCTCTGGCCCCCGCCCCCATTGGCGAGCCGATCAAAGGCACCCGCAATCTGCTGGACGAACAAGGCCCACAGGCCGTGGCCGACTGGATGGCAGCGCAAACCCAACTGCTGTTGACCGACACCACCATGCGTGACGGACACCAGTCGTTGCTGGCCACCCGCATGCGCTCCATCGACATGATCCGCGTAGCGCCGGCCTATGCCGCCAACATGCCACAGCTATTTTCGATGGAATGCTGGGGCGGCGCGACCTTTGATGTGGCCTACCGGTTCTTGCAGGAATGCCCTTGGCAGCGCCTGCGTGATCTGCGCGCCAAAATGCCCAACGTGATGAGCCAAATGCTGCTGCGTGCCAGCAACGGCGTTGGCTACACCAACTACCCTGATAACGTTGTGCAAGAATTCGTGCGCCAAGCCGCCGACAGCGGCGTTGATGTGTTCCGTGTGTTTGACAGCCTGAACTGGGTTGAAAACATGCGCGTGGCGATGGATGCCGTGGTTGAGGCCAATAAGGTCTGCGAAGGCACCATTTGTTATACCGGTGACATCCTCAACCCCGACCGCGCCAAGTATGATCTGAAATACTACGTCGCAATGGGACAAGACCTAAAGGCAGCCGGAGCGCATGTGTTGGGCCTAAAAGACATGGCGGGCCTTTTGAAGCCCGCCGCCGCCGCCGTGCTGGTTAAAGCGCTCAAACAAGAGGTCGGCCTGCCGATCCACTTCCACACCCACGACACATCCGGCATCGCTGGCGCCACGATCCTGGCCGCCTCAGAGGCCGGCGTTGACGCGGTCGACGTGGCGATGGACGCCTTTTCCGGCGGCACGTCACAGGCCTGTCTGGGTTCGGTGGTTGAGGCCCTGCGCCATACCCCGCGCGACACCGGCATCGACATTGGCCATGTGCGCCAAATCTCGGACTATTGGGAAGCGGTGCGCGCGCAATATGTCGCGTTCGAAAGTGGCCTCGCCGCCCCAGCGTCAGAGGTCTACCTGCATGAAATGCCCGGTGGCCAGTTCACCAACCTAAAGGCCCAAGCCCGCTCCTTGGGTCTGGAAGAACGCTGGCACGAGGTGGCGCAAACCTATGCCGACGTAAACCAAATGTTCGGCGATATCGTCAAAGTTACGCCGTCGTCCAAAGTGGTCGGCGACATGGCCCTGATGATGGTCTCACAGGGGCTGACCCGCGATCAGGTTGAGGACCCCGAAGTGGATGTCTCGTTCCCCGACAGCGTCATCGACATGATGCGCGGCAATCTGGGCCAACCTCCCGGAGGCTTCCCACCTGCCTTTATCAATAAGGTTCTGAAAGGCGACAAACCCGACACAAGCCGCCCCGGTGCACACCTGAAACCCGTTGATCTGGAAGCGATGCGCAGCGCGCTCTCGAAAGAACTCGACGGTTTCAAAATCGACAATGAGGACCTGAACGGATACCTGATGTACCCCAAAGTGTTCCTCGATTACATGGGGCGTCACCGCCAATACGGCCCCGTGCGTACCCTGCCAACCCGCGCGTTTTTCTATGGCATGGAAGCGGGCGAAGAGATCACCGCCGAAATTGACCCCGGCAAAACTCTGGAAATCCGCATGTTGGCGATTGGTGAAACCAATGTGGATGGCGATGTTAAGGTGTTCTTTGAACTCAACGGCCAACCCCGCAGTATCCGCGTGCCAAACCGCCTGATCAAATCGCAAACCGTTCAGCGCCCCAAGGCCGAACAAGGCAACGCTGATCACATCGGAGCACCCATGCCGGGTGTGGTGGCCACGGTCGCAGTTACGACAGGCCAAAAGATACTCGAAGGCGACTTGCTTTTGACCATTGAAGCGATGAAAATGGAAACCGGCATCCACGCCGAACGCGACGCGATTGTTAAAGCGGTGCATGTGCAAGCGGGTGGCCAAATCGACGCCAAAGACCTGATGGTGGAATTGGAGTAACCTTACACGCTCAACAGCGTCTTACAGTTTTTCACTATAGGCCATCAAATAAGCGAGATACGAGTTCCTCAACACTTGGGATGATTTCAAATTTTCCTTTGGTAAGGACCCGCAGGCCTTCGCGAGTTTTTTTAACGCCCGATGCATCGGCCTTAGTGTGCTTGGCAATCCGATTTCCTAAAGATGGCATCCCTTGGCCATATTGAGCCCCGAACCAAAGAAATTTCGTGAACTCAAGAGTTTCAGCGTCAAAGAAAAACCAAATGACACACCCATTCGGCTTTCCCGCCAAAGCCGTATTAATATTCACTTTCGCAATTTTAGCACCTTCATAACTAGATTTCAGTTGGATATGACGCATCATCCCGCGCGCCTCACAAACAACATCATACCCACTGGCATCTGTGGTCGCATGTAACACCTCGAAATCATGGCAAGCCTGCCGCCACAAAACTTTCATGATTTCAGAAAGCATACAATGCTCCATCATCTTCTCGCGAAGAGACGAATGAATAAAATGCTTGCTGTGAGGCATATAAACTCTCCCGATATAGCTCTTTTTCTTCTTTTCCTAAATATCTGCGCCGCAGGCAAGAGGTCACTCACATCACTTAATGCTGGCATGCTGTATCAACCATCGCCGCCAAATGCACCAATCAAACAAACCGGTAAAGGCAAGGCGCAAGCCTTGCCTTTTCATTTTGACAACCTCTAACGCTTGGGCGATGTTGGCCCTCAAACAGGAGCGAACAAAATGGCAATCTCAATCACCCCTCTTTATGCGGGCCTCTTAGGTCTGCTTTTCATCTTTCTCAGCTATCGCGTGATCATCGTGCGGCGTGGCCAACGCATTTCATTGGGCGACGGCGAAAGCTCTGACATGGCCTATCGCATCCGTGCTCAAGCCAACTGCGCAGAATATGTGCCAATTGGCTTGATCCTGCTGGCAATGGCCGAAATCCAGGGCGCTCCATTTTGGGTGGTGCATCTACTGGGTCTGATGTTGCTGACAGGCCGCCTGATCCATGGCTGGGCCCTGAGCCAACGCCCCCAAAACCTAAAGGGCCGCACCTACGGTATGATGCTGACATTGATGATGCTCATGCTCAGCTCGATCACCAACATCGGCCATGCACTCTTTTAGGGGCTGTGTATCAACCACGCGATTACGTCGCCTAACGGCGGCGTAAAAACCATTCTGCCACGATCAGATTTGGCACCCAACACATCCACGCGAGGTAAACCGAAGCCTCGGTGTAGCTGAACCCAGCCCCCATAAACCCCAGCAAATATAGCCGCAATGTAACGGCCGCAAATGTCAGCGCGAATGAACGGATCATCCAGCGCTTGTGCTCGGCAATCCGCCGCGCCCGCGCCAAACGCACCGCGTTGAACGTGACACCAATCCAAAAGATCGCCAACAAAGCGAACCCGACGCCCGCCACAGGCCCACCCGCAACGCCCAGCGCAACAACGAACCCGGCCACGCCAGCAATCAAAATTGAGACAGCATAGCTGCGGCCAATCCAGCGATGAACCACTGGATATTTTGCGCGAAACCCCGCGAAAAACTGAACGGCCCCCAGCGCCAGCGCCGCAGAGGCCCCCCAGATATGCAGCACAAAGGCCCACCAACGCTGATCCACATGCCCCGACATTTCGCCAAAAGAAAGTCGCAGACCCAGTGGGATGACCCTAAAGGTCGCTAGCGCCACAAGGACACTAAACCCAGCCATAATCCAGATTGGCAATTGAGATTTAGACATAACGGCTCCATTCATGATTTTGACACTGTCAAGTTTTCATAATTACGATTAGAAGTTGACACTGTCAAGATGAATGTTACCCTACCCAAATGACCGACAAACAACGTCCCCACCACCACGGCAATCTGCGCGAAGCCCTGATCACCGCTGGACTTGATCTAATGGAAGAAGGCGGACCAGACGCCCTGACATTGCGCAAATGTGCCAAACGCGCTGGCGTGTCCCACGCCGCACCAGCCCATCATTTCAACGGCCTCATCAGCCTACAGGCCGCAATCATTGCCCGTGGTCATCAAAAATTTGCAGACTCAATGCACCACGCCGCCCAACAGGCCGCCCCCTGCCCACAGGCCCAGTTGAACGCGATTTGCGCAGGCTATATCGACTTTGCCCGCAACCACAGCGCCGTTTTCAAATTTATGTTCCTGCCCCATGATGTCGCCATGGATTCCCTCGATGCCACCACCCAACAAGAGCTGATCCGCGACTCGCAGGCCTCCTACCAAATCCTGCGCAACGCCTGCACCCCGTTTGAACACAACGACTCCGTTGGGGTCAGCACCGAAATCATGGTCTGGTCGCTGGTGCATGGTTACGCAATGCTGTTTTCCAGCCCCGACAAAACCGAGACCCCGTCAGGGCCGATCCCAGAATTCAGCCAAATCCTGCCAAAACTAAAATTGAAAACCGAACCCGCCCCATAGGCCAAACTATTTTGCAATTGGCCGCATTTTACCCTTGCGGCCCGTCAAACCGTCGCTATATATCGCCAGACCATTTGGTTAAGCGGGCGTAGCTCAGGGGTAGAGCATAACCTTGCCAAGGTTAGGGTCGAGAGTTCGAATCTCTTCGCCCGCTCCAAATGGCCCAACGCTCTAGGTTGGTTACGATAGGGTCGCCCACCGGCGACCCTTTGTCGTTTTACGCCTGTCGCTTTGGTTTGCCGCTTCAGGGATCGCCAAATACAGCGCTAAACTATTTCGGCGTCCCCAGCCTTCTCTGCTTTCAGCCATACAGCCCTTGACCGGAGAAGAAGCAAATCGAAACACTTGGCTAGAACATTTTAGCAACACTAACCACGGCTATGTTTTGTTACTGTTGTGGGAATCAACCACCCAGCCTACTGAGCGCATCATCGGACATTTAGTCCCATTCGCAATGCGAGCCAAAGGAGGGCAACACATGAACAGTCAGATCGTTACCCTCAACGGGCACATCACCGCCTAAGTCAGCTTTGCTGATCAGGTGTGATTCTACGGGCCGTTTGGCCGTACAAAACATTACGAACATGGGACCATATTCACATGGGCAATCCAGATATGGATGACCGCTTACCTGCAATGCAGGCAAGCGCGATCATCAAGCAATTCTACACGACGAACGCATGGGTCGACACCCGCGCGCAAGATCAACTTCAACATGTCGCCACCTGGCAAGGCGTCACAAAAATCGCTGCATTCCCTGATTTACACCCAGGTAAATATGGCCCTGTGGGCTGTGCTGTCCTAGCGGATCGCATTTACCCGCAACTGATTGGCAACGATATCGGCTGTGGCATGAGCCTGTTTCAGCTGGATTTGCCTTTGCGCAAATTCAAAGTGGAAAAAGCGGTAAGGCGTATGCGCGCACTTGGCGAACCCGTCGACTATGAACAGGCCGACAGGCTTGAGGCGATCAACCTAAGCGGCGATCTTTTCCCGAATGCGCTGGGAACCATCGGCGGTGGGAACCACTTTTGCGAGGTCCAAACCTTGATCGAACCCTTGGACGGGTGCGATTTGGACACTCAGGCCCTCTATTTATTGGTCCATTCAGGATCACGAGGGCTAGGAGAAGCCACGCTTGGTGCACTCCCGTCGGGTGCCTTTCAGGGGCTGCTGACAGATCACGCCGATGCCTATATCAAAGGCCACAATCAGGCCGTTGCATGGGCAAAGTTAAACCGCCAAATCATCGCAGAGCGAGCTGCGGATGCCTTAAGGGGGGAACTTCGTCTCATAACGGATGCACCGCACAACATATTGATGGCAACAGACGCAGGTTGGTTGCACCGCAAAGGTGCTGCTGTTGCCAAGGCATTGGTTCCGGTTGCGGGGTCGCGGGCCACCTCCAGCTATCTTGTGACACCCCTTGACCCAGAGGATGCGCTGCACTCCTTGGCGCATGGTGCTGGTCGGCGCTATGATCGGTCCTCCATGCATGGTCGGGTCCGTGGCAAACGATCGGATATTGAGGCCATGCAACGCACCCCGTTTGGCGGCCGTATTATCTGCGAAGATCGCAACCTCATGATCGAGGAAGCACCGCATGCCTACAAATCCGCAGGTGATGTCGTGGCAGACCTTGAGGCAACAGGCGTGGCCACTAAAGTAGCAAAATTGAACCCCCTCCTGACATTCAAAAAGGCCCGTAAGGAGGCAAAAAGATGAGCGCATCAACACAAGTCTCACTGCTTGTAACCGCAGGTGATGGCCCCTCAGAATGCCACCAGGCAGTCGGCATGATACTGGACCGGATGACAGAGGAGGCAATTTTTTACGGCGTGGCGCTGGCAGTCCACCGAACACCCGCCCCACATGGCCCCAAGTCAGCGGTCGTCGTTGTCCACGGCGAAATGCGCCACGCCTTTGCCAAAGCGTGGCACGGTACAATCCAATGGAAGATGAAAAGCGTGATGCGACGTCACCACAAGCGCAGCAACTGGTTTGTTGGCGTCTTCGCCTTGGCCCCGGCCCCTCAATCGTTGAGTGTCATCAGCCTAAATGACGTTGTTTTTTCTACACTTCGGGCTGGCGGCCCGGGCGGGCAGCATCAAAACACAACCGACAGTGCTGTTCGCGCTGTCCACAAACCCACGGGGCTAACGGTGGTTGCCCGTGATGCCAGATCACAGCATCGCAACAAAGTCTTGGCACTGGAACGGTTGCAAAGCTTGGCAGATGCCCAAATGGCAGCGGATCAAGAGCAACGTAAAAGCAGCCAAAACCAACTTCATCACGCTCTGGAGCGAGGCAACCCGCTGCGCAGGTTCAGTGGCACAGCCTTTAAAGAGGAGAACAAAGCGCAATAGAGATTGCTAAGCACCTATGCCCACACCCCTAGCATACCTATGGCTGGGGGGGGCATAGGCTTATGTGCTCCAACACCCGCGCCCAGTTGGCCGGCCTAAAACGCTTTGAACGTCAGCGTGGTCAGGGACCGTTTGATGCCCTTAATGTCCAACAATTGATCGCTGATAAATTTGCCAACGTCCTGATCCTCGGGGATATACAGCTTCATCATCAAATCATAATCGCCAGATGTGGAATACAGCTCCGAATGGATTTCCCGCGCGATAATTTCCTTGGCGACCTTATAGGTTTTACCAGGGCGGCAGCGCAGTTGAACGAATACACAAGTGGACATGGCGATCTCCGAGTTCATTAGGTGGCGCAAACTTGGCACGAAAACCGCACCTGCCACAAGAACCATCACACATCGCTTGGATTTATCCCCCACCCCGCCTATAGAGACGCAGACACCTATGGGCACAAATGGCGGAGACGATCATGCGCACAGCGAAAATCACGCGAAAAACCGCAGAGACGGACATTTCGGTTGAACTCAATCTGGATGGCAGCGGCGTTTACGACAACCAAACCGGCGTCGGGTTCTTTGACCACATGTTGGATCAATTGTCGCGCCACTCGTTGGTGGATATGACCGTGCGCGCCACGGGTGATTTGCACATTGATGACCACCACACAGTTGAAGACGTGGGCATTGCAATTGGTCAAGCATTGGTTGCGGCTGTGGGCGACAAAAAGGGCATCAACCGCTATGGCGAATGCCACTTGCCAATGGACGACGCCCAAGTGCGTTGCGCGCTGGACCTGTCTGCGCGCCCGTTTTTGGTATGGAATGTCGACATGCCGACCGCCAAGATCGGCAGCTTTGACACCGAATTGGTGCGCGAGTTCTTTCAGGCCTTGGCGACACACGGCGGCATAACCCTGCACATTGACCAAATCCACGGCTTTAACAGCCACCACATCGCCGAAGCCGCGTTCAAGGCCGTCGCACGTGCGTTGCGCATCGCGCTGGAAACGGACCCGCGGAAATCGGATGCTATTCCATCGACTAAGGGAAAACTCTAAGTGCTGACAGTCCTGATTGACTACGAAAGTGGCAACCTGCACTCGGCTGAAAAAGCCTTTCAACGGATGGCGGTTGAGGCCAACGCAGGCGAGGTGATCGTCACCTCAAACCCTGACGACGTGCTGCGGGCCGACCGTATCGTGTTGCCGGGCGACGGCGCTTTTCCGGCCTGTAAAACCGCGTTGTTTGACCACTCCGGCCTGTTTGAAGCCACCCGCGAAATGGTGATCGACAAGGCACGGCCCTTTTTGGGCATCTGTGTGGGCATGCAGATGATGGCCACGTGGGGGCGCGAGTATCAGGACACCGAAGGCTTTGATTGGATCGGCGGCGAAATCGTCAAAATCACGCCCGAGAACAAGGCCCTAAAGGTCCCGCATATGGGTTGGAACGATCTGGTAATCGACTGCCCGCACAAGGTGCTGGACGGCGTGACGACAGGCGATCACGCCTATTTCGTGCACAGCTACAAATTTGAAGTCGCCGACCAAGCGCATCGCTTGGCGCATGTGGAAT
Organism: Marinosulfonomonas sp.; assembly: GCA_033851955.1. Taxonomy (GTDB): domain Bacteria; phylum Pseudomonadota; class Alphaproteobacteria; order Rhodobacterales; family Rhodobacteraceae; genus Profundibacter. Next base: position 148,135 of record JAWSVK010000020.1, read on the forward strand.
ACGGCGGCGATATCACCGCCATCATCGGCCGCGACAACATGCTGGGAATGCAGTTCCACCCAGAAAAAAGCCAGAGCGCAGGGCTCCGGCTGATCTCGAATTTTCTTACGTGGACGCCTTAGCTTAGTTTACGCGTTTCCAATTGCCACCATCGCGGCAAATCCCAAAAACGCAGCCCTTAATATTTAGGCTGTTGCCCTTAAGCGTCATTTTCGACGTATAGGTTTTATCACGATCCGGTGACCAAACCTTGCCACTGTCGTAATGACCGCCGCCCTGCGGCACCATGCCCCAGATGATCCGCTTGCCGATGTTGTCGGTGGTCAACGGCGCGCCGCTGCTGTCAAATGATTTGACCAGAATGCCGCAAACCTTGGCGCCGCACATCGAAATTTTGATATGGCCAAAATTACCATTGTCGTCTTTAGCCGTTTTCCAAGTGCCCTCAGCCGGATCGGCAAAAGCCGGTGCAGCCAGTGCGAAAATGAACGCAAATATCAGCCCTAGTTTCTTCATTTTGAAGTCCTCCCATGAATTATGCCTCTACCCTGCGCAGGATGCGGCATTTTGGCAAGCCTTACGTGAGGTCGCCACATCCGCTTTGCAATTGCTGCGGCGACGTGCAAAACAGCGGGCGAACATATGCAGATAAGGCGCGAAACTATGATCCTATACCCCGCAATCGACCTAAAAGACGGAAACTGCGTGCGCCTGATCAAAGGCGACATGGAGCAATCCACCGTGTTCAGCGACAGCCCCGCCTCTCAGGCCCGCGCCTTTCAGGATGCGGGTTGCGAATGGCTACACTTGGTCGATTTAAACGGTGCCTTTGCGGGTGAGCCTGTGAATGGCGCTGCGGTCGAGGCGATCTTGGCCGCAACCGATGTGCCGGCGCAGCTAGGCGGCGGCATCCGTGATATGGCAACGATTGAGCGCTGGATTGAACGTGGTATCGCACGGGTTATTCTGGGCACGGTTGCGGTCGAAAACCCCGATTTGGTGCGTCAGGCTGCCGCCGCCTTCCCCGGCAAAGTCGCCGTTGGCATTGACGCACGCGATGGCCGTGTCGCCACCAAAGGCTGGGCGACAGAAACCGACGTGATGGTCACCGATTTGGCGCGATCCTTTGAGGACGCAGGCGTCGCCGCGATCATCTACACCGACATCAACCGCGACGGCGCCATGCAAGGCCCCAACGTCGAGGCAACGGCGGCCTTGGGCAATGCCGTGAGCATTCCTGTGATTGCCTCAGGCGGGGTCAGCTCGATGGCGGATCTAGAAGCCTTGCGCGATTGCGGCGCGCCTTTGAATGGCGCCATTTCAGGCCGCGCGCTGTATGATGGGGCGCTAGACCTAAAGCAGGCCATAGCCGCACTCGAGGGTAAATGAACAATCCTAATTATTCTGACCCCACCGCCTCTATAATGCTGCTCGCTTGGTGTGTAATCTTATCCCCGGCTTTCTTAGCATGGCCTTGGATATTTCTTACGCGCCTTGAGCAGGTTCAAAAACTCTTGATCCGCGCATTTTTTGCGGTTTTGCCCGCGCCATTCTTGATCGCATACATATACTCAAAACTCTCCTACTATTGTGCTCACGGATCATATGATCAGAGATATGCAGATTGCGGCTCCATATCGGATGGTCTTGCCAATATGTTGCCCATGGCCCCGGTTTTCCTACTGGTTGTGCCCGCAGCATTAGCCGCGTTCTATTGTGTTGCTCTTGAGCTTGACCGCCCCGTGCGACATAAATGAGCCGACCAAATACGCTGGCCTGCCTGAAGGATTAATCATGGCGCACATCACCAAAACCGAACTGCCAGAAAACAGCCTGCTGCAAGACTATTTCCAAGACGGTGACTTTCTGGATTGCTACCGTGTTGAGACATCGCTGAATGCCGATGAGGCCGCAAAACAAGCCATGAGTTTTCCTGCTTGGGTCAGCGGGTTGATGTGGCTGCGCAACAAAATCGTCGCGCCCTTTGGTCTGCGCACCGACACGCCTGACGGAGACACAATCGGTGTTTTCCCTGTTACGGCGCGCGGTGACAACGAAATCCTTATGGGGTTTGACGACAGCCATCTGGATTTTCGCATCTCATTTCTGACTAACGGCACCCATGCCTTTGGGGCCACTTGGGTGCGCCGTCACAACTGGCTGGGCCGCGTCTATTTGGCGGTGATCATGCCGTTCCACATCTTGATCATGCGCAACGCCATCGGGCGTATCAAACCGTGATCATCTGGCACCCTCGAACTGCCTGATGAGCACCATAACCTCCTCCCTCACCGGCCTGTTCTTACTAGCGTTTTCCGCAGCAACCCTATTACCAGGCGGATCCGAAGCCGCCTTGCTGGCGATGGCGTCCTTGTCGGAATACTCCATCTTCACGTTGTTGGCGGTGGCCAGTGTCGGCAACATCCTTGGCTCGGTGTTGAACTATTGGCTGGGGCGCGTGGCGCTACAATATCAAACCCGCAAATGGTTCCCCGTCTCGCCCGCCGCATTGCACCGCGCCCAAGGCTGGTTCAGCCATTGGGGCCAGTGGTCGGTGCTGCTGGCATGGGTGCCAATTATTGGCGATCCGATCACCGTGGCGGCGGGCGTGATGCGCATGAGGTTTTGGGTGTTCCTGCTGCTGGTCAGCATCTCGAAAACGCTGCGTTATGTGGCCGTGTTGGGGCTGCTCTACCTGTGGTGAAACCCGCGATAAGGCTGGCCTTGTCAAAACGGACCCCCTAGAAAGAACGTGAACCCTTGAAAGGCTGACCATGCCCCCACCCGAAATCACCCTATCGCTGGTCTTGGTACTGATCGGTTTCGCAGGCCTGTTCATCAGCGAGACCCGCACCGGCAAGCTGCTGTGCTTGGGGCTGGCCTTGGCCTTGGTGCCTTGGGCGAACCTGCTGTTGCAGAACATTTTCGCCAGCTGGGGTTGCACCGGAAATACGCAAAGCGGCGTGACCTGCCCCGACAGCACACCATGGAGCTATTGGATCGCCCTGCCGGTTTTCTACGTGGTGCTCGCCCTGAATGTGGCGACCTTAACGCTCTGGCCGCTCAGCATTTTGGCCTCGGCCATCTGGGCCGTCCTTTCATGGCTGCGCCGGCGGATCATTGCAAAATAGGCCGCCAACATTGCATCAACGCCCCTGAGGCCGTAAAGACAAGACAACCCCAAACACACGGATATGTCCCATGCTGAAAACCCGCATCACCCCCTGCCTAGACGTTGCCGATGGCCGCGTGGTCAAGGGCGTGAATTTCGTTGATCCAGTCTAAAATGGGAATCCCATTCTATATAATATTGATTTACTACACCCCAATAACGGCGATGTTTGCTTGGAGTTTTATCGCAAAAATTGGATATGTTCGGAAAATGTTGTTTTTTTACAGCCTTCTTTCAGCATTTTTCATTAGTGGGTCTTTTACTGCCGATATATATTGCAAGGGCAGCTTGCTCAAAGGTCTAACCTCCTGCCCAATGGTTCCCAAAAGCGCCCTAGAACACGTTCAACTTCTATTTTTCATCGTGCCAATGTTTTTGTTTTTCTTCTTTCCAATCGTCACCCTATATTGTGCTGTCGTCGAATATCTGCGTTTTAAGGCCAAAAGGACATAATTTGCCATGCTGAAAACCCGAATTATCCCCTGCCTAGACGTTGCCGATGGCCGCGTGGTCAAGGGCGTGAATTTCGTTGATCTGATTGACGCAGGCGATCCTGTCGATGCCGCCAAGGCCTATGATGCGGCGGGCGCGGATGAGCTGTGCTTTTTGGATATCAAAGCCACCGTGGAAAACCGCGGCACCTTGTTTGATCTGGCTACCCGCACTGCCGAACATTGCTTTATGCCACTGACCATCGGCGGCGGAGTGCGCAATTCGGATGATGTGCGCAATCTGTTGTTGGCGGGGGCGGATAAGGTCTCGTTCAACTCGGCGGCTGTGGCCAATCCGGATGTGATTGCTGACGCGGCCAACCATTTTGGCAGCCAGTGCATCGTGGTGGCGCTTGACGCCAAAACCGTGTCACCGGGCAAGTGGGAGATCTTTACCCACGGTGGGCGCAAACCCACGGGTATTGATGCGGTAGAGTTTGCCAAGCTTGTGGTCTCCAAGGGGGCGGGTGAAATCCTGCTGACCTCGATGGATCGTGACGGCACCAAACAAGGATTTAACCTGCCGCTAACCCGCGCCATTTCGGACGCAGTGCCGGTGCCGGTGATTGCCTCGGGCGGGGTCGGCACGCTGGATCATCTAGTTGAGGGCGTGACCGAAGGGCATGCCTCGGCCGTGCTGGCCGCCAGCATTTTCCACTTTGGCACTTACACCATTGCCGAGGCCAAGAACCATATGGCCGAGGCTGGCATTCCAATGAGGCTGACATGAGTATTTTAGAACAACTGGCTGCGACCATTGAGAGCCGCAAGGGCGCTGATCCTGATGCATCTTGGACCGCGAAGTTGCTGTCCAAAGGACCGGAAAAATGCGCCGAAAAATTCGGCGAAGAAGCCGTTGAGGCGATCATTGAAGCCGTCAAGGGCGACCGCACAGGGCTGACCAGCGAGGCGGCAGATGTGCTCTATCACCTGCTGGTGATGCTTGCGTCTCGGGACGTGGCGCTGGCGGATGTTTTAGAGGAACTGGAGCGCCGTGAGGGGGTGTCGGGGATTGAGGAAAAGGCTGGGCGGTAATGGTAGCTGGGGTACACTACACAACCCCAGCGGCTTGGAGGGCCAAACTGTGAGAATTAGAAAAAAGATCTATTTGGCCGCATCATTTGTCGGAGCGTTGATATTGCTACCGTTTCTCCTGATTTCGCTATCGGAATTAAACCTATGGTTGGGTTTTCCAGAAATCAATTCGGAGGATGTGAAAGCAATTCAAGAGATCCATGGGGTTGGAAGGGATTGCTCGGGCGTGGTTCCAGATCATAATATATTCGGAACGTATACACCAACCACACAAGAGCTTCATTCTTGTGTCGCGAATTCTAACTTGCATCGAATTATTGATAGAGGCGGTCGATTAGGTAATGAATCGGCTATGCATATTTATCGGTGTGAAACTGACAATTTTGCTGTAGAAATCTTTTATCTTTTCTATAGCACAAAGGATTATTATATGTGCGGCAAAAAAATTGCAGATGAATGGGGAGAGATACCGCATTATAAACTAGGCGAGATAGCAGGAATGCAATTCGATGAGGTATCTTATTTGACCAAGGCCCTAATTTGGCTTTTTAAGTAGGCAACACGATCATTTTTGGGTTCTACAGATTCGAGGAGATAACCCCCGTATTAACCCCTGCCTATCCGCAACTCTCCAACCGGCCCTTGATACCCAATCTTAGGGCAGTGCCCGATCCGAGGGCTGGTGCGAAGCGCCCGCCCGTGGGGGCGGATCGGGCGCTGTCCGGCTTCGCCGTCCGGTGCTTGGGGTTAGGGTTGTGCGTCCTTTACAACTTCGACGAAATAACCCCCGTATTAAACCCGCCCATCCGCAGTTCGCCAAACAGCCGTTGATATTCGATCTTCGGGCAGCGGTTCATCACCACGTCCACGCCCCGCGCCTCGGCCAGTGCTGCGGCCTCTTCATTCTCGACTCCGATCTGCATCCAGACGGATTTTAGGTCGGGAAACGCCTCCAACGCCGCCTCGACAATCGGCGTCACATGTTCGGAGCGCCGAAAGATGTCGACCATATCGACCGACCGCTCAATCGAGGCTAAATCCGGCACAATCACCTGCCCAAACAGCATTTTCCCCGCATGGCCCGGATTGACCGGAATAACCGTAAATCCCCGCATCGAAAGATACCGCGCCACGAAATAGCTGGGGCGCACAGGGTTCATTGAGACACCGACACAGGCGATCACTTTACTGTCGGTCAGGATGCGTTTGAGCGTGCTGTCAGAATAGGTCATGGGGGGACATTACTGTTTGCGAATGAACATGCAACCGCTGCTTCAAAAAGTTGAGGACAGCGCCCGACCCTGGGGGAGCATCACGACATGATTGGTGAAAAAATTTCCCCAATGAATGCGCCATTTCAGTATTTTGCAAGCTCGCAAAAGCGCCCTCCAGTGGGGAGGGTCGGGCGCTGTCCGGCAGTGTCGTCCAAGAACACCAGAATAGAAAAAGGCGCCCGATCCCGTAGGAGGAGGATGGGCGCCAGTTACGGAACGAGGGACAGATACATCGGCGCGCGCGTTCCGAGCGCTGCGCCTGTACCCTAAGAGATAGTCCGCTTTGGTGTGATTTCCAGAGTTGGTAAAAAACTTGTGATCAGCCGCGCGACGCATAGAGCGCAACGGCGGCCGCGTTAGACACATTCAGCGAGCCAAATTCACCAGCGGAATCGATCCGCACCAGATGATCGCAAGTGTCGCGGGTTTTTTCACGCAAACCCGGCCCCTCGGCCCCGAGAACCAGCGCCACCGGACGATCTGCACGTCCCTCTACGGCTTGCGCAACCGTCATCTCGGCCTCGCCATCCAGCCCCAGCATCAGATAGCCCATAGATTTGAGCGTCTCCATCGCATCGGCTAAGTTTTTGATCCGCAGATAGGGCTGGCGTTCCAGCGCACCGGAGGCGGTTTTGGCCAAGGCGCCGGTTTCGGGCGCGGCATGGCGTTGTGGCGCAATCACGGCACGTGCCCCGAACACTTCGGCCGAGCGCAGGATCGCGCCAACATTATGCGGGTCGGTCACACGGTCCAGCAACACAACGCGGGGCACTTGGCCGTCCGCCGCCATGCAGCATTCCTCGATGGAACCCCAATCTAACTGCTTGACCTCAAGGGCTGCCCCCTGATGCACCGATTGGGCCTCAAGCGGGGCGGCAAATTTGCGCGGGTCCGACATTTCCGGTTCCATGCCGCTCATCGCGATGTCTTCGGCCAACTTGTTGTGGGCGTTTTGGGTCACGATCAGCCGCAGTTTGGTGCGGCCCGGGTTGCGCAACGCATCGCGCACGGTGTGCAACCCGAACAGCCACACAGTTTCCGCCGCAGACGCCCGCCTGCCCTGTTCCTTTTCAATCACCCACTTTGGTTTTTTCATCGCCTTAAGACCCTTGATTTTGTGCAGATTTGACAATGCGCCACGGTGCATCCTGATACAAGGCGATTATCAGGTGGATTTGCGCTTGACGGGTCCGCAACGCGCGGGTATCCACCCCGAGTGTTGGGCGATAGGCCGCAAGGTGTGGCAGGGGACTGTAACTCCCTCGAGGCGACTCACGCCTGGTTCGATTCCAGGATCGCCCACCACCAAATCAACCCACTCAACCCATGCTTCAGCGTCCCACATTGCTCGGTGAATGGTTGTAGTTTATGCATTCGCCGCAGACAGTTTACCCGCCAAATCCGAGGCAAATGCGGAACGCCGGTGTGATATACCAACGGTCCGCGTCTGCATTTCAACCCCAGTCAAAGCGCGTACAACAACGTCTTTTTGGGTGCCCTTATGCGATAGCGGCACAAAGGCCACCCCAAAGCCCGCCGCAATCAACTCTAACAATTGCAGATCATGAACTGCATTTGCCGACGATTGAGGGCGGTTTGGCCAAACAATATCCAATCGGTCGGCTGTCGGGCAGTATGGCCGCTCAATCACTGGCTCATTTTGAATATCCTCAAGACTTAAGGTGTCATGCGCCGCCAGAGGATGATGGCGTTCAAGGGCGATGCCAAAGCCCTCGGTCAGCAGGGGAATGAAGTTATGATCCGAAGGCGCGCAGCTCGCCGTAACAAAAGCGACTTCGCTGTTCAAAAGCGTATCGGTAAAACTAAGCTGCAAATCGGAGCCGCCCCAACGCAGGCTTTTTAGCGCGGCGCGAAATGGCCGCAAAAGGACATCAGGCGCGCAATGCATGCGCAATGTCTGTTGGGGTTTACCACTCAACCGGTTTTCCAATGATGAAAGATGCGCCACGCTGTCAATCGTGTCGTGATAAAGCTGGGTCGCCATCGATGTCGGGGTTAGACCGCTCTTGGCACGTTGAAACAACGGCCCGCCCAGATGCGCTTCTAGTTTTTGTATCGCAATTGAGACCGTGGGTTGGCTGACGTGGTTCAGGCGTGCGGCTTGACTAAATGTGCCGGTTTCAAAGGCGCTGATGAAATATTTCAGGGGGGTCAATTCTATCATAAGTAATGGCTATACCATACATGAAGGGAATCGCAATTACCTATGGATTGAATTCCGCGTACCAAAGTTATCGTAACATAACAGGAGTACGAAAAGATGACCAACACCGCCAAACCGACACTGGCTCAGGACACTGCAATTGGACAATTGTTGAGAAAATTCACTCAAGGTGATTCGACAATGTTTGACCACGTCGCCCCGGATATCGACTTTAGAATTGACCACTTCCATGACGAAGCAGACACCAGCTGGCAAACGGCACAGTCGCTAAATGCCTTGATTTCGGTTGTCGGTCGGTTGGGCCAAGAGGTGTTCCCAAAGGGCACCATTGCGCTGGGTATCGACACACAGGATCTGGGGGACGGCTGGTGCTTGACCCGTTTTAATCAGCGATTTTTCTATGGCATTCGTCAGGCCGACGTCACAAGTCTGACTTACATCATGTCCCACGAAACTGAGGGCAAAGTAGACTTCTTTCGCGAGACGGTTACCAATATCGTAGACGCCTAACTTAGGGCCGGTTCCAAGGCCCTGTTGTCGCGCTGTCATCGCATTGGCACATATCGACAGGGCCTTGGATTGGAGCCCCCCTTGCCCGCACTAAATTCGCGATCGCGACAAGGCTCGGCCCTCTCAAAACGCGTCACGGCATCAGAATTTCTTTGCGCCCAAATTCGGCGCTGTCTGTGCTCCCATCATCATAGATCAATGTCACCGATACGCTGTTCACTGACCCCAGATCATAGCTGACATAGGGCAGATGGGTCTCCAGCTTCATCGCATTCGGCTGGGCGGTGTCTGTGTAACACTCTTCAACCTCGAACACCTGCAGGGCCGCGCCGTTCACGCTGTAATGGATCTCATGCAAGCCACAGCGCCATGCCACCAGATGGGTAAAATAGAGCAAATCCTTGCCATCATATTCGCGCAGCGCCGCCCAAGAGGTTTTGGTCGCAGTCAAGATCGGCTTGACCTCGATTGCGGTGGTGAATTTTCCGGTTGGCGTTTGTGGTTCGGGTTGCCAAGCGCTGGCTGTGCCCTCTGGCTCTGACATAGCAACAGTCACTTGACCGGTGGATTGGGGCGATCCTGCCCCAAAACCAACGCCTAAAACTATCGTGAGCACCAAAACAATATGAAACATCTATTCCTCCTGCCGCAAAATCATTGCTTTTTTACAATATCTTAAAGAAACCTGTTCAAAATCTTAACTATTCTCACACTTTGAAACAATAACGGCTTTTGGCAATCATTGTTTCGGCCTATAGTTTCCTAAAACAAGTACAGGCATGACTGATTATGGCGAAAAAGACCAAGAAACGTCAAGATTTCAATATTGTAATAGTCGCGCAAAGCGGGCGGTTGCAATATGAGGCCGTACTTTTTGCGGCCTCACTGCGCCATTGCGACCCCCATTTCAAAGGGCGGTTGATCGTTGCTGTGCCACAGGCCGGCCCGCTGTGGGGCAAAGACCCGCAAATCAACAATCACGATGTGCGCGAATTGCTGGAACATCTGGGGGCCGAGATTATACCCTTTGAGAGCAAGCATTTTGGTGCAAGCTATCCCTATGGCAACAAGATCGAGGCCCTGATGGCCTTGCCAAAGGGCGAACCCTTTGTGTTTTTTGACACCGACACATTGATCACAGGGCCGTTGTCAGAGGTCAATTTTGATTTTGACCATCCCGCCGCTTCTATGCGTCGCGAGGGCACTTGGCCGACCCAAGAACTTTACGGACCCGGCTACAACGAAACTTGGGGATCATTATACGACCGCTTTGATCTGGATATCGACAGCACTTTGGATATGTCTCAGCCCGATGAATACTGGCAACGGTATCTCTATTTCAACGCCGGTTGGTTTTTCTATCGGTGCCCGCATGAATTTGGCAAACGTTTTGCCGAATATGCATTGGAAATCCGTGACAACACGCCGGATGCTCTGGTTTGCCAGGAATTGGATCCTTGGCTGGATCAAGTCGCCCTGCCCTTGGTGATCCACTCCTTTGGTGGTGGTCGTCCCGGGCCCGAATTGGACGGGCTGGACGGGGGTGTCAGCTGTCATTACCGTTTGTTACCAATGCTTTATGCTCGCGAAAGCGACCATGTGGTGGATGTGCTGGAAACCATAACTTCGCCGAACAAGGTCAAAAAAGTGGTCAAACAATATGACCCGATCAAACGGATGATTTTCCAGCGCCGCGGACACAAAGTGCGTGCAATGTTTGACCGCGAGAACCTACCCAACATGGAAAAGAAAATCCGCAACCAGATCAAGCGTGAAGGGTTCTGGATGCGTTGAAGGCAAATAAGTTGCCTAAATGTTGGAATAATGCTATTAAGTTAATGTGCAGACAAAGGCGAATTGCCGGATTAAATGCTGTCAGACATTTCTATTTGGCACCGCATATCTTCATAAGAATCTGATCCGCCTTATCTTTTATGAGTTCTTCAGTTTTGCATCAAAAGCGCAATATTTTTTGCCGCGATCAACACAAACAAAACAAAGGAATTATCATGTTTATATCGAAAAAAATGATTTTTTTATGTGCCGGGCTGTCCTTGGCATCCGCCTGCACCGACACGTCTTTGGGACCGGTCAATTTGGTTAACCCGATCGAGTGGGAAACAGAAAGAGATATGCCAAGCATTTCAATAACTCTGGATGGCAAAAAATACGAAGTACGTCGTACGGAAGTGACCAGTTACAACCGCAAAACAAGTGAAAGGGTTGGTGTGCGTGAAGAGTGGGCTATTGTCGACGTTAATGGCGAGGAATTGAGCTGTATTCGTGCCAACGCCGAGAGTTGCCAAAGAGCGCTGGATGGTGAAACCAGCGAGAGGGTATCACATTAGAAGTCTTCCGTTTATGATCCGTCTTTTTTTCGGCCTGTTTTCTTTGTGATCCATACCCTGTGATGGTAGGTTTGCCACAAGATTCTCGCATACCTAACAAAACAAACGCAAATATACCAATATCCAGGGAAACAAAATGGCTAAATCGAGCAAAGTAATTGGTTTTACATTGTCTATTTTGACGATGTTTTTTGTCGCAGCTTGCGACGAGGATGATATGGTTGGCCCCGTCGTGGTTGACGCATTTCTAAATCCTTCTCCAACTGAGGAACCAGGTGGTGGTGGCGACGGTGGTGGCTATTAGGACCCCCAGAAGACTCCCTTCAAAATATGATCAAGGCACATTACCAATTCGACCTATCGGAATCCTTCTAAAGCGGGCCAGTTTCAAGGCGATTTCGCCTCAAATCTGGCCCGACAAAGCGCCTTTTTCGGGAACCGAGGTGATAACCTCAAAAAAACCGAGAAGAGTTAGAAATAGGTATTTAAAATATCCACTCATATGGTTTTCTTTGGAATCTTACATGTCATTCGGCAAAAAAGACAAACTGAATCGTTCCAGTCATTAGGTGCAAAAAGCAACTGAACCTGAGGATGATCAATAAAAACCAACACCAAGCGTCATGTGTTTGCGCCCCATCGATCAGGCATAGAGGCCGTTTTTCAGTTGGCACAGCAGCCCTCTAAAACCAATCGCGACTAAAACGGTGTCTTTGCCCACCTGCTGCTATATTGCTCGCCTCAAAGCTTTCGCTTAGGATATGCAGGTATTTCAACAGGAGCGACCACATGACTGACACCCCCGAATACGGTTTTGACACTTTGCAAATTCATGCAGGAGCCCGCCCGGATCCTGCCACTGGCGCACGACAAACACCGATTTACCAAACCACCGCTTACGTGTTTCGCGACACCGACCATGCGGCGGCGTTGTTTAACCTGCAAGAGGTTGGCTATATCTATTCGCGCCTGACAAACCCCACCGTGGCCGTGCTGCAAGAACGCATCGCCACACTTGAAGGTGGTGCTGGGGCCGTCTGTTGCTCATCGGGTCACGCCGCACAGATCATGGCGCTGTTCCCCTTGATGTCACCCGGCATGAATGTGGTCGCTTCCACCCGCGCTTACGGCGGCACGATCACCCAATTTAGCCAAACCATCAAACGCTTTGGCTGGTCCGCCAAATTTGTTGATTTTGATGATGAGGCCGCAGTTGCAGCCGCAATTGACGAAAACACCCGCGCTGTGTTTTGCGAGAGCATCGCCAATCCGGGTGGCTATATCACCGACCTCGATGCGATCGCCGCGATTGCCAACGCGGCCCAAGTGCCGCTGATTGTAGATAACACCACAGCCACGCCTTACCTGTGCAAACCGTTCGAACACGGTGCTGCATTGGTGGTACACTCCACCACCAAATACCTGACGGGCAACGGCACTGTGACTGGTGGCTGTGTGGTCGATAGCGGTACGTTCGATTGGTCCGCGACGGATAAGTTCCCGTCGCTGTCACAACCCGAACCAGCCTACCACGGTTTGAAGTTCCATGAGACATTCGGCCCCTTGGCCTTTACGTTTCATGGCATCGCCATTGGCCTGCGCGATCTGGGCATGACCCTGAACCCCCAAGCGGCGCATTACACGTTGATGGGCATCGAAACCCTGTCGTTGCGCATGGAGCGCCACGTGGCCAACGCTAAAAAAATTGCGGCTTGGCTGGAAACTGACCCGCGGATCGAGGCCGTGACCTATGCAGGCCTACCGTCTAGCCCGTACCAAAAGCGCGCTGAGCGGATTTGCCCCAAGGGCGCTGGTGGCCTGTTCACGGTTGCGGTAAAAGGTGGGTATGAGGCTTGCATCAAACTGGTGGAAAATCTGAACATTTTCAGCCATGTAGCGAACTTAGGTGATGCGCGCTCCTTGATCCTGCATCCAGCCTCGACCACCCACCGCCAACTGTCGCCCGAGCAACAGGAAGCGGCCGGGGCTGCGGCCAATGTGGTGCGGATTTCAATCGGCATTGAGGATGCGAAAGATCTGATCGCCGATCTGGATCAAGCCTTGGCTATCGCAACGGCTTAATGCTAAACGCTCATCAATCCCTTGCGGGCTTTCTTCGCGAAAAGCGCCCGTAAGGGGGCGATGAGGCAACGCTTAATTGGTCAGCCTAATTGGTCAACGCAAAGACCATTGTGACGCTGGCCGCCACACTCACTTCACCCTGCGAAACAGGTACACCGCGGCTTCGCGCCAGATCACCTGCGCCTGACATCATCACCGGTTGAACACCATTCTGCGTGGGCTCAGTGATGGTCACAACCTCCCCCAACTTTGCTCCCATCGACGCGGCATAAATCCGAGCTTTACGCAGAGCATCAGCCGCAGCCACTTTACGAGCCGCATCTTGGAGGGGCTGGGGATCCTGCAAGCCAAAGCTCAACCCATTGAAAGTATTGGCACCGCCATGCAAAACCGCATCCAGAACCTTGCCCAACGCCCCAATATCACGCAACCGAACCGTCACCGTATTGGATGCCACAAAGCCGCTAATACTGTTGTCTCCACTGATGTTGGACGATCTTTTCCCCCAACGCGGGGACAGCGACAGATTGCTGGTCTGAACGTCCCTCGCTTCGATCCCAGCCGCTGTCAGTTGCGCCATAACCGCCGCCAAAGTCTTAGAGTTTTGCACCATCGCGGCCGCCCCTGTTTTGGCCTCGGAAATCACTCCCAATGAAACCGCCGCCATATCGGGCACCACCTCGACGCTGCCATGCCCCACCACCGTTATCCGGCGGACCAGGTCGCTGGCCGACGCAGGTGCGCCCATCGCTAAAATCAAAACAAACATCAACTGTCGCATTCCGTATCCTTTCAGGCTTTTTAACAAACTTCCTCAATATGACGCTCCCCAACCTCAATTCCTTGGGTCTTATCTTTCTTTCGGCGGAATTTTGCTGTATTAACGATATGACAGCCCCGACCACTGATATTCTTCAAACTTTATGTGCTAGATCAACAACATGAAGCCAAATTTCGCCCTCGACCTCAGCCATGATGGCATCGGCCTGCTCCATCGTGGTGCAGACGACTGGCATAGTGTTGGTAACGTGTCACTGGATGATCCCGAATTCAGCGAAAAATTAGGCTTTTTGCGCCAAACGGCAGCGGCGCTTGAAAGCAGCGGCTTGACCACCAAACTGGTGATCCCAAACTCGCAAATTCGCTTTATCACCGCCGAGGCCCCCGGGCCAACAGATGCAGACCGCAATGACCAGGTTCGCCAAGCACTTATCGGCACAACCCCCTACCCCATCGAGGAATTGGTTTTCGACTGGACCAAATCCAGCGATTCAAAGGACGACGCTGGAAATGCTACCGTCCATGTGGCCGCCGTGGCACGTGAAACTTTGGAAGAGGCCGAAGGCTTTGCCAAAGAGCACGGTTTCAATCCGGTTTCATTTGTAGCCACCCCAAACCCCGGAACATTTTCAACGGCCGAGCCGTTTTTTGGGGCCAGTGCGTCGAGTAAAACGCTGCTAGAAAAAGCAGTAACGGTTGAGCCCGACGTCAAAGCAATTCGAGTTTTAGGGGCAGCATATTCCAAGGCTCCCGCGAGTGATGCGGAGGAGACGCCCCCCGCCTCAGATCCGAGTGCGGCCCTAATGCTTGAAATCGATGCGGCGGTTTTAGCAGAGCCTGAACAAGGACCGGAAACCAAAGCCGAACCGGAAATTATTTCGGAACCCGTACCAGAAACCACACCTGATCCAGAACAGGCTCCAAAGCTTGAGGAGCCTGAAGCCACACTGATCGATGAGCCAGCGCCGTCAGGTGTCACTGCAGCGCAATTACCAGATCTGGATGATCCGATCCCAGACGCCCCCGTCGCCGCATTTTCAACCCGCCGCGAAACCAAGGTCCCAACCGATGATGGCCAAGCATTGCAGCGCATTGAAAGCATTGAATCCAGGCTGGCCATCCTGCCCGAAGGTAGAACCTCGCGGGCCCCAAAATTGTCAGGCGCACGCCGTGGAACCGAGAAAAGCGTACCAGAACCCAGCTTGCGCACGCCACCGCCTCTCGCTGCCAAATCACCAGCTAAGCCCCCAAAAGCAACCCGCAGCCCGGCAAATGTCATACCACCATCGGCCCCCGCCGCTCTGATAGATTTGTCAGGAACAGCAACCCCAGCCGCCTATCCAGAAACCAAGTCCGAAGAGCAGGCAATGACCGTATTTGGGGCGCGCAGAAAACCTGCACAGGCTGGTAAACCACGCTATTTGGGTCTGTCTTTGATGGTTGCGTTGTTGGTGATTTTAGGCGGCATCGGCCTGTGGTCCACCTTTTTCTTAGGCGGCGAAACAGCATCGCGACAAAGCGAGCAAAATCAAACCCTGTCAACTGAGGCCAGCACAGACCCTGTCGGCGAAGCCCTCGCCATGTTGACAGAACCCACAATCCGACGCGGAACCGATAACGGTGAAATCCTCGCGCCCGCACCGCTCGGCACTGTCGAGGCACCCGAAATTACAACCGAAGCCGTCTCCGCTGACCCGCAATTACTGCCAACTGGCATTGCCAACACGCCGCTCTCACCCCAAGCCGCACTAGCGGCCTATGAAGACACCGGCATCTGGCAACTGGCGCCCAAACTGCCTAGCGCCATGCGCGAAGACGAAATCGATACGCTTTATATCACCTCGGTTGATCCACATATCACCTCGCAAGATGCAATCGCATTGCCGGAATTCTCCGGCTCAAGCAGCGACGTCACCCTTGAACTACAAGGATCGCCCGCCGCGCAAAGCGAAGCCTTTGTGCTTGATGCGCGCGGCTTGGTTATCCCGAGTATTGAGGGCACACTGACGCCGGATGGCGTGATGATATTCGCCGGTCCTCCCCCTAGAAAACCCGGAATTCGCGGCAACAGGGTGCCCCAAGTGGTCGTGGAGCCTGACCTGACTGTGGCTGGTTTCAGGCCCAAACCACGCCCTGCAAATTTGGTACAGCAATCCGAAACTGCTCAAGAAACCGAACAATTGGGCGGCTACACTCGCCTGCAATTGGCCAGTTTGCGCCCAAAACCGCGCCCCTATGAGGTCCGCCCACCACAAAACGATGAACCGCCTACTGCTGATGAGCCTGTGGTTGCAGATACTCCCGCCGTGCCCGAAGGCCCCGTTTCGGCACTGGCAGTTGTGTTGTCCAGCGCCCCCAAACATCGACCTCGCGGATTTGCCAATTTGGTGAAACGCAGCCGGGCCGCCGCGCCAAGTGAACGGGCCACCGCAGCGACCGCGGTGCCGCGCAATCAAACCGTTCAGCCCAGCGCCCCGACCCGCGCCTCAGTGGCGCGATTGGCCACCACCAAGAACGCCATCAACCTAAGACGCACCTCCTTGATCGGGGTATATGGTTCTCCCAGCAAGCGCCGCGCATTAGTGCGTTTGTCAAACGGGCGCTACGTCAAAGTGAAAGTCGGCGAGCGGGTCGACGGCGGCAAGGTCGCCGCCATTGGTCAAAGCGAGTTACGCTATGTCAAAGGCGGACGCACCATTGTCCTGCGGATGCCAAAATCCTGAAGCAGTAGTTCTTACCTAATGGCCCAGACTATTCGGCCACCAATTCACCGCTTTCAATCTGCTCACGTTCAATCGATTCAAACAAGGCCTTAAAGTTACCTTCGCCAAACCCATCATCGCCCTTGCGTTGGATGAATTCGAAAAAGATTGGCCCGACCACAGTTTTTGAGAAAATTTGCAGAAGAATACGGGTTTCGCCCCCGTCGTCCACACCCTCGCCGTCAATCAAAATGCCGTGTTTCATCATCTTGTCTAGCGGCTCCTGGTGGCCAACTACACGTGTTTTGCTCATTTCATAATAGGCTTTGGGCGGCCCCGGCATAAACTCCAACCCTTTATCGGCAATCGCGTTTGTAGAGCCATAGATATCGTCCGTCCCCACAGCAATATGCTGAATTCCCTCGCCATTATAGCGTTTTAGATAGGCCACAATCTGCCCCTTTTCACCGCGATCCTCGTTGATCGGAATACGGATGCGCCCGCATGGTGACGTTAATGCGCGGCTCCGCAGGCCGGTAAATTTTCCCTCAATATCGAAAAAGCGGATTTCGCGAAAATTGAACAGATCCGCGTAGAATTTGAACCACTTGTCCATATTGCCTTTGTGCACATTGTGGGTCAGGTGATCGAGATAGTAAAACCCATCGCCCGCAGGATGTGCGGCCTCGATCCAGTCAAATTCAGCATTATACGGGCTGGTATCAAAATACTGATCAATGAAATAAAGCAGCGAACCACCGATCCCCAAAACCGCAGGCACGTCCATGGTTTTATCATCCGCCGTATAGGGCACTGCGCCCTTTGAAACCGCATGGTCAAACGCCTTTTGCGCATCCACCACCCTCCACGCCATCGAAGGCGCACAGGGGCCGTGTTCCGCCACAAACCGCATCCCAAACGAACCCGGTTCAGCGTTCAACAGATAACTAACATCGCCCTGTTTCCACAACTCAATTGCTTTGGTCTTGTGATTGGCTACATGTTGATAGCCCATCTTCGCGAACACTTCGCGCAGCTTCTGGGGGTCGTCATGGGCGAACTCAACAAATTCGAAACCATCGGTTCCAGCTGGGTTTTCGGCGTTGATAACGGATCTTGGGGCGTTGTGCGGGAATGGTCCCATGATATTCTCTCCTGTGCGCGAGTTACCCCGCAAGGATATCAACATAGTAGCGCCAAATACGCGCATATTTGCTGGACTTTGGCTCTAAATGCGCGGCAATGTGGCTAGAAATGCAATACTAACGCGGAATTATCGCATGACCTTAGACAAAATCGATGCAAACCTGTTGGCAGAGCTACAAAAAAACGCCCACCTGACTGCGGCGGAGCTTGGTGAAATGCTGGCCCTGTCTCCATCACAAATCGGCCGCCGCCGCCAGCGGCTTGAGGCTGAAGGATACATCAGCAGCTACGGTGCAAAGCTGGACGCCAAACGTCTTGGCCTAACCGTTCAGGGGTTCGTGCAGGTGCAAATGGCGGCCCATGACAACAAGGCCGCCAGCGCGTTCGCCAGCCTAGTCACCCTGCGCCCCGAGGTGATCAGCGCTTGG
The DNA here is from genome assembly GCA_033851955.1 of Marinosulfonomonas sp. Lineage (GTDB taxonomy): Bacteria > Pseudomonadota > Alphaproteobacteria > Rhodobacterales > Rhodobacteraceae > Profundibacter. The sequence goes on from JAWSVK010000020.1 coordinate 166,288, forward strand.
ACCTTAACCGGCGAAGCCGACTATTTGCTGCATGTTTATTGCCAAGATCTGGCGGCCCTGAACATCTTTATCCAAGAAGTCCTGTTGCCCCACGCCGCCGTCGCCCGCGTGCAAAGCCAAATCGTTATGAACGAACTAAAGGCCGGCGCACCACTGCCGACCTAGCTTCTTCTTGCCCTAAATACCTGCCGCGCGCAGCGCATTCGACCTAGCCGTCAGAAACACCGGCCTCGGCGAACGTAGACATCCCCGAATGGCAGGCAATCGCCCCTTTCAGCACGCCAATCGCCAGTGCAGCGCCGGAGCCTTCGCCCAACCGCATGCCCATTGCCAACAGTGGTTCTTTACCGAGGTATTTCAACACCATGCCATGCGCGCCTTCGGCTGAAACATGGCCCGCGACAGCGTGATCCAACGCGCCAGTGACGGTCTTTTCCAACACCGCCGCCGCCGCCGAGCAAATAAACCCGTCCAAAATCACTGGAATGCGCAAAGCACGCGCCCGTGCAATGGCCCCAACCATCGCCGCCAACTCACGCCCGCCCAAACAGCGCAACACCTGCAACGGGTCGTTCAGCACATCGGCATGACGCGCCAATCCTTCCGCCACAACGCGGGTTTTGTTCAACAATCCGGCGTCATCCACCCCGGTGCCGCGCCCTGTCCAATCCGCTGCCTCTCCACCAAACAGCGCCGTCGCAATGGCCGCCGCCGATGTTGTGTTGCCAATGCCCATTTCGCCCGTCACCAGCAAATCAGCCTGCGCATCAACCGCGTTCCAGCCTGTCAGCAATGCCGCCACGACGTCGACTTCGCTCATCGCCGCTGCCGTCGTAAAGTCCGCCGTCGGCCTGTCCAAATCCAATGCGTGCACGTCCATTTTCGCACCAAACGCCTTGGCCAATTGGTTGATCGCCGCGCCACCGTGTTGAAAATTCATCACCATTTGCGCCGTCACCTCGGCTGGAAACGCCGAAACCCCTTGCGCACAAACGCCGTGGTTGCCCGCAAATATGATAATCTGCGGCGCAGTCAACGCGGGCTTGGCATCACCGCGCCAACCGGCGTACCAGATCGCCAAATCCTCCAAGCGCCCCAAAGCCCCAGGCGGTTTGGTCAAATCACCATTGCGGGCCTGTGCACCGGCGCGCGCATCCTCATCTGTGGCAGGCATTTCATTTAGAATGGCGCGAAATTCGGCAAGCGTGGCAAAACTCATAGCAGGTCCCTCGTTGATCTTTTGTTGTCTTATTGGTTTAACCCATCCCAAAGCGCAAGTTACAATGAAAAGGCCATGTTAATGTCAAAACCCGACACGCCGCTGGTTATGCTCCAAGACATCCCTGCCGCAATTGGTTTGCTGAGCCGCCTGCCCGTCAAATCGGACGGCAAACGTGGCGCGGCCTGTGCGTGGGCCTTTCCTCTAACGGGGCTGGTCCTCGGGATAATCGCAGCCGCTATCAGCTGGGTCGCAACCGCGATTGGCCTTCCAAACAACCTGACAGCGGGCCTTGCGTTGGTCTCGCTGGTGGTCATGACCGGCGCCCTGCACGAGGACGGCTTGGCGGACAGCGTTGATGGGCTTTGGGGCGGCTGGGACAAGACCCGCCGCCTTGAGATCATGAAAGACAGCCACATTGGCGCTTACGGCGTGATCGCACTGGTGTTGTCGCTGGGCCTGCGCTGGACCGCCCTAACGGCGCTGGCGGATGCGGGGCTGCTCACGGCTGCCCTGATCGGAATTGCAACCCTATCGCGGTTGCCGATGGTGGTGGCAATGGCAACGATCCCCCATGCCCGCACAGACGGGCTGTCCGCTAGCGTTGGCCGGGTCAAAGGGCCGACCGCATTGGTCGCAATCACGCTGACCATCCCGATCATCATTGTGCTGTTCGGATGGCCAGGCGTCATAGCCACAATTATCACTGCCCTTGCGGCAAGTGCAGTGATCCTAAGCGCTTTGCGTAAAATCGACGGCCAAACCGGCGACATACTGGGGGCTACACAGCAAATCTCTGAAATCGCCGCCCTACTGGCCCTCACAGCAGCCCTGACTTAGACTGCCGTTCCTATTTTTGTTCTCTAAATATCCGCGCCGCAGGCATCAGCGCTTTGACCCTTTAGGGGCAAAGCGCTTGGGGCGCCGCCGTCAGGCGGCGCAACCCGTTTTAGACAACTGGCACAATACGTGACATCAAAATATCAATGATACCTTGGCGTGCATTATCTTCGCCATCACCTTCAACCGCTGCGAATTCACGAGTCAACCGCTCAAGAGCAGCCTCATATAGCTGGCGCTCAGAATAGCTCTGCTCACGCTGATCATCCGTGCGGTGCAAATCGCGCACAACCTCGGCAATCGCAATCAAATCACCAGAATTGATCTTTTGCTCGTATTCTTGTGCGCGACGCGACCACATGGCACGTTTCACCTTGGCCTTACCCTTTAGGGTCTTGTTGGCGTGCGCCACCACATCAGGCGACGACAACGCCCGCATGCCAACTTCGATCGCTTTGTTGGTGGGCACCTGCAATTTCATCTTATCTTTTTCAAACGAGATCACGTAAAGCTCCAGCTTGAACCCCGCAACCTCTTGTTCCTCAACCGAAACCACCTTGCCCACACCATGGGACGGGTACACAACAAACTCGTTAGGACGAAAATCCAGCTTCTTTGACTTACTCATTCAGGCCACTTCCTTGCTTGATCCCACAGGTGCCAGATCTGGCATCCTTTAGGCGATAAGAAACCACCCATCAGGCAATCAACGCTGAGGGTGGCAATGTTATTTTACAATCTGTCTCTGCGCCTAATATAGCAGAAATTCTGCCCTATTTAAAGCGCAGCACGCAACGTGGTGTAATACTCGTTAGTTTCATGGCTGAAACAGTTAGATTCCAAGCCAAATTAGGTCCGAAATCCACCTCGTTTTGCCCCCTCTAACGAATCGCTATTCGTCGCCTTCGCCGGGTTTCTCTGAGAAATATTTCTCCAGTTTGCCTTCTTCGCCATCGCGCTCTTCGGCATCAGGCAACTGGTCTTTTTTCTCGATGATCACGGGCCACAGCTCGGAATATTTGCGGTTGAATTCAACCCATTTATCCGTGTCAGGCTCGGTATCAGGCCGGATCGCGTCGGCAGGGCATTCAGGTTCGCAAACGCCACAGTCGATACACTCATCCGGATGGATAACGAGCATGTTTTCACCCTCGTAGAAACAGTCCACAGGACAAACTTCGACACAGTCGGTGTATTTGCAGGCGATGCAATTGTCGTTAACTATATAGGTCATATGAGCACTCTAGGATTTCTCTATCAGCGTCTAGCTATTCGTTTGCGAACAATCAATCAAGGTATGACCCGCGCAAAAGACGCGCAGTGCGGCGATCTTTCTTGGTTGGACGACCCTTTCGTTCAATCTCGGCAGATTTTGGAATTATTTCCTCAGGCGGCGTCAGGTCTTCATATAATGTTTGCGCCTCAGGGGCTGGCCCACGCCGCGCCCCGATCGCATTTATACGGATCACCTTGATTTGACGCGCTTGTGGGAACGTCAACGTATCCCCAGCCCCGACCATCACTGAAGGTTTGCCAATCCGATTGCCATTCACCCGAACATGCCCACCGCTGACCAGTTTGGCCGCCAGCCCACGGGTTTTGAAAAACCGCGCGTGCCACAGCCATTTATCCACCCGTCCTTTTGCAACAGTTTCCATGTCAGCCCATCAAATAGCGCATCGGTTCCCTCTCAATCTTGGGGGGAGTTCTGATTGAGTTCAATGCAAAATGCAGTTGGTCACTGCTTACCCACACGATCTTAGAGCGTCTTGGGGCAAATATGATGGCTTTTGTCGATCCGTGTTCCAATCACGTGTTGCCAAGAAGCACGGCAAAGCAACGCACGGAGCTAATACGATATCTAAATAGAAAAGGGGAAATAGTAAGCACGTAATTTTGAAGGAAATACCATGCAATATGAATTCAGGTCTAAGACACTTACAGGCGCAGTGAGAAATAGCCTTGCACCTCAGCGGAAAAGATTTGAGTGCAAATCCAGCGTAACAATTGACTCAGATGTCGGGTCCTATAACTGGGACACACTATCAGTTTTCGTCGACAAAGGCTGACGCTATACGATTTCTTGGTCGGCAGGCGAAGCTGCCGGTGATGGGGGAGACTACGGTATCAACATTCGTTCTCGTGATGGTCACGGTTCCTATAGAGGTTCGTTTCGCAGTTCTGATAGCTGGGGGTTTGTTGCCCAGTTGACTGGTGAAATTGAGTTCGATATCGGAATTTCACGCTCATTCCCATCTTTCATTCGTGATTACTCTGTCACAGTTGAGGTCGACTGAGCTCCTGGATATTCGGGCATATCAGGCATATTTTCAAAGACAAATATGCCGTGCCTATCAAATTGCCCAATTTCAAAAAGAAACGCCGTGAGAATTGGGTAATGCCAGCGATACGCGTAATAAGACGTTCCGACAATCATCAACAAAAGCAAGGGCTTGCTAAAACGGCTCTGGGCCAACATGCATAGGAAAATCAAAGTTGGGATATAGAGCGCCAACAGATGTGATCCCGTGTAGATGTACCGGGGCCACTCATAAGCTAAGATGAGCCGCACGAACTCGACTTGAAAAATCAACCCTGCACTCAGATGAAACACAACAAACGCGGCGACTTGCACGCTAAGCATGGTAGTCAAACCAGAAAGGAGATGGGTTTTAGGAGCTGTCTGCATGAGGGTTTGTCACATCTTTTTGTAAACTTTTGGTTACTCAAAATTATTGGGGCTGATTTGCGCAGACCGCAAGTTGCCAGACGGTCCAGTCGATTAAAGCGGTGGATATTGATCAATTCCCGGCATGTGATCAAACAGGAACGTCGGCCACCTATCAATTTGCTCCAAAGCGTACAGAAACCCAGTGAGAACAGGGTAAGAAAAATAGTAGGCTGAATAGAGCGTTACAGCAGCCATTAAGGCCAATAGAGGCTTGCTGTAGCGCGACTTGAAAATCAGCCAGATAAACAGCGCCACAGGAGCGTATAAGGTTGCGTCCTTTAGCAGCCAATTTGCCGTCCCCAGCCACCTGTGGTCCAAGGTCAACTTCACCCACTCGATCTCGAACACCAGTGCCATGCTCAGATGGAACACGACAAAGGCCGCGACTTGGATGGTCAGGGCGGCAGGGAGGCTCGCGGTGAACTTTCGTATGGAAACGATCTGCATTCCACGTGTTTCGCACAAAATCGTAAAAATGCAGTTACGCCAAACGAACAACAGCCCCCCAATTTTGGGAGGCTGTTGCAATTCGTTGAGCAATTTGCGCGGGTAAATCAGCCTTTGTTCTTTAGCCCCATCAGAGCTGCCGCAAAGGGGTTGTCAGGGTCAATCGGCTTTTCTTTCTTGGCGGGCCGCGCCTGATAGGTTTTGGCCCCCTCTTGTTTGGGTCGCTTGCCTTTGGGTCCACCTTTTGGTCCGCCATGTGGCTTACCGCGTGGCTTGCCCTGCGCTTTGTCACCCTGTGGTTTGCGCACAACGTTCCATGTGAAGGTGTAGAACACTTCTTGCTCAGGCGCTTCTTCGGCCTTCGCTTCAGGTTCAGCAACCGCTTCAACAACTGGTGTCTCAGCTTCAACGACCTCAGCAACAACTTCAGCCTCAGGCGTCTCGGCCTTAGGTTCATCGGTCTTAGGCGTCTCGGCCTTCACCTCAACAACAGGCACGGCTTTCACCTTAACCCGCTCGCCCTTTTCAGCCTTATAACCAAGACCCTGCATCAAGTCAGCGAACTGCTCCAACGTCATGCCGGTGATCGACAACATGTCAGGGTTGGCCTCAAACCCGCTGCGGCTGTTTTCGGTGCGCAGCATGTCAGCCAAACGTTCCAGCATATCAATGCGGATCGCCCGTGTGCCCGCCGCGCGGTAGCCGGACATGGTGTCCCACCCCGCTGGCGCGTCTTTTTCGGTCGGGATCGTCACCAAGCCAGCCGGTGGGCTTTCGGGGAACTCATCCAATTTGCCAGCCAGCGACCACAGCACCAAACGCAGGCGCGTGGCAGCGGGTTTCAGCAGGATCGGCAAGAAGATCGTGAACTGGCCAAACCGAATGCCGTGTTTGCGCAACGTGGCGCGGGCATCTTGGTCCAAATCTTTGACTTCGGCGGCAACGGCAGCGCGTGGCACAACGCCAAAGCCCTCAACCATGCGAAACGCGAAACCACGCGCCATGGGTGTCAGGGTTTCATCTTTGGACAGAGCCAACAGCGGCTCGAACAACGTCGCAACCTTGCGGTCGATAAAGTGCTGCAAACGGCGCTGCACTTTGGTCATAACGTCCACGCCAGCCTCGTCATCAACAAAGGCCACGGCTTGGGGTTTCAGCGCATCATCGCCCGAAACCAGCTTGCCAACCGCCGCATCGCCCCACATCAATCCACCCTGTTCGGTGAAATCGATCTCGGTATCGGGCGAGTTGTAAAACCGGTCGGCCAGCAAATGGAATTGCGGCACCAGCGCTGCAACGCTTGCGGCGCGCAGCGTCTTTGCCTCATCAGCGTTGGCGGTTTTGTCCTGCGTAAAGCGGAAACCTTGTAGACGGCCAATGAGTTCACCCTCGACCATCACTTCACCTTTGTCGTTTACTTCGGCCACGAGGCCCTCCTTCTGCTTCAACCGGCGCAACAAAACGGAGGTGCGCCGATCAACAAATCTCTGCGTCAGCCGCTCATGCAGAGCGTCCGATAGGCGGTCTTCTACAGCGCGCGTCGCCCCGCGCCAATGGCTTTCATCATCAACCCAGCCCTTTCGCTGGGAAATATAGGTCCATGTGCGGATAAACGCCAACCGCTTGGACAGCGTATCAATGTCGCCATCCGTGCGATCGACCCGTTTGACCTGGCGGGCCAGCCAATCATCGGGAATGCGGTTATATTGCTGTAAATAAACAAAAATTTGTTCAAGCAAGGCGGCGTGATCGGCATGGCTAATGCCTCTGAAATCAGGCACGCGACAGACATCCCACAGCCGCTTTACGTCCTGCGGACCGCCCAGATGTGAGGTGATTTCGTCACGTAAAGACAAGGATTTAAGCGCCATCAGATCGTCAGCTTCGCGCACACGGGTCAGCCAATCGTCATCCGTGGGGGATTCGAGCGATGAAATCAGCCGCGACGCATTGCCAAATTCCAGCAGCGTATTGCGCCACTGTAGCTTTTTCACAGGCGCAAAGCTGTGGTTTACGATGGAATTTGCCACGTGGTCGTCCAGCAACGGCGCCTCGCCCGTCACGCCAAAGCTGCCGTGCCGCATGTAGCGCCCAGCGCGGCCCGCGATTTGGGCCAGTTCTGTGGGCTGTAAAGGGCGCATCCGCCGTCCGTCGAATTTGCTCAACGCAGAAAAAGCCACATGGTTGATATCAAGGTTCAACCCCATGCCAATCGCATCCGTCGCCACCAGATAATCAACATCACCATTTTGATACAGCTCGACCTGCGCATTACGAGTGCGCGGCGACAGCGCCCCCATCACCACAGCCGCCCCGCCCTTTTGACGGCGCAGCAATTCAGCGATCGCATAGACATTATCAACCGAAAACCCGACAATTGCACTGCGTCCGGGCATCCTACTTATCTTTTTCGAACCTGCGTAGACCAATTCACTTAGTCGCTCTCGGCGCACGAACTGGGCCTTTGGCACCAATTCAGCAATCGCACTGCGCATGGTGTCAGCGCCCATGAACAAGGTCTCAAGCCCGCCGCGCGCATGCAGCAAACGATCCGTGAACACATGCCCACGATCAGGGTCCGCACAAAGCTGGATTTCGTCAATCGCTAGAAATTCAGTGTTCAACCCAGCGGGCATTGCCTCGACGGTGCAGACCCAAAACTGCGTGCGCGGCGGCACGATGCGCTCCTCGCCCGTGACAAGTGCCACAACATTGGCGCCACGCAGCGCAACGATTTTGTCGTATACTTCGCGTGCCAACAAGCGCAGCGGCAGGCCAATGACGCCACTGCGATAGGCCAGCATCCGTTCAATTGCATAATAGGTTTTACCGGTATTGGTCGGCCCTAAAACAGCCGTGATCCGCGTTTCATTGTTCATAAGGTTTGCCCGACCACTCACGCGCTTACAGCGCGACACCTTCTAGACGCGCGATGGCCTTTTGGACGTTCTCATCATGCGGGTTGAGCGCTTGCGCCGCGCGATAGGATTCAAGCGCCTTTTCCGCCTGCCCCGTATCCTCCAGAATAAATCCCAGCCCCGCCATCGCCAGAAAATGACGTGGGTTAAGCCCCAATGCCGTGTGCAAATCCGCCAAGGCCGGTCCGAAATACCCCAATTCAAAATAGGCCATAGCCCGCCTGTGATAGGCTTCGGGGAAATCCGGCGCGTGATCGACCAGCGCACTGAAATGATCCACGGCAGCCTGATTATCACCACTGACCAAGGCGTCTTGGCCGCGCTTTAGCAGCAAATCCATCGAGGCCGAGCCCGAGTCGGCCCAAATAGCGGTGATCTGTTCAATGATTCGCGCCGATTGCTCGATCTGTTCCGCTGGCGCGGCCTGCAATTCAGCAAATAAATCATCAATTTTATCGGCCTGACCCATGCAAGGTAAGGTTATCATGACTGTTAAGGCAAATGCCGTAACGGTATGTTTGTGAAAAGGATTGAACATGCGCATAACAAGATCAAGTTTAACGTATGTTTCGGGAATTACGAGACCCCGATGATCACAGTTTTGAAAAGGATGCCCAATGAGCGATGTAATCAACACAGCCGTAGCCGCCCTAAACGAAAAAATCGAAGGTGGTTTTGACGGTTTGGCCAAATTTGTGGTCGGCGACGAAGGCTCGATCATGATCGACAATGACGGCGCTCGCGCAGGCGACGACGACGCGGATGTAACGCTGACAGCGGACGCCGATGTGTTTGAGGCCATCCTTGAAGGTGAGACCAACCCCACGGCGGCCTTTATGACAGGCAAACTGAAAATCGACGGTGATATGGGCATGGCGATGAAGCTGGCTTCGGTTCTGGCCTAATTCATGGAAAATGCGCCGCTTTATGACGATGTGACCAAAGCCCCTGAGGGTGGATCAGCTTACTGGTTGACCACCGCAGATAATGTGCGCATTCGCGTCGGCGCTTGGAACAAAGGTGCCAAAGGCACGGTATTACTATTCCCGGGCCGCACTGAATACATAGAGAAATACGGCCAAGCAGTAGGAGATCTGCAGACGCGGGGCTATGCCACAATCGTTGTGGATTGGCGTGGCCAAGGGCTGGCCGACCGCCTGCTGGACGATCCAGCGGCAGGCCATGTGATGCATTTCAGCGATTACCAACACGATGTTCGTGCAATGGTCGCCGCGGCGCGTGAATTGAACATGCCCGAGCCGTTTTATTTGATGTCTCATTCTATGGGCGGCTGCATCGCGTTGCGCTCCTTGATTGAAGGCATCGATGTAAAGGCAGCGGCCTTTAGTGCCCCAATGTGGGGCATACTGATATCCCCGCCGATGCGCCCTGTTGCACTGAGTATCTCATGGGCGTCCAGATGTCTGGGTTTTGGTCACAAATATGCACCCGGCACCGGGGCAGACAGCTATGTGGTGACGGCCCCGTTTGAAGACAACAAACTGACCACCGATACAGAAATGTACGACTATATGCGCGATCAGGCGCGCGCGCATCCGCAGCTGTTGCTGGGCGGACCCAGTATGCATTGGTTGTTTGAGGCCCTGACCGAAACCCGCAATCTGCAAGCCATGGCAATGCCCAAAACACCCACAGTCACCTATCTGGGTACAAATGAGCGGATCGTCGATTCAGTCGCCGTGATCAAGCTGATGGACAAATGGGCCGGCGGCCGTTTGGAAATGATTGAGGGCGCCGAACACGAGGTGTTGATGGAAACGCCTGACACCCGACAAAATGTTTTTGACGGAGTGTCAGATTGGTTTAGCTCTCACAGCTAAGCGGCTAGTCTGATTCAACAATCTGGCTTTGCGTCCCAAGCCCCTGGATCGTCATCTCGATCTTGTCACCAACCGCTAAAAAGCGCTGCGGTTTCATGCCGCCACCAACACCTGCAGGGGTGCCCGTGGTGATGATGTCACCTGGATGCAGGGTCATCATCTGGCTAAGATATGAAATCACCTTGGCCACAGAAAAGATCATATCAGACGTGTTGGCATCCTGCATCACATCGCCATTCAGCTTGAGCGACAGCGCCAGATTTTGCGGATCCCCCACTTCGTCCGGCGTCACCAGATAGGGACCGATTGGCGCAAAGGTGTCACAGCTTTTGCCCTTGGTCCATTGCCCGCCACGCTCAATCTGCCATTCGCGTTCAGACACATCATTCACCGCCATATATCCCGCCACATGCGACAACGCATCGGCCTCATCAACATATTTTGCCACCGTGCCAATAACGACGCCCAACTCGACCTCCCAATCGGTTTTCACCGATCCACGCGGTATGACCACCGGGTCATTCGGCCCCGTGATCGCGCTGGTCGCTTTCATGAAAATCACCGGCTCCTCGGGCACATCCATGCCCACTTCAGCGGCATGTTTATAATAGTTCAGCCCAACGCAAACCAATTTGCCAACCCCTGTCACAGGTGGTCCCAACCGTGGATTGCCCTCAACCAGCGGCAATCCTTCAACGTTCACAGACGCCAAATCCGCCAGCGCCGCCCCCGTTAGATCGGGCATCACCGCCGACAGGTCGCGCAAATCACCATTCGCATCATAAACCCCGGGTTTTTCTGCCCCCACCGCACCAAATCTGACAAACCGCATGATATTTCCTTTTCAATGTTCAGTTTCTATCAAATGCAAGCGGACGAGCAGGGTCAACCCCTTGCAACCTGTGTAATTGCGCCCTTATGTGGAATGGAACAATTCTTGATGAGGTCAACCGATGCAATTCCAGTTTCCCGCCCCCGTTTTTAACGCAAACACCAGCGCAGCCGCCGGCGGTGATTTTGGCACCCTACCCGAATGGGACCTAAGCGATCTATATAAGGCCGAAGACGCACCGGAGTTCGCGCGCGATATGGAATGGCTGCAAACGGCCTGCGCTGATTTCGCCGCTAAATACGAGGGCAAGCTGGCCGATCTGGATGCCGCTGGACTGCTGGAATGTGTGCAGGCCTATGAGCTGATCAGCACCACGGGCGGGCGGCTGATGTCATTCGCGGGTCTGCGGTATTACCAAAACACCACCGATGCAGACCGCGCCCAATTCATGCAAAACGCCCAAGAAACGGTGACCGTTTCCACGGCACCTTTGGTGTTTTACACGCTTGAAATCAACCGTTTGGACGACGCGGCATTGGATGCGATGTTGGCCAGCAACGCCGATTTGGCCCGCTACGCGCCTATTTTCGAGCAGTTGCGTGCGATGAAACCCTACCAATTGTCGGACGAGTTGGAAAAATTCCTGCACGATCAATCCAGCGTTGGCGCATCCGCATGGAACAAGCTGTTTGACGAAACCATTGCGGGGCTGATGTTCACCATCGATGGCACCGAGATGACACTTGAAAGCGTGCTGAACCTGCTGACCGAACAAGACCGCAGCAAACGCGAGGCCGCCGCCCGCGAATTGTCGCGGGTGTTTGGCGAAAACATCAAGCTGTTCTCGCGGGTGCATAACACCTTGTCCAAAGAAAAGTCGATCGAGGATCAATGGCGCAACATGCCGACCCCGCAGACGGGCCGCCACCTGTCGAACCACGTGGAACCCGAAGTGGTCGAAGCTCTGCGCAACGCCGTTGTCGCGGCCTATCCAAAACTGTCGCACCGCTATTATGCGTTGAAAGCCAAATGGTTAGGGCTGGAAACCATGGAAGTTTGGGACCGCAACGCCCCCCTACCAATGGAGAGCACAAAGACCGTAGATTGGGACCAGGCCGAGAAAACCGTGATGGACGCCTACGCGGCCTTCGATCCGCGCATGGCCGAAATTGCGGCACCGTTCTTTAGCGATGGCTGGATCGATGCGGCTGTGAAACCCGGCAAAGCACCGGGCGCTTTTGCCCACCCCACTGTGACCACAGTACACCCCTATGTGATGCTGAACTACCTTGGCAAACCGCGTGATGTGATGACCTTGGCCCATGAATTGGGCCACGGGGTGCATCAGGTTTTGGCGGCGGATCAAGGCGAATTGCTGTCCTCGACCCCGCTGACCTTGGCCGAAACCGCCTCTGTATTTGGCGAAATGCTGACGTTTCGCAAAATGTTAGAAGGCGCCACGACCAAAGAAGAACGCCGCGTGCTGTTGGCAGGCAAGGTTGAGGATATGATCAACACCGTGGTGCGCCAGATCGCATTTTATGATTTTGAATGCAAACTCCACGCAGCTCGGGCCGAAGGTGAGCTGACACCGGACGATATCAACGCCCTGTGGATGTCCGTGCAAGCCGAAAGCCTTGGCCCCGTATTCAACTTTATGGAAGGTTATGAGACCTTCTGGTCCTACGTGCCGCACTTCGTGCACACCCCGTTCTACGTCTACGCCTATGCGTTCGGCGACGGATTAGTGAACGCGCTTTATGCCGTCTATGAAGAAGGCGACGCGGGCTTTGAGGACAAGTATTTCGATATGCTGAAAGCTGGCGGATCCAAGCACCACAAAGAACTGCTTGCCCCGTTTGGCTTGGACGCCTCCGACCCCAAATTCTGGGACAAAGGGCTGTCGATGATTTCCGGCATGATTGATGAGTTGGAAGCGATGGAGGGATAACCCATTGCCTCCACAACGCCTCAATAAGGGCTTAATTAGGCGTTAATTTCCACCTGAAGTTGTTGCCTCTACGGCGTCAACATTTATGTGGAGGATTATTGATTGCCCTTATTATTACGTGCCCTGCCTCTCTCGCTCCAGACATTCTGGCGCTATCTGATTTTGCTGCCATTCCTTGTGATTGCCGCGTTTATCTTATCGGTCATCGGGGGCTTCATTCCGTTCGTCAGCTATCTGGTTCCATCGGCGGTCAGCGCTTTTTTGATCATCATAGGAATTCGCTGCGCATTGGCTGCGCGGGGTCACTACGGCACGCCTACTTTCAAACAGTTGCTATTTGCCAGCTTTGTCTATGGCACCCTGAATTTTATTGTCAAAAAAACATATGTATTGTTTGGCATGGGCATACTGAAAATCATGTCCAGTTTTGGAATAACAATAAATGATGGCAACATATTGATGTCGGCCATAGTGATTTTTTCCCTCTACGGCTTTGTACTTTCGATCTTTGCCAGCCTTATTGCCGTGCCAATGACCGAAGCCGCCGCGGCCACCCAGCGCAGTCCAGAGAATGGTTACTTCTTTGGGTTTGGCACGGGTGCCCTCAGCCTGTTTTTCATAATGCTGGTTTGGACATTTGGCGGTAAATTCTTTGCTTTCTTTGGCGAAGTCGGGGCGATATTTCTAATGCTTCTAAAAGCACTATTCGCGCTAAAGAACGGCGATGATATTTCGTGGGACTGGGGATTTGACCTCTCTTTGATGGGCGCAACATTGTTCATGGCTTGGGCCTCAAGTTGGTTTTTCGCCACAGCCGTGCTGGCTTGGGAAAGTGCAGGGCAGCGTCAAAAGCAGACGCAGACAGATACAATCGAAGCGCAACGAGTTAGCAGCGACGATCTGCGCAATCTGCGCAAGTCACGGCAATAACAACAGAGCACTCCTGTATCACCTCAACTGGCTGTCCTTACTGCCACGCCGATTGATCCCAGGCCGTGCCTGAAAGCTCGCATCGCGTTCCTGCATACAGTCGATGCACAGCTTGACGCCAGCAATCGCCAGACGCCGCGCTTGGGGGATTTTCTCTTCACAGTCCGCACAATGGGTCAGGCTTTCGCCGACGCGGGCCTTGCGCAGCTTCATCCGCGCCAACTCATCCGAAATGGAGGCCTCGATCTGCTCTTCCACTGCGCCATCCCGCGCCCAACCGCCTGCCATATGCCTGTCCTTTTGCGCCCAAATTCAAAACCAGCCTAATTCACGCGACGTCGTGAAAGCAATGCTGGATATTAGCCACGCTGGTTCGTATCCTGCCTCAAACTGACATCAGGGAGAACAACATGCGTAGCTTTGGAAAATGGCTCGGACGGCTGATCATACTGGTTGTGATCATTATGGCAGGGGTGTTCGCCTTTGTGCCAGGCTATGTGGAAAAGGGCCGCAATGCCGTGGCGGAACACGACCCCTACCCTGTTTCGGATGCCGCCCGCACCTTGCATGACAGTATGGTGATTGGTGACTGGCACGCTGACAGCTTGCTTTGGAACCGCGATCTGAACGAGCGCGGCACCCGCGGTCAGGTTGACATTCCGCGGCTGGTTGAGGGCAATGTCGCCCTACAAATGTTCACAGCCGTCACCAAAAGCCCCAAGGGGCTGAACTACGAGCACAACGACGCCGAGGCCTTTGACAACATCAAGCTGGTGGCGTTTTTACAGCTTTGGCCAATGCGCACATGGCTGAGCGTCCACGAACGCGCGATCTATCAGGCACAAAAACTGCATGGGTTTGAAGCGGCGGCGCCGGATGCGCTGAAGATCATTCGCACCCGCGCTGATCTTGAAGAAGTTCTAAGCCGCCGTGCTGGTGGCGAAAAGGTCGTCGGAGGATTGCTTGGGATCGAGGGCGCGCATCCCTTGGAGGGCAAGATCGAAAATCTGGACCGGTTGGAGTCGGTCGGTTACCGGATGGTCGCGCTGCAGCATTTCTTTGATAATGAGCTGGGCGGCACGCTGCACAGCCATGAAAACAACGGCTTGTCCGATTTTGGACGGAACGTGGTGGCCGAAGTGGCCAAACGTGGCATGATCCTAGATATTGCACACTCCAGCCCGCAAGTGGCGCAGGATGTGTTGGCGATGGTCGATATTCCAGTGGTTGTCAGCCACACTGGTGTGCATTCAAACTGTGCGTCAAAACGCAATTATCCGGACAATCTGATGCGCAAAATCGCCGCCACGGGCGGTGTGATTGGCATGGGCTATTGGAGCGAGGTCACCTGTGATGACAGCCCTGACGGGATCGCGAAATCCATCAAAGCGGCGATTGGCGTTGTTGGCGAGGATGCCGTGTCGCTTGGCTCGGATTTTGATGGCTCCGTTGCGACCACCTTTGACACATCGGAACTGGCGGCCATCACGGATGCCTTGCTGCGGGCGGGTGTGAGTGAGGCGCAAATTCGTAAGGTGATGGGGGAAAATATGGTGCGTGTCTTGCGGGCGCGGTTGAAGGACTAGGAAGAATCAAAAGATTCTATGCCTGCGGCGCGGATATTTAGAGAACAAAAATGGGGCGGGTCAGGATTTGATCCGCTCCATTTTCGCATCATACAGTGGGGCCATGTGGATATCGCAGGGGACGCGTTTTGTGGCGACTTCCAACTCGTAAGTGGCATCTAGAACATCCGCGCGGGTGACGCCGTTTGGATTGCGCACATAACCGTAACCGATTGACCT
Organism: Marinosulfonomonas sp.; assembly: GCA_033851955.1. Taxonomy (GTDB): domain Bacteria; phylum Pseudomonadota; class Alphaproteobacteria; order Rhodobacterales; family Rhodobacteraceae; genus Profundibacter. The sequence goes on from JAWSVK010000020.1 coordinate 181,802, forward strand.
ATCGACGGTATAGCCAAAGCCGCCAGAGGTCAGCCAGCCGACCCTTTCGCCATTGCGGTAAATCGTTTCGCGGCCCTGTAAGATAACGTCAGGCGCGCAGGTAAAGCATGCCATCATCTTTTTGACGCCATTGTCGCGCTGATCCTGTGCAGCATCACGCCCCAGGAACGGTGTGTTCTTACGCAGCTTCACAGCCCAGCTTAGCCCTGCTTCAAACGGAGTATGGTCAGGCCCAATATCACCGCCCCAGGCGCGGTAGCCTTTTTCAAGACGCAGGGATTCAATGGCGCGGTAGCCGGCGTTGATCAATCCGTGATCCGCCCCCGCCTTCATCAAGGCCGTATAGACCGTGGTGGCGTATTCAACCGGCAAGTGCAGCTCCCAGCCAAGTTCCCCAACATAGGTGACGCGCAGCGCCAAAACGGGGCAGCCCGCGATGCCGATGGTTTTAGTGGTGCCAAAGGCAAAGCGATCGTTTGACACATCAGCGCGGGTGACTTTTTCGAGGATGTCGCGTGCGCGTGGCCCCATCAACGAGAGCACCGCGTTTGACGAGGTGATGTCAAAAAGTTGACAATTCATTCCATCCGGAATATTGCGCGAAATCCAGTCGAAATCATGGGTGGCAAAGCCGGTGCCGGTGACGATGTAGAATTCGTTTTCGGCCACACGCGCGATGGTCAAATCACACTCGATCCCGCCGCGCCCGTTCAGCATTTGGGTGTAGGTCAGCGCGCCAACAGGTTTATCGACGTCATTGGCGCAGATCCAGTTCAACGCGGCCAGCGCATCGGGTCCCTTAAGGGTAAATTTGGCAAATGAGGTTTGATCAAACAGCACCGCGGCTTCTCGCGCGGCTTTGTGTTCTCGGCCGACAGCCGCAAACCAATTCTGGCGCTCAAAGCTGTAGACATCTTGCGGGGACTCTCCCAAGGCAGCATCAGCAAACCAATTTGCCCGTTCCCAACCCAACTTTTCCCCAAAACACGCGCCCTGATCTTTGAGCACCTCATAAAGCGGTGATTTGCGGCAAGGGCGGCCGGAAGAATGTTCCTCAAACGGCCAAGCCATCGTGTAATGTTTGCCGTAGGCCTCGACTGTACGGGTCCGCACCCAGTCGGTGTCAAAATGCGGACGCCCAAATCGGCGGATGTCAGCAGACCACAGATCGAACGGCGGCTCACCCTTGGCCACCCATTCGGCAAGCGCCATGCCAGCGCCGCCACCTGCAGCGATGCCAAAAGCATTGAAGCCAGCACCGACAAAGAAATTGGCCAACTCCGGTGCTTCACCAATGATGAAATTGCCATCCGGCGTGAAACTCTCAGGCCCATTTGTCAGGGTTTTGATGCCAGCGGTTTCGAGTGCGGGGACGCGGCCCAAAGCCAGCTCCATCAAGGGTTCAAAATGATCGAAATTGCTGTCGAGCAAAGTGTAATGGAAGCCCTTGGGCACGCCATTCATCGCCCATGGGATCGGGTTGACCTCATAGCCGCCCATCACCAGACCGCCGACTTCCTCTTTGTAATAGGTCAGCCGATCAGGGTCGCGCAGGGTGGGCAAGTCTTTGGGCATGCCAGCGATTGGTTCGGTCACCATGTACTGATGCTCCATGCTGACCAGCGGCACGTTGACGCCGAAACGGGCCGCGAAATTGCGGCTCCATTGTCCAGCGCAAAGCACCACTTGGCCGCATTCTATACGGCCCCGATCAGTGGCCACCGCCTTGATTACACCGGCCTCGATTTCGACATCCAAAACTTTACAATCCTCAAATATCTGCGCGCCCGCCATCCGCGCGCCTTTGGCCAGTGCTTGGGTGATGTCAGACGGGTTCGCCTGCCCATCCGTCGGCATGAACGCCGCACCGACCAGATCGTCGATATTCATCAAGGGCCACAGTTCTTGCGCCTCGCGCGGTGTCAAAAGGTCCATCTGCAACCCGAATGATCGCGCCGTGGTGGCTTGGCGTTTGACTTCGGTCCAACGCTCCTCATTGCAGGCCAGCCGTAAGCCGCCGTTCATCTTCCAACCCGTGCCCAAACCCGTTTCGGACTCGAGGCTGTTATAAAGATCAACTGAGTAGCCCAGCAGCTGGGTGATATTGGCGTTCGAGCGTAATTGCCCGACCAGCCCCGCCGCGTGAAACGTGGTGCCAGATGTCAGCTTTTGACGCTCTAGCAACACGCACTCCACCCCCAGTTTCGCCAAGTGATACGCTGTCGAGCAACCAATAATGCCGCCCCCAATGATGACAACGCGCGCAGATGTGGGAAGGGTTTTCATGGGGCTCTCAGCTTTGCTTGTAGGTGTCATAGGTGCGCTGAAAACGATCAAGGTTTTCAACGGTATAGGCCGCGTAGTCAATGTCGAGGGTCGAGGTCAGTTCGGACACCATGCTCCACATGCATTCGCGCAATAATGATGCACATTTCATGGCTGCATAGCGGTGTCGAAGGTCAGCCGAAACAGGGCCGTCAAAATACAGCTCCAACATGTGGGTTTCCTGCGTGTCCGTCAGCGAGTTGTTGGACGCAAGACCGCCAAGGTCAAACAGCGGCGAGTTGAAACCGGCATAGTCCCAGTCAATCAGCCACAGACGTTTTCCATCATCCAGAAAATTTGCCGCCATCAAATCATTGTGGCCAAACACGATTTCGAAGGGGCCGGAAGCGGTCTCTAAGGTCTCGCATATTTGCAGGTATTCGGGCAGCATTGCACTATAGACACTGCCTTTTTCGGCCATTGTCGCAGCGTAATCGCGGATCACATGGAACACCCAAAAGATCAGCGCGGGGCCACGGAAATGCTTGGGCATTTCTGTATGGCAACGACGGACCAACGGTATGATCCGCTCAAGCATGCCAGCGGCGCCAATGTCTGGCTCACCCAGCGTTTTACTGTCGATGTAATCCACCACCGCAAGCCCGTCTTCAGCATGGATCACAGCGGGCGACAGACCCGCCGCATGGGCCGCGCGACTGGCGGCCAATTCGTTAAAGCGCAGCAGCTGATGTTCGGGCAAATCCTCGCCAAAGCGGGCGACATAGGTGCCTGTGCTATCGGCCACGGTAAAGTTCAGGTTGGTGCGCCCACCACCCAAAGGTTTGGTGATGATATCGCCTTGCCAAATCGACATGGCGCGTAGACGTTTCAGTGCGGTTTCATGATCCATATCAGGCCTCCAACCCATATCTGATCCGCGCTTTTTTAGCGCTGGCAGACAGGACTCTGTCGGCGATGATCGCAATGAAAGCAATAGCAAACCCCGCCACCAATCCGCGTCCCGTATCGGCTTTGGTCAAGGCGATATAGACTTCTTGGCCCAAATCTCGGGTCCCGACGAGGGCGGTGATTACCAACATCGACAGCGCCAGCATGATGGTTTGGTTCAACCCCAACAGAATTTCCGGCAACGCTAATGGCAGACGAATGCGGGTGAGCAACTGGCGTTTGGTGCAGCCCGAAACCACCCCCGCCTCGATCAATTCGGGACTGACTGAACGCACGCCATGGGCCGCATAACGCACCGCTGGCACGATGGCATAAAGCACAATCGCCACCATGGCGGTGAAATCACCGATGCGAAACAACATCACGACGGGGATCAGGTAAACAAAGCTGGGCAGCGTTTGCAACGTGTCGATCAGCACGCCGATGACGCTGCCCGCCCGTGCGTTGACCGCCGCCAACACCCCCAACGGAATGCCAATCACGCTGGCGATCACCACGGAGGATCCGCACAGATAAACAGTGATCATCGCCTTTTCCCACATGCCCGTTGAGACGATAAATCCGGCCATCAACAGGTTCATCACAGCCAATTTCCAGCCGCCAAACTTCCAGCCAATCGCGGTGATCATCAAAATGGCCCATGGCCATGGAATGCCCAAAAAGAAGCGTTTGATAGGCAACAGAAAATTCGACAAAAAGAATATTTTGATCGTCTCAAACATGTCGTAATAGTTGATATTTAGGTACTTCACCCCGTCATCCCAAAACCGCCCCGTGGTCAAAAATGCCTCTTCGGGATAGGTTTGAAAGGCTGGGATGAATTGACCAAGCCCAAAGGCCACCACCAAAACCGCCACCACGATGACGCTGCGCGGGTGGCGCTTCAGCCAAGATCCCGCGCGGATCGGCACGGCACTGCGGGTGGCAAACGCTTGGGACAGACGGTCAATCGCCACGGCCAAAATGACGATGGCAATGCCCGCCTCAAACCCGCCCCCGATGTCCAATCGGCGCAAGGATGAAAGCACGTCAAAACCCAAGCCCCCGGCCCCGATCATACTGGCAATAATCACCATGTTCAGCGACAGCATGATCACCTGATTGACGCCCACCATCAGGCTGCGCTGCGCAGCCGGCACCAAAATGCGCCACGTCATTTGCCGGCGCGTGCAGCCGGACATGACGCCGAAATCCTTGATCTCGGGGTCAACCGCGTGCAGCGCCATCGTGGTGATCCGCACCATCGGCGGCATCGCATAGATCACCGTTGCGACCAACGCCGACACGGGGCCAAAGCCGAACATAAACAGGATCGGCACGAGATAGGCAAAAATCGGAATGGTCTGCATCAGGTCCAAAATGGGTTTCAAAACCCGGTCAAATTTTGCATGGCGATAGGCAGTGATGCCCAGCATCAACCCGCCCGCCACGCCAATGGGCACCGCGATCACCACTGAGGCCAGCGTGACCATGGCGCTTTCCCATTGGCCAAACACCGCGAGGTAAAGAAAGGCCGCCCCGACGATGGCCGCCAGCAGCCAATCGCGAGCGTAATGGCCCAGCGCAATGACCGCCGCCGTGACGGCGATCCAGCTGAATGGCGGCAGGATTTGTTCAGCACGGCGCCCGACCCCATCCATGAACCCCTCGGCCAGCAGGGCGCGGGCTAGATTGTAAGGTTGCTCAATCATCCAGCTGATGCCACGGGTGAATTCGGTGAAGGTGAACAGACCAAACGTCGCGTCCTCAACCAACCATTTCATGCCAGCCGACACGCTGTCCTTTAACGGGATCACCCATGCGTCGGGGTAATCCATGGTCCATGCCAGACCCGCGGCTTCAAACCAGTCACGGCTAAATTGGGCCAGCACCCATGTGACACAAAACAGGCCGATCCAGATCACAGTGTTGGGTGAGAGACGTGCCATTCAGCCCCCCTTGCCGATCAGCACATTGATCACCGAGGCAGCATCAATCGCGCCAACGTGCTGGCCATCCGTATTAATCACACTTAACGGCCCGTCGGCCTCGACCACCAAGGCCGCGACCTCGGCGATTTTGGCGTGAACGGAAATGCCGTCCCCTGCCCCGTCGGCCCCCTTGACCATCACCGTGCCGACCGACAACACCTTGTCGCGGGGGACGTGACGGGTGAATTCTTCAACGTAATCCGTGGCCGGGTTGAGCACCAATTCTTCGGGCGTGGCCACTTGTACAATCGCGCCATCCTTCATGATAGCTATGCGGTCCGCAAGCCGGATCGCCTCGTCAAAATCATGGGTGATAAACACGATCGTCTTTTTCAGCATCGCTTGCAGGCGCAGGAATTCATCCTGCATCTCGCGCCGGATCAATGGGTCCAGCGCCGAGAACGGCTCATCCAAAAACCACAGCTCCGGCTCCACGGCCAATGAGCGTGCAATCCCGACCCGTTGCTGTTGACCACCAGACAATTCACGCGGAAAATACCCCTCGCGCCCCTTCAAGCCGACCAACTCAATCACCTCTTGGGCGCGGGCCTCGGCTTGGGGTTTGGATTGCCCTTGAATGGTCAGCGGAAAGGCAACATTTTGCAGAACTGTTAAATGCGGTAGCAGGGCGAAATGTTGAAACACCATGCCCATCTTGTGGCGGCGGATTTCAATCAATTCACGCTCGGACATCTGCAACATGTCCTGACCATCGAACAGCAACTCACCCGCTGTGGGTTCAATCAACCCCGACAACAGACGAACAAGGGTCGATTTTCCCGACCCCGATAGGCCCATGATGACGAATATCTCGCCCTCTTCGACTTCTAGGTACACATGTTGAACCGCACCGATCAATCCGTGCTTTTCCAGATCAATATCTTGCCAAGGGAAATCAGCGGACTCGACGATCGCATCGACATTGTGGCCATAAATCTTTGACAGATTTTTGCAGACAAGTTTTGCGGGTTTGGTCATTCAAGTCGCCTGTTATCTGTATTCATGTTGTGGCGGGGCCAAAATATCCGGCCCCGCGCCAATTTTATTTTGCTATCCAGCCCTGCCAGCGGGCCTCATTGCTATCCATCCATGCATCGACCACATCGTCAATAGATTTGCCGTCCAGATCAACGTCACCAACCATAGCGCTCATTTCTTCATTGCTTATGGTATAGGCTTCGACAATCTTATGCGCGCCGGGCCATTTGTCTTTCATGCCAGACCATGCTGCCTTCCAAATCGGGCCGCGTGGCTTGCCACAATCATAGGCCTTGTCGGGATTCACACCCACAGAAGCATCCGCATAGCATTCCGCCGAATAGGCTGGAAATTCTACAAACTCGCCCTCGAATTTAGCCGGAGCCCAATGCGGCACATAGACCCACAGGATGACAGGTGCTTCGCGCTGATAGGCTGACTCAAGTTCAGCAAACAGCGCCGCATCCGTGCCCGCGTGAACCACTTCAAAGTCCAAGCCCAAGGCCTCGACTCGTTCCTCGTCAAACCCGCCCCATGTTACTGGCCCGCCAACATAACGCCCTTTTGGCGCGGTCTCGGCGGTGGCAAATTCTGCCGAACAGGCTTTGAGAGCTTTCCAATCCGGCAGCCCCGGACAGCGCTCTTTCATATAAAGTGGATACCACCATTCTTCGATCGCCTGTAGACCGGTTTCACCGACGTTTTCAACGTTGCCGGTTCCAACAGCCTCATCCAGCGCTTCTTGGCCTGTTGTGGCCCAAATCTCCATCGCCAAGGTCAAATCACCGGTTTTAAGACCCGCAAATTGCGCGATGTAATCGGCTTGCACATATTCGATGTTGTAGCCGGCTTCTTCCAGCACAGCCCCCATAATTTGGGTGTTGATCAACTGGCCGGACCAGTCATGCAACGTCAATTTCAGCGGGTCAGCAGATTCCACATCCGCCAGTGATGCCGTGGCTGCAAAAACGCCAACAGCGGCCCCCATCAGGGCGCTTTTCATAATATGCCTCATCGGGCACCTCCCAGGTTTTATGACGGGATTCGCCCCGCCTTGGGGCAAGCGTGGGCGGTAAACCCTCATTCGTCAACGTTTTTGGTATTTTTTGTGGATTTATTTTCCTTTTCCGTTGGCTTTTGAGGTATTTCACCGTAGCGTGCTGCAACCTCCCCACCCAAAAACAGGGACCGAAATGCAATCTGAAGCCCCTCGCTCCAACCACCGTGAACAAGAGATACTAAAAGAGCTGCGCCTTGCAGGTGGGTCCTGTCGCATTGGGTATTTGGCGCAGCGACTGGGGGTCTCTGATGAGACTGTGCGCCGTAATATCAAAGCATTACAGGCCAAGTCACAGGTTCGAAAAGTACATGGCGGCGTGTTGCTGGCCGAGGATCTAACCCTGACCGAACAGCCGTTTCAGGCCCGCATGAATAAGAACGCCACCGCCAAACGCCAACTGGCCGCCAAACTGGCCGAATTGATCGAAGATGGGGATTCGCTGTTTTTGGACATCGGCTCAACTTCGGCCTATGCCGCCCAGGCGCTACGCAACCACCGCGACCTTTATATCGTCACCAATTCGCTGACCGTGGCCAGCACATTGGCCAGCCGCAACAACAACCGCGTGTTTTTCGCGGGCGGCGAGTTGCGCGAGCATGACGGCGGTGCCTTTGGACAGGACGCAATCGCGTTCATCCGTCGTTTCAATGTGCAATACGCGGTGTTTTCCGCCGGTGCCATCAACAGCGAAGTCGGCTTTATGCTGCACGACATCCAAGAAGCGGATGTATTGCAAGAGGCCGCCAAACGCGCCCAAACCCGCATCGTTTTGGCCGACAGCGCCAAATTCGGCCATCGTGCGCCGATTGCGATTGCCGATCAGGCCAGCTTTGACATTTTGATCACCGAACAGCCACCGACCGATGCGATTGTCGTCATGTTGGGACAGAATGAAATCTCGCTTGTTGTGGCGACCGCTGGCAGCGAACATTAAATGCAGGCCTATCTCAAAACCATCCTTGAGATCACCGATCAGGCCGAAGACATCCCCAAACGGTTCTTCCGCCAAAAACTCGACATCCAACACAAGGGCGACGACAGCCCCGTGACCATCGCTGACCAAAAATGCGAGCGCTTCATTCGCGACCAGCTAGCGGTCCATTTCCCCGACCATTCAGTGCTGGGTGAAGAATACGGCCACAGCGACAAGGGCAGTGAATGGTTGTGGATTATCGACCCGATTGATGGCACGCGTTCGTTCATTTCAGGCATGCCGCTCTATAGCATGTTGATTGCGTTGCTGCGAGGCGGCGTGCCGCAAATCGGCGTGGTCCGGATGCCCGAACTGGGTGAGGTTTTCACGGGCAGTACCGAGGGCGCGTTCCTGAATGGGGAGCGCCTTGCCACATCGAAAACCACGGCGCTCGAAGACGCTTATCTCTACATAAATGAGGGCAACAAGATCGCGCTGGCGAACCCCGCACTGTTTCAACGCCTGTGCACAACGGGCCGTGAACAACGGCTTGGCTATGATGGTTACCCGCATATGCTGGTGGCAATGGGACACGCGGATGCTTGCGTTGATTACGATTTGGAGCCCTACGACTATCTACCACTGGTGCCGGTGGTAGAGGCCGCGGGTGGCATCATCACGGATTGGCACGGCGCACCTTTGGGCCTGAATTCAGACGGGCGCGTGGTCACGGCGGCCACCCTTAAATTACATCACGAACTCTTGGACATCTTGGGATAGATCATGGCAGATTTTGAAGTCAAACATTTGATCATTGGCGGTGGCATCATCGGCTGCTCAATTGCCTACCATCTGGCAAAGTCCGGTGAAAAAGACGTGGTTCTTTTGGAAAAGGCGGCCCTTACCGAAGGCGCGACATGGCATGCGGCAGGGTTGGTTGGGCAATTAAGGTCATCTCGTAACACCACGAGAATGCTGCAAAAATCTGTTGCCATGTATGACAAATTGCAAGCCGAGACCGGCCTGAATTCAGATTGGAAAAAAGTTGGCAGCTTGCGCTTGGCAGCCTCCAAAGATCGGATGCTCGAGGCCAAACGCCTGACCACAATGGCCCGCAGTTTTGGCTTGGAGATGAACATCATCTCACCCGATGAGGCCAAAGCCCTGTTCCCCTATATCGATACAAAAGGTCTGGAAGGCGCGGCCCATATCCCGTCTGATGGGCATGTCGATCCAGCCGGATTGTGCCAGTCCATCGCGGCCGGTGCACGGCTGCATGGGGCCGAATTAAAGCAAGGCATCAAGGTGTTGGACTTTACCGTGGTTGGTGGGCGCATCACCGAAGTGATCACCAACCACGGCACCTATGCGGCAGAAACCGTCACACTGGCGTCGGGCATGTGGAGCCGCGAGCTGGGTGCAAAACTGGGGCTGACCATCCCCGCTTGTGCCGTCGAGCATCAGTATATTGTCACCGAGCCAATCCCCGGTTTTCCCGAAAACCTGCCCACCCTGCGCGACCCTGATCGTCTGGTTTATTATAAACCCGACGCAGGTGGGCGACTGGTGATTGGCGGCTACGAGGACGACACCGTGGCCTTTGGTGATCGTGGTATTCCCGGCGACTTTGTGCGCCAATTGCTGCCCGACAATCTGGACCGTTTCGCGCCCTTGGCCGAATGCGCCGCCCAAGTGACCCCTGTGGTCAATCAGGTCGGCATCCGTCAAGTGATCAACGGCCCGATCCCCTATTCATCAGATGGTGATTTCGTCATGGGGCCAGTGCCCGATTTCAGCAACCTAATGTTGGCCACTGGGTTCCTTTACGGTATTGCGGCCGGCGGCGGGGCTGGCGAAATGATCGCTGAATGGTTGATTGAGGGCCGCCCTTCGCTGGATCTGTGGCCACTGGACAACCGCCGCTTTGGCGCCCATCACGGCGCCCGCGCCTTTATGTATCCGCGCGCAGTGGAACATTACGCGCATCACTACAAAATGCGCTATCCGGGGGCTGAGGCCGAAACCGTACGCGATTTGCGTCTCTCACCTCTACACAGCCGCCTAAAGGACAAAGGCGCGGTGTTTGGCAGTAAAAACGGCTGGGAGCGCCCGCTTTGGTTTGCGCCCAAAGGAGTGCCACCCGTGGATCAGCTCGACTTCTTGAAACCAGGTTGGAAGAAATTTGCAGCAGAGGAACATCGTGCCGTACGCGACGGCGTGACCCTGACGGATCAGAGCAGTTTCGCCAAATTCGAGTTGCTCGGGGCGGGCGCGTTTGATGCGATCCAAGGCATGGCCGTGTCCAACATGGACAAGCCAAATGGCACGGTGATCTATACTCAACTGTGCAACGAGCGCGGTGGGATAGAGGCCGATCTGACCATCACGCGGCTGGCCGAAAACCATTTCTACATCGTTACAGGCGCCGGATTTGGCGTGCATGACAGCGACTGGATCAGGCAAAATCTGCCCCGTGATAGCACGGCCGTTTTGGTTGAAGTCACTTCGGCCCGCGCTGTGATCAACATCGCCGGACCAAAGGCGCGTGATGTGTTGGCGGCGGCCTGCGAGAATGATGTGACAAACGCGGGTTTTCCCTTTGCCACATGTCGCGACATTCTGATCGGCGCGGCCCCTGTTCGCGCCATTCGGATCGGCTATGTCGGCGAGCTTGGTTGGGAGCTGCACATCCCCACCGAATTCGCGCTCTATGTTTACGATCTGCTGAACGAGCATGGCGTCGCCCATGGTATCTGTGACATTGGTTATCGGGCCATCGACAGCCTGAGGCTGGAGAAGGGATATCTTTATTGGAGCGCCGACATCACACCGGATTATACGCCTATTGAGGCCGGGCTTGGGTTTCGGGTGCACCTAAAATCCAAGGGCAGTTTTCTAGGCCGTGACGTGCTTGAAGCACAAAAATCAGGTGGGGTTGCGCAGCGCCTATGTTGCTTTACCTCTGAAGAGGAATTGCCCGTGTTTGGCGGCGAAACCATCCTGCTGGATGGTGAAGTTGTATCGCTTGCCAGCAGCGCGGGTTTTGGGGTCACTGTGGGGAAAACCATTCTTTACGGATACCTGCCGGACAAGCTGTGCGACCGGAACGCATTTGAATTGGAGGCCTTTGGTGAACGTCACCAAATCATGCGCGTTGATGCGCCCCTTTATGACCCTGCCAATTCGCGGCTAAAAGCATAATCAGGAGGAACCGATGACCGAAAACCGAGAGACGATCCACGCCGTGCTACAGAACCTTCCGCAGTTTGAGGATGTACCCCAAGACAGCTATTCCGCTGTGCGGTTGGGAGGATTAACAAACCTTGTTTACCGCATTGAAACAGCGGATGAAAACCTGATCGTGCGCATTCCGGGCACGGGCACAGAGGATTATATCGACCGCGCTGTGGAATTGCACAATGCGCAGGCCGCCTATCAAGCTGGCGTGTCCCCCGAAATTCTTTGGGCTAACAGTGGCAGTGGCGTGATGATCAGCCGTTGTGTTGATGCTGTAACGATGACAGATGATCAGTTTTCTAAACGCCGCGGAAGTGCTGCACGCGCAGGAATTGCGTTGGCCAAGTTGCACAACTCTGGCAAAGAATTTCAATTTCGATTTGAACTGTTTGCGATGATCGACGACTATTTGGATATTCTGGCGGGCAAGGACACCAGCCTACCGGACGGCTATGCCGAAGTCATCAAGGCAGCCCAACCGGTGAAACAGATATTGGCCGACCACCCTGTCCCGCTGGCCCCCTGTCATTGCGATCCTTTGTGTGAGAATTTTTTGGATGCTGGTGACGTCATGTGGATCATCGATTGGGAATATTCAGGCATGAATGACCCCCTGTGGGACCTTGGAGATTTGTCTGTTGAGGCTGGATTTAGCACGGCCCAAGATATGGAAATGTTGCGCGCATATTACGGTGCTGAGCCATCTAGTGCGCAGATCGGACGCATGGTGATCTACAAGGCGATGTGTGATTTGCTGTGGACCCTTTGGGGGTTGATCCAACATGCCGACGCCAATCCGGTCGAGGATTTTTGGGCCTACGCAACAGGTCGGTTCTCTCGCTGCAAAGCGCTGATGCAAACGGCAGAATTCGAGGCGCATTTGATTGCGGTTCAGGCGTAATTTCAACCGAACGGAGCGCCTATCGGCGCACTCTATTTTTGGCGCCTTACGGCGCGTTTCGCTCCGCTCGGGGATATTTGTGGAACAAAAATGTTGGCGGTCAGCCTTTCATAGCGATTGTTGCAAGAGTTTCATCAATAGCCAATTGTAGATCCTCGCTTGTAAGCGGTTTTTCAAGGCATTTGACACGGGGCTCATGCCCGTCAGAATAAGGGTGCGTTTGCGGCATCCGACCTGAAGCAACAATAACTTGGGTGGTCGGGCAACGCGCCAAACATTTACGTGCAATCGTCCAGCCAGATTGACCCTGATCCAAATGTAAATCAGTCAACACCAGATCCAAAGCTCGACTGGTATCGAGTGCTTTGTCGGCCTCGGCGAAGGTTGCGACCTCAATCACCTGATATCCCATTCCAGTCAGCTGTTTTGATGTCTCGGCCATTGAAATTGGGTCGTCCTCAACCAACAATGCGGAACGCATGAGGTTGTGTGGGGTATGCTCGGTTTGTGGTTGATGTAGTGGCATCGACAGCACCACAGTGGTGCCCACACCGACATCACTGGTGATCTGGATATCGCCTCCTGTTTGTTTGATAAATCCATAGACCATCGGCAGGCCAAGCCCCGTGCCCTGCCCGTCTTTGCGCGCAGTAAAGAAGGGTTCAAGAGAGCGGGCTACAACCGCATCATCCATGCCGCAGCCCGTATCGGCGATTTGGATAGTGGCGGATGTGTCACCCGATTTGGCGACCAAAATTTGGATGTTTCCCGCACTCTCAATGGCGTGGTTCGCGTTCAGGCACAAATTGAGAATGGCGCTCTCTAGCTGGCCAGGATCAACGCGGACATGCAATTTTTCGCCCGTGGTGACGGCTTGCAGTTTCACCTCAGGTTTCAGGCCAATGCTCACCAAATCGCACAACCCATCGACCAACTCATTCAGCTCGACTACCTCGGGCGCTAGGCGTTGCTTGCGTGCAAAGGTCAATAAACGCTGGGTCAAAGACGTGCCCAAGTCCGCCGCGTTTTCCATACGTTGCAACAATGTTTCATTCGAGACTTTGCGGTTGTTCGATTGCAGCAAATGGATATTGGCGGTGATCGCAGACAGCACATTGCCAAAATCATGCGCCACTTCGCCGGTCACTTTGCCAAGGCTTTCGATGTGCTGGATTTGGCGCAACCTATTTTCCATCTCGCGGCGCTCGGTTATGTCAGTGAAGAGCCAGATGCCGCCCCCGTCGGGCAACCGTGAGCAGCGAATTTCGAGGCTCTGGCCCTGAGTGTCTTTCAATTCAACAAATCCGCGAAAGTTGGTGTCAATTTTGGCCTCATTCGCCTGCGTCGCGAAACATGTCAGCTGCAACAACTCAATGATTGTTGGCTTGCGCGAAAGCACAGAAGGCTTCAGCCGCAAAACCGTGGTGAAATTTGGGTTTGCTGCCGTCAATTGGCCCGTATTGGTGGTGATCGCGACCCCTTCGGCGATATTAGCAAATGTTTTTTCGAACATCGCATTTTTCTGGTTTAACTGCCGGTTCGAGCGGTCAAGCCGCAAAGCGTTGGCCCGAAACACCCAAAAAGATCGATGCAATTTGCCAATTTCGTCATCTGCTATTGGCTCACGATTCAATCGTGTGCTGCGATCACCTTGGGCGAGACGCAGCATGGCATCGGATATCCCCTTAATATTACTGGTGACATAGCTTGAGACAAAAATCGAAGCCAGTAGCGCAATCGCGACTGCGCCAAGGCCAACAATCAGGATTACAACCTTGGAGAAATCGATTGAAATGGTGGTTTTTAACCGCTCTACCGCCAAAAAATCTCCGGCGTTATTGGCAAATTTCGTCGCAAGTTCGCTGGCGGTGCTGGCATGGTATTGGATCCGAGACAACGCATTTTGACTCTCGAGCCGATGCAACAATTCACGTCGGCGTACCGCGAAAAGCCCAGCCTCGCCCGTTGATATATCTCCGAGCAACTGGTATATTTCCAATTGGTCTTGGTCAGCACTTGCGTGAATAAAAGCAAGATGAAAGCGCTGAAAATTCCGCCTGCGTTCCCCAACGCCCAACAGGTTTTCAGCGTTTCCAGCCGCGACCAATTCATTCGCCATCCCCTGCAACAACTGCCAATTGCGCTGCGCAGAACTGTCGAGCGCTTGATCAGTGGCCAGACGGTAGAACCGTCTTTCAAGGTGGGAAAGTTTGGCGTTAAACGACTGGGTGATATCTCGTTCAGAGTTCAACCGTTCCACCGCTCCGGCCAAATCAGTGATGGCTGATTTCATCTGCTGCGCGACAGTGGCAATTTCCCTCTCAAAAGCCCCGGCCGGAGGCAACGAAGTGTCCTCATCGAGCGGCCATGCGATTAACATCGGCGCCAACACCTCAAGTAACAATTGGCCCTCTTGCTCAATCAGATAAGAGGACTTCAGGTTAAGCAAAAACGGCGCGCTGGTCGCAATATCCGAGGATTGCTTTGACAATTGAAGGGCGCGCGCGACCTGAGTTAGGGTCTGGCTGTGCAGCCGCTCCAAGCGATTGCTTGCGCGATCCAACGCATTCCACGCGATGCCCCCAACAAACATGGTCGACGCTGCCAACAGCGCCAAAGCAATCCACAGCCGTTGGCGAATGTCGGGGTGTAACAACCAGCGCATTACGTCCCTTTGTTTTTCTTGCCCCCATCAGGGGCGCGTACAAAAATATACCCAAGCCCACGCCGGGTTTGTAGATGTTCAGGTTTTGAAGGCACCGCCTCAATTTTGCGACGTAACCTCAGGATCAACACATCAATCGTCCGGTCCACGTAATGTGACAGATCGCTGCCAAGCTGCGCCAGTAAATCTTCGCGTGGAAGAATTTCGTCGGGTTTGCGCAGGAACACCTCTAACAGGCGGTATTCACCATTTGTCAGCGGGATTTCCACGCCTTCACGGTCATGCAATTCCCGTAGGGTTCGATCTAAAATCTTGTCGCCGAATGTGATGGTGTCATGATCCTTCGGCACCGCTTGGGTTGCATTTTCAACCTTACCATAACGGCGCAAAACGGCGCGGATGCGGGCCAACAACTCGCGCGGGTTAAACGGTTTCATCAGATAATCATCCGCGCCAGCCTCAAGCCCAAGGATTTGGTCAGCCTCATCGCCAACCCCCGTCAACATCACAATCGGCAGGTCCAGATTCTCGCGAATGTGGATCGCCAAAGATAGCCCGCTCTCCCCCCCCAAACGCAAATCAATCAACGCAAGGTCAACGTCTGGTTTCTCACCAAGTTCAAAAAAGTCACGGCTACCAGCCATTGGAAGTGGATCAAACCCATTTTCTTGCAACAATTCTTTAAGGGCCAAACGCACATCCGGATCATCATCGATGATCGCGATTTTGGCCAACTCTCTAACAGGACTATCTTTGTTCATCAGCAACCACTTCTTGTTAGGCTTCCAAATCAGTCTTGCACGTCTTGCCCGTGAAAATCTCGTTTTATTTGACCAAGGGCTAAAAACCTATAAGAATTGAACAAATTATAAGCTAATTGGCAGATTTTCCCCTAAACTTAAACAAAGGAACGGATACCCGCCACTTGGCCGCAAGGCTCGAGCCCGTCTAATTTATACCATCAGGGAGACTGTTATGAAAAGCACGGACACGCTAGGCTTTGCTGCCTTGGCCACCCTACTTGCAACAGGCTGCGCGTTTTCCGGCGATCTAAATGTGGCTTGCAGCAACGAGCAAGGTTGGTGTGATTTGATGGCCAGCGCTTTTGAAGAGGCCACAGGCATCGACGTCGCCATAGAGCGTAAATCTACCGGTGAAACGCTGGCTCAGGTCCGGGCCCAAGCCGCCGACCCGAAGATAGATGTCTGGTGGGGCGGCACGGGTGATCCACATTTGATCGCGGCGGCAGAAGGGCTAACGCAGGTATCAGACGTGGACACCTCTGAATTGCTGGGCTGGGCCGTGAATTTTGCTAATATTTCCGGCGGCAGAACCGTCGGCATCCACGCGGGCGCATTGGGCATTGGCTATAACATTGATGTTTTGAATGGAAAAGGCATCGCGCCGCCTGCATGTTGGAAAGACCTGACAAACCCCGGATACAAAGGGGAAATTCAAATGGCCAACCCAAATTCCTCGGGCACGGCTTACACCCAGCTTGCCACATTTGTACAAGTTTTCGGCGAAGATGAAGCCTTTGGCCTGTTGACAAAAATTGGCGAGAATGTGAACACTTATACCAAATCAGGATCGGCTCCGACCAAAGCCGCCGCCCGTGGTGAAACTGGCATTTCGGTCGGCTTTATGCATCATATGGTGATGCTGACAAATACCGGATTCCCGTTGGAAATCGTATCGCCTTGCGAGGGGACGGGTTATGAGGTTGGCGGGGTCAGCATAATTCGGGGTGCCAAGAACTTTGAGGAAGCCAAAGCATGGGTCGAGTTTGCCATCAGCGCACCGGCCCAATCGCTTGGCCGCAAGGTTGGTGTTTACAACGTGCCGTCAAACTCAAATTCCACGGTGCCACCTGAAGCGCCACGTCTGGAAACCATCAAACTGATCGACTACGATTTTGCCACCTATGGCGCAACAACAACCCGCGAACGCCTGCTGGCACGTTGGGACAAAGAAGTTAGGCCGGACTAATGCGCATAAGGCTGAGTGCCTTTTGTACGTAGAGCTAAGCTCGACATTTTTCACAATATACATTCTGCTATTGCGATGCGAAACGAAATGCGCGTTTGATTTGGCAGGGCAAAGACCTATAATGAAACGGCAGTTAGCACCGGCACCAAATGTTAGGCTGGCATAACATTTACGCCCAAACGAAAAAGAGATTACTATGGCTGAACATGAACTGAACGCAGAAGGCCTGAGCTGTCCAATGCCTATTTTGAAGGCGAAAAAAGCTCTCAAAGGCATGGCCGTGGGCGACGTCTTGAAGATCCGCTCGACCGATGCAGGGTCGGTTGCCGATTTCGCAGCCTTTTGCACCCACACGGGCAATGAGCTGTTAAGCTCATCTTCCGAGGGTGATGTCTATCTATTTGAAATTAAACGCTCTTAAGCGTAACCTGAAAGACCTGCGTGTATAGCGGAGTTTTTCATTTGTCGGGCCGCTCGTCACACTTTACAGTGTTTCTCGCTGGTGGCAAAGAAAGCCGTCAGGCTTGATAAACTTTTGGGGTTCAAAGGGCGTTTGACGTTGAGCCAAATTACCGCGATACCCCATTGGTATCCGGCTGCAAACGCGACGATTAGAACCGTGGATGAAAGCCGACGGAACCAACCAAGGCCAAGCGCCCTATAAGAAGAGACAAGCATGGATTTCTTACCCATATTCCTCAACATTCGTGGCAAGAAACTTGTTGTCGATGGCGGCTCCACCGTCGCTGCCCGCCGTGTCGAACGGGCCTTGTTGGCAGGCGCCCATGTCCATGTGTTTGACGCCAATCTTGGCAATGAATTCGCCACTTTGATGGGTCATGAAAACCTAACCCACCACAACCGCTCTGTCACCGAGCCCGACCTTGCCGGTGCCATCATCGCCTATGGCGCCTCGGAGGATGAGGCCCGCGACGCCACCCTTCATAGCGGCGCCACCAAGGCAGGTGTTTTGGTCAATGTCGCCGATGTCAGCAAATATTGCGACTTCATCACCCCCTCGGTGGTGGATCGTTCGCCCTTGGTGATCGCCATCTCATCTGGCGGCACCGCCCCCGTGATCACCCGAATTTTGCGCGCCCGCATAGAGAGCCTGCTGCCCCCTGCCTATGGTCGCATGGCCGCTTTTCTGGGCAGCTTTCGCGACCGTGTTTCGGCTGGCATCAAAAGCGCAACTCAACGCCGCCGTTTTTGGGAAACTATGATTGATGGCCCAGCTGGCAATCACTTTTTGGCAGGCGACCATGACCGATCCGAGGCCGAACTGCTGGATTCAATCGCCACAGCCAAACACGAGGGCACGTTCAATCCCCAAGGCGAGGTTTTCTTAGTTGGCGCAGGTCCGGGCGACCCTGACTTGTTAACCTTCCGCGCTCTGCGTTTGATGCAGCGTTGTGATGTTGTGCTTTATGACAGGCTGGTTGCCGATGACATTTTAGATTTGGTGCGCCGTGATGCTGAACGCATTTACGTGGGCAAACGTCCTAAACAACACATCATGTTCCAAGAAGACATCAGCGCGTTGATGGTCAAACTTGCCAGCGAAGGCAAACGCGTTTTACGCCTAAAAGGTGGCGATCCATTCATATTTGGGCGCGGCGGCGAAGAGATCGAAATGCTGGCCGAACATAACATCCCCTTTCAGGTGGTGCCCGGCATTACAGCCGCCCAAGGCTGCTCGACCTATGCAGGCATCCCGCTGACCCACCGCGACCACGCCCAGTCCTGCATCTTCGTCACAGCCCATGGGCGCGACGGGGTGCTTGATTTAGACTGGGAGGTTCTGACCCGCAAGAACCAGACCGTCGCCGTTTATATGGGCCTGTCCAGCCTCAAAGTTCTGTCCGAAGGATTTGCCAGCCACGGCGTTGACCCCGACACACCTGCAGCGATCATCGACAATGGAACGCGGCCCAATCAACGCATCATCACAGGCACCGTCGCAGATCTATATCAAAAAGCCACCGAGGCAGAATTCACTGGCCCCTCGATGATCATCATCGGCGGCGTGGTCACCCTGCGTGACAAGCTAAGCTGGTTTGCAGATGAACAAGACGGCAAATTTGACATGAGCCTTAAGCCCAAAGGTTCACTTTAACGTAACGCCGCAAGATAAGGACGTAACATGTTGGAAACTCTGCGAGAAATGGTGATCACATCCCCCACTCAACACCTTGCTTGGGGCGGTTTCCTGATCGCCACGGCTTTCGGCTACATCGTTTATGTCACCAATTTCTGCACCATGGGTTCGATCTCGGACATGATGTCATTCGGTGACAAACGCCGTTTCCGCGCATGGCTGTTGGCCGCAGCTATCGCCATGCTGGGCCTTGCCGCGCTGCAAAGCTGGGGCGTCGCAGATTACCGCGAAACCATGTATATGGCCCCGAGTTTAACCTGGTTTGCAAATATGGCAGGCGGCTTGGTCTTTGGCTTTGGCATGGTGCTGGCGGGCGGTTGCCTGTCGCGCAATTTGGTGCGGGCGGGGGCTGGCGATTTGCGTTCAGGCTTCGTTTTGCTGGTGGCAGGATTGTTCGCCTATATGACCATCGGCGGCTTGCTGGGACCGGTCCGCGTCGCCCTGTTTGGCCGCGCAACGATTGATCTGGCCGCAATGGGCATGGAAAAGCAAGGGTTGGGTGATTTCATCGCTCGACTTACTGGAATGCCCCTTGGGCAGTCCACATGGATCGCGCTGGCGCTTCTTGCGGGCGGCCTGCTGATCTATTGCTTCAAAGACGCTGGTTTTCGTAAATCCCCCGTCCATTTGATCGCGGGGTTTGGCATCGGGCTTTGCGTCACAGCGGGGTGGTTTCTGACGGGATTGGCACAGGATGATTTCGCCGATGTACCCGTGGCGCTGGCCTCACTGTCTTATGTGCGCCCAGCCGGTGATACGCTCGATTACCTAATGCGCGCCACCGCCTATATCGGCCCCAATTTCAACGTGGCGAGTTTTATCGGCGCCCTGTTCGGCGGTTTTCTAGGCGCCCTTCACAAGCGCCAGCTGCGGCTCAGTACCTTTGCCGACAAGTCCGACACCCTACGCAACACCCTTGGGGCGGCGATGATGGGCATCGGCGGCGTCGTGGCCTTGGGCTGCACCATTGGACAAGGCGTTACCGGCCTCTCAACCCTCGCCGTTGGCTCTGGCATCACCATGGTGTTTATCATCCTTGGAGGGGTTTCTGGGATCAAATACATGGAATGGGTCGCCATGCGCGACTAGGGTGATATACCACAAGCATCTCTGCACCTTTCACATCAAAACCAAAATAATTCCCTGATTTTCTAGGGTTAAGTGATGGCCAAAAATTGAACGTTCGGTAAATTTTTGCTTTCGCTTCCATAAATCTGCGTGCAGTATCCGTTCATGAGGAATCACACGCCTGATTTGACGGCACCACTTATCTTTGATGGACATAACGACGTTTTGCTCAAATTGATGCTGAACGGAGGGCTTAAGAATGCCTCTGATTTCATCACAGGGCGCGATGGTCATATCGATATCCCGCGCGCAAAAATGGGTGGGTTTGGCGGTGGCTTCTTTGCGCTTTTCACGCGTCCACCAGTTGCAGGGCTGTCTCAAGCAGACAGATATGCCCAGACCGACACGCCACCCTATGACATGCCCCTGCCCGCCGCGATCAGCCAAGCCCATGCCTTGCCCGTCGCGATGGAGCAGATCGCCATTCTGCTGCGTCTCCAAGACCTCGGCGCTCTAAAAATCTGCCACACAACCGCCGAGCTCCGCGCCTGTTTCGCGTCAGGCAAAATGGGCGCGATCGTGCACATGGAAGGCGCCGAAGCTATTGAGGCCGATCTGC
>JAWSVK010000021.1:0-27157 GCA_033851955.1 Marinosulfonomonas sp.
TCGCGGCCATTTTGCCTGACGCAAAACAGCTGCGCATGTCCGCGGTGCTGTGGCAGATTTTCAGGGCATCCAATTTTTGGAGGCGCAGGAGGATGGCGGTCTGCTCCAAAACCACGTTCAGTGACGCAGCCTGACCCAATGGCGCCGGCAATGGCAGGTCATAGGACGCCTTTTGCATCTCGGCCTCCATGTCGAAACCGTCAGACGGAGAACTGACGTAAAGCGCGAAAAATCCGCCGCCAAAGCCACCGATTTTGGCACGCGGCAAATCAATGTGTCCCTTGTCGCCTGTGATGAAATTCGGGGCAGCCGTTGTACCGCCTGCGTTCAACAGCTTTAGCAAAACATCATTGTGCCCGTCAAAGATCAACGGCTCAGTTGAGTTCATATCGGCCATCAGCGTCCAATCCGATCCAAGAAATTATGCCAGCGTAGCACTGCAGGTAAAAACCACGGCGTTCCAGAATAAAGCGGACGCGTTGGGAACTTCAACCCATCAAGTGACGTTTTCCCACCGGCGCCCCCAAGCATTTGCAGCGCGGCCTTGTGGCCGAAATAAGTTGCTCGCCCAACGCCTGATCCGCAATATCCCATGACGTAATGCAACCCATCATGCACGCCCAAATGCGGCGCGTGATCAAAGGTATAGGCGACGGTGCCAGACCAAGCATGACTCACGGCAGCATCCTTTAGCTGCGGAAAGGTGCGGACCATCAAACGATGCAAGTCCGGCGCGTAGTATTCAGGGCGGTCTGCCAAATCAAAGGCACGCCCGCCGAACACCACCCGGGTACCGTCTGGTGAGGGTCGGTAATACGGCACCAAGCGCGAGGAATCGATGACGCAGCCGCCGGTTGGAAAAGCGCTGCGGATCACTTCAGGAGCCAGCTGTTCAGTCGCAATAATCGCTGAGCGCAGTGGCATGATGCGGTGATGAAAGAACGGCAGCTCGGGGCCGGAATAGCCGTTGGTAGCGATCAGCACTTGGCGGGCGTTGATGGCTTTGCCGCCCACGCGAACCGTAAACCTGTCGCCATCACGCCGCACGCCGCTTGCACGGGCGGGGGCGTAAATTTTCACGCCAGCCTCCACCGCTTTGCGGGCCAAGCCCAGCACGTATTTCGCTGGCTGCAGACTGCCGTCCTCGGGGTAATACGCACCGCCGTGATAAAAATCACTACCGATGTATTGTGTCTGTTGCGCCTTTGAAACCATCTCGAATTGAAACCCGACAGCCTTGGCCAAATCTTCGTTGCTGCGGGCAGTCTCGTCGTATTGCTTGACGTGATTGACCCCCTTAAAACGGCCAACCTCGGGCTGCAAGTCGCAATCAATATCCTCGTCTGCGATCAGGGCCTTAAGATAGGTCAGCGACTCCATCGATTCACGTAAAATCTCGGTCGCTTTTGCCGCGCCAAATGCTGACGTTAGCCCCGCCAATCCCAGTTTGTGAAACGACGGGCCGATCTGGCCACCATTGCGCGATGAGCATCCATGGCCTATCATTTCACTGTCGATCACTGTCACATCGCGCCCAGCGCGGGCCAACGTCAGTGCCGCCGACAACCCGCTATAGCCCGCCCCCACTATTAGGGTCTCAACGGTTTCGGGCAAGGTCGCTGCGGACCGCGCTATTTCTGTGTCTGGCAATCCAGCCGCATCCCACCAATAGGGCTGGTTCGACATCTGGCTAAACATCTATGAACGTTGCGCTTTCGGAATCGTAATTTTGCAGGCCGCCTTCGCCAATATCAGTCCACAGCCCGTGGAGCGACAGGGTTTCACCTTCGACCGCGTTTTTGACAAACGGAAAGGTCATCAGGTTTTCCAACGAGATCATAACGGCGGCTTTTTCCAACTGACGGCGTTCTTCAACCTCGTCATTCAAATCCATCGCCTGAACGCGGTTAAAACCGGGGCGCAGAATATCCATCCAACGCCCTACAAAGCTCGATTTTTTCTCAAGCTCGGGCGCTTTTCCCGAACACATGTCATAACAGCCCTGCACGCCCCCACAGTTAGAGTGCCCCAACACAATCAAATGCGCGACCTTTAGTTCTTTCACTGCGAATTCAACCGTCGCCGAAGTCCCGTGGTGGTCGCCATCCGGCGCATAAGGTGGCACCAGATTGGCAATGTTGCGGTGGATGAAAAATTCGCCCTGATCGGCGCCGAAAATGGATGTGACATGAACGCGGCTGTCGCAGCAGGATATCACCATCGCCCGCGGATGTTGGCCATCATCTGCTAAACGCCGATACCACGCCTTGTTCTCGGCATAGGACGTTGCCTTCCAGCCCTGATATCGTTTGACCAGATATGACGGTAAAGGTTTTGCGTGATCCATATGTGGCGCTCCTGTGATTCAGTCGTAGTGTTCACTCTAACTATGCTGGATTTGCACAAAATTCGAGCGATTTCTATCTTGGCGCTCAACCTTTTCTAAGTAGTCTTGAACGATGGTCCTAAACATTACGGGGCACGATACAAGGGGCTATACTGTGACAAATATTACGACGTTGGTTTTTGAGGAGCAAGTTCGACTGGATTCTGACCGGTTGGCGGAACTGTATGTGCAAATGGGCGAGGTCGGCGCGCAAGATGTGGTGTGCCGCGCGATTGAGGAATTGACGGCGCGGCTGGTCAAGATCAATGAATCCTACAATGCAGATAAAGCGCGTGAATTACGCAAAGGAGCAAAGGGATTGATTGGTATTGCTGAACAAATCGGCATGCACAGATTGGCCAAAGTGGCCCGTGACGTCTGCAATTGCGTTGATCAAAATGATCCTTTGGCACTGGGGGCCACTTTGGCGCGCCTGCAACGCATCGGTGACAGCTCGTTGGTCGCAGTTTGGGACTTGCAGGACCTGTCTGTCTGATACGGCCCTGGGGCGAGACCACGTGCTTTTGCGCCAATCGATTGCGGGTCGACCCACGATGGAGACGAGATAACGCATGCAAATCAGATTCACATAAAATGCGAAATGCTTTAGGGTGACCGGAAATGGAAACCGAATAGGGCCGATCACCATGTCTATGATTTTCGCCAAAGCCAACGCGACCTCAATCCCCCTTCATATTATCGCCTCAAAAGATTTGCCCGAATGGTTGGCAGAGCAACCTGACAACGTGACCCAATGGCTCGACACAATGGGGTTTTCGGCAAAGCTGGGCGATGTTTGTTTGGTGCCAGATACTAAGGGTGCTGGCCTTCTCGTTGCGGTTGGCTACGGCACAAAATCCAAAAGATCACGCGGGCGGTTTCATTTGGGCCACGCCGCCAAGAGGTTGCCAGCGGGCACCTACCACATCGAAACGGATCTAAAGCGCAAAGCATTAGAAGAAGCCGCTTTGGGCTGGTTGCTTGCTGGCTATAGTTTTGATCGGTATCGCACCCAAAAACCTGCCAAGGCAATGTTGAAAGCGCCCAAAGACATTGACGCCAATCAAATAGAAATCATGGTGGCAGGAGAGATGTTGACGCGTGATCTGATCAACACACCAGCCTCAGATATGGGGCCTGAAGAATTGGAACAGGCCTTTATGGCACTTGCCGCGAAGCACGGGGCCAAGACCAAAGTGACAGCCGGCGACGATCTGTTGACGCAAAATCTGCCGATGATCCACGCGGTTGGCCGAGCATCCAACCGAGCGCCACGGTTGCTGGATATGACATGGGGCACGGCGGGGCCAACGCTGACGTTGGTTGGCAAAGGCGTGTGTTTTGATACCGGCGGGTTGAACATCAAACCCGGTGGCTCGATGGGGCTGATGAAAAAAGACATGGGCGGAGCGGCGACCGTTATGGGTCTGGCGCATATGATTATGGCGTTGAAACTACCCCTGCGGTTACGGGTCCTGGTACCAGCCGTTGAAAATGCGATCAGTGGCAACGCCTTTCGCCCACAAGACATCCTAACCTCGCGCAAAGGGCTGACAGTTGAAATTAACAACACTGATGCCGAGGGCCGCTTGGTTCTGGCCGACGCGCTGGCCTTGGCGGACGAAGAAAAACCGGATTGCCTGATCTCGATGGCGACGTTGACGGGGGCCGCGCGCGTGGCAGTCGGGCCGGATTTGGCACCGTTTTTTTGCGACAGCGCCAAAATGGCAAAGGCGCTTGAGGCTGGCGGGAAGTCCAGCAATGATCCGTTGTGGCGACTGCCGTTCTGGGCGCCTTATGAGACCATGATCGAGCCGGGCATTGCAGATTTGGACAACGCCCCCAAGGGTGGCTTTGCCGGATGCATAACCGCAGCACTGTTCTTGCGCCGCTTTGTGGATCAGTCACCACGTTACGCGCATTTTGATATTTACGGCTGGCAACCCACGGCCACCCCTGCGCGGCCCAAAGGCGGCGTTGGGCAAGGCGCGCGCGCTATCTTGTCAGCCTTGCCGAAACTGTTGAAGCTATGAGTGACGATCAACCGAAAACCGTCGCCGTACCGGTTGCCGATCTGCGTCGCAAACCAGATGGCAAGCGCGAGCGGCAATTGATATTTGGCGAAGATTTTCACGTTTCGAACATAGCCGACGGCTGGGCCTATGGCCACGCTGTCAAAGATGGCTACACGGGCTATCTAAGGGCTGATTTACTGGTTGAACAACGCGAAGCCAGCCATTTCATTTCGGCCCGCAGCTCGCACATTTACCCCACCCCCGACTTCAAATCCGAAGAAATTGCAATGCTCAGTTTTGGGGCGCGCCTAACGGTCGTCGCGCGCCATGGAAATTTTGCTGAACTGGCGAGCGGCCAATTTGTACCCAGCCCGCATATCTTGCCGATTGATCACCGTTATGACGACCCGATAGAGGTCGCCGAGCATTTTATGGGGGTGCCTTACCTTTGGGGTGGCAATAGTATTTGGGGGCTGGATTGTTCGGGTCTGGTCCAATCCGCCCTTTTGGCCTGCGGGCTGGAATGTCCGGGCGATGCACACATGCAAGAGGCCAACGTTGGCAAAGCGATCGGTGACAATGCGCGCCCTGAACGCGGCGATCTGTTTTTCTGGAAAGGCCATGTCGGACTGATCCGTGATGAAAACACTTTGCTGCACGCCAATGCCAGCCACATGGCCGTGGTGGACGAGCCACTGGACACTGCGATTGAACGGATCAAAGCCCAGGGCGACGGCGAGGTCACCTCGCGGCGGCGTCCAAATTACCGAAAATAGGCATTACTTAATGGCGCGGATCAGCTTTTTCTCAAGCACGTGCAGAACCGTTTTCAAATCCTGTCCACGTTTCAAAACCTGCCCGTCCATTCCGACAACGCAATACATCCCCTGTTTGTTGCGCAGCTTGGGGTGCTTTTCGATCCGATAGAGCGGATTTTCTGCCGCGTGACGAAACACCGAAAAAACGGCCATGTCCTGCAAAAACGACAATCCATAGTCCCGCCATTCCCCTGCCGCCACCATCCGCCCGTAAAGCGACATGATGACATTCAACTCTTTGCGCTCAAACGCGACTTGCGGCGGGGTGGGCGAAAACGGGATCTGGTTGTTCATCTACAAACATTGACCCGCCGCGGGCACAAAATCAAGAGCGCCGTAATTTTGACATAAAATGGTCGGAAAAACTCCACGAATGCTTCACTCAAACGCCCTGTTTGGTTGCGATACACGTCTTAGCGAAACACGCTAGCCTCGGTGTTGCAGATAACTGCCCCCACCCAGCTGTGATGCCGAGGCGGTTTCGTTACCTCCCAAACCGATGATTGAACGCACGCTCACTTGGTGGCATAGGCGCCATTCCATGCGATGTGCTGTCCAACCAGTTTTCCGATTGTTCAACCAGTTGGTGATAGGCATCTGCCACTGCTTGACGCGGATTTGGCAAAGCTGCATCGGGTCCACGCAATTCTGACGGAATATCGGCAAATCGCAATACGATGCGCCGCCAACGGTGGATCAAAAGCATCCGTGCAGCCATCGCATCCAGCGGAATCAAATCAACGCCTTTTAACGCGTCTATATCGTTGTTCAAAGCCGCCAAAGCATCTTGATGTGCTTTGGGTAATATCCGTTTGCGGGCCGTTTCAGGGAAATCCGTAAGTGCGCCGCTAACGCAAATGTATCCTGACAGGTCGGGCAGATCGCCCGCCGGAAACAACCATGTATTGGCCGCAATTTTGATCCCTCCATCTGGTGGAAGATCGCCACTTGCCATCACCCATTTTCGGACATCGTCGGCTTGGGGTGCTGCATAAATGTCGGCTGTTGCCGTGGTTATTTCAACTTTCGCGCTGTCACTTAGCCGGTAAAAACTGTTGCGCCCTTCACGGTCACGCAGCACCCATCCGTCACTGGTCAAGCGGGACAGGGCAGTGCGTAACGTGCCCGCCTCAATGCCCACACGCTCCAGCAAATGCTGCAAGCGCAACGTCGCAATTCGCCCGCCACGTTGCTGAACAGCGTCGCCGAATACGGTGACAACCAATGACCAAACCCGCAGACGGCCTTCATTATGCAAACCCGCAATCAGCGGCGACAAACTATCCATGCCGTCCTTTTAGTGCGAATCCCATCTATTGGGCAAACAAGTATCCTTTTGGACGTTCGCGTCCGTGTTGCGATACCTCACGACACATGGACTGGTTTTGCTCTAATGATTATAAGCCACCATCGTCAAAAGCTCATACTCAGCGACCTGGTCGTCATGCTGATTGTACAGCGTTGCGTTCCAGCGCACCTCACCATATTCGTCCGTACGTTGCGTTTTCTGCTTGGCCGTCAGACGTACATAGATCGTATCGTCGGGGCTAACAGGGGATTGAAACGTCAAGCTGTTGAGACCGGTATTGGCCAAAACTGGCCCGGGATCTGGTTGCACAAACAGGCCCGCTGCAAAAGACAACAACAAGTAACCATGCGCCACTCGGCCCGGAAAAAACGGGTTCGCCTTTGCTGCGTCGTCATCCATGTGGGCATAAAATGTATCGCCAGTGAAGTGGGCGAAATGCTCAATGTCTTCTAGCGTAACGATCCGTTTTTCCGTGCGGATTGTCTCGCCAATTTCAATCTCGTTATAGCAACGCTGGAAGGGGTGGGTCGGGTTGGTCTTTTCTTGCGCCCCCGAAACCCAGACCCCGCCAATCGCTGTCAAAATGTCAGGGCTGCCCTGAATGGCGGTGCGCTGCATATAATGCATGACGCCGCGGATGCCGCCCAGTTCTTCACCGCCGCCAGCGCGACCTGGTCCGCCGTGGATCATATGTGGCAAAGGCGCTCCATGCCCGGTTGCCTCGCCCATAGACGTGCGATTGTTGAAATACAGCCGCCCGTGCCAATGGGCGCTGGCCATCGTGATATCACGGGCGATCTCCGCATCATTGGTGATGACCGAGGCCACCAGACTGCCCTGCCCGCGGTTGGCCAGTTCTGCAGCATGCGCCGTGTCGCGGTACGGCAGTATCGTTGAAACGGGGCCAAAGGCTTCGACCTCATGCACCACTTTTGCACCATCAGGATCGTCGCAGCGAAACAGCATCGGCGGAAGGAACCCTTGCTTTGCATCAGCGCCCTCAACATCAAAATTATCAGGATCACCGTAAACGCGCGTCGCTTCTTGTCCGATTTGCGCCGCCATTTCCAACACGTCAGCTTTTTGCGACGCCGACACCAATGCGCCCATGCGCACCCCCTCGGCCTCTGGGTCGCCAATGGTAACCTTGTCCAACCGTGCGCTTAGGGCCTCGATCACTGGGTCGACCAAAGCTTCTGGCACGATCATCCGCCGGATCGCAGTGCATTTTTGTCCGGATTTGGTGGTCATCTCATTGCTGGCTTCGCGGATGAACAGATCGAACTCTGGCGTGCCAACACCTGCATCCAGCCCAAGGATCGACGCGTTCAAGCTGTCTTGTTCAGCAATGAACCGTGTGCCATTTTCAAGGAGGTTGGGCATTGATCGCAACGCCAATGCCGTGCGAGCCGAGCCCGTAAAGCTAACCACATCCTGTGCGCCCAATCGCTGCAACAAATCGCCCGTGCGTCCAACAATCAATTGCACAGCCCCTTCGGGCAGCAACCCGCTGTCCATCATGATCCGAACGCAGGCCTCGGTTAGGAAACTGGTTTGGGTGGCAGGCTTAACAATGCAAGGCACACCGGCCAGCAACGTCGGCGCCAGTTTTTCCAACATGCCCCAGACCGGAAAGTTGAAGGCGTTGATATGCACTGCGACGCCCTGCAATGGCAGCGCGATATGTTGACCCAAAAACGTGCCGTTGCGTGACAGTTGTTCCAACTCGCCATCCAGATAGACATGCCCATCCGGCATCTCGCGACGTCCCTTTGAGGCAAACACGAACATCGTGCCAATGCCGCCATCAATGTCGACCATCCCATCTTTGCGGGTCGCGCCGGTCAACGGGTTCAACGCATACAGCTCTTCTTTGCGGCTGGCGATATAGGCCCCTAGCGCCTTAAGCATCTTGGCGCGTTGGTGGAATGTCATCTCACGCAGGGCGGGGCCGCCTTTGGCCTTGGCGAAATCGATCATGGCCTGAAAATCAAGCGTCGCGCCGCCTGCTCGCGCAATCGGCGCACCCGTGACAGGGCTGTGCAACACAGCTGCCTCCTTGGCGGGACTGATCCATTTTCCGGCGGCAAAGCTATGTGGTTCCAACATCTAAATTCTCCCTTTTTCGCCAGACTACCGATTTCAGCCGACAATACAACACTATTGACCGCACGGTCGGCTTTGTGCAAGTTGGCCTCATGGAGGACCGACCAATGACACCACAAACCCGTGCCGAAAAAAGTGCCGCCGCCATGTGGGCGAATGATGCCGCCTCAAAATGGTTGGGCATGTCGCTGGATAACGTAGGGCCGGGCAGCGCTGTGATCTCGTTTGAGGTAGGACCGCAGCATTTGAACGGTCATGCCATTTGCCATGGCGGCTATATTTTTACGCTGGCCGACAGCGCCTTTGCCTTTGCTTGCAACAGCTACAATCGGCTGGTGGTCGCGCAGCAAAACACCATCACTTATCTGAGCCCCGCCAAACAAGGCGAACGCCTCACAGCCACAGCGCGCGAAGTCAGCTTGGCGGGGCGCTCGGGTCTTTATGACGTTTCAGTCACTGCCCCTGATGGGCGCGTGGTGGCGGAGTTTCGTGGCGGATCACGCCAGATCACAGGTCAACATTTCGAGGAACAACCATGAACCAAGCTTTCATTTGCGAAGGGGCACGCACCCCAATTGGCCGCTACGGTGGCGCACTTTCGTCCGTGCGCCCCGATGACATGCTGGCTCATGTTTTGCGCGCGACTGTCGCTGGTAAAAACGGGCTGGTGATTGATGAAGTCATCGCCGGATGCGCCAATCAGGCAGGCGAAGACAACCGCAATGTCGCGCGCATGGCGGTGTTGTTGGCGGGCTTGGACATTGATGTGCCAGCGGTTACGGTGAACCGATTGTGCGGGTCGGGGTTGGATGCGGTTGGAATGGCGGCGCGGATGGTGAAATGCGGCGAAGCCGAGGTGGTGATCGCCGGCGGTGTCGAAAGCATGAGCCGTGCGCCTTTTGTGCAGCCCAAACCTGATGCCGCATTTACCAGACGGGCCGAAATTTACGACACCACCATTGGCTGGCGCTTTGTGAACAAGGCAATGGCGGCGCAATATGGCGTCGAGTCAATGCCAGAAACGGCCGAAAACGTAGCCGCCGATTTCAACATTTCCCGCGCCGATCAGGACGCCTTTGCATTGCGCTCACAAACCCGTGCGGCGGCTGCAATTGCAGCGGGGCGCATGGCACAAGAGATCGCACCCATCAGCATTCCTCAGCGCAAAGGCGAGGCTAAGATTGTCGACACGGACGAACACCCACGCGGCACAACGCTGGAAAAACTTGCCAGTCTGCGTGCTCCATTTCGCGAGGGTGGTAGTGTGACGGCTGGCAATGCCAGTGGTGTGAACGACGGGGCTTGTGCGATGATCATCGCCTCCGAAGCTGCGGTTTTGAAATACGGCCTGACCCCCAAGGCGCGGATCATCGGCATGGCCACAGCCGGTGTGCCGCCACGGATCATGGGCATTGGTCCAGCGCCCGCTTCTGAAAAGCTGCTGTCACGGCTGGGTCTGTCGATCAACGACATTGATTTGATCGAGTTGAATGAAGCCTTTGCGGCCCAAGGGCTGGCTGTGATGCGTCAGTTGGGTCTGGCGGATGATGCGGATCATGTGAACCCGAACGGCGGCGCGATTGCGCTGGGGCATCCGTTGGGCATGTCCGGCGCGCGGCTGGCACTATCGGCGGCGATCGAGCTTCAAAATCAATCTCTGACCCGTGCACTTTGCACCATGTGCATTGGTGTTGGGCAGGGCATCTCACTTGTTATGGAACGGGCATAAGGGACGCACACTATGAAAGACCTATCACCGAAAAAGGGCGATCTGGACCCCATCGAGATTGCCTCACGCGATGAAATTTCCGCGTTGCAGTTGGAGCGCATGAAGTGGTCCCTGAAACACGCTTATGAAAATGTACCGCATTACAAAAAATCCTTTGATGATGCCGGCGTTCACCCTGATGATCTGAGAACTTTGTCCGATCTGGCGAAGTTTCCCTTCACCATGAAGCAGGACTTGCGCGACAATTATCCGTTTGGGTTGTTTGCCGTGCCACGCAGTCAAATCCAACGCTTGCATGCCTCAAGCGGCACGACGGGTCAGCCGACCGTGGTTGGTTATACGGCACGCGATATTGACACTTGGGCGACCGTGGTGGCGCGGTCCCTGCGGGCCAGCGGTACGCGGGCGGGCGACGTCGTGCATGTTGCCTATGGTTACGGGCTGTTCACGGGTGGTTTGGGCGCACATTATGGCGCCGAAAAGCTGGGCTGTACCGTGGTGCCCATTTCGGGTGGCATGACCCAACGACAGGTGCAGTTGATCGAGGATTTCGGGGCCTCGACGATCATGGTCACCCCGTCCTACATGTTGTCAATTCTGGACGAATACACCCGTCAAGGCCGTGATCCCCGCGAGACCTGTTTGAATGTCGGCGTGTTCGGCGCCGAGCCATGGACAAACGCCATGCGCGGTGAAATCGAGCAGGCCTTTGATATGCATGCCGTCGATATTTACGGGTTAAGCGAGGTCATGGGCCCCGGTGTTGCCAGCGAATGTGTCGAGACCAAAGACGGGCTGCATGTGTGGGAAGATCACTTTTACCCCGAGATCATCAACCCCGAAACCGGCGAAGTCGTTGAGGACGGCGAAATGGGTGAACTCGTGTTCACGTCGCTCACCAAAGAGGCCTTTCCGATCATCCGTTACCGCACCCGTGACCTGACTCGTCTGCTGCCTGGCACGGCACGCACGATGCGCCGAATGGAGAAAATCACCGGCCGCACGGACGACATGATCATCTTGCGCGGCGTTAACGTGTTTCCGACCCAAATCGAAGAACAGCTGATGGCCGTTCCCGCCCTTGCGCCGCATTTCCAGATTGAGCTGGACCGAAAAGGGCGCATGGATCAAATGACGGTGCATGTTGAACTGGCCAGTGAGGCTGGTGATGGCGAACAAGCCGCTCAAATGCTGGCCAGCAAAATCAAAAGTAACGTCGGGGTTTCGGCCCGTGTCGTGCTGGCCGATGCAGGCGGTGTTGCCCGCAGTCAGGGCAAGGCTGTGCGCCTTATCGACAACCGGAACAAGGGCTAGCCGATGGCTCGCGGTGTCGCGCATGATCATACGCAAAAACGGGATGCGATCCGTAAAGGAGCTGCGACATATTTCGCGGCCAACGGTTATGATCGGGCCTCGATGACAGCAGCAGCAGCCCATTGCGGCATCTCAAAAGCATTGATCTATCATTATTACGACAGCAAAGATGCGTTGCTCTTTGACATCTTGCACACCCACCTGTCTGACCTTGTTGAAACGGTCAAGGTTGCGACCAACGAAGATGGTCAATTGCGCCAGTTGATCCGCGCAATCCTTCTGGCTTACCGAGATGCCGATGCCGAACACAAGCTGCAAGCGGACGCGATGGCCGCGCTGCCTGCTGACAAACGCGAGCTTCTAATGGCGCTGCAACGGCAATTGGTTCAGATGATGAGTGACGCGCTGCAATCTGCTTCGCCCGACACACTGTCGGACTCCGTTCGCCTGCGCCCCGTAACGATGACAGTCTTTGGCATGTTGAACTGGTTTTACATGTGGCATCGGCCCGGCAAAGGCATGACTCGTGCGCAATACGCCGATCTGGTCACAGATTTGGTGATGAGTGGGATCAAAGGGCTTTAGGCCGGAGCAATCGGCACAAGCCCCGCATTTTGTGTACTTCTCTGTTGCAATAAGACTGCCGATTTTCACGAAATGCTAACCTGTTGTGTTTACGTTTCAATGTTATGAAATTCAAAGGCAACTCAGTTATTATCGCGATCATACTTGTTGTGTCCATGCCTGCAGCAACAAGTTTAATCGCCTATCAAATCACTAAAAATCCAGCGTTGCGCCCGCTTGGTCGCACCTTAAATGACGAAGCGATCTACAATGGCACTGCGTATTCCAACGAAATTGTGGCGCTCATTGACTGGAGTACAGGACGACAAAAAAGCTTTACCAAGCGTGACATTTCAACGGCCATTCTGCGGGCATTTGATGCTCACGGCGTGGTCGCGCGGGTAATTTTTAAGGACAATAACACAAACGGTTTCGTCACTATCAGATACAGGATTGGGCGAAACACCTTGGGACCAGACCCCGTTACCAAGGCGGCCGACAGTATCAAAGGGGCCGTCGCAGCTTATCGAATGTATCAAATGTCCGCTCCAAAACGCCGCGCATCACAATAACGCCTGCCCACTTATCAGCCTATTTAGGTTGCGCCATTGTACGCAATGCTGCGCGGCCACGTCCCAGCTGGCGTTCCCGCAATACGATCACAACACCGGATAGAATGATCAACGCCGCGCCCAACAACATGACCAATGTTGGCACTTCATCAAAGATGAAATAACCAATTAGCAGCGCCCAAATCATCGATACATAGGTGAAAGGAGCCAAAATTGAGGCATCCGCATACCTATAGCTGCTGGTCAGCAAAACCTGCCCCACACCTCCTATCAAGCCGACGCCAGCAAGCAAACCGCACTCCGGCAAGGTCGGCCAAACCCAACCGAATGGGGTTGTTAACAGCGACAGACTCAAAGATGTCAGTGAAAAGTAAAATACAATCGCCGCTGTGCTTTCGACGGATGCCATTCGTTTGATAAATATCTGCGCAAAGGTCGCGAACAAGGCAGAGCTTAACACCAGTGCGACGCCCATCATTTCGCGTTGGCCAGTACCGCTCAGACCTTCACCCAGACGAGGCCACAAAATGATCAGCACCCCGATCAGGCCCATCAAAACCGCTGTAAGACGCACCAATCGGATCCGTTCACCCAACAAGATAGCGGCGAATATAACGATCAAAATCGGTGTGATAAATCGCAATGCCGTGACGTCGGGCAAGGGTAGATACTTTAATCCAGCAAAGCCCAACCCCATCGCCATTGTCCCTGCAACACCGCGCATAATATGGCCCCGGTAGTTTTGCGTGCGCAATCCATGAGACATTTCACCACGCATCCATAGCCAGAAATACACCACCGGTATCGCGCAGGCGGATCGGAAAAAAACGGCCTGCCCCGCGGGCACCCTGTCGGCGGCTTTCACGAACCCCGCCATCACTGAAAACACGGTGACCGCCAGAATGATTAATAAAATGCCACGTACTGGTTTCATGGGGTTAACCGCACAACGGCCCAACGCGCCGCATCGGCCACCACCACATCCGCATCGTTTAACAATCCAGCTGCGACCTCTCGCAAACTGTTGTCGCCGGAATTGCCAATCGCATAGAGAACATTGCGCACAAACCGCCCGCGCTTGATCCGTTTGACCGGGCTTCCCGAAAACATCGCTCGAAATGCAGCGTCATCCAGAACCGCCAATTCAGCCAGTTTGGGGGCAAGCAATTCTTGCCGCGCGGCATAGCGGATATCGCGGGCCTCGGCGGCAAATTTGTTCCACGGGCAAACCGCCAAACAATCATCACAACCATAGATCCGATTGCCGAGCAGCGGGCGCAACTCTTCTTCCACGGGCCCATCCAATTCGATCGTCAAATAGGAAATGCAGCGCCGCGAATCCAGTTGATAAGGCGCTGGAAACGCATCCGTTGGGCAGATATCCAGACAAGCCGTGCAACTGCCGCAGTTCTCGGATTCGGCCCCGTCCACAGGCAGCTCAATCGTTGTGAAAATTGATCCCAGAAAAAACCAGCTGCCCAGATCGCGCCCGACCAGATTGGTGTGCTTGCCCTGCCAACCCAGCCCAGCGGCTGCCGCTAATGGTTTTTCCATCACTGGAGCCGTATCGACGAAAACCTTGATCTCCGCGTCCGGCGCTTGCTCCAACAACCAGCGCCCAACTTTCTTCAATCGCTTTTTGACGATCTCGTGGTAATCGCGATTTTGCGCGTAAACCGAGATAGCCGCACAGTCCTTGCGCTCCAACACCTCCATCGGGTCATGCTCGGGCGTATAGGGTTCTGCCAACATGATCACTGAACGGGCTTGCGGCCACAAATCCTGTGGGCTGCCGCGCCAGTTCATCCGCTCGGCCATCCATTGCATATCGCCATGTCGACCTTTTTCGACATAGGTTTTTAGCCGTTTCGCGATTTGCGGCACATCCGTTGTGCGGCAGACCCCCATGTTGGAAAACCCAGCCTCTTGGGCAAAATCAAATAGTCGCGTTTTTAGCTCTGCACTCAAAAATCCAAATCCGTGTAGTGGTTTGAGGGCGGAAATCCAGAAACCTGATCCGCCAGTATCGACCGAAACGCTGGGCGTGATTTTATCTTGGCGTACCAGTCTTTGACGTTCTCGTTGCGGTTCCAATCCACGTCCGAAATGTAATCCAGCGACGACAGATGCGCGGCGGCGGCAAAGTCAGCCAATGTCATTTGGTTGCCTGCCAACCAGCGGCGCTGGTCCAGCAACCACCCCATGTAGTCCAGATGAAACTTGATCCGACGCGCACCGGCTTTGATGTTGGTGCTGTCAGGATATCCCTGTCCCATCACCTTTTTATTGACCCGCTCATAGAGCAATTTTGACGTCACTTCGCTGTGAAATTTGTCATCAAACCAGCTGACCAAACGGCGCACTTCATAGCGTTCCTTGGAGTCTTTGGGCATCAGAGACGGAGTTGGGTAAATCTCTTCTAGATACTCACAAATTGGCGCAGACTCGGCCAGTGTCATCTCGTCCATCTTTAACACAGGTACTTTGCCAGCAGGGTTTCGGCGCAAGAAATCCGCGTCTTGCTCCCAGTATTTTTCCTCGACCAACTCGACTTCAATCTTCTTTTCCGCCAGCGACAGACGCACTTTGCGGCAAAAGGGAGACAGAGGCACATGGAAAAGTCGGTTCATTGTCACACCATTCAAAATTTGTTTCTTCTATTAGCCGTGATAGCGGGTAAATATCAATGGTCGAAACACTCTGAACGACCGTCCGCGCGGATGGTCGCCGCACCCGAGATAATCGATTTGGTTCGTTTGCGCACCAGTGAAGATGGCCGTGAGGCACTGCGCCGCTTTGGGTCAGGCAATATCGCGGCGAGCCTTGCGGCCTGCGTTGCACTCAAATCCTCGGGCCCGACACCAAAATAATGTCGAGCGGCGGCCTCGACACCAAACACGCCTTCGTCAAACTCTGCGACGTTCAGGTAAACCTCTAAAATGCGCCGCTTTGACCAAACCGCCTCAACCAGAGGTGTCAGCATGGCTTCCAATGCTTTGCGGGTCCAACTGCGCCCTTGCCACAGATAGACATTCTTGACCACTTGTTGGCTGATCGTCGAGGCCCCGCGCCCACGCCCTTCGGTCAGGGCAGCGCGGATTGCCTTCACGTCAAACCCCCAGTGGTTGCAAAAATTCGCGTCCTCTGCCGCCACCACTGATCGTGCCATATAGGGTGACACTTCCTCGATCGAGACCCAAGCGCGGTCAACGCCATCCAGCCTGCGGGATTCGGAAACGATGTATGGCGTGGTGGGCGGGTTAATGACGGAATAAAACAACACCGCAAAAAGCACCAACATGAACACCACCAATCCGGCCCTGAAAATCCATTTCTTTAACCACCGCAGTGGGTGAAGGCTGGCACGCAGTTCCGGCACAACCATCTTCGGCGTTTTTGACTTCGCCGCGGGTTTCTTTTTCACTGTCTTTTTGGCCACGCCAGATCATAGCCGCGTGGGCCAAGGCGGGGCAACCCCTACTGACCATATCCTGACGCCCCCAGCCGTCGGTTGAAAAACCAACGGCTAAGAAATTTCTATTATTCTGCCGGAATTGCAGCCTCTTCGATGCCCAATGGGTGCGAAATATTGGGCAGCATTTCTTTTGGACACACCTGCAAGAAATTGTGACGCTCGCTGTCCCAATAACGCAGAATTTCGGTGGCCTTTAGGCTGCCGGTTTCAACCACATGACGCTCGATCAAGCCCTTCAACTCGGCCTCCCAATGCGCCACAGTCACGGGGCAGGTCACCAACGTTTCGACGTTCATCAAGTCATGCGCCTTGCCGTCAGGGTCGTACAAATAAGCCATCCCGCCCGACATGCCCGCGCCAAAGTTCGCGCCAATTGGTCCCAGAATTACCGCAACACCGCCGGTCATGTATTCACAGCCGCAGGTGCCACAGCCCTCGACCACAACGTTGGCACCGGAGTTGCGCACGGCAAACCGCTCGCCCGCACGGCCCGCAGCGAACAGATAGCCCGCCGTCGCGCCGTATAGAACCGTGTTGCCGATGATGGTGTTTTCAGACGCAACCAACGGGCTGACCATCGGTGGGCGCACCACAATCGTTGCGCCGGACAGCCCCTTGCCGACATAGTCATTGGCGTCGCCCGACACCTCCAACTTTAGGCCAGGGGCGGCAAACGCGCCCAAGGATTGACCCGCAGAACCTGTCAATTTGACTGTCAAATGGTCGGCCTGCAACGTGTTGTTCATGCCAAAATTTTGAACGATGTGGCTGGAAACCCGCGTGCCGATGGTCCGGTGAGTGTTCTGCACCGCGTAATGCAACTGCATCTTTTCTCCATCATTTAGGAACCGAGCCGCGTCTTTGACGATCTCAGCGTCCAGCGTGTCAGGCACCACATTACGTGGTTTGTCACGGTCGTATTTGATCGCCTCACCCGCATCGACAGAAATCAGCAGCGGGTTCAAATCCAGATCGTCCAAATGGGCCGACCCACGGCTAACTTGTGACAGCAGATCCGCCCGTCCGATGACTTCATCCAAGGACCGCGCTCCGATACTCGCCAAAATTTCGCGAACTTCTTGGGCGTAGAATGTGATCAGGTTCACAACTTTATCGGCAGTACCGGTAAACTTGGCCCGCAGGTTTTCGTCCTGCGTACAAACCCCAACGGGGCACGTGTTGCTCTGACACTGACGCACCATGATACAGCCCATCGAAATCAGGGCGGCAGTCCCGATGCCGTATTCCTCGGCCCCCATCATCGCGGCCATCACAATGTCACGGCCTGTGCGCAACCCACCATCGGTGCGCAACGTCACACGGTCGCGCAGATTGTTCATCGCCAGCACCTGATGCGCTTCGGTCAGACCCATTTCCCACGGCAGACCGGCATATTTGATGCTGGTCGCAGGGCTAGCACCTGTGCCGCCGTTGTGGCCTGAAATCAGGATCACATCTGCCTTGGCCTTGACCACGCCCGCTGCAATCGTGCCAACGCCCGAGGAGGCCACCAGTTTAACGGTGACTTTGGCGCGGGGATTGATCTGCTTTAGATCGTAGATCAGCTGGGCCAAATCTTCGATGCTGTAGATATCGTGGTGCGGTGGTGGCGAAATCAACGTCACGCCTTTGGTCGAGTGCCGCAAGCGTGCAATCAGATCAGTGACCTTCATGCCAGGCAACTGCCCGCCTTCACCCGGTTTCGCACCTTGGGCGACTTTGATTTCCAATTCTTCGCATTGGTTCAGATATTCAGCTGTGACGCCAAAACGCCCCGATGCCACCTGCTTGATTTTCGCAGATGGATTGTCGCCGTTGGCCTCGGGCACGAAATGGGCAGGATCTTCGCCACCCTCGCCACTGTCTGATTTCGCGCCGATCCGGTTCATCGCTACGTTCAGCAATTTATGCGCTTCTGGGCTAAGCGCGCCCAGTGACATGCCCGGAGTTACAAACCGTTTGCGAATGGCAGTGATGCTCTCGACTTCTTCAATCGGGATCGCCTTGTTCAACGCCTTAAAGTCCATCAAATCGCGCAGATTAATCGGCGGATTTGAACGCATCGCGGTGGAATACCGCTTCCACAATTCATAAGATGCCTGATCGCAGGCCGATTGCATCAAATGCATATTGGTCGCAGTCCATGCGTGGGTTTCACCGGTGCGGCGGGCTTTGTAGAAACCGCCGATGGGTAGAACGTCCTGACCACCGCGCCAGCCCAGCGCGTGGACTTGGTTCAACTTGCGCTGAATGCCGTGCAAACCGATGCCAGAAATTCGGCTCAACATACCGGGGAAATATTCTGCGACCATAGCCCGGGATAGACCAACTGCCTCAAAGTTCAAACCACCGCGATAAGACGAAATCACGCTGATCCCCATCTTCGCCATGATCTTTAGCAGACCCGCATCAATAGCCGCACGGTAACGCGCCACGGCTGTTGTCAGATCGCAATCCAGCAACCCGCGCTCGATCCTGTCAGCCAGACTGTCTTCGGCCAGATAGGCGTTCACCACTGTCGCGCCGCTGCCAATCAGCACGGCGAAATAGTGTGGGTCAATACATTCGGCAGAGCGCACATTGATTGAACAAAAGGTACGCAGCCCTTTGCGCGTCAGTCCTGAATGGACTGCACTGGTTGCAAGGATCATGGGCATCGCAACCCGGTTCTCGTTCTGCTGCTCATCCGTCAAAACGATGTGACCCGCGCCCGAACGCACGGCATCTTCAACTTCGGAACGGATGCGCGCCAGCCCTTCGTTCAGCGCCCCTTCGCCACCATCGGCGTCATAGGTACAGTCAACTGCGGCGACGGAATCGCCCAGATGCTCCAGCAGGGCCGCGAATTGTGCGTTGCCCACGAACGGGCTTTCCAGCACCAATGTTTCGATCTGGCTGCTGCTTTCATCCAATACGTTTTTCAAGTTTCCGAACCGTGTTTTCAGGCTCATCACCCTGAATTCACGCAAGGAATCGATGGGTGGGTTGGTGACCTGACTAAAATTCTGCCTAAAGAAATGGCTCAGCGGGCGGTATTTATCTGACAGCACGGCCGAGGGGGTATCATCTCCCATGCTGGCTAAAACTTCTTTGCCATCCTCAGCCATTGGGGCAAGGATTTGCTCCAACTCTTCAATGGAATACCCGGCCGCAATCTGACGTTTGCGCAATTCGGCGCCTTCAAAAACCGGCGCTTCAGTCACACCCGACAGAACTTCGTCCATTTCGGTGATGCCGCGCACCCATTCGCCAAACGGCTGACTGGCGGACAACATGTCCTTTAGCTCAGTGTCTTTGAACAGCTTGCCTTCTTTCATGTCGACGGCAATCATCTGACCCGGTCCAAGCGCGCCTTTGCGCACCACTGTGGCCTCGTCGGTTGGCACCATGCCCGCCTCAGAGCCGGCCATCACCAGACCATCGCCAGTGATCACATAGCGCATCGGGCGCAATCCGTTGCGGTCAAGCCCAGCACAAACCCAACGCCCATCGGTCATCGCCAAGGCGGCGGGGCCGTCCCATGGTTCCATCACAGAGTTGCAATAGCTGTACATATCGCGCCAGCTTTGCGGCAGTTCGACAGCTTGCTTGCTCCAACTTTCGGGCACCAACATGGTTTTGGCCATCGGCGCATTGCGGCCCGCACGCACCAGAACTTCGAACACTGAATCCAGTGCCGCACTGTCGCTGGAGCCGTTTGAAATGATCGG
This sequence comes from Marinosulfonomonas sp., assembly GCA_033851955.1. Lineage (GTDB taxonomy): Bacteria > Pseudomonadota > Alphaproteobacteria > Rhodobacterales > Rhodobacteraceae > Profundibacter. The sequence continues at coordinate 19,999 of JAWSVK010000021.1, forward strand.
TTTGATGTCTTCGGCCAGATCACCAAACGCGGATGAAGCCATGCGGATTTCGTGGCTTTTCATCCAGTTCACATTGCCCTTAAGCGTGTTGATCTCGCCGTTATGCGCCAACATGCGGAACGGTTGGGCCAACCACCACTGTGGAAATGTGTTGGTGCTGTAACGCTGGTGGTAGATTGCAAATGCACTTTCGAACCGCTCATCCATCAGGTCGGGGTAAAACTCGGCGACCTGCTCGGCCAGCATCATGCCTTTGTAGATGATTGACCGACACGAGAGCGAGCAAAGGTACAACCCATTCACTTGCGCCTTGGCGGCAGATTTCTCAATCCGGCGACGGATCACATACAGCTCGCGCTCGAATGTGTCCTCGTCCACACCTTTGGAATTGCTGATCAGAATTTGCTCAATTTCAGGGCGGGTCGCATCAGCTTTGTCGCCCAGGCAACCCACGGAAACCGGCACCTGACGCCAACCGTAGATATAATACCCCATCCGCAAAACTTCGGTCTCGACGATGGTCCGACAGGCTTCTTGCGCGCCGAAATCCTCGCGCGGAAAAAATACCTGCCCCACAGCGATCAACTCATCCAGACGTGGCTCGTGCCCAGTGCGACGGATTTGATCGTAAAAGAATTGCACTGGAATTTGCAAAGAGATGCCAGCGCCATCACCAGTCTTGCCATCTGCATCCACTGCCCCGCGGTGCCACACGGCTTTCAGTGCGTTGATGCCGTTTTCAACCACCTTGCGGCTGGGTTTACCGTCAATCGACACAACCAGACCCACGCCACATGACGAATGCTCCTCGTCGGCGTTGTACATGCCGTTGTCTTCCAACCATGCACGCTTTGCTTCTTCGCCTTTGGCCCATGCCGCGTCAAATTTTGTCATCTTGTCTCTCCGATTTCGTCAAAACGGTGCAGTTCTTTGCAACGCATATATGCTTTTTCATTCCGCCATTCGCCGCCAGCGCGTTTGGTTAATTCTCTGACTTGGCGCGGTTGATTGGCCACGCAGGCCTCTATTATCGGCCCTAACAAATCTTGTTCTTTCAAAGTTCTGGCAATGTTGTGATCATGCTCAGGAAAAATGTAGTGGCGTAGGTTTTTTTGTTCGGGAAACCGCGACCAATGAATATGTTCACGCTGTTCGCCGCCATGAAACACGTAGTGCTGGCCGCTGTCCTGCGGCAGATTTTCAACTTTGGGCACCAAAAATTCCGTAAACTTGTCGCGAAAATACCGCCAACGCGTTTCCTCGGGAACGATGGTTTTATCTACTGAGAACTGAGGCGTGAAGGCGATCGTGACATCAATTGGCAAAATTCGGGATAGGTGCAGCGCCATGAACCCACCCATGCTGTTGCCCATCGCAACAACAGTTTTGGGTCGCAACTGCCCGATCAGATTCTCCACTTGTTCAGATATTTCCGCCTGCAAACCAGGGGCTGACAACCAACTGCGCGTCATATCCGAGATGAACAAAACCGAATGCGCACCGTCCCCTGAAGCGGCCTTCGTAAATTCAAACGGTGGCATCTGCTGGCGCTCGGTTCCAACGCCTGAGCAACTTAGAACCAACCTGTCCGAAGAACCGCGGTAAACCGCCATCCGGAACCGTTCGTCCGTTTCTATGGGCGTCAGATTTAACATTATCCGCGCGGCCCCGCTAATGGGATTGCCGACATCATCGCGTCACAGCCAAATTCGGGTTGATCGGCCAAAAACCCAGGCTCACCGGGCTCAATAAACAAAACCGGCGTGTCATCATATTCAAACACCTCGCCACCAGATGTTTCTACCTCATGACCCTGAAAAAACAACCGGAACCGCTCGCTGACAAATTGGTTTCCGGTGGTGTGCACAACCGCACCACCGGCACTCGACGATATATGTATTTCAAATTCAGTCACCAACAATGGCTCGCCGTCAATCGAAACGCGGCTGCCGTTCAAACGGTCGTAACCGGTTATACGCTCCACCGCGATTTGTCTGCCGTTCTGAGACACCGATTGGGTGAAATCAAAATCGTCACGGCGGGTTTCCAACAGTTCGGTCAAGGAATTAGCGTCGGCCTCTTTGGTGATCAACGCGCGGGATACATCAACGCGTTGCGGATAGCTCTGCAGCCAGCGAAATTCGTGGTCCAACAATTGTAAATGGGCGGGACCTTCGCCGTCGATGGACATGATCCAATGGTTGCCCGCAGCTTCGCCCGCGCAGGTCCAATGATGCGAAACTTCACAGCTTTTCATTTGCACAGTTAGATAGGCGGTGCATCCTTTGGGCGGCACAAATGTTCCGGCTTGGGCTGAGATCGGGGCCAATAGTGTGGCTGTAAGAAATGCGAATACTTTCATTCGCTCGCCCCAAACATTTCAAGCATCGCCGCCGTGTCGAATTGCTTTTCTGCGCCCGCCAAGGGCAGACCTTCAATTTTCTCATCCACAAAAAATTCGCGCTCGACGTGCAGCCCCGTGGTGTCATCCAACAGCCCGACTGGCATATGAAAAGCACCAGAATACGGCCCCTCGGCTGTTACCTGATACCAAAGGTTTGATCCGCAAGTCGTGCACCAGGCCCGTTCGGCCCATTCCGAAGACTGAAATCGGCCAATGTTTTCTGCCCCCTCAAAGCTGATATTTTCCGCCGGAACGGTCAGGCTTATATAAGCTGAGCCAGCCCATCGTTGACACATTTTGCAATGACAGACACCAAAGTCAGGGTTTAAATCGCGGATGGTAAAACGAACCGCGCCACATAGACATTTACCACTTCTTGTCATCTTCATCCCTTCCCGCTAGGTGCACTTGCCTTGCTTCAACTTTGCCAGATATTCCGTTATTGTGCTGCGATCACGGACTCCGAATTCAGGTAATTGATGATTGAATCCGCGGCCCCGCGCCCGTCGCTGATAGCCCAAACAACCAAACTTGCACCACGCACGATGTCGCCGACTGCATACACACCGTCCATTTCGGTTTGATGGGTTTTGAAGTTGGCTTTGATGGTGCCCCAACGGGTCACTTCCAACGCCTCTTCATCCCATAATGTCGGCAAGTCTTCGGGCGAAAACCCAAGCGCCATAACCACCAGATCGGCAGGTTCATTATAATCTTCGCCCTCAATCACTTCGGGGCTTTGGCGGCCCGTGGCATCAGGCGCACCAAGCCGCATCTTTTGCACCTTCACAGCCTCGACGGGATCACCGACAAAGCCATTCGGCGCGGTTTGCCATACGAACTCGACGCCTTCTTCTTCGGCGTTTTGCACTTCGCGTTGGCTGCCTGGCATATTGGCACGGTCACGACGATATAGGCACTTCACGCTGGTTGCCCCTTGGCGAATGGCGGTGCGTACACAGTCCATCGCGGTGTCTCCTCCGCCGATCACAACCACGCGTTTGCCCGTCGCATTTAGTGCGCCGCTTTCGTACTCTGGCACTTCGTCACCAAAGCTGACTTTATTGCTCGCCGTCAGATATTCCAAGGCTTGCACCACGCCCGACGCACCGACGCCGGGGGCCTTTAGATCCCGCGACGCATAGACGCCGGTGGCGATCAACACGGCGTCGTGCTGGCCTGTGATGGCTTGAAAACTGATGTCTTCGCCCACGTTGCAGTTGGTCACGAACTGAACACCTGCTTGCTCCAGCTGCTCAATCCGGCGCATTACCACGGGCTTTTCCAATTTGAAGCTGGGAATACCATAAGTCAGCAATCCACCGGCCCGATCGTAGCGGTCGTAGACGGTCACCTGAACTCCAGCTTGGCGCAGCACGTCCGCCGCCGCCAATCCACCCGGGCCCGCGCCGATGATGCCTACGGATTCAGTACGTTCGGCGTATGGCAGGTTGGGGGTGACCCAACCGTTGTCCCACGCCGTATCGGTGATATATTTCTCAACCGCACCAATGGTCACGGTTTCATGACCGGAATTCTCAATAACACAATTGCCTTCGCACAGGCGATCCTGCGGGCAGATGCGACCACAAATTTCGGGGAATGTGTTGGTCGCTTGGCTCAACTCATAAGCCTCTTTCAAACGGCCTTCTGCCGTCATCAACAACCAATCTGGTATGTTGTTGTGCAACGGGCAATGCGACTGACAATAGGGCACCCCGCATTGGCTGCAACGGCTTGCCTGCTCTTTGGCCTTGGAGGCTGCGAACTCGGCGTAAATCTCGTCAAAGTCTTGGTTACGTGTTGCGGCATCACGCTTTTGAGGCATATCGCGTTTCACATCCACAAACTTAAGCATTGGTTGTTTGGCCAAGGTCTCGACTCCATCTTTATATCCAGACTCGTTCCTTAAAGGGTGCCCGACAGAAAGAAAAGTAAACAATGCTGACCTAATAGTGCTTTTTTACTGTGCTGAGTTAAAATTCTGGGCTCAGACCGTCAAATAAAGGTAAGCAATACTTACCTTACTCTGCGCTAACCTATAAAAGTAAGCCCCAGTATCGCGGCAGATCCAACAATGATGCGCCACCAACCGAACAGCGCATAACCATGCGTGCTGAGGTATCCGAGCAACCATTTCACCACCAAAACGGCGACAACAAAGGCCATGACAAACCCGAGCGCGATTTCATTTAAGGCGCCCGCGTCCAAAACGTCGCGGTTTTTATACAAATCATAGGCAAAGGCCCCCGCCATTGTCGGCATCGACAAAAAGAACGAAAACTCGGCCGCTGCGCGTTTGTCCGCCCCCATCAAAAGCGAGCCCACAATGGTGGAGCCAGACCGCGAAACGCCCGGGATCATTGCCAAGCATTGCACAACACCAATCGCCAGCGACATTTTGATCGGAAACTGCATCGCGTCGTGATATTTTGGCTTCAACGCCAACCGGTCAACCCAGAGCAGCACAATGCCCCCCAATATCAACATCACCGCAATCAACATTGGTGATTCAAACAATACCGTTTTGATAAAATCATGCGCCAAAACGCCGATCACCACGGCGGGCATGAAGGCGACCAAAATGGATGTGATAAAGCGCCGTGACTGCGGATCATTCACTGTGCTGAACACGGACCACAGCTTGGCCGAATAAACCGTCAAAATCGCCAGAACCGAGCCGAGCTGGATCACCACCTCAAACGTTTTACCTGCTGATTCAAAGCCCAGAAAATGCCCTGCCAACAACAGATGCCCCGTTGAGGAAACCGGCAAAAACTCGGTCAAGCCTTCGAGCGCTCCCAGAAAAAGGGAGACCAGCGTTGTGCTGTCATTCATTGCATCACCTTAAGTGTTGCGCAGCTTCTTAGCCGATTCTTTGATTGACGCGAATTCGCCCGACGGGCGGAAACGCCATAGATAATCAGGTGCAACAGACTCATATGGTGTCGGCTTGATGCCCAAATCACGCAGCCCGCGTGCGCCCTCTGACACCACACTATCATGACGCAGCAAGCGCACTTGATCGCGGGTCAAGATGTTGTTCGGGATCAAGCCCATCGATAGGGCCTGCGTCATATCAAAGCCAAACCCCATGAGCCGGCCCGCAAAAAACGGCAAGTTCACGACCAAACGACGGCGCTGGATTTCATCCAGCATGAACTTCACCAACTCCTTTAGAGTTTGAACTTCAGGTCCGCCAAGCTCGTACACACCTTGTGCAGCATCCCCAGTAAGGGATGCCTCAACGGCGGCGGCAACATCATCGACAAACACCGGCTGGAATTTGGTGCCTCCACCGACAAGGGGCAGAACCATACTAAATGTTGTCATACCCGCGAACTTATTGAAAAACTTGTCTTCAATGCCGAAAATAACAGAAGGGCGCAAGATTGTGGCGCTGGGGAAATGGGTTGCCACACTGGCCTCCCCCAAGGCTTTGGAGCGGGCATAATCGCTGTCGCTGTTGGCATCTGCACTGATCGCCGACAGGTGCACCATGCGTTGAACACCTTCAACAGCGGCAATCCGTGCGATCCGCTCGGCACCCTCATGATGCACCGCATCAAACTTGTTACGCCCGCGGTTATTCAGTATGCCCACGCAGTTGACCACAGCATCCGCGCCTTGCATCGCGGCCCGCACCGAGGCGTCATCACGAATGTTGCACAAAATAGGCTGGACTTGCCCAACCACACCGTAAGGTTTCACAAAAATAGCCTCGTTGGGGCGACGTACAGCCACACGAACGCGCCAGCCGGCTTTTGCCATCCGTCTTGCGACATAGCGCCCTACAAAACCGGATCCGCCATAAATGGTTACAAGTTTGGACATTGGTGTACCCTCTTATCAAATGCTGCATTCTCAATAGCTTTTTCGCCTCTCGGGAACAAGTCATGATCATAGGTTATGCATTTTGAAAAAACACCCCGTTGACACCCCCTGCCAGTCGCGATAATCCGCCCCTACGACACTTGATAAATATGCCCAGGTGGCGGAATGGTAGACGCGCTAGCTTCAGGTGCTAGTATTCGCAAGGATGTGGAGGTTCGAGTCCTCTCCTGGGCACCAAAAAACCCCCCGTAAGATACTGATTAATAAGGATTTATAATCCTATTGCTCTTTGTCTAACTACACGCTTAACTACACAAAGTGGGTTTAAGCGATGCGGAATGTGAATGTGAAACACCTCAGACAAAGTAGCAGAACAGGCAGTTTCGAGTATCGCCGCCGAGTTCCAAAGGTTCTTGAGGGCTTGGTCAAGAAACGTGAGTTCCTCAAAGTGTTGGGAAAGACCCAAAGCGAAGCGATGATGCACTATGGGCGCGAGCATGAGCGCGTTGAGCACATTATCAGCCTTGCCAAGAATGGCGTGACGAGCCTTTCACCCATGGAGCAGTCCAAACGGTTGGCCGCATTGTTGGAAAGCTGGGGCGCGGACCCACACAGTTCAGGGCTGGGTGACAATGAGCGGACATGGCGTGAAGAAGCTGCGGCGCAGTTGGTGGACAAGCACCAGGACCCCGTTACGGGTGACTATGTTGGGGTTCCCATAGAAGATGCTACATTAGCGGGGGCGCTATTGGCAGGTGTTACCCGAGTTCCCCCGAAGGTGACCGTAAGAGATGCTTTTGCGGCTTATCTCACCGAACATGCCAAACCGATACCAGAGGTGATCCTACCATTTCGATCAGTTAGCAGCCAGTTTAAGATGGATCAGGGTTTCATTTAGGCTGCCAAACTCATTGGCACTGT
>JAWSVK010000022.1:0-95228 GCA_033851955.1 Marinosulfonomonas sp.
CTATGAGTGGGGCCCATTAAAATGGGGGGTTACCCGACCTTTGTTCCATGCTGGGCGTCGTGTCCGAATGACAGGCAGATTATGTGTAGACATGATTGATCCTCCGATCGGCCATGCCCTCCTACAACGACAACCAAGCGTTGACACACAGTAGTAACATAAGTTGTTTCGTCGGAGCTGTACGTTTTTAGAGACGGTTGGTCTCGCAAGCGCTGCACATTCGAACGAATGTCCGCAATCGGAAAACGCACAGCAGCACGCGATGTACGATGGGGTCGATTTTGGGCTATCGGCCAAACTTTGCAAAGGTCACTAACTGCGCAAAGCGGACCTCAGTGCACAGTGCAGCATTGTGAAAAATGATTTTTTTGAAACCTTCACTCCATGTTACGAGGAGGGTAGCTTTGCCATTCCACACCAGCCCCTTAAACGACGCCCGTGTCGTTTTCAGCATTGCACTGCGATTTAGCCCTGCCTACGTTTGACGCATCTGCAGTCAAAGGATGTGTACCATGCCCATCAAAACCACTTGCATCGGGGCCTTTCCAAAACCCGACTACGTGCCAATCAAGGATTGGTTCAAAGTTGTCCCGACAGATGCCGATTACAACAGTGATGTGATCGACAATTGGTCGGATGATCCCAAACACGAACCCCTGTTTGCCCGCGCCACCCAAGAGGCGATCCAAACGCAGGTCGATTGCGGCATCGACATCCCCACCGATGGCGAACAACGGCGCGAAAACTATGTGCATTACCAGTGTCGCTATATGGAGGGGTTTGATTTTGCCAATCTTGAGCGCCGCGTGTTGCGCAATGGCGCCTATGAATCCGACCTGCCTGCGGTGCGCAGCAAAATCAGCGCCGGACAATCCGTGTTGCCGCGCGACTATAAGCAAGCCCAAGGCTTTACCGAGCGCCCCGTCAAAATCACCATCCCCGGACCGATGACCATCATCGGCACGGTCGCCGACTGTTTTTACAATGATGACAAGGCCTTGGCCTTTGATCTGGCCGACGCGTTGAACCGCGAGGCGTTGGCTTTGGCCGAAGCGGGCTGTGTGCATATTCAAGTGGACGAGCCGTTGTTTGCCCGCAAACCCGACGATGCCGCGGATTTTGGCATCGAGGCGCTTGAGCGGGTGTTTCACAACATGCCCGACCACGTGATCCGCACCGCCCATATGTGTTGCGGCTATCCCAATCACATTGACGAGCCGGACTACCCAAAAGCCGACCATAACGTCTATCACGCGCTGGTCGCGGCGCTGAACGGCAAGATCGACGCCCTGTCGATTGAAGATTGCCACTGTCAGTCCGACTTGGCCCTGTTTGAGAAATTCACCAAAACCACAGCAATTGTTGGCTTTGTCGATATTGCCGTCAGCCAAATCGAACCGGTCGAGCAGATCGCCGCACGCATGCGCGAAGTCCTGACGGTACTGCCGCCTGAACGTCTGATGGCGGCGCCTGATTGCGGTCTGGGGCATCTGACGCTGGCGCAGACCCGCGTCAAATTGACCAACATGTGCAAAGCGGCTGCAATGGTTTGACGCTGATCCTTGAGATCACGCCCCGCCTGCCCTATATTAGGGAGGCAACAGGAGACATGACATGTTCGGCATCCCCGGCAAACAGGCGGTCAGCATGACCCCCAAAGCGATCAAACAGATCTCAAACCTTATGGCCAAAGACGGCCATCAGGGCTTGCGCATTGGCGTCAAAAAGGGCGGCTGCGCGGGGATGGAGTATACGATGGATTTCGTCACCGAGGTTGATCCGATGGACGAAGTCGTTGAGGAAGCCGGTGCCCGCGTGATGATCGCGCCGATGGCACAGATGTTCCTGTTTGGCACGGAAATTGACTATGAAACCAGCTTGTTGGAAAGCGGATTCAAGTTCAAAAACCCCAATGTTTCCGAGGCTTGCGGCTGTGGCGAGTCGATCAAATTTGCCGAGCAATAAGTGGCGACTGACCCCGAATTCCTAAATCACGCGTTGGATTTGTTTTCTGACCTTGGCCCTGTGCGCAGCGGCCGGATGTTTGGCGGCACCAGCCTCTATGTCGATGACGCTATGTTCGCGGTGATCTTTGGTGATGCGCTGTTCATGAAGGCCGATAAATCTTTGGCAGCAGAATATGCCGAGGCTGGTTCAGCCCCGTTTGAATATGAAACAAAAAAAGGTGTGCGCCTCATTCCGGGCCTTGTGTCCCTGCCCGACAGCGCCATGGATGATCCGGATGAAGCATTGTTTTGGGCGCGTAAATCGATGATCCCAGCCCAAAAAGCCGCCACCAAACGCGCTAGTACCAAGAAACCCCCAAAATGAGCCTGTCACAAGACGATATCGAATACGCCTACGAGCTGTTCGCGCCACTGGGCCAGATCACGGGGCGCAAAATGATGGGCGGCCTGTCGATCTATTGTGACGGGGTGATTTTTTCGATCCTAGACAAATCTGCGACGCTGTACCTAAAAGCCCGTGATGATTTCGCGGGTGAAATGGCGGCGGCAGGCTCAAACCAATTCGGCGCAGAAACCGGCAAAACCATGTGTTACTGGACTGTGCCTGATGCGGCCATTGATGACCCTGACTTGGTGCTTGATTGGGCCAAACGCGCCATAAGCGCCCTTTAAGTCGCCATTCATCGCAGCAAGTCGTCGCAGATGACCCATCTGGCTTGCCATGCAGCGTGGTTTCGGGGCATGTCTTTGACAACCAACAAAAAGGGATGACAACATGCGCAAGAAACTGGCGGCTGGAAACTGGAAAATGAACGGAACGCTTGGCTCGATGCTCGAAATCGACGCTTTGACTGAAAAACACCCAAACCCAAGCTGCGACGTGCTGATTTGCCCGCCCGCGACCTTGGTTGCGGCGATGGCGGCGAGCATTGGCGACGGCGCGATCAAAACGGGTGGCCAAGATTGTCATGCCAACACCTCTGGCGCACATACGGGCGATATTTCGGCTGAAATGCTGGCCGATGCAGGGGCCGGCTACGTGCTGGTTGGTCACTCTGAGCGCCGCCAAGACCACGGTGAAAGCGACCAAGATGTGCGCGACAAGGCTAAGGCCGGTATGAACGCCGGACTGGTCGTCGTGGTGTGCTGTGGCGAAACAGACGATCAGCGCGTGGCGGGCGACACGCTTGAGGTGATCGCCAACCAATTGGCAGGCTCGATCCCCGACACCGTCACGGGCGACTCTCTCGTGGTTGCCTATGAGCCGATCTGGGCCATTGGCACCGGCAAAGTGCCAACGCTAGAGCAAATTGGCGAGGTACATGATGCGATCCGCAACTTGCTGGTGGAACGGTTTGGCGACGAAACAGGCCAAGCGGTGCGCTTGCTTTATGGCGGTTCGGTCAAGCCCAGCAATGCAGATGAGATTTTCGCCGTTTCCAACGTGGACGGCGCGCTGGTTGGCGGGGCGTCCCTGAAGGCGGATGACTTCAGCGGCATCATCACCGCACTTGAAAACAGCTAAGCCCAAGACATAGTTTTAGTCGATAAAACGGCCCCGCTATTTCGCAATAGAGGGGCCGTTTTTGTGAATCATACCAAGGGGTTTGGCTGGATCATTAAAGCCCCTAGTTTGTGATTTCCTGCACACCCATGACCGCATTTGGCAACACGGTTGATATCCAAGGGATATAGGTGATCATAATCAGGAACACGAACAACACGGCCAAGAATGGCAACGCCGCCTTTACCACCCGCATCATCGGCATCCCCGCCACGCCCGAAGTTACGAACAAGTTCAAGCCAACCGGCGGAGTGATCATGCCGATCTCCATGTTCACCACCATGATGATGCCCAAATGGATCGGGTCGATCCCCAATTGCATGGCAATCGGAAACACCAGTGGTGCGACGATAACCAACAAGCCTGACGGCTCCATGAATTGGCCACCGACCAGCAAGATCACGTTGACGATCACCAAGAACATCACCGGCCCAAAACCCGCCGACAGCATCGCATTGGCGACCTGTTGCGGGATTTGTTCATCCGTTAACACGTGTTTTAATATCAGCGCGTTGGCGATCACAAACATCAAGGTGATGGTCAGCTTGCCCGCGTCCAGCAGGGTGCGTTGGGTGTCGCGGTGGAACATCGCTGTCAGCAGGGCTTGCGGTTTGCGCAACAGGCTGGATTTAGCCTGCCCGTCACGTGCGGCCAGTGGCCCCATGTCGCGGTAAACGAAACTGGCGATGATAAAGGCATAGATCGACGCAACTGCAGCGGCTTCGGTCGGCGTGAAAATCGCCGATGTCAGACCCGGAATGCCGTAAATCCCGACCATGATGATGACGATCAGCATCAGCCCCCAGAACGCGTCACCAAAGGCCCGCCCGATTTCGCCCCAACCGGCCCATTCGCCCGATGGCATGTTTTTCACCCGCGCCATCACGTAGATTGCAATCATCAACATGAGGCCCGCCAAGATGCCCGGAATTACGCCCGCTAGGAACATCCGGCCGACTGAAACTTCAACGGCGGCCGCGTAGACCACCATCACGATGGAGGGCGGGATCAGGATGCCCAAGGTGCCCGCGTTACAGATCACGCCTGCGGCGAAATCCTTGGTGTAGCCCGCTTTGGTCATCGCGGCGATCACGATTGATCCGATCGCCACCACGGTCGCCGGAGATGAGCCCGAAAGTGCGGCGAACATCATGCAAGCGAACACGCCCGCAATTGCCAGACCACCGCGAAAGTGGCCAACGCAGGCGATCGAAAACCGGATGATCCGCTCGGCCACGCCGCCGGTCGACATGAAGGATGAGGCCAAAATAAAGAACGGGATCGCCAGCAGGGTTGCGTGGCCTTCAAAGGCGGAAAACAGGGTTTGCGCCACAGAGGCCAATGAGGAATCTGAAAAGATCAGCAAGAACATCACCGAGCTCATGCCCAATGAAACCGCGATTGGCACACCGATCATCATCAGACCGATCACCATGGCAAATAAAAGGGCTACGGTCATTGCTGTGACTCCTTGCGCATATCACGCATTTCTTCAATTTCGTCCTCAACCTCGTGGCTGGCGATGATGGTGTCGATGTCGCCTTTCCAGACCGAAATGGCGGCCTGAATGAACCGAAACAGCAGCAGCGCCATTGAAATGGGCAGCACCATATAGGGCACCAAACGAGGCAGTTTTTCATAGGCATTGCCGTCGTTAAACACGCCGGCCATCCAGTTTAAAAAAGCGGGGTGCGGAATGTCGTTGGTTTCAAACCAGCCCTGTCCGCGGAATTTATCTTGGAACCCTGTCGGGAACCAATGGCCTTCGGTGCGCGGTAAATTGGCGAAGTTGGCCCAGTAATCCCAAGCGCCTTTCAGCAGTAATAATGTAAAGATGATGCAGACCGTGACAGCAACCATTGCAAAAATTTTGCGCAGCCCATCGGGCAGGATGTTGATCACCGCATCGACCCCCAAATGAGAGCCCTTTTTCACGGCATAGGACGCGCCCAGAAGCACCAACCAACCGAACATAAACACAGTCAGCTCTAATGCCCACAAGATATTGGAATTAAAGGCATATCTTACGACAACATTGGCGAATGTCAGCAGGGTCATCATACCTAAAAGGGCCGCGATCACGGTCTCTTCTATGCGGTCAATGATGCTTGTTTTGGGATGCGTCTGCATTTGGTTTCCTCCCCCGGATATTTGGTTGCGCACGGCCCTCTTGGCGGGGCCGCACGCGTGGTTTTGGTATGTGGACTACATAGACTTGTTAATGGCTTGTGCCGCGTCAATTGACTCTTGGCCAACGTCGCCCACGAACTGGTCCCAAACCGGCATCATCACATCAACCCAAGCTTGGCGCTGTGCCGCATCCAATGTGCGGATGGTGCCACCGGCCGCAATGATCGAGGCTTTGGCAGCTTCGTTCACCGCAAAGGCTTCGGCGTTACGTGTGGTTGTGACTTCGCCCAGAATGGTCAGCAATTGGTCACGCACGTCGGCGTCAAGGCTGGCCAACCAGTCAACGTTGGTCACCACAAGATAGTCGATGATACCGTGGTTGGTTTCAGTGACGCCGTCTTGGACTTCAAAGAACTTTTTGCCGAAAATGTTGGACCATGTGTTTTCCTGACCGTCGACAACACCCTGTTGCAAACCACCATACACTTCGGAGAACGACATTTTCTGGGGCGAGCCACCGATGGCTTCCATTTGGGCAACCAAAACGTCCGAGGATTGCACGCGGAACTTCAGACCGTTTGCGTCAGATGGCGCGATCAGCGGCTTGTTGGCGGACAGCTGTTTCAGGCCATTGTGCCAGAATGCCAAGCCTTGAAGGCCACGGTTTTGCATTGAATCAAGCAGGGCTTGACCCGGCTCGCCGGTTTGGAACGCGTCGACGGCATCCATGCTTGCAAACATGAAAGGCAGATCGAACAGGCGGAACTTTTTGGTGAATTTTTCGAACTTGGACAGCGAAGGTGCTGCCAGTTGAACGTCGCCCTGAAGCATGGCTTCTAGAACTTTGTTGTCATCATAAAGAGTGGAGTTTGGATAAACTTCCATACAGGCTTTGCCGTTCATTTCGGCGTTCACACGTTCGGCCAACAAAGTCGCAGCGATCCCTTTGGGGTGCTTGTCGGTGTTGGTTACGTGGGCAAATTTAATGACAACCTCGCCGGCTTCGCAGGATGCGCTGGCGGCTTGGGCTGTAAAGGATAGGGCCACGGCTGTGGCGGCTGCTGTGATAAATTTCATTTTGGTTCCTCCCGGATATTGAAATTATGTATTCATGTGTGCCCGAACATAGGCACCCACAGCGATCAGACCCCAGCCAGCCGTGCCGCTCAATGAAAACTTTCAAGGCGCTGCGGCACCCGCATTTTTCTTTCTTACCATAAGGTTAACCCACGAGTTGTAAGCGGGGCAGGAAACTGGTGGCGGATTTTCACACAATCAAAAGGCGTCGCTGTGCGGTTTTCCGCACAGATCTAGCGAAAGCCCTCTGGCCGAATCTCGTATTTGGCCAGCTTGTCGTAAAAAGTTTTGCGCGGCAGTTTTAACCCGCGCGCCGCCTCTGAGGCATTGCCGTTGTGGCGGCGCAATGCCTCTGACAACAAGGTTCGTTCAACCTGCGCCAATTGCTCACTCAGGCCCAATTCAGCCTCTTCTTCGCCCTCGCCCAGCTCTGAGACAAATCCCATAGCAAACCGCATGGCTGTGTTCATCAGGGCCCGCGCATTGCCCGGCCAATCCTGCGCCATTAGGCGTGAAATCAGAGCTGGTGTTATCTCTGGCGGAGTCAGGGCTGCTTGTTCGCAAGCAATCGCTACGTAATGGCGAAACAGCACCGGAATGTCTTCGGGGCGATCCCGCAAGCTGGGGATACGCACCCCTGTGACGGCCAGTTTGTAATATAGGTCGTGGTTGAACGCGCCTTGGGCAACCTCTTGGGGTAAATCGCGGTAACTGCCCGCCAGCACGCGGGTTCCACAACCTTTTTCAAGGCATTCAAGCAAGGCAAATTGCACAGAAGGCGAAAGGGCGGCCACCTCGTCCAAGAACAAACTCCCGCCGTCAGCCGCGCTCAAGGCTTCGGCCAAAGTTTCGGAGGTAAGCGAGGCAGCGGCGGTTTTCACAAATGGCCCATTTGAGAGCTGGGATAACAAATGGATGACTTCGGCGACTTTGGAAGTGCCGGTGCCAGGCGCGCCGTTGATCAGCACTTCGGCCCCAGTGCGTGCCACCGCCCGCACATTCAGGCGCAGCTCGACCGAGGGGCTTGAGGCGCCAAACAGCATTCGTGCGGCGGCATCCCCGGTTTCCAATTGCTGTTTTAGCGCGCGGTTCTCTAACACCAGCGCGCGGGTTTTTTGCGCCCGTTCGACCACCGCCAGCAATTCTTTTGGCGCACAGGGTTTTTCCAAAAAATCAAACGCGCCAGCGCTGATGCCTTTCACGGCCATCGGGATGTCCCCCTCGCCAGTCAGCAAGATCACCGGCAGATCACAGTCCACGCCGCGCACATAATCCAACAGGGCAAACCCGTCCTTGCCCGGCATCCGAATGTCGCTGACCACCACGCCGTCAAATCCGGGATTGATGTGGTCTTTGGCCTCGATATAGCTGCCAGCAAGGATCGGCGTCATATCCGCCAATTCCAACGTTTGCCCTAGGGCCTCGCGCACTGAGGCGTCGTCATCAACCAATAAAACTCGCATTGTCATGCCGCCTCCTTTATCGCCGCACGCGTCAGCTCGACCGTAAACACAGCGCCGCCGTCAACGTGGTTGCGGCCGCGAATATCGCCGCCAAAGCTTTGCACCAAGCCATAAGAAATGGACAGCCCCAAGCCAAGCCCGTCTGCTTTGCCAACCGCTTTGGTGGTGTAATAGGGATCGAATATCCTCTCGGGCGCTTCGATGCCCGGCCCTGTGTCGCGCACTTGCAAACGCGCCGTGTCGCCCTGCGCGTCCAGTGCGATTTCGATGCGACGCTCAGGACTTCCCTCCATCGCGTCGATGGCGTTTGAGATCAAATTGACCAGCACTTGTTGCAGTCGCACTTCGCCGCCACGCACAAACACAGCATTTACTGGAGCCTGCCATGAGACGGTGACGTTGTCGTCCAAAAACCGCGCCTCGGACATTTCCAAAACGGCGTCAACCACAGCCACGATATCGACGTCGGAAATCGGCTCAGATTCTTGTTTGGCAAAGGCGCGAAAGTTGCTGATGATCCGGCCCATGCGCCGCGCCAATTCAGAAATGCGGGTCAGGTTTTTGCCCGCCACATCCAGTTTGCCTCGCTCCAGATAGGTTTCCGCGTTTTCCGCGAAAGAGCGGATTGCCATCAAGGGTTGGTTCAACTCGTGGCTGATGCCAGCTGACATTTGGCCAAGCGCCGACAATTTGCCCGCTTGAACCAATTCTGCCTGTGCTTGACGCAATTCCTGAGTGCGCTCGTTGACACGCATTTCCAATTCGTCCTTGGCTTTGGCCTGCATTTCCAACCGTGTGGCCAGCGCGCGGCGTCGCTCAGACAACCAAAACAGGATCGCGCCAAACCCCAACAAAAGGGCGGCAACCGCGGCCGTTTGAAGCCACGCCAGACGTTGTGCAGAGGCCGTGTTGATCAGGACTTCACCGGTCATGCCGATGATCGGCATGGGTTGGGTCAAATGCAGGGCTTGCTTGGGAATATAAGGGCCAGAGGTGAGCGACCAAACCTCGTGGCCATTATAGCGGCGCACCGAATCTGGACCGAAACCACTGGGCTGCACACGGTTGCGCAGCACCAGTTCCGAGCGGTTGGCGACAAAAATGACACCCTGCGCATCGGTGAAAAACACCGCATGCGGATCGCCGCGCCAATTGGATTCTTCCAAGGCTTCAATATCGACAGTGACCAGCACCGCGCCAAGCGCCTTTTCGCCCTCGAGTATCGGGGCCGCAAAAAAGAACGCGCGGCGGTTGGTGCCACCAATGCGCCCATGCGCCGTGCCCAAAGCCCCTCGCATGGCACGTTCATAATGCGCGTGACTGGCCAGCGGTGTGATGGTTTGCAAGGTTGAAGAGGCCAATACCTCGCCCGTGTTTGAGGCCAGCAAGATTTCAACGGCACCAGTTTTGTCAGCCGCCGTCAGCAAGGTTTTTGAAACTTGGTTTGCCGCGCCCTGCCCTTTGGCCAAATCGATCAATTGCGGGTGATCTGCCATCAATACCGCCACCTGTCGAAAGCGCTGCAATTGCCCCAGCAAGCGGTCGGACGCCAGCGACAGGTCCGCTTGCCCGCGGGCCGACAGTTGCGTGAGTGCCGCCGAATAGGCAAACCACCCAGCACCGCCCGCCAATCCGAGCACCGTCAGTAAAAACAACCCAAGGGCCGCGGCGCGATGTGTGGAAAAATCTGTCATAGGGTAGGATTGTAAAAACCTGTGCTTGCAAAGACCATCCCCTTTGGTGAAAATCGCCAAATGCAAATTATTCAGCAATCCCCGACTGACGCCGCCTTTGTGCAAAATCCATATCCGTTTTACGCGCGATTGCGGGCGATGCCGGATGAATTGGTTCACTGGCAGGACTACGATATGGCCTGTGCGGCGGGCTATGGCGCTGTGAATGCCATTTTGCGCGATCGTCGCTTTGGTCGCGAGATGCCTGCGGATTTGGCGCAGCCCATCCCAGCGCGGCTAAAGCCGTTCTATGATATTGAGGCCCACTCAATGCTGGAGCTGAACCCGCCACGGCACACCCGGTTGCGATCCTTGGTGTTGCGGGCTTTTACGTCGCGCCGGATCAAGGCGCTTGCACCGGAGATTGAGGTGTTGTGTCACAAGTTGATCGACGGGTTTGCTGCGGGCGAAGTTGATTTGCTTGCGGCCTACGCTCAGAAATTACCGGTGATCATCATTGCACGTCTACTGGGGGTGCCCGAAGCGATGGCGGATCAATTGTTGGTTTGGTCCAACGCGATGGTGATGATGTATCAAGCCGGACGTACCAAAGCAGACGAGGATACGGCCTGTGCGGCCAGCGCGGCCTTTGCTGATTTCATGCGCGGCTATGTCGAGGAGCGGCGGGACAAGCCAGCGGATGACTTGATCAGTCATCTGATTGCGGCGGAGGAAGGCGGCGAAAAGCTGTCGACGGACGAGCTGATCACCACCTGCATTTTGCTGTTGAACGCGGGGCATGAGGCGACCGTCCACAGCATGGGCAATGGTGTTAAGACCCTGTTAGAGAACAAAACACCAGTGTCGACCTTGGCACCGGATGGGATCAATACAGCCGTTGAGGAAATCATGCGTTATGATCCGCCGTTACATATATTCACCCGAATCGCCACAGAGGATGTCGATCTGTTTAGGCATCGTATTGAACGTGGCCAGACCGTCGCCTGCCTGCTGGCCAGCGCCAATCGTGATGCTATTGCGTATGAAGCCGCCGATGAGTTTCAACCGGGCCGCGTGATCAAGCCCAACACCGCATTTGGCGGTGGTTTGCATTTTTGTGTCGGCGCACCCTTGGCGCGGTTGGAGTTGCAGATTGCTCTGCCGATCTTGTTTGCCCGTTGCCCTGAGCTGCGGTTGGCCAAGTCGCCAAGTTACGCGGATGTTTATCATTTCCACGGGTTAGAGCGGTTGGATGTCACTTATTAGGTTGTGCCGCGTATTAGGTTGTGCCGCGCTGACGCGCGTCACCCCAAGCGTTTTGCTCCCTTACGGGATCAAAACGCTGATGCCTGCGGCGCAGGTATTTAAGGCAAGAAGAAGGGGCGGGTTTGCGTCTGGACCCGCTCGGGACAACAGCTTATAGGTTTGCGAAATCATGTCGCTGGTTTTGGACTGCGGCTTTTATGTACGTAAGGAAGAATAACCATGTCGGATGCGCCGAAAAAAGCTGCTGTGCCCAATACCCAGACTGTGACCGAAGTGAAACACTGGACGGATCGTTTGTTTTCATTTCGGGTGACACGTCCACAATCGTTGCGGTTTCGGTCAGGCGAGTTTGTGATGATTGGCTTGATGGGTGACAATGGCAAGCCGTTGTTGCGGGCCTACTCAATCGCCTCGCCGAGCTGGGACGAAGAGCTGGAGTTTTATTCGATCAAGGTTCAGGACGGGCCGTTGACGTCGAAATTGCAGCATATCAAGGTTGGGGACGAGATTATCCTGCGTCCCAAACCCGTCGGCACATTGGTGCATGACGCATTGTTGCCCGGCAAGCGGTTGTGGTTCTTCGCTACCGGCACCGGCATTGCGCCGTTTGCATCCTTGATGCGCGAGCCGGAAACCTATGAGAATTACGACGAGATTATCATGTGCCATACGTGCCGCGATGTGGCTGAGTTGGATTATGGCCGTGAGCTGGTTGAAAGTCTGGCGGATGATCCGTTGATTGGCGAGATGGTTGACGGCAAGCTGCGTTATTTTCCGACCACCACCCGTGAAGAAAGCCCCGTGATGGGCCGCGTCACCACCAAACTGGAAGATGGTAGCCTGTTTGAGGCCTTGGGTGTTCCGCCGATTAGTGCCGAGAATGACCGCGCTATGGTTTGTGGGTCTATGGGCTTGAACTTGGATCTGAAACGCATTTTGGAAGGCTTTGGTCTGACCGAGGGCGCGAACTCGAAGCCGGCTGAATATGTGATCGAAAAAGCGTTTGTAGACTAGGCGCTATTTACGCCTTTTATTTAGGGCACGTTTTGCCCTGAGAACCCCATTTCCGACGTGTTCGGAAGTGGGTTTTTTTGTGGGCTGCGTTAAGCCAAACCGTTGGCCATAAAAAATGCCGCGCAAGGGAACCCTGCGCGGCATTTGGTTTTAGGTTGTAGAGCGGTGGGTTTAGAGGCCCAAAGCGCCTTTGACTTGGTCAATCACGGCTTTGATCAGCTCAGGGTTGTCACCCGCTTTTTCGATCGCGGCTTTCAGCATAGTCTTTTTGGCAAGACCCAAGTCCGAACCGTCAACCATTTCGCTAACCTTTGCAGCATCAAAACCGTCAGCGCTCAACAATGTGTCGGCCATAGATGCGGCTGGTGTTTCAGTTGCGGCGGCAGCGGCTTCGGCGGCAGCAGCTTCAGCGGCAGCAGCTTCAGTTGCAGCGGCTTCAGTTGCAGCGGCGGCTTCGGCAGCAGCGGTTGCTTCAGCAGCTGCGGTTGCGGCGGCTTCGGCAGCGGCCGCTTCGGTTGCAGCAGCAGCCTCGGCAGCAGCGGTTGCGGCTTCGGTTGCAGCAGCTTCGGTAGCAGCAGCGGCTTCGGCAGCGGCAGCTTCTGCAGTGGCGGCAGCTTCAGCGGCAGCGGCTTCGGATGCGGCGGCGGCCTCGGCGGCAGCGGCTTCTGTAGCAGCAGCAGCTTCGTCAGCGGCAGCCTTGGCAGCAGCGGCAGCATCGTCTGTGGCAGAAGCGGCGGCATCAGTTGCGGCTTCGGTTGTTGCCTCAACAGCGTCCATCACATCGCCTTTTTGTGTGTAAAAATACACACCAACACCGGCAGCGATAAGCAATGCGGCTATGATCCATGTCTTGTTCATCTTTTTCACCCTTTAAATATCTGCTGGGAATTCCCCCAGATTGAGGCGGATATGACAGATGTACTGGCCGGATTAAAGCACACATTCCCCAATAACGCGCTTTATTGCCGATGTATTAACGATAAACACCTTGTAAGCGCCGCTCTCCCCGTCTATTTTTCGCCCAAGATAAAGCTATTCACAATCAAAGGATCAAAGTTATAGCCCGCAGACCTCACAATGCCCCGCCTCAGCGCGACACTGGCCCCCGCGTAAACGAACGCATCACTTCTAATGAAATCCGACTCATCGGCGCCGATGGCGAAAACGCGGGCGTTGTTACGCCGGCGCGGGCCATGGATATGGCTGACGAGGCTGGTCTTGATCTGGTCGAGATTTCGCCAAACGCCAACCCGCCCGTTTGTAAGATCATGGATTTCGGCAAGTTCAAATACGAACAGCAAAAACGTGAATCCGAGGCGCGCAAAAAGCAAAAGATCATCGAGGTCAAAGAGGTCAAGTTCCGTCCCAACACGGACACCAATGACTATGATGTGAAAATGCGCAATGTGTTCAAGTTTTTGGGCAACGGCGACAAGGTGAAAATCTCGTTGCGGTTTCGGGGGCGTGAAATGGCGCACCTTAATCTGGGCCGCGAATTGCTGGAACGGATTGCCGAAGACGTCAAAGTGGCAGAGGCTGGCAAGATCGAAAGCATGCCCAAGATGGAAGGTCGTCAGATGATCATGATGATCGGGCAAATGCCGAAATAATCTGCTGACATTTGAATTTTCAAAAGCCCCTGCAATTAGCGGGGGCTTTTTGGTTTAAACGCCCCCTGCGACCGCGCGATCACCTTTCCACCATTTCCAAGCATCGGGGCAATCAAACCCAAGTGAAACCAAATCGACAATCAGCAGCAGCCAGACAAAGGCTTGGAATGGGCTGCTCATTTCAGGGTGTCCTAGGTTTGCAACCAATAGGATCACCAGAGGCGTCCAGATCAGCAGATGCGGCAGGGCCATCGCCAAGGACAGCCCGCGTTCTTTGATCATGATAAACAGGTTGGGCACCATGCCGCCAATGGCCAAGGCCGCGATCAGCAATCCCATGGGTTCGAACACATACAAAACGGAGGCCAAATTCACGGGGACAAGGATCAGCCCGACCCAAATTTGCACCCAAAGCGGCAGCGCCCGAAAGCTGCGCCAAATATCTTTGATCAATGCCATATCCTGTTCGCCTTGGTTGTTTGACCTAGGCTATGGCGTCGTTGTGGCGGCTACAACTGGGGGCTACGTAAACTCTGCGTGAGTTGGGCCATGATCGAGATCGCGATTTCAGCCGGGGATTTGGAACCGATGTCCAAGCCAACAGGCGCATGAATGCGCTGGATTTGCGCGGGTGTGAAGCCATGCGTCGTGAGGCGGTCCACCCGTTTGGCATGGGTGCGGGTCGAGCCCAGCGCGCCGATGTAAAACACATTTGAGTCAAGCGCCGTGATCAACGCCGGATCATCAATTTTGGGATCATGCGACAGGGTGACAACCGCGGTGCGCGCATCCAGTCCAATTGCTGTAAGGGCCTCGTCTGGCCAGTCGTCGTTGATTTTCTGATCTGGAAACCGCGCGCTTGATCCGAAAGCACTACGCGGATCAACCAGCACCGGATCATAACCCGCCAGTCGCGCCATCACCAGCAACGGCTGGGCGATATGCACGGCCCCCACCACGATCATCTTGAGCGGCGGGTTGTGGATGGCGACAAAGCTGTCGTCCTCAAAACCCGACTTATCGGCGGTAAAACGGTCGGGATAGGTGCTTGCCGCGCCCAGCGCACGGATCTGCGTGACCGGATTGACCACATAGGCGATGGGCACCCTGCCCGCCCTTGCCTCAACCAGTTCGGACAGGACACTTACAGGCAACACAGCGCCTACAGGCTCCAGCATCACCGTGATGCGCCCGCCACAGGCCAGCCCAGCCGCAAAAGCGTCGTCATCGGTAACGCCGAACTCCAACAGCCGTGGTTCGCCATCTATCAGCGCGTCCTGCGCCTCGGTGATCACCGCGCCTTCGACACAACCGCCTGAAACAGAGCCCGCGATTTCACCATCACCGGCAATCGCCAGCTGGCTGCCCACCGGACGCGGCGCCGAACCCCATGTTTGCACCACAGTGGCCAGCACCGCCCCACGCCCAGCGTGGTGCCATATGAGGGCGGTTTCGGGGATGTCATCGAAGGTTTGCGTCATTACGGGCGTTTGATCCTAAGGGTAAAGCAATTGTTGGTGGCTGATCTGGCATCAACATAGGCAACCTTTGGATCAGATAACAAGTGTTCAGCATAGCTGCTGATCTGCGCGGTCGGGGTGATCTGCCCCGTGCCATAGATGATCCTGTTGTCCACGCCATAAGCCTTAAGCAAGCATTCCTTGCGGCTGGCCAATACCGGGGGCAGCCCTACCCCTGCATAGGGCGCGCAGTCAGCGCATAGGAATATCGGGCCGGTTTCAGCGTAGGGCTGCAAGTCTGGGAACGGACATGCAGCCATGATCAGCATATCTGCGCCGTTAGGGATGTCACATAGGCAATAGCGGCAGGGCAACCCGCCGCCGTCTGATGTCGCGTGCTCGGCCGCGTTGCCATAGGCGTCTGGTCCGCCGTTGCGGATGTTTGTGACCCAATCGGTGTCATAGGGCATATAGGTTACGGTCATATCGTGTCCTTTCAAGGTTGGCTCCCCAGACACTTCCCCTATGCGCAGCACCCAAGCGACCCGTTTCCTGCGCGAAACACATTTGCCAAATGGAAAGGCCGCGTCATGGGGTATTGTCCCAAACGGCAAGCATCTCTACCCCACGCTCTGAGTTTTGCTGCATTCAGTGCCTACACTCGAGACGTTGGGCATTCCTGCCGTTCGTCATATCTGACCCAACGGCGGATCCCAGCCCCGAAGCAGACATCCCAGTTGGGCGGATAGCGGACCTTCGCTGCAGGGGCGAACTATTGAGATCCACTCCCATGAACAGACATTAAGCAGCACACACTTTGAGCCAAAATCGAACTCTGCAACCTCACATCACAAAGTACCTGGCGTGCCAGCCCAACATATACTATAAAGGTGCAAAAATGGATTCTGGATATGCGTTTTATTGATCTCTTTGCGGGCTGCGGCGGCCTCTCCCTCGGCCTATCAAAGGCTGGCTGGAAGGGCATTTTTGCAATAGAGAAAAATGAGGACGCTTTTAAAACGTTTTCTCACAACTTCAATAGTAAAAAAGCGCTCCGGTTTGACTGGCCTGAATGGTTACCCAAGCAAGCGATTAGCACGAGCCAGCTGCTGGATGACTATAAATCTGAGCTTTTGGCTCTGCGAGGAGAAATCGACCTCATCGCAGGCGGCCCACCTTGTCAGGGATTTTCATTTGCGGGACGTCGTAAAGCGGATGACCCACGCAACAAGCTAAAAGATGAATATCTTGAGATTGTGGACATTATTCGCCCAAAATTTCTAGTGTTTGAAAACGTCAAAGGATTCACTGCAAAGTTTAAAGGATCGGCTAAGCCAACCCATTCTGAACAGGTAATCAAGCAACTAGAAGGCCTCGACTGGGGGGGCTACCACACGTTTTCTGATGTGCTGGATGCATCCATATTTGGAGTGCCCCAGCCTCGACCTCGCTTCATATTGATTGCCATTAGGTCTGATCTTTTGAGCCGACACGTCGAGACGTTTAATCCACTCAAACATATCAACGAGCATGCGTCAAACTTCAGAAAGAGCAAACGGCTCAATGGTCACGACATCAGTGTTAAAGAGGCAATCTCAGATCTGGAAATATCATCCGCCGGAACTTGTGATAGTGTAGATACCAAAGGGTTCCAGCAAATCGTTTACCAGCGTGAAACAACGACAGACTTCCAGCGCCTGATGAAAAAAGGACTGCCTTCAGGACAATCCGCCAACAGCCTACGTCTGGCTCGACACCGACCAGAAACACTATCCAAGTTTCAAGAAATTCTCGCAACGTGCCCAAAAGGAAAATCACTACCCAAGGGATTCCGCGAAAAGTACAATATTAAGAAACAGTGCTTTACACCACTTCACCCAGATGAACTATCCAAAACGGTAACAACTCTACCCGACGACTTACTGCACTATAGTGAGCCGCGTATCCTTACGGTTCGCGAGTGCGCACGCCTTCAAACTTTCCCTGACTGGTTCGATTTTTTGGGGAAATACACAACTGGCGGTGCGAGACGGAAGCAGGAGTGCCCTCGTTACACGCAAGTCGGGAATGCTGTCCCTCCCTTGATGGCTGAAGCACTAGGCTTAAAAATTATCGAAATGGCAAAAACTCATGGTTGAAAAAAAGTTTCGAGTCAGTTCGGCTCTAAAGAACATTATCGGAAAAGATCTAATTACAAACGAGTTCATCGCAGTTTTCGAACTCGTTAAGAATTCGTTCGACGCCCACGCCAAACAGGTCGACGTCACGTTCAAAGATCTAAGAACATCGTCACCAAAGCTCATAATTCAAGATAACGGCAAAGGCATGGACCTCCATGATTTGGAGAACAAGTGGCTCTTTGTCGCTTACTCAGCAAAGAAGGACGGGACTGAAGACTACAGAGACTCGATACAAAGCACCAGAATTCACGCTGGTGCCAAAGGAATAGGGCGTTTTTCGTGCGACCGGCTAGGCAAGTCTCTAAGCATCTTCACGAAAAAAGACAAAGCGCCGACAATCAATCTTCTTTCAGTGAACTGGGAAGCATTTGAGCAAGATGCTCAAGAAGAGTTTGAGGAAATTGGCGTTTCCTATGAAACGCCGAACTCCTCTCCATACAATTTGGATAGTGGCACTGTTCTGGAAATTAACAATTTGCGCGAAAACTGGGATCGCGAGCGCATTCTAAAGCTACGAAGGTCACTAGAAAAGCTGATCAATCCGAACCAAGACAATGATGCTGACAATTTCACCATCAACTTATACGCCCCCGACTACGAGGAAAGTGACCAGAGCGTTAAGGAAGAAGAGCCGTGGAACAAAGTGAACGGTCCTGTAGCGAACTTTCTTTTTGAAAAAATCGGCATCAAGACCACGTTTATTAACGTAGCGATTTCTAGAGACGGACAAACGATCAAAACCCGGTTAGAAGACCGAGGAACATTGATCTTTGAACTGACCGAGCGCAATCCATACAAGTTTGACGATTTTACACTTCACGACATCGAAGTAAGCTTGTTTGCCCTTAACATGCCCGCCAAATCCGCCTTCACGAAGTACATGGGGACTCAGCCTGTCAATTTTGGGTCCGTTTTTGTCTACAAAAATGGTTTCCGCATAAATCCCATGGGCGACCCAGGCCACGATAACTTCAGTTTAGACAGGCGAAAAACACAGGGGACCTCGCGTTTTTTGGGGTCACGAGACGTCTTCGGAAGGGTTGAGATCAGTGGAGAAAATTCGGAATTTCAGGAAGCGTCTAGCCGCGACGGCGGCCTAGTTACGAATGAAGCTACTGAACTTCTGCAAAAATTCTTCGTGGGGCACGTTTTAAGAAGACTTGAGGCTTATGCCGTTGATATAGTCAAGTACGGCAACCTTGGGACCGACTTTGATAGCGCCCTACAAGAGGGCACGGATGTTAAATCGCAAATTATCGCGCTCATTCAGAGCCTAACAAAATCAGATGAAATTTTGGACGTTCACTACGACCCAGATGTTGTTAATATTTTCGATGAGCTTTCAGAGAAAAGTATTCAAGGGCTCTTGAGAAACTTCAAAAAAATAGCTTCAAGGAATTCATCAAAGGACATCGAAAATGAAGTTATTCGTGCAGAAGCACGGTTGGCAGAGCTCGACAAGGCAAGACGCGAAGCGGAAGCGGAGGCCGACAAGGCTAGAGAAGAACGCCTCAAGGCAGAGAAGGAAGCCAAAGAGGCAGAAGAAGCTCGTCGTGTAGCTGAGGCTGACGCCGAAGAAGCCAAAGAAGACGCCGAAGACGCAAGGAAAGAAACTGAAAAGGCATACTCGGAAAACTTGTTCCTGAGATCGATGGCCAACACCGACATTACTGACACCGTCAGTTTTGTTCACCACATCGGTATCGCAGCAGAGACCATAGAAAACTATGTGAAAAACTTCTCTCTAAGAATTCGCAAGGGCCAGTCATACTCCGAAGATACAGTTCTTGAATCCCTTAGCAACATCAGTTCTCAAGCCCGCAAAATACTCACAACTACAAAATTCGTCACAAAGGCCAACTTCAGCTTGAAAGGCTCGAACGTTGAGGCTGATCTGTGCGCATATGTGGAAGAGTACATTGAGAATATATGTACCGGAGTGATCAAGAACGAAGATGGTGAGAATATGATTTTTGAGTTTCAAAATAGGGACGCCGTTGAGTTTCAGACCAAATTTCACCCTCTCGAAATTTCCATTATTTTTGACAATCTCATAAGTAATGCCAAACGGGCCAAGGCGAAGAAAATTCTTATCGATGTGATTGATAGGGACGAAAAGAATTTGACTGTTACTTTTGCAGATGATGGCAAGGGGGTCGTTGCAAAATCCGTGGATCGGATTTTCGAGGTCGGCTTCACCACGACTTCAGGGTCAGGGCTTGGGCTTGGGCAAACAAAAAAATTATTAGAAAAGCGCAAGGGGGGCATTGAGTTGGCTAAATCTAGCCAACTGTCCGGCGCGACATTTAAGTTGAGGTTTTCAAAATGAGTTTAAATTACAAAATCTATTGGATTGATGACGACGAAGACTTACCTGAATCCCTTCACGAAGGGCTTAAAATAGAGTTCGATGGAGTCTTTAATTTCGATGTTGACATTGAGAATGATGGCGAAAATTTAGAGAAAAAAATGGCCTCTGAGCCAATTGACCTTCTGATCCTTGATTGGAACATCAATGGAGATAGGAACGGCTTAGAGCTTATTGATAACCTGCGGTCTTCAGGCGAATTAACGGAGATTATTTTTTATTCACAAGATGATGCCGTTAAAGATCAATGCACAGAAATTATGGGAGTTCATACCTGCGTAAAAGGAGAGGCTGGCGATAAAATAACATCAGTCATCAAGAGGTTTCACGAGCGAACCAAGAATGTGGCGATCATGCGAGGCATGATTATTTCTGAAGCGATTGATCTAGAAAACAAGCTAACTGATATAATAACAGCGCTTTTCGGAGCCAAATCTGACCTATTTAGAGATCGAATTTTGAATAAGCCGATATTGGACTTTGGCAAGAAGCATGGTTTCGTGAGCGGCCTACTGAAAGACAAAATCGCCGAACTGAACAAAGCTGAAACTCCTGATGCAGACAAAATAAGACGGTTCACAGACTGCAAAGAGGTTTTCGGCAAGATGATGAAAGAAGTGGTCAACCAAAGAAATATTTTGGCTCACTCCAAAAAAACATTCGAAGATGGGGTTCTGGTTCTCGCCTCTGTAAACAAGGATCCACCAATTCATTTTACGGATGACTGGAAGAATGAAATTCGGGCAAACATAAAGAAACATCTTACGAATCTAGTAGCCATAAAAGAAGTGCTGACAGAAGAGGGGCTTATAGATGCTTGATGAAAACCACCTTTGGCTTATTAAATGAAGCCGACTGTTCTGTTTGATATTGATGGTACAATCGCGGACATACAACATCGGCGGCATTTTCTTGACGGCAACAGTCCAGACTGGCGTTCCTTCAATTCAAAGATGGGTGACGACGTCCCAAACCTACCTGTGGTTACTCTTTATAAGACACTTTGGGAAAGCCAGAACTACCAACTCATTCTTGTCTCAGGTCGTGGTGAGGAAAGCCGCAAAGTAACTGAAACTTGGTTAACTTGGAATTCGGTTCCGTTCGATAGGCTTTTGATGCGTCCACTGAACGACTTTCGGCCAGACACGGAGATAAAGCAGGAAATTCTTGATCAATTGCGAGGGGAAGGCCACAAAATTTCGTTTGTAGTTGATGATCGCAATTCGGTTGTGGACATGTGGCGCAGCAATGGCATCACATGCCTTCAATGTGCAGCGGGTAACTTTTAGGAAATTGTTTCAATCTGTTATTGCCCCTTAAGCAGCCCAAACTAAAACACCCTAGCAATGGTATGAATTTAAACGTCAGCTTTCAGAAAGCCGCAATGCAGCGCAACCCATGCGCTCGAACGGCAGCTTTGGGCCGTTCGCGCGACTTTGCAAAGGTCACTATCTGCGCATAGCTGCCGTTTGCGCCCTCCGCAGCATCTTGTTCGTTCGTTTGGTTTGAGGGGATTGGGTTACTTGTTGACGCAAATGTCAAAACCGTTTGGCGTTCGCCAATAGGCGTCCCCCCTGCCCTTACGGTTTTCGGTGACTCGGTCTGTGTCATTGATCATATAGGCTACGGTCATAACGCGTGCTTTTATGGTTGGTTCGCGCCCTGCCATCCAAACGACCCGTTTATGGCACCAAAGCCTGTCTCACCCCAACCCGTGCTGTCGTGCCATGACTTTGGCTTCCCTAAGGGCAGATATTCATTGCAAACGACATAATTCACCTTGCACCCTCTGCTCCAAATCGTTTCAAGTGTGAAAGAAAATAATTGTCCGGAGACACATCACATGACTGCATCATCGTCCAAGCCCGCTCTGAAAGCCAAAGACGCCCCCGATCTGACCCGTTTTGATTGGGAAGACGCCTTTCGCATGGAAAGCCAGCTGTCTGAGGATGAGCGCATGTTGCGTGATGGCGCACGGGAGTTTTCCCAGTCGGTGCTACAGCCCAAGGTGATTGACGCCTTTCGTGATGAGGTCACTGACCCTGCGATCTTTAAGGAAATGGGCGACGCTGGCCTGTTGGGTCTGACCCTCCCTGAAGAATACGGTGGATTGGGCGCGAGTTACGTAACCTATGGTCTGGTGGCCCGCGAGGTTGAGCGGGTCGACAGTGGATATCGCTCGATGATGTCGGTGCAATCGTCGCTCGTTATGTACCCGATCTACGCCTATGGCTCGGAAGAGCAGCGCATGAAGTATTTGCCAGGACTGGCGGCGGGCGATCTGATTGGTTGCTTTGGCCTGACTGAACCGGATGCCGGTTCTGATCCGGGTGGCATGAAAACCCGCGCTGAAAAGACCGCGAACGGGTATAAGATCACTGGCTCCAAGATGTGGATATCGAACAGCCCGATTGCGGATGTGTTTGTGATCTGGGCCAAGTCCGAAGAGCATGGCGGCAAAATCCGTGGTTTCGTGTTGGAAAAAGGCATGAAGGGTCTGTCCGCGCCTAAAATCGGTGGCAAGCTGAGCCTGCGGGCCTCGATCACGGGTGAGATCGTGATGGACGGTGTGGAAGTTGGCGAAGACGCCCTGTTGCCCAACGTTCAGGGCCTAAAGGGTCCTTTTGGCTGTTTGAACCGTGCGCGGTACGGCATTGCGTGGGGCGTTTTGGGCGCTGCCGAGTTCTGCTGGCATGCGTCGCGTCAATACGGGCTGGACCGCAAGCAGTTCAACAAACCGCTGGCCGGCACGCAGCTGTTCCAGAAAAAGCTGGCCGATATGCAAACCGAAATCACGCTTGGTCTGCAGGCCTGTCTGCAAGTGGGCCGCCTAATGGACGAAGCCCAAGCCGCGCCTGAGATGATCAGCCTGATCAAACGCAACAACTGTGGCAAAGCGCTGGACATTGCCCGCATGAGCCGCGACATGCACGGCGGCAACGGCATTTCCGAGGATTTCCAGATCATGCGCCACATGGTGAACCTAGAAACCGTCAACACCTATGAAGGCGCGCATGATGTGCATGCGTTGATCTTGGGACGGGCACAAACGGGTTTGCAAGCGTTCTACTAGTGATGAGCGTCTCGTTGATCGGGCTGTTGTTTTTGTTCCCTGCGGTACCAACCCCGCTGCATCCGCTGTTGTTTTTGGCGGTTGTGGCCTAAAGGCAAACGGTCTTGCATTGGCGCTGCCTGCTGCTGCATCATCGGTTTAAACCAAAGGGAATGTTCTGGTCCTACGCCCACGTTGGGCCAGAACAAGAAACCGACACCTACAAGCGCGCAAAGGAACACCTCATGCCCATTGATCTCTGGCTCACCTTCGTAGCCGCCTCATTTGTGTTGCTGGTTATCCCCGGCCCGACCATCCTATTGGTGATCTCGTATGCTCTGAACCAAGGTCGCCGCGTGGCGGTGGCCACAGCAATGGGTGTCGCATTGGGGGATTTGATCGTGGTTACGGCCTCGATGGCGGGGCTTGGCGCGATCATGCAAACCTCAGCATTGGCGTTCACGGTGTTAAAGTGGGTCGGTGCGGCCTATTTGGTTTACCTCGGCGTCAAACTGCTGCGCAGCCCGCCCGTTCTGGGCGACGTGTCCGCACCCGACCAGACGACAGCCCAACCCTCGACCAAACAGATTTTTGGCCATGCGGCGCTTGTGACAGCCCTAAACCCCAAAGGTATTATCTTTATCATCGCCTTTGTACCCCAGTTCTTAAGCCCAGCACTGCCGGCCCTACCGCAGTTCCTGACCATGGGTGCAACATTCGTGGCAATGGGAGCGATCAACGCACTGGCTTATGCGCTGCTGGCAGACCAATTGCGCCTGCGCATTCGCCGCCCATCAGTTCTAACGGTGATGAACCGTGTCGGCGGGGCCGCGCTGATTACTATGGGCCTTGTGACGGCCACGATGAAACGCAGCTAGTGGTGCGTCAATAACCCCGACACGCCTCGGCAATCAGCCTTAAGAATCACATTTGGGTACTATTCCTTACAAAACAGAGGGTTAGATCAAGTGATGCGTCATTATTTGGAAAACACCTACGTCGGGCGGATTTTGACCCTTTTCGGCCTAGGCTTTGAGGCGTTGTAAGTAATACCCAAACAAAATGCTCTGAACTGTTGACGCATTGGCCAACAAACCCTTCCCATTCAATGGATTGACCACAGATCGGTCCCTATCAGTCGTATTTTTGGTCGCGTTTGATCAAAATTTTGGCTAAATTGGATGGAATAACAGACCCTGCCCGATACAAGTGAAAGCCCGCCAGAATGCAAGATAACACCAACTCTTCGTCGATGGATTCACAAACCCAAGAGTGGCTTGACGACCTTGATGATATTGGGGAACTGCGCGGTTATTTTGAACCCTTGGGGCAAAACCATTTCGCGGTGCTGACGGATGCATCGCCAACCTTGCTTGTGACGTTTGAAACGATCGATAGCATTCGCGGCGAAACTGACGATGAACTGCCGCTGGGGTTTAACTTGGTGTCCAAGAATGGCTGGTCACAATTGGCCATCATCGCCAACGGCAATACATGGTTTCGGGACCGGTCGCTCTATAGTTATTTTGATCGGCTGGTTGATGACGGATTTTTTGAAGAATTCGATCAGGTCATCTTCATGGGTGCTGGCATGTGTGGCTATGCGGCGGCGGCGTTTTCGGTGGTTGCACCGGGTTGCACGGTAATGGTCTATAATCCGATTGCCACGCTTGATCCAAGGGTCACCGAATGGGACGACCGTTTTGGCTCTATGCGGCGCACGTCGTTTACAGATCGCTATGGCTATGCCCCCGATATGGTCGACGCCGCGGATCAGGTGTTTGTGTTTTATGACCCCGAAGAAGAGCTCGATGCGATGCATGCGGCCCTGTTCACCCGCCCGCATGTCACAAAAATACGCACGCGGCATCTGGGACGCCACATTTTGCAGGACATGATCCATATGGACATCTTGCAGCCCTTGCTGGAAACCGCAGGCGATGGTCAAGATATTGCGGCTCATTTTCACAGCTTGTTTCGGGCGCGCCATGAATATTCACCCTATCTGCGCCATTTATTGATGCGTCTTGAGGATGATGACCGCAGCATGTTGTCGGGCCTGTTATGCCGCAATGTTGTGAACCGGATGAAAGCGCCCCGTTTCAGGCGTCGCTTGATCGAAATTGAGAAACAATTGAGCGATTCCGGTCGTAGCCTGCCCAAACTGCGCGATAAAGAAGCTGCCGAGTAGTTCGCAGCCGGGTGCTCACCGCTAAAACCCGTTTAAAATTCAGTTTTTCACAGGTATTAGCAATTTATTTATAATTATCATCAACTCTGACCCTAATGATCCAATAGGGGGATATTTTGATGTTAAACCAATTGCCTGCCGATGAACTTGCCAATCTTCAGGGTGAAATACGCAACCTGCGCGCACGCGAAGTCGCGCTGCGGCGCTGTTTCACAGAGGACTGCGACAACGGGCTGTATGAAGGCTTTGAATTTGATGTGGTCGTGCGGATGCAAAAGCGTTGTGTGCTGAACCAAAACCGCCTGCCAGCGGAAATTTTGAACGATCCGCAGTATTTCGACATCAGATATTCGCCGACGGTGCGGGTAAAACCACGTTCCGAGCCGCGCCTGCCGATGGACTTCAGCCAATCCGGTGTCAGCGGTGCTGCGGACAATTTCGACGTTATCGAGACTTGGACCTGACCCTTTTTACGATGAAATCTGCCGGTTTTGGTAAATAGACGTGGCATGGCGGGGCGTGATTGTGTAATCCGACCCCGTAATGACAGATCAAATCACCTTAACCCGCCCCGATGACTGGCACCTGCATTTGCGCGATGGCGCGATGCTGGCCGCTGTGTTGCCCGAAACCACCCGCGATTTTGCGCGCGCGATCATCATGCCTAATCTGGTGCCCCCTGTGGTGACCAGTCATGATGCCGCCGCCTATAAGGCACGGATCATGGCGGCGATGCCAAAGGGGGCTGACTTTACCCCCTTGATGACGCTTTACCTCACTGAGGAAACCGACGCCGATGACGTGGCCGCGGCCCATGCAAGTGGCTTGATATCGGCTGTGAAGCTGTACCCGGCTGGCGCCACCACAAATTCGGCCTCGGGCGTGGCTGATTTTGACAAAGTGCGCGGCGTGTTGGAACGGATGGCCGAGATAGGCCTGCCGCTCTGTGTGCACGGCGAAGTCACGGACGCGGATGTGGACATCTTTGACCGTGAAGCGGTGTTTATTGACCGCGTGTTAGACCCGATCCGGCAAAAAACACCCGATCTGCGTGTCGTGATGGAACATATAACCACCTCGGACGGGGTGGATTACGTGAAAAGCGCCGATAAAAACCTAGCGGCCACCATCACAACCCACCATCTGATCATCAACCGCAACGACATCTTGGTCGGTGGCATCAAACCGCATTACTATTGCCTGCCTGTCGCCAAACGCGAAAGCCACCGCTTGGCTCTGCGCGCGGCTGCTACGGGCGCAGATGCTCGGTTCTTCCTTGGCACCGATTCAGCGCCCCACACTGACCCCAACAAGCTTAGCGCCTGTGGCTGTGCTGGCTGTTTCACCGCCCCAAACACCATGCCAATCCTTGCGCATGTGTTTGAAGACGAAAACGCGCTGGCCAATCTCGAAGGCTTCACCTCTCTACATGGTCCCGCTTTTTACGGGCTCAAACCCAATGCGACCAAATTGACCATGACCAAAGGCGCTATAACCCCGCGCCCCGAAAAACTGATCACCGCCGAGGGCGAAGTCACCGTGTTTGACCCCGGCTTTGATCTGTTGTGGCAAGTCACCCCCTAACCCATTTTTGTTCTTTTAAATATCCGCGCCGCAGGCATAAAAACCAAAAAGGTCCCCAGATATGATCCCGACAACATTCCCGCCCAAAGAAGAAATCGCTCGCCTGACAGCGCGTATGCTGCTCGAGATCAAGGCCGTGCATTTCAATGCCAGCGAGCCGTTCACATTGGCCTCGGGTCTGCCCAGCCCGACCTACATTGATTGCCGCACGCCCATTTCACATCCGCGCATCCGTTCCACCATGATGGACTTCATGGTCACCACCGTCATGCGCGACGCGGGCTTTGAGGCCTTCGACAATATCGCCGGTGGCGAAACGGCGGGCATTCCCTTTGCGGCCCTTGTGGCCGAGCGCATGGGGCTGCCGATGACTTATGTTCGCAAAAAACCCAAAGGCTACGGCCGTGGCGCACGCATTGAAGGGGACATGTCTGAGGGGCAGAATGTGCTGTTGGTCGAGGATCTGACCACAGACGGTGGCTCAAAGCTGTCCTTCGTTGATGCGATTCGCGAAACCGGCGCCAATTGCGCCCATACGGCTGTGATTTTCTATTACGACATCTTTCCCGAGACCCAGAAAACCTTGGGCGATCACGGCGTTACACTGCATCACCTGTGCACGTGGTGGGATGTTCTGGCCGAGGCCAAGGCCAGCAATGCCTTTGACACGGCCACCTTAACCGAGGTCGAAAGTTTTTTGTCGGCACCACGGGCTTGGCAGGACGCGCGAAAATAATTTCCGCATAAATATCGAATATTTCGATAAATACGTGTAGGCAGCCGCTAGATGTGGTATGCCTACTCTATCCACAGGTTTATACAATTTGCGCTGGCAACAGTGGCAGATTAAGCAATTCCAGTGGGACAAGAGGGTGAGACATGAACGAAATTGCGCCAATCGGTACGGGGAATGCAGGCCAAGATGAGGCAGGTATCAATGAATCCATGCCGCATAACGTCGAGGCTGAACAACAGCTGTTGGGCGCGATCCTGACCAACAATGATATTTTCGACCGTGTGGCAGCCATCATCGGCCCACAGCATTTCTACGAGCCCGTCCACGCTCGCATTTACGAGATCGCCTCCAGCCGGATTGCCAAGAACAATCTGGCCTCTCCTGTGACGCTTAAGGCATTCATGGAAGAGGATGAGGGCCTGAAAGAGCTGGGTGGGCCAGCCTATTTGGTGCGCCTTGCGGGGGCGGCGATTTCCAGCTTTGCGGCGCGCGATTACGCGCAGATGATATACGATCTGTCGATCCGGCGCGAATTGATGGGGCTTGGGCGTGACATTGCGGACAAAGCCGCCAAGGTCGACATCGCGTCAGAGCCAAAAGAGCAAATCGTCGAGGCCGAACAAGCGCTTTATGCCTTGGGCGAACAGGGCCAGACCGACAGCGGTTTCCAATCCTTTCTTCGGGCCGTTACGGATGCGGTGAACTCTGCCAACGCGGCCTATCAACGTGATGGCGACATGTCGGGCATTTCAACCGGCCTGATTGAGTTGGACAAAAAACTCGGTGGCTTGCACCCGTCGGATTTGTTGATCCTGGCGGGGCGACCCTCGATGGGGAAAACCTCATTGGCGACCAACATCGCTTATAACATCGCCAAGGCCTATCAAAAAGGCACCCTGCATGATGGCTCCGAGGGCGCTGTCACCGGTGGTGTTGTCGGCTTCTACAGCCTCGAGATGTCGGCCGAACAGCTGGCGGCACGGATCCTGTCCGAGGCCTCTGAAATCCCGAGCGAACAAATCCGCCGCGGCGACATGAACGAAGAAGAATTCCGCCGCTTTGTCGAGGCGGCCAAGCAGTTGGAATCCTGCCCGCTGTTTATTGACGACACCCCTGCCCTGCCCATCAGTCAGCTGGCGGCGCGCGCGCGGCGTTTGAAACGGACCCACGGGTTGGATGTGTTGATGGTGGACTATTTGCAGCTGGTGCGTCCCGCCACCGCCAAAGACAGCCGCGTGAACGAGGTTTCCGAGATCACGCAGGGCCTAAAAGCCATCGCCAAGGAATTGGAAATTCCGGTGATTGCGCTGTCGCAGTTGTCACGCCAAGTGGAAAGCCGCGATGATAAACGCCCACAACTGTCGGATTTGCGGGAATCTGGTTCGATTGAGCAAGATGCGGATGTCGTGATGTTTGTGTACCGCGAGGAATACTATAAAGAGCGCGAAAAGCCGGGCGACCATGAGTTGGACAAAATGCAAGGCTGGATCGCGGAGATGGATGCTTTGCGCGGCAAGGCCGAGGTGGTTATTGGCAAGCAACGTCACGGCCCAATCGGCCATGTCGAGCTGTCCTTTGAGGGCCAGTTCACGCGCTTTGGCAATTTGGTCAAGCCTTGGCAAGAACAGGGCGAAGGCGACGACAGCTTCTAGCGGTCAGACCATCCGTTTTGTTTGCGGCAGCTGTGATCGCTATTTTTCAGGCTTCTTAAACGGGTGAAGCAGCTGCTTAAAATATCCCTTAGGCACACCCCCGCCCGCCACACCGTATTTCTTTGGCCATTCGTCTTTGGGCAAATGGTGGGTGCCAAACAACCAATCCAGCAGCGGGAAATGCGTCGCGTAATTGATATCAATTGCAGCCCGTTCTGAGCCGTGATGCCAATGGTGAAACCGTGGCGTGACCAAAAACCGCTCAATAAAACTAAAGCTCACCCCAAGGTTGGAATGGATGAACGACGAGTAGAAATACACGATCAGCAAATAGACCTGAATGGCCTCAGGCTTGAACCCCAAGGTGAAGATCGGCACAGCCGTTAAACCGCGCAGCACCGCGATTTCCAGAAAATGCATCCGCGCGCCTGCAAGCCAATCCATATTTTGCGTCGAGTGGTGAATGGAATGGAAACGCCACAGAAACGGAAACGTGTGAAATGCGCGGTGCACCCAATATTGCACAAAATCAGTCGCCACCATAATAACCAGAACCTGCACCCAAAATGGCAGCGCCACGATTGTGGCAATCACCCCCGTCATATCGACGGTTTCATTCACCAAATTGGACGGCCCCATGGTGAGGAACGACAAGATTTGCACCAACATCGAGGAGACCAGATAGTAAAACATATCCTCCTGCCATTCTGGGCGAAACACGGTTTGCTCTTTTTTGTAGGGCAGGAAACGTTCCAGCGGGACAAACAAAAACCCGATGAACAGCACGTTGATGATAAAGTAGTCCAACCCGAAATAGAGCGCTTGGGTGTCTTGCCCAACGGCCGCCGCGGGTATGCTCCCCAGCAATGAGGCGACCAAGGAAATCAACAACCCTGTCCAGCCCAATATCTTGTTCCGGCTTAGCAGTATGCTGATCAAGGCAAAGGTATAACCCAGCAACAAAACCACACGCAAAAACACGGTCACATAGCCGCTTTCATGGACCATCGCCAATTCGGGCATCGTGAATGTTTGCGGGAAAAATCGCACCATAACGATCAACAGCCCCGCTATGCCAGCCAAGATTGACCCAGAGCCGGACAACCAGCCGCTGCCTAGGGGGCGCGAATGGCGCGGCTTTTCCAACTCGTTTTTGATGTCTTCAATAATGCTCATACCAATTACCTTTTGCCCCGTATCCTACGGCCCGCAGGCCAGAATACGCGCAGCCTTCTACAAATACGGCGCCAAATCCAGCCAGAAATGCCTTAGACCCTGACATTTATCTTGACCTTACCGCCACAGCCGTCAAAAACCCCTCATGGGCAGTGCAAATTTAACAATTGATTTAGATGCGATCGTCGCCAATTGGCGGGCGCTTGATGCAATGACAGGTTGCGAAACCGCAGCCGTGGTCAAGGCCGATGGCTATGGTCTGGGCGCGGATCGGGTGGCCAAGGTTTTGGCGCAGGCCGGTGCGCGGCGGTTTTTCGTGGCCGTGGCCGAAGAAGGTGCCAAAGTGCGCAATGCTTTGGGGCCGAACGCCGATATTTTGGTGTTCGGCGGTCATATGCGCGGCGACACTGACATGATCAATGATCTGCATCTGACGCCAATGCTCAATTCGCTTGATCAACTGACCCGCCATTTTGAGGCCCTGCCGAACGCGCCTTTTGGCATTCAGCTGGACAGCGGCATGAACCGTCTGGGCATGGAAGCGCCGGAATGGGATGCGGTGCGCGACATCGTTGCATCGCAAAACCCCGTGTTGGTGATGAGCCATCTGGCCTGCGCTGATGAGCCTGACCACGCGATGAACCGCCAACAACTGGCCCGTTTTCGCGCCATGACCGATGACATTGCTGCGCCGCGTTCGTTGGCGGCGACCGGAGGCATTCTGCTTGGACCAGAATTTCATTTCGATCTGACGCGCCCGGGCATCGGGCTTTATGGCGGTCTGCCATTCAGCGATGCCCAACCTGTGGCGACCCTTTCGCTGCCGGTGATCCAAACCCGTGATTTGGTAGCTGGCGAGACCGTAGGCTATGGCAACGCATGGGCCACAAACACCACGGCCATCATCGCCACCCTGTCGGGCGGCTATGCCGATGGGTTGATGCGCGCGCTTTCGGCTGGGGCGACATTATGGGCCAATGACATCGCCTGCCCGCTGGTGGGCCGCGTTTCGATGGATTTAATCACCGTCGACATAAGCCATCTGCACGAAGTGCCGCGTCATCTTGATATTTTGGGTCCACATCAAACGGTTGACGCCTTGGCAGATAAGGCCGGCACCATTGGATATGAGGTTCTGACATCGCTTGGCCCGCGTTATACGCGCCGTTATTCGGGTGGTTTTGCACAATGAGCCTGCTGGCCCCCGTTGCCCTGATCGGGCGCAACACCTTGGGCGTCTTGGCCGCCATTGGCCGGATCGCGATCTTTTTCGCGCAAACCATCAGCCACATCGTCCGTCCACCGTTCTATTTCAAAGAATTCGGACAGGCGCTGCTGACCATCGGCTATTTCAGCCTGCCGGTCGTTGGCCTAACGACGTTTTTCACCGGCGGCGCATTGGCGTTGCAAATCTATGCAGGCGGGGCGCGGTTTAACGCCGAGGCTGTTGTGCCTTCAATTGTGGCCATCGGCATGGCGCGGGAACTTGGCCCGGTTTTGGGCGGCTTGATGGTGGCCGCACGGGTTGCGTCGTCAATCGCTGCCGAAATTGGCACCATGAAAGTGACCGAGCAAATTGACGCGCTGGTGACGCTTTCAACCCACCCGATGAAGTACCTGACCGTGCCGCGCGTTTTGGCGGCCACCGTTGCGGTGCCGTTTTTGATTGCCGTGGGCGACAGTATCGGCATCATGGGGGGGTATATCGTCGGGGTGAACCGGCTGGATTTCAACTCGGCGGCTTACCTGCACAACACGGTCGATTTTCTAGAAAGCTGGGATGTTGTTTCGGGCCTGATTAAGGGCGCTGTGTTTGGGTTTATCGTGGCTTTGATGGGCTGCTATTACGGCATGAACTCGGGCCGCGGGGCGCAGGGTGTGGGCTATGCAACCAAATCCGCGGTGGTGGCGGCGTCAATCCTGATCCTCGCCTCAAATTACCTGTTAACAGAATTGTTTTTCTCAGCATGATTACGCTTGATAATGTCCATAAGGCCTTTGGTGCCAACAAGGTTTTGCAAGGGGTCAACCTGAGCATAGCGCGGGGCGAAAGCCTGGTGATTATTGGCGGATCAGGCACCGGTAAATCGGTGGCGCTCAAATCCATTTTGGGGCTGGTGACGCCTGACAGTGGCACCATCACCGTTGATGGTCAGGACGTGACCCGCGTTGAGCGCGACGCGTTTTTGGCACGTTTCGGGATGCTGTTTCAGGGTGGCGCGTTGTTTGACAGTCTGACGGTTTGGCAAAACGTTGCGTTTCGTTTGCTGCGCGGCTCGCTAAAGCGGCCCATCGATGAGGCCCGCGACATTGCAATTGAAAAGCTACGCCGCGTTGGGCTGAAACCCGAGGTGGCCGATCTGTTCCCAGCTGAATTGTCAGGCGGGATGCAAAAACGCGTCGGGCTGGCCCGCGCCATAGCGGCCGAGCCCGAAATCATCTTTTTTGATGAGCCGACAACGGGGCTGGACCCCATCATGTCTGGCGTCATTAACGAGCTGATCCGCGAGATCGTGGTTGAAATGGGGGCCACGGCCATGACCATCACCCATGATATGTCATCGGTACGGGCCATCGCCGACAAAGTCGCCATGCTGCACGACGGGGTTATTCAATGGACAGGGCCTGTGGCCGAGATGGACAACAGTGGTGATCCTTATCTGGACCAGTTCATTCATGGCCGCGCTGAGGGGCCAATCGAGGCTGTTCGCTGATCACTGTTTCCATGAAAGAAACAATGCATCCAGTTTACGATGTATTTCCCCCAATATTCCCCCTTAACGGTTAACTGATTCTAAACTAATACTGGCAGCCGTGAACTTGGCCCAATTTCTGCTGCTGGTGCGGGCCTGTGATGATTGCTGGGGGATTATTTTATGACTACTCAAACGGCTGCCTATTGGGGCAGCATTCAAAATGCATTTCAACGCGCAACTCTGGTTGTGATCGGGTTTAT
This sequence comes from Marinosulfonomonas sp., assembly GCA_033851955.1. Classification (GTDB taxonomy): domain Bacteria; phylum Pseudomonadota; class Alphaproteobacteria; order Rhodobacterales; family Rhodobacteraceae; genus Profundibacter. The sequence continues at coordinate 33,120 of JAWSVK010000022.1, forward strand.
GGCAATCACCATGACAGCACTTAGTCTTGGGGCGGCTTTGGGTCTGTTGCCTTGGCTGGAGATCACCGCCAGCGTGAATGGCCTGGCGATCTCGAACGCCGGCATGATTGCACAGCTTGGATTCACCTTTTTCTGCCTTGCCCTGATATTTTTCTTACCCTCTAACACGCGCGTCATGCAGTTGGAAAAATCGCACCGAAATTTCCACGTCAGCATGGAAGATGTCGCCAAAGCCTATGCCATCAGTCATGAGGGCGACCGCGCTGGCCTGTTCAAAATCGGCTCGGAATTTGATTCAGTGCGGGAACGCATCGCCCATTTGCGCGACCATCCTGATCTGGTGACGTTAGAGCCATCGGTTCTGGAAATCGCCGCCCAGATGAGCCATGAGGCCCGCGATCTGGCCGACGTTTACAGCGTTGAGCGGGTTGAGCGTGCCAAAGCATTCCTGAAACAACGCCAGCAAGAGGTTGATAGCTTTCAAGAAAACCTACGCATAGCGCATCAAACAACGCATGAGCTGAAAAACTGGCTGTTGCAGGTCGAAGCCGAAGAAGGGTTGGTTGAGCGTCAACTGGACACGCTGCAAGCGGATTTGTTTGAGATTTTGCCCGAGCTTGGGTTTGATTTGGATCAGAATGAAAACACCACAAATGATGTGAATGTGGTGGCCCTGCCCGCCAAAACAGCCAAGCCGGCAGAATAACCGCCTTAGGGCAGGTTTTTGTCAGTTCAAGGATTGTGAAGCCTAAGGCTGCGCCCTAAATATGAGGCAGGGCGCGGTTTTGCCCTGTTCATTGGGAAGATTTATTGTGAACAATGTGTTAAAGTTTGCCAACTTGTCGTTGATCATCCTGTTTCCAATCGCGTGGTTTGCGCCGATGTTGCGGGCTGGATTGATGGGTGGGATGATGCCCTATTTCTTTGACCTGAACGAAATATCGGTGATCACGGGGTTGCAATCTCTTTGGGCCTCTGACGTTTTTCTTGCCCTGCTTGTCACGTTTTTCGCGATTTTTGCACCCTACCTGAAAACCATCGGGTTGGCGTTGATCCACTTCAATTTATTGCATCCAAAGGTGTTGCCGGTTTTGCATTTGCTGGGGAAACTGGCGATGGCCGATATTTTCTTAATCGCGCTATATCTGGTGGTGGGCAAAGGGATTGGCGTTGGCACGGTTCAGACGGCTTGGGGGCTGTACCTGTTCACAGGCTGCATTTTGGCGTCTTTGGCGATTTCCTTTGCTTCCGAGCGCAAACGGCCCGCTCATCAAGCCTAACAGCTTTCTTCGCTCAACTTCGCTTGCCATAAATGCGCGGCTAAGGCACAAGAGCGTATGGCCAAACAAAACTCATTTACCTGCAATTCATGTGGCGCGTCTTCTAACAAATGGTCGGGGCGTTGCGATGCCTGTGGCGCGTGGAATTCGATTTCAGAAGAAGTGCCACTGTCAGCTGGCCCCAGCAAAAAATCACTGGGTGGCAAGCGTGGGCGCTCAATCCATCTGACCGATCTGGCCAGTGACGAGGCCCCGCCGCCACGCACCAACTCTGGCATGCCCGAACTTGACCGCGTTTTGGGCGGTGGTTTGGTGCCCTCCTCGGCTGTGTTGGTGGGCGGTGATCCCGGCATCGGCAAATCGACGTTGTTGCTGCAAGCAGCGGCCAGTTTCGCGCGCATGGGGCTAAAGGTGATTTACGTTTCAGGCGAGGAAGCCAGCGCCCAGATCCGGATGCGGGCAGACCGCCTGGGCTTGCGCGACGCACCTGTGCAATTGGCGACAGAAACCAATCTGCGCGATATTTTGACGACGCTTGAGGCCGAAAAACCCGACCTTGTGATCATCGACTCGATCCAGACCATGTGGGCTGATAACGTCGAGAGCGCGCCTGGCAGCGTGTCCCAAGTGCGCGCCGCCGCCCATGAATTGACCACATTTGCCAAGCGCAAAGGCATGTCGGTCGTGTTGGTCGGTCATGTCACCAAGGACGGCCAAATCGCCGGACCTCGGGTGATCGAGCATATGGTCGACACGGTGCTTTATTTTGAAGGCGAGCGCGGGCATCAGTTTCGCATCCTGCGCGCCGTAAAGAACCGCTTTGGCCCGGCCGACGAAATCGGTGTGTTTGAAATGACCGGCAGTGGCTTGGCCGAAGTCAGCAACCCGTCCGCCCTGTTCCTATCCGAGCGCGACAAACCCGCGCCCGGTTCCGTGGTGTTTGCGGGCGTCGAGGGCACCCGCCCCGTGTTGTGCGAATTGCAAGCACTGGTCGCGCCATCACCGCACTCGCAACCCAGACGCGCCGTGGTGGGCTGGGATGGCGGCCGTTTGGCGATGATTTTGGCGGTGTTGGAATCGCGCTGCGGCATTCCGTTTACAGGGCTAGATGTCTATCTGAACGTCGCAGGCGGCATGCGCATATCCGAGCCTGCGGCCGATCTGGCTGTTGCAGCGGCGCTACTTTCGGCCCGCGAAGATCACGCATTGCCAGCTGACACTGTGGTTTTTGGCGAAATTAGCCTATCAGGGGCCCTGCGACCCGTTGGTCAAACCGAAAGCCGCTTGAAAGAAGCGCAAAAACTGGGATTTTCAGGGGCAATTGCACCATCTGGGAGCAAAACAGGCGCCGCTAAGGGGTTGAACATACAGCAAATGACCGATTTAACGGGCTTTGTTGGCGATATATTCGGAGCCGGATAACCGGCCCTATTTGAGTTGAGGAGAGACGACGTGGAAGGTTTTACACTTATTGATGCTGGGGTGGCGGTTGTCATCATCCTGTCGGCGCTGTTGGCGTATTCCCGTGGTTTCGTGCGCGAAACCCTGTCGATCTTGGGCTGGGTCGCGGCTGCCGCTTTGGCATTTATTTTCGCGGCACAGGCCGAGCCTTTGATCCGTGAAATTCCAATCGTTGGTGAGTTCGTTGAGAAAAGCTGCGAGTTGGCCCGTATCGCCGCCTTTGCCGCGGTGTTTGCCGTTGGGTTGATCCTGATGTCGTTCATTACCCCGCTGTTTTCATCAATTGTGCAGCGCTCGGCACTTGGTGGCATTGACCAAGGCCTTGGATTTCTGTTCGGCGTGGCGCGTGGCGCGTTGCTGGTGGGCATCGCTCTGGTGGTTTATGATCGCGTGATCACCGATCAGGCCCTGCCCATCATTGATGACAGCCGCACTGCCCGCATTTTTGCCCGCATGCAAGATGACATCAACGACACCATCCCCGAAGACGCGCCAGGCTGGATTGTGTCGCGTTACGAGCAACTGATCGGCGATTGCGGCAAACCAGCAACGCCACCAGCGACCGAATAAACGCAGATCAATCGAGAATTTCGATGGTTCGGTCGCCTAAAAGCGTCCGTGCCATTTTTGATTCAGACCTCGTCAAAAAGGATTTCGGATTATCTATGACAGTATGGTGACACAGGCCTCGCAACACACTAAGAGGGACGTGAACGTCTGCCACTGGATTCGGAGCACCTGCTGAAATGCAAAAAATGCCGCCTAGCAACCCGTTTGATGATGATAAATTAAAAGAAGAATGCGGCGTTTTCGGCGTGATTGGCGTGGCTGAGGCCGCGAATTTCACCGCCCTTGGCCTGCATGCGCTTCAACACCGTGGCCAAGAAGCTGGCGGCATTGTGAGCCATGACCCTGAAGAAGGGTTCAATTCGGCGCGGCGTTTTGGCTATGTGCGCGATAATTTCACCAAGGCCAGCCTGATGGACACCCTGCCCGGCCCGCTTGCGATTGGTCACGTGCGCTATTCCACATCTGGCAAAAAAGGCGCCGTGATCCGCGATGTGCAGCCGTTCTTTGGCGAATTTGCCATGGGTGGTGCTGCGATTGCCCACAATGGCAACATCACTAATGCGGCGGCCCTGCGGCGCGAATTGATCCAGCATGGCTCGATCTTTCAATCCTCGTCGGACAGCGAATGTATCATCCATTTGATGGCCCGCAGTTTTCAAAAAACCATTCCCGAACGCATGAAAGACGCGCTGCGTCGTGTTGAAGGCGCGTTTTCGATCGTTGCCATGACCCGCACTAAATTGATCGGTGTGCGCGATGCTTTGGGCGTGCGCCCGCTGGTGTTGGGCAAGGTTGGCGAAAACGGTTGGGCGCTTGCGTCGGAAACCTGTGCGCTCGACATTATCGACGCAGAATATGTGCGCGATGTTGAACCGGGCGAAATGGTTGTGATCACTGAAGCAGGCGTCGAGAGCTATCGCCCCTTCCCCGCCGCCAAGCCACGGTTTTGCATTTTTGAGCATGTCTATTTCTCGCGGCCTGACAGTATGGTTGGCGGGCGCTCAATCTATGAAACGCGCCGTCAGATCGGCGTGGAATTGGCCCGCGAATGCCCCGTTGAGGCGGACATCGTTTGCCCCGTGCCCGACAGTGGAACCCCTGCGGCCATTGGTTATTCGCATGAAAGCGGCATTCCTTATGCGATGGGTATCATCCGCAACCAATATACTGGTCGTACCTTTATTGAGCCCACCGAAAGCATCCGCAACATGGGCGTTTTGCTAAAGCTGAATGTCAACCGCGCCTTGATCAAAGGCAAGCGAGTGATTTTGGTGGATGACTCTGTTGTGCGCGGCACCACGAGCCGTAAAATCAAGGAAATGATCTTAGATGCTGGGGCTGCCGAAGTGCATTTCCGCATAGCCTCGCCGCCCACGATGTGGCCTTGTTTTTATGGCGTCGACACGCCGGAACGCGGGCAATTGCTGGCCGCGAATATGTCCGAGGACGAAATGTGCGAGCATCTGGGCGTCGACAGCCTGCGCTTTATCACACTGGATGGTCTGTACCGCGCGGCAGGCCAAGAAAACGGCCGTGACAACGCCTCACCGCATTATTGCGACGCTTGTTTCTCGGGTGAGTATCCAGTGAAGCCCGCCGATATGATCGCGCAGGGGTTTGAGCTGAAGGCGGCGGAATAACTGCCTGTTCGTGACGGATTAAACGGGGTCAAATGACGGTGCAGCCAAGCATAGATCGTGATTTTACACGCGCAGGCAGATCCGCGTTGCTGGAGGCGTTGGAGCAGCAAGGCGCTTGTTTTCAGGGTTGTCGTTTTGACGAAGTGAATCTAAGCGATTTTGAGTTGGATGATCTGACGTTTCAGAACTGCCGCTTTACGGGGGCCAGTTTTCGTGGGGCCGAACTGAGCGCCTGCCGTTTTGAGAAATGCACCTTGAACGAGGCTGATTTTCGTTTCTCGCGCTTGGATTCAGTGGGGCTGGACACCTGCAATTGCGTGGGGCTTAACCTTACGGATGCCACGGCGTCGGACTGCAATTTTCAGGGCTCGAAAATGTCGGGGGCGGTTTTAAAGGGTTTGCGCAGTCTGGATCTAAAGCTTGATCAAGCCATTTTTGAAAGCGCCGATCTAAGCGGGCTTTACCTAAAGGATCGCCACATCAAGGGCGTGGATTTCTCCAACGCAGACCTTAGTCGGGCTGACCTGCGGGGCTGCCTGTTCGAAGATTGCGGTTTTGTTGGAGCTGAGTTTCGCGGTGCCAAAATGGCGAATGCGGATTTGCGCGCCTGCCAGCTGGGGCAAATAGCACTGCACGACATGGCCCGCGACATGAAAGGTGCGATCATCTCCACATCGCAAGCCGCTGATTTATTGCAAGATTTTGGGTTGGTGGTGGCATGAGCAACGCGCCGACCCTGCCCGCCGGTATGGCGAATACCTTTGATGCTTTCACACCTGAGGGACGCGATGTCTTGTTGAAAATCCGCGCGCTGGTTTTTAAAACCGCGGCTGCAAACCCTGTTATCGGACCCCTGACCGAAACCCTGAAATGGGGCCAACCCGCCTATTTGACCGAGACCAGCAAAAGTGGCAGCACGCTGCGGTTGGGCGAAAAGGATGGCTACGGGGTGATTTATCTGAATTGCAAAACCACCCTTGTTGACAGGATGCGTGACATCTACCCTGACGCCTTCCAATATCAAGGCGCACGCGCCGTGATGTTCCCGTTAAGTGCGCCCTTGCCAAAAAACCCGCTGGCGCATTGCATCGAAATGACGTTAACATATCACCTCACAAAACGGTAAAGACCAGATATATGACAAATCCCACAGAACCCGTCGCCCTCATCACTGGCGCATCCCGCGGCCTTGGCGCCGCAATGGCCGAGGCTTTGGCCCCGACCCATCACATTGTCGCCGTGGCCCGTACCACAGGCGGGTTAGAAGACCTTGATGATCGCATTCAAGCCAAGGGCGGCCATGCCACGCTTGCGCCGATGGATATCACCCAAGACGCGGCGATGCAGCACCTTTGTCGCTCGATCTATGATCGCTGGGGCGGTCTTTCGATGTGGATCCATGCGGCTATTTATGATGCGCCATTGTCGCCAGCCGGCCAAATCGGCAGCAGTGATTGGGACAAATCCATCGCGCTAAACACCCGTGCCACTGGGGTTTTGATCAGCTACATCGCCCCTTTACTGGGTCAATCAGGCCGAGCCATTTTCTTTGACGATCCAGCACCCCGTGGCGCTAAATTCTTTGGCGCATATGGCGCCACAAAGGCCGCGCAGATTGCCATGGCCCGCAGTTGGCAATCAGAATCCGTTAAAACCGGTCCCCACATCCACATTGCCACCCCTGCGCCCATGCCCACGGGCCTGCGCGCCCGTTTTTACCCCGGCGAAGACCGCGCCCCTTTGGCCGACCCGCATGTTGAGGCCGCCAAAATTCTAACAGAACTCTAACCCTACACCTTCTTCTTGCCAAAAATACCTGCGCCGCAGGCATAGAATCTTTTCTGCCACATCTCGGTGGCCGCGATGACGCTTGGGCGACAGTGCCTTTACCGCAACGCGCCCTTGCCCTATTGAATTCCCAACGGCAACAAAGGCAAACCTCATGCGCATTCTGATTACAAACGACGACGGCATCAACGCGCCGGGCCTTTTAACCCTATTGCATATCGCAACCGAAATCGCCGGTCCGGACGGCGAAGTCTGGACCGTGGCGCCTGCATTTGAGCAATCTGGCGTCGGCCATTGCATTTCCTACACCCACCCGATGATGATCGCCCAACTGGGCGAGCGCCGCTTTGCCGCCGAAGGTTCGCCCGCTGATTGCGTGCTTGCTGGCCTGCACGACGTGATGAAAGAAACCCCACCTGACTTGATCCTGTCTGGCGTCAACCGTGGCAACAACGCCGCCGAAAACACGCTCTATTCCGGCACCATCGGTGGCGCGATGGAGGGCGCTCTTCAAGGCGTGCCAGCGATTGCTTTGTCGCAATACTTTGGGCAAGAAAACGCCGATCTGGATGATCCGTTTGAAGCCGCCGCCATGCACGGAGCCGACACGGTGCGTGCAATTTTGGCTGCAACCCCGCCCCAAACCGAAGATTATCGCCTGTTTCACAGCGTCAATTTCCCGCCCGTTTCGGCCACCGCTGTGAAGGGCATGAAATCCACGCCGCAAGGGTTTCGCCGCGATGTGAAATTCGGCATTGAGCCACATTTCGCCCCCTCAGGACGCAAGTTTTTGTGGATCAAAGGCGGCGCGCAACACACCCCGACCCTGCCCGGCACAGACGTGGCGGCCAACCTGGATGGCTACATCTCAATCACCCCTATGCGGGCCGATTTGACGGCACATGATGCGTTAGCTGATTTACAGATCTCACTAGACGGATCCCAAACCAAATGAAGAATGCCGAGCGCAAAATGCAATTCCTTTTTGCCTTGCGTTCCAAGGGGGTAACCGATGCACGGGTGCTTTCGGCGATGGAGACGATTGATCGCGGATACTTTGTCAAAGGGCTGTTTGAGAACCGCACATATGAAGATATGCCGCTGCCAATCGCTTGCGGGCAAACCATCAGCCAGCCCTCTGTCGTCGGGCTGATGACGCAGGCCTTAAAGGTGCAACCGCGCGACAAGGTTTTAGAGGTTGGCACCGGTTCTGGCTATCAGGCCGCGATCCTCAGCCAATTGGCGCGCAGGGTCTATACGGTTGACCGTTTCAGCCGTTTGGTGCGCGAAGCCTCGGCCGTTTTTCGCAAGCTGGATCTGAGCAATGTCACCGCTTTTACCGCTGACGGCTCGCATGGTCTGCCAGACCAAGCGCCATTTGACCGTATCATCGTTACAGCAGCCGCCGAGGATACGCCCGGGCCCCTCTTGGCGCAGCTGAAAATAGGCGGTATCATGGTGTTGCCTGTGGGTCAGGGGCAAACCGTGCAAAGTCTGATCAAGGTGACGCGCCTTGAAACCGGCTTTGACTATGACGAAATTAGACCTGTGCGATTTGTCCCCCTGCTTGAGGGGTTGGGCAAAGAGTAAAGACGAGCGGAATGTAATTAAATGCCCGGACACACGGGCAGTGATTTTGAGGATAGAGCAAATGGCAAAACGCCACACGGCCCCAAAGCGGGCTTTGACAATGCGGACATTGTTTGCCGGCGTTGCATTGACTGCAATGGGGGCATTAACGGGTTGTGACAATCTGGACTTTGATTTGCGCAACAATTTTGGCAATGCGCCGGATACCTCTAACGCCGCAAGGCAAGCCACGGCCCCGCGCCCCAAGGCAGATGATCGCGGCATCATTTCCTATCCGAATTATCAAGTCGCTGTGGCGCGGCGTAACGACACTGTGTCGAGTGTCGCCAGCCGAGTTGGGTTAGATGCGGCAGAGCTTGCTCGTTATAATGGTGTGAAAGTCGATACCAAATTGCGCAGTGGCGAAATCATCGCCCTGCCAAAACGTGTGAGCGAACCGTCACTGGCCACAGGCGCCGTCACCACTGGACCGTTGCAGCCTGAGCCCGTCGACATCACCACCTTGGCCGGTGGCGCCATTCAGCGGGCAGGTAACGGCAGCGCCACGCCAGCGACCCCCAACACGCCATCCGGCATCGAGCCTGTGCGTCATAAAGTCGAGCGCGGCGAGACTGCCTATTCGATTTCACGGCTTTATAATGTCTCTGTGCGCTCGCTTGCGGAATGGAACGGGCTGGGTGCGAACCTGTCTGTGCGCGACGGGCAGTATTTGCTGATCCCGGTCGCCACTGCCACGGTATCAGATGCGTCCTCCGCTCCCTCTGAACCGGGAACGGGCACTCAGACGCCTGTACCGCCAAGCGCAACCAAGCCGCTACCAGATGAGGTAACGACCGCGAAACCAGCGCCCACACCCGCCTCGCCCGATTTAGGCGGGCAAAGCACAGCGGCGTCCAGCAACGCCAGATTGCTCTATCCGGTTCAGGGCAACATCATTCGCGCTTACTCGAGCAAAAGCGATGGCATCGACATTGCCTCAACGGCAGGCACTTCGGTGAAAGCCGCCGACGCGGGCACCGTGGCCGCGATCACACGTGACACCGAACAAGTGCCTATTCTGGTGATCCGTCACAAAGATAATCTGCTGACGATCTATGCCAATGTGGACGCGATCAGCGTTAAAAAGGGCGACCGTGTCAGCCGTGGGCAAAGCATCGCCAAAGTGCGAGCCGCCAACCCAGCGTTTGTGCATTTTGAAGTGCGCAAGGATTTCGACAGCGTTGATCCTATTCCCTATCTGGAATAGCTCATCAGTCCTTACGGCCTTCTTCGCAACCCAACGGCAGGGCAGCGTAACGAAAAGTGCCCTCACGGGCACGATGAGTGGCTGCAATCCTAGACTTTGACGCCCCTGCGCCCCGCTAAATCGGTGAAATACTGCCATGCAACGCGACCAGATCGGCTGCCCCTTGTGGCGGACCATTCGATCGCTTCAGCACGCAGGGTTTGGGCATCAATTTCAAGGCCATGCGCGTCGCAGTAGCCTTTGATCATCTCAAGATACTCGTCTTGGCTGCAGGGATGAAAACCCAGCCACAAGCCAAACCTGTCTGACAGCGACACTTTCTCCTCAACCGCCTCGGAGGGGTTGATTGCCGAGCCGCGTTCGTTTTCGATCATATCACGTGGCATCAGGTGACGCCGATTAGAGGTAGCGTAGAACACCACATTCTCGGGCCGCCCCACGACGCCGCCATCCAGCACCGCCTTTAAAGATTTATAATGCTCGTCATCATGCGAAAACGACAGATCGTCGCAAAATAGCAAAAACCTTGCCTCGGATGAGCGCAACAGTGCCAAAAGGCGCCCCAAACTGGGCAGGTCCTCGCGTTGCACTTCGACGATTTTCAGGCCAAACCCCTGTTGCAGCACAGCCGCATGGATCGCCTTGACCAGCGATGATTTCCCCATGCCGCGCGCACCCCACAATAGAGCGTTGTTGGCGGGCAACCCACGGGCAAAACGCTGCGTGTTTTCCAGCAAAGTATCGCGAGAACGACCAATTCCGACCAACAGGTTCAGAGCCACGCGGTTTACCTTGGCGACAGGCTCCAGACGGTCCGGCGCGGTGTGCCACACGAAGGCGTCAGCGGCGTCGAAATCGGGTGCCGAGGCAGCAGGCGGGTTAATCCGCTCTAGAGCCTGCGCAATCCGTATCAGGGCCGCTTCATTCACGTGTCGCCCTCTTTAGCATCGCCCTCATCTTCATCGTCGTCGGAATCATCATCATCGTCGTCGTCAAACCACACACCTTCTGCCCGCAGCTTGGCTTCGCGTTTTTTCTCGACGTAAGCCACCAGATGAATCGAAATTTCATAAAGACCGTAGACGACGACAAACAAGATAAGCTGTGTCATAACATCTGGTGGTGTGACCAGAGCCGCCAAAAGAAGAATGCCCACGATCGCATATTTACGCACATTGCGCAGCCCCTCAGCGGTCACCAACCCTGCCTTGCCCATCAGGGTCAATAACACTGGAAGCTGAAAGCAAAGGCCAAACGCGACGATCATTTTCAGTGTAATATCAAGGGTTTCATTTACCTTACCTTGAAATACAATCGAAATTCCGCCAGTCTCACTGATTGCCTCACTGGAGGCGGCTATGGATTCCGTTGCCTTGTCACCAATAAACGCTGAAAACACAGAGGACGCATCAGAGAAGCCCAAAAAGAAGTTCATCGCCAGCGGGATCACCACATAATGGGCAAATGACGCGCCAAGAAGGAACAGCAAAGGCGACGCTATGATGAAAGGTAAAAAGGCTGATTTTTCGTTTTTATATAGCCCTGGCGCCACAAACCGCCAAAGCTGATTGGCGATCACCGGCGACGCTAAGCCAAGCCCGAACACCATCGATATTCGGATCAGGGTAAAGAAATATTCCTGAGGCGCCGTGAAAATCATCACCGGGTTCGGGTCCCCCAATTCACGCATGGTTTTTTCTATCGGGGCGAGCAGAAAATCTAGAATCCAGCCACCGAACGAAAAACAAATGACCATCGCAACGACAAATGCCACCACCGATTTGATCAGCCGATCACGCAGCTCTGCTAGGTGCTCGATCAGCGGTGCTGTAGATTCTTCAACCTCGTCGGTCATGATTTGGCACTCGTTTTAGGTTTGGATTTAGCGGCACGTGGCTTGGCGGCCTTAGGTTTGGCAGCCGCTTTTGGTTTGGCGGCAGCTTTTGGTTTGGCAGCCGCTTTAGGCTTGGCTGCGGATTTAGGCTTGGCTGTTGCGGATTTCGCAGCAGGTTTCGTCGCTTTGGCTGCGGTGACCTTAGCAGCACCGGCTTTCGCCTTAGCTGTGGCCGCCTTCGTCGCCTTGGCCTCGGCGGCCTTGGTCTCGGCGGCCTTTTTCTTGGACTCAGGTGCCATCGGATCCCAGTCTTCGAACTTGCTCGCTACATCATCCAACGCGTCCAGTCCTAGACCCTTTTTCGACGTTGCATCTTTCAAATCCTTTGCAACATCCTTGACGCCAGTCTCGTCTGCGGCGTCGTTCATGGCGCTTTGAAATTCACGCGCCATGCCTTTGGCCTTGCCGGTAAACCGGCCAACCGTGCGAAACATTCCAGGCAAATCTTTTGGGCCCACAACGATCAACGCCACAACGCCAATTACCAACAGCTCGGTCATACCGATGTCAAACATATGCGATCCGCCTGTGTCCGGTGAAATAAACCTGGGTGATTAAACTTCGTCTTTCGACTTTTCTTCTTCAGGCGTCACGTCTTTGGCGGCCTCAGCAGTGTCTTCCAGCTCTTTCTTGCCTTCGCTCACGCCTTTTTTGAAGGATGAGATGCCCTTGCCCACTTCGCCCATCAGGCCCGATATTTTGCCCCGGCCGAACAGCACAAGCACCACAACAGCAATTACCAAGAACCCCATAGGGCCAATATTATTCAGCATAGTCTTCTCCAATGTCAGGATGTCCAAGTGGGCGGACAAAAATTTCACCATCAGTATGTATGGCCAATGCGCCCAAGATCAAAGGGGGAAACCACACTAATTCAGCGCATTTCGGCGGGTTTTGCGCCGTCAGAATGTCAACTGACAGGTCCATGTCAGGAGTGGGGCGCTATCAAAGGGCACGAATCAAACAAATAAAAGGAAATATCATGCGATTCTCTCTTTCACCTTTGGCGCAAATTGCCCTGCCCTTTGCCCCTGCCGACAACGCCCGTGCGGCTGGTGCCTCCCCGATTGTGGCCGAAATTGCCAGTTTTCAGTTGAACGAAGGCATCACAGACGCCGATTTTATCGAGATCAGCAAAGCCAGCGAGGCTTTCGTTGCGGCTGCTGAGGGGTTCATCTCCCGTAAACTCTCAAAGGGCGAGGACGGCGTTTGGACCGATTATGTGCTGTGGCAAGACATGAACGCAGCCCAAGTGGCCGGAAAAGCTTTTTTTGAGCAAGACTTTTGCCAGACTCTCATGGCGGCGATCGATTCAGACACAGTGCTGATGCGCCATCAACATGTGCTATGGCAAATGGAGTAACGCTTGACCTCGGCCCATAGGTCAGGGAGTTTGCGCCCATGCGCCGCACTGACCGCCTTTTTGAAATGATCCAGATCCTGCGCGACGGGCGTTTGCACCGCGCGCAGGACATGGCGGACCGTTTGGAAGTCTCTGTGCGCACGATCTACCGCGACATGGACACTTTGGTGGCGTCAGGCGTGCCGGTCGAGGGCGAACGCGGGCTGGGCTATATGATGACAGCGGCCATCACCCTGCCCCCTTTGAACCTGACGATGACCGAACTTGAGGCGTTTCATCTGGGCATGGATATCGTCGCCAAGGCCACGGATAAAGATCTGGCCGATGCCGCCAAATCGCTGGTCGCCAAAATTGACGTGGTGTTGCCCGAAGACCGAGCTGCGCCCGCATCAGGCTGGGGTTTTGCGGTCTACCCGTTTGAAGACGCGGCGAAAGGGTTCAAATATATGCCAACCCTGCGGGCCGCGATCCGGATGCAGCATAAGGTGCAGATTGGTTACAAAAACGAAGCCGATGAGATTTCGGAGCGGATTTTGCGCCCATTGCAGTTGGAATATTGGGGCCGGGTTTGGACGCTGACGTCATGGTGCGAATTGCGCGACGATTTCAGGGTGTTTCGGGTCGACCGGATGCAGGAGGTGGCGGTGTTACCGTCGCAGTTTGGCGATGATGTGGGTAAGACATTATCGGATTATTTGCATCAGCTGGGGGAATAGAGAATCTATGCGCTCCGCGCGGGGATATTTGTAGAACAAAAATGGGGTTAGGGTGTTTTGGGGAACACAAAACAGCGGTCGCGTGGCAGGGTGAGCCACATGATGGTATCCGCGTTGGGAAGGAAGACAGAGGGCACGGTGGCTTTTAGAATTGAACCATCAGCCTCCATGCGAAATTCAACCAGACTTTCGCGGCCCATGAAACGGGCCCGCATCACTCGGGCCTTTGCGGCCACCCCGTCGCGGGCGGTTGGGCGTGGGCCACGGCCAGCCCGATCAAAGTCGATTCTGATATGTTGCGGGCGGCTGACGATCTCGACCTGCGTGCCATCAGCGACACCTGGGGCGAGGAATTGACCGAAAGGTGTTTCGGTCAACGCACCTTTAACAGTGCCTTCTATCACATTGATATCTGAGAAAAAATCGGCTGCTTTTTTATCGAACGGGCGGTTGTAGATGTTGTAGGGTGCGCCTTGCTGGACGATCTTGCCATCTCGCATCAAAGCGATTTCATCGGCCATGCGCATCGCTTCATCAGGTTCGTGAGTGACCAGCAACACGGCAGCGCCCTCTTCTTTGAGCAGGTCCAGTGTTTCGTCACGGATGCCGTCGCGCAAACGGTTATCAAGGCCGGAAAATGGCTCGTCCATCAGCATTATCTTGGGTCGCGGCGCCAAGGCGCGGGCCAATGCAACACGTTGTTGTTCACCACCCGACAGTTGGTGCGGATGGTCATTGGCGTGATGGGTCATTCCGACGCGATCCAGCAATTCGTTGATGCGGGCCGTGTTTTCATCCCCGCCGCGCGGCAGGCCAAACCCGACATTCTGGGCCACATTTAGGTGTGGGAACAGTGCGAAATCTTGAAACATCAACCCGATAGAACGGCCCTCGGGCGGCACCCGAAACACGGTGTCGCAGACCAAATCGCCATCAGCGTATATTTCGCCGCTGTCTTGCATTTCGACGCCCGCGATGATGCGTAATGTGGTGGATTTGCCGCAACCAGACGGCCCCAAAAGGCAGGTCACTTGGCCAGGCATCACCTGTAGCGACACATCATCCACCACCTGCCGCCCGCCATAGGCGCGGCTGATGTTCTTGATCTCAAGGCGCGGATTTATCGCTGCCACGTCGTTCATTCCTCTTTATACCCGATTAAAACCATCGGGATCAAAGCAGGTCGTAGCAGGCGGCGCGAACGACGACAAGTCCTAGCAGCAGCCACCAGAGCTGGCGGTGTCTTCGACAATTACCCCGTCAAACGGGGTTTCGCCGCCGCAATCGGCAAACAACCCGAAATGCGTATCCCACGTGCCGATGAATTCGAAATGCTGCGCAAAGCGGCTTTCGTTCAGCATCCGGTAGGTGTTGCCGCAAACCGCGAACACCCTACCCGCTTCGATACTGTGGTGTTTATCCAGCACGAAATTCTGCGGGGCCTCGGGCAAGGTACCCTTGTAAACAACGGCTTGACCGTAGTCTTCGCAGGCGGGTTCCAAGTCCAACTTAAACAAACGATAGGTGGCCGAGGTGAAACCGATGTTGCCGACCTTGGCCTCGATTGCGGGGTTTTCGATTGTCAAAACGCGGTCCTCAACCAGACGCGGGTCAGCAAAGCCTACCCGTTTGGCGATGTTTTCAAAGTCGTTCCAATAGAGCGCTCCGGACAGGCATTCGCCGTAAAGCACCTTGTCTTTGGCCAGTGCCTCGGGCATCCGGCGATCCGCGTAAACGTCGCTGAAATACATTTCGCCACCGGGTTTTAGCAGCTGATGCACGCCACGCAGCACCGCTTCTTTGTCCAGCGCGAGGTTCAGCACACAGTTCGAGACGATGATGTCAAAGCTGCCCGCCTCCAGCGGTAATTTGTCCAACTCTTCGATCAGACCTTTGTGGAATTCGGTGTTGGGCTTGGCATAGCCGAACGCTTTGGCGTGAAAATCCTCATGGCTGCGGGCAACATCCAACTGCGCGTCGGTCATATCGACACCAACCACATGGCCCGTTTCCCCCACCAGCCCCGCCAAAGCATAGACATCGCGCCCCGAACCAGAACCAAGATCAAGGATACGCATGCCTTTCAGAGCATCCGGCGCGATTAGGCCGCAGCCATAGTACTTTGACAGCACCTCGTCATGAATTTTGGACAGAACCGCCTTTAGGTGATCCGGTATGTCGCCCGCCGTGCAACAAGCGTTGGTTTGCAAGTCGGCGCTGGTTTGCAGGGTCTCGCCGTAATACTCCTGCACTGATTCATGGTTCATATCGCAATCCTTTTCACGTTCACCTCTGCCCTAACGAAATACGGCGGGCCCTTCAATTGCCCGCCGTATTTTATCACATAATTGTGCGTGATCTACATCGTCGCGTTGACCTCGCCCCCGTCCAGTAGGATGTTTTGCCCAACGATGAACCCTGCGTGTTGCGAGCACAAAAATGCACAAGCCGCGCCGAATTCTCCGGCTGTGCCGTACCGCCCGACTGGGATGTTGGCCGAGGCCTCTTCCAAGGCCTCTTCAAAGCTCATTCCGGTTTCTTCAGCCCGTTTTTGCGCCAAGGACAGCCCGCGATCCGTGGCGTGCATGCCCGGTTGCAAATTGTTGATGGTCACGCCGGATCCGGCGACCTGACGCGAGGTGCCCGCGACATATCCGGTCAAACCTGCGCGGGCGGAATTGGACAGGCCCAGCACGGCTATTGGTGCTTTGACTGATTTGCTGGTGATGTTGATGATCCTGCCCCAGCCCTTGGCCATCATGGCGGGCAGCACGGCCTTCATCAACGTTATGGGGGTCAGCATATTGGCGTCCAGCGCCTTGATGAAATCCTCGCGGTCCCAGTCGGACCAAATGCCGGGGGGCGGGCCACCCGCATTGTTCACCAGAATGTCGATATCACCTGCGGCGGCCATTACTTTGGCCTGCCCTTCGGGCGATGTGATGTCCGCGGCCACTGCTATCACGTCGACGCCATATGCGGTGCGAATGGCCTCGGCGGTTTCCTCAAGCGGGCCTTGCGTTCTGGCATTCAACACCAAATGCACACCTTCAGCGGCCAAGGCCTCGGCGCATCCACGTCCCAAACCCTTGGAAGAGGCGCAGACCAATGCCCGCTTGCCTGAAATTCCCATATCCATCTAACTGTCTCCTAAATCGGTGGTTTTCCGTTGGCGATAATTGCGTGAACCGCAGCATTTGCGATTCGCCCAGCATGTTCATGCGCAAGATTAGTCAGATTGGCCCGACAAACAACACCGATCGCTCAACATCCTATGGTTGTGCCGTAACCCTGTTGACGGAGATGTCTCGGCTTCTTTATGTAGGGTCTGTCTGTGACCCGCTGACTGCAGGCAGGCACATTTAACGAATGAAAGCCCTCAAATGACCCAATCTAGCCAAGCTGACCAGTCGCCGGTTCAATCTTTGCCGATTTACCTGGCTACAGATTTTTGCGTCACCGATGGGGCAAATCTGGATGATGCATTGTCCTTTGCGGACGAATTGGTGCTGGATGATGTTTACACATTGGACAGCGATGCGGCGCAGGCGATGCTGGCAATGGCCCAGATCGACGACACCACCGATGACACCACATTTATAGTGGCGGATGGATCGGCCGTTGGCAAATCAGGAAATCGGTTGCATCTGGATTGTGTCATCACATTGATGGAGCCAGACAGCACCACATTTGACGCGGTTGTGATGGTTGAACTGGACGCCGCAGAAGATGAGATTGAAAGCATCTATCTGTTTGCCTTGGCCCCGCTAAATCCGCTTGTCAGTTACCGGCTGGTTGGTTGCGACCCAACCAAAGCACGGGCGCGCATGGCCGAGGTTGCCTGTGTCAGTTTCACCCGTGGCACGCATATTACGATGGCCAACGGCCAACAGCGCCCGATTGAAGATTTGAGCGTCGGCGACAAGGTTTTAAGCCGCGATGACGGCCCGCAAGCCGTGCGCTGGATTGGCCAGACCACCATGCGGGCGGTTGGGGATTTTGCGCCTATCCTGATCCGCAAAGGCACATTAAACAATGAAAATGATCTGATCGTCAGCCCGAACCACCGCCTGTTTATCTATCAACGGGTTGACGAAATAGGGGCTGGCCGCAGTGAGGTTTTGGTCAAGGCCAAACATCTGGTCAACGGCGACAGCGTTACCTGTGTTGAGGGTGGCTTTGTCGATTATTTCCAGCTTTTGTTTGACGACCACCAGATAATTTTCGCCGAAGGCATTGCTGCCGAAAGCCTGCTGTTGGATCAACGCACCACCCCGGCCCTGCCCGATGATTTGGCCAAAGATCAGGTTCCGATGCACACCAAGCGGGCGCATGAAGACTTTGAAATTGGCAGCGGTGACACCAAAGGCGGTGACATGGCTGAACGTCTGCGCCGCTCATCTTCGACTTGAGGGACTTCAGATAACGCAGGCCAAAGCGGGTGTTCTTGTTTGACACATTGTTAAACCACGCTACTGTCATGTGATGAACAACAATCACGGGCTGCCAATACATGCTTGATACACCATCAAAAACCACCCCACTTGTCTCAATTGAAAACCTGCGGGTCGAGTTTTCGACCAAAGACGGCCCTGTGGTTGGGGTCGAGGATATTTCCTTTGCGATTAATCCTGGCGAAACCGTTTGTGTGGTGGGCGAATCTGGTTCCGGCAAATCTGTGTCATCTCTTTCGTTGATCCGCTTGGTTGAATTTGGCGGTGGCGAAATAACCGATGGCAAAATCATGTTTGATCGGCGCGATCACGGGGATGGCAAGGGCGCGATAGATCTGGCGCATGCCGAAAAAGATCTGATGCGCACCATTCGCGGCAATGAAATCGGTATGATTTTTCAAGAACCGATGACCTCTTTGAACCCCGTGTTCACCATTGAACGTCAGTTGACCGAAGGTTTGCGGGTTCACAAAAACATGTCCAAGAAAGAAGCCGCGGCGCATGCGCTTGAGCTGCTGAACCGCGTGCGCATCCCCGAGCCAGAGCGTCGCCTAAAGCAATACCCGCACGAATTGTCCGGCGGCATGCGCCAACGGGTGGTGATCGCGATGGCGCTGGCATGCGAGCCGCGTGTGCTGATTGCGGACGAGCCGACAACAGCGCTGGATGTGACCATTCAGGCCGAGATTTTGGCCCTGATTGACCGTTTGAAACGCGAAACCGGCACGGCTGTTTTGTTTATCACCCACGACATGGCCGTGGTCGCGCAAATGGCTGATCGGGTTGTGGTGATGTACCGCGGCAATATGGTCGAAGAAGGATCTGTCACCGAAATTTTCGAAAACCCACAAGAAGACTACACCAAAGCCCTGTTGTCGGCGGTGCCTAAATTGGGTGAAATGAAGGGCAAGGCCTATCCTGAACCCATGCGCATCTTGGGCGAAGAAAACAAGCACACGGGCGCGCCGATTGTCCCCAGTGACAAGGTGTTGCTTGAGGTGAAAAACCTTGTGCAGCGCTTTCCCGTTAAGGGCGGATTGATGCGGCGCACAATATCCAACGTGCATGCGGTTGAAGATGTGTCCTTTCATATCAACGTTGGCGAAACTCTTTCACTGGTTGGCGAAAGTGGTTGTGGTAAGTCTTCATGTGGTCGTTCGATTTTGCGCCTGAATGAGCCCCAGTCCGGTCAGGTGTTGCTGAATGGCGAAGATGTTTTGTGTTGCACCCCGCAGGAAATGCTGGATGTGCGGCGTGACATGCAGATGGTGTTTCAGGACCCCTTTGCGTCCCTAAACCCACAGATGCGCCTGTCAGATCAGGTGGCAGAACCGCTGCTCAATTACAAAATCGCCAAAGGGGTCGAACTGCATGACCGCGTAGCAAACTTGTTTGACCGGGTGCATTTACCCCGTGATTTCATGCGCCGCTATCCGCATGAATTGTCTGGCGGGCAGCGCCAACGCGTGGCGATTGCGCGTGCTTTGGCGCTCAATCCGAAATTGATCATAGCGGATGAATCCGTGTCCGCGCTGGATGTGACCGTGCAAGCCCAAGTGCTGAACTTGATGATGGAATTGCAGGCTGAATTGGGCATTTCGTTCCTGTTTATCAGCCATGATATGGCCGTGGTTGAACGTGTCAGCCACCGAACAGCCGTGATGTATTTGGGCCGCATCGTAGAAATTGGGCCCCGTGCTGCTGTGTTTGAGGATCCGCAACACGAATACACCAAGACTCTGCTGTCCGCTGTGCCCGTGCCAGACCCGCGCGTGCGCAAGATCGAGGCCGATCTGAACTTCAAAGCGATCCCGTCGCCGATTTTCCCGTTGGACTATGATCCTGCCCCGTCAATCTATGACGAGGTCAGCCCAAATCACTTTGTGCTGCGTTCTTAAAACCCGCCGCTCGTCAAGCCTGCCAGCTTTCCTCGCTCGAATCCCGCGAAGAATGCCCGAAAGGGCTTGATGAGCGCCCCGACGCCCCGCTATATGGCGCTCATGTTAGACAGTCTTCCAGATGAAATCGCGCGGCGCCGCACCTTTGCCATCATCAGTCACCCTGATGCCGGTAAAACCACATTGACGGAAAAATTTCTGCTGTATGGTGGCGCGATCCAAATGGCGGGCCAAGTGCGCGCCAAAGGCGAGGCGCGTCGCACGCGCTCGGATTTCATGAAGATGGAACAAGACCGTGGCATCTCGGTCTCGGCCTCGGCCATGTCTTTTGACTTTGGTCCCTACCGTTTCAACCTTGTCGACACCCCGGGCCACTCGGATTTCTCCGAAGACACTTACCGTACTCTGACTGCAGTGGATGCCGCTGTCATGGTGATCGATGGCGCTAAAGGGATCGAGTCCCAGACCCAAAAACTGTTTGAAGTTTGCCGTCTGCGCGACCTTCCAATCTTGACCTTTTGCAACAAAATGGACCGCGAAAGCCGCGATACTTTCGAAATAATTGACGAAATCCAAGAAAACCTCGCAATTGACGTCACCCCAGCTTCTTGGCCGATCGGGGTTGGCCGTGATTTCATCGGTTGCTATGATTTGCTGCATGACCGTCTAGAATTGATGGACCGCGCCGACCGAAACAAAATCGCCGAGACCGTGCAGATCAACGGGCTGGACGATCCAGCGCTTGCGCAGCATGTGCCCGCCGAACTTCTGGAAAAGCTGCGCGAAGACATCGACATGGTGCGTGGACTTCTGCCCGCGATGGATAAAAAAGCCTTGTTGGAAGGCACCCTAACCCCGATTTGGTTTGGCTCGGCAATCAATTCGTTTGGGGTCAAGGAATTGATGGATGGCATCGCCGAATTCGGCCCCGAACCACAACCGCAAGCGGCGGAGCCCCGCGCCATGCACCCCGATGAGAAAAAAGTCGCAGGCTTTGTATTCAAAGTGCAGGCCAACATGGACGCCAAACACCGCGACCGGGTCGCGTTTGTTCGGATTGCATCGGGTCACTTTAAGCGTGGAATGAAACTGACCCATGTGCGCAGCAAAAAGCAGATGGCGATCAGCAATCCAGTGTTGTTTTTGGCCGCCGACCGCGAGTTGGCCGAAGAGGCCTGGGCGGGTGACATCATCGGCATCCCAAATCACGGCCAATTGCGCATTGGCGACACCTTGACCGAGGGCGAAGCCCTGCGCGTCACCGGCATCCCGTCTTTCGCGCCAGAATTGCTGCAAACCGTGCGCGCGGGTGATCCGCTCAAATCCAAACACCTTGAAAAGGCGCTGATGCAATTCGCCGAAGAAGGCGCCGCAAAAGTGTTCAAACCAATGATCGGCTCGGGCTTTATCGTTGGCGTGGTTGGCGCGTTGCAATTTGAGGTGCTCGCCAGCCGGATCGAGCTGGAGTACGGGCTCCCCGTTCGGTTTGAAAACAGCCAATTCACTTCTGCTCGCTGGGTTTCCGGCAGCAAAGAGGCTGTGGATAAGTTTGTGAATGAAAACAAGGGCCATATGGCTTCGGACAATGACGGCGACTCGGTTTATTTGACACGTTTGCAATGGGACATAGACCGAGTTGTGCGCGATTACCCTGATGTGAAAATGACCGCGACCAAAGAAATGATGCTGTAAGTTTGTGCCACGGTGGCTGTAACCTTGATTGGCGCAAACCTGCCACACCCCTTATTTTATTGACCCCTCGCGGTTTTCCATAACCTGTTCATAAGTTTGTGTTTTCTTGGGATGAACGGTATTTTGTTTTCGAAACAATCCTAGAAAATCGTGCAGATTGTTCCAGATCGATTGAGTCACATTGACCCCGCCGCATATATTCAGTAGGTCAAGCACCATAGGGGGATGCATGTGCATAACTTTTGACCAACCGGGTCACCCACCCCCAGAACCGATACGGCGAAAAATGCCGTAGAACACGGATAACAATGACAAAATTCGCCGACCTAAAACTATCTCCGAAAGTCCTTAAGGCTGTAGAAGCTGCTGGGTATGAAACGCCAACGCCGATCCAGGCGGGCGCAATCCCGCCCGCCTTAGAAGGGCGCGATGTTTTGGGCATTGCCCAAACCGGCACAGGTAAAACCGCCAGTTTCACTCTGCCAATGATCACCATGTTGTCGCGTGGCCGCGCGCGGGCACGGATGCCGCGATCATTAGTGTTGGCCCCGACCCGCGAATTGGCCGCACAGGTTGCGGAAAATTTCGACGCTTATGCAGTGGGCAGCAAGCTGTCCAAGGCGCTGTTGATCGGTGGCGTTTCGTTCAAGGAACAAGACAAGCTGATTGACCGTGGCGTTGACGTGCTAATCGCTACGCCGGGCCGTTTGATTGACCACTTTGAGCGCGGCAAACTGATGCTGACCGGTGTGCAAATCATGGTGGTGGATGAGGCCGACCGGATGCTGGATATGGGATTCATTCCCGATATTGAACGCATCTTTAGCCTGACGCCTTTCACCCGCCAAACCCTGTTTTTCAGCGCCACGATGGCACCAGAGATCGAACGGATCACCAACACATTCCTATCGAACCCTGCCAAAGTCGAAGTGGCGCGCGCCGCGACCACCAACGTGAATATCACGCAAGGTGTGATCAAGCTGCGCTCCGAGGTCAAACGTAATGAACCACGTGAAAAACGTGATCTGCTGCGTGCTTTGATCGAAAAAGAAGGCGATGGCTGTACGAGTGCGATTGTTTTCTGCAATCGCAAGGTCGATGTCGACTTGGTCGCTAAATCTTTGAAAAAGCACGGCTATAATGCCGAACCGATCCACGGAGATCTGGATCAATCGCGCCGTATGGAAGTACTGGCAGGTTTTCGCGATGGTAAAATCAAGTTCCTTTGCGCGTCCGATGTTGCGGCGCGTGGGCTGGACATTCCCAACGTAAGCCACATTTTCAACTTTGATGTGCCCTCGCACGCCGAAGATTATGTGCACCGGATTGGTCGCACGGGGCGGGCTGGCAAAACCGGTACTGCGCTGATGATTTGTGTGCCCAAGGATGAGAAAAACCTTGAGGACATCGAGCGTTTGGTAAAACAACCGGTTCCGATTTTGGACAACCCGATGGGTGGCAAACCTGCGCCTAGGGCGCAAGCCTCTAATGAAGCGGCTGCAGAGGAAAAACCAAAGCGGACTCGTCGCCCACGTAAGTCCAAAGAGAACACGGACGCACCCGTTGAGACCAAGGTTGACGTAAAAGCAGAGCCACAGGCAAAGCAAAAACGTGAACCAAAGGCTGAGCAGCCCAAACGCGAACCTAAACCTGAGGCCGTGAAACACGCCGCCCCGCGTGACAAACCTGCGCCTAAGAACAACCGCCGCGGTGGTGGAAATGGGAATAACAACAATCACAATCAGCCCAAGGGCATGGGCAATCACCTGCCTGATTTCATCGCCAAAAGCTTTGATGATCGGCGTGACAGCTGATTTCACCACTGATGTGAGTTGAACGAAAAACGCCGCCTCATTTGAGGCGGCGTTTTTCGTTTATATAGGCCAATTGTGATCTAGGCCAAACGGCTGACCACCACGGTGACTTCGGGTTTCTTGCCAATTTCGCCTTGGACGGAGCGGCGCACTTCGCGTTTGATAGACTCTTCCATCTTATCGTCATCGCGCAGGGTTTTGTCATTCATCCGCATCAGCAGCTGATTCAAATCGGCCTCGACCACGTCGACCAATGGCGCGTTGGAGCTGCCTTTTTCGGCAAGCCCCATCACCTCGACCCATGCGTCGCCAAGCGGTTCATCGTTTTCGTCAACGATCACAGTGGCCAGCACATGGCCGTTCAGCGCCATACGGATCCGGTCGCGCACGATGCCATCTAATGCGCCGTATTGAACGGTGCCGTCCAGATAGGTGCGGCCAGTTTCGATGTGTTCAACAACATGCGGCGCGTCACCTGTGATGTCAGCCATCGAGCCGTTCACCAGCACCATCGCGTTGCGACCATTTTCGGTGGCCAAGCCTGCATGTTCGCGCAAATGACGGTGTTCACCATGCATCGGGATCACCATTTCAGCGTTCACAATGTCATGCATCCGCTTGATATCAGGGCGGTTTGCATGGCCTGACACGTGGTACAGCCCGTCACTATCGTCAACAATATCAACACCCATTTCCGAATAAGCATTCATAATGTTGATCACGCCGCGCTCATTGCCGGGGATGGTTTTGGACGAGAACAGGAATGTATCACCTTCCTTCATCCGCAGGCCCAGATATTTACCACGCGAAAGCTGTGCCGAGGCCGCGCGGCGTTCGCCTTGCGAGCCTGTGACGATCAACATCAGGTTTTCGCGCGGCATGTCGCGGGCGTCTTCTACAGGGATGGTGTTTGGGAAATGCCCGATGGTGCCCGTGGCGTCACCCGCCGCGACCATGCGCTGCATCGCGCGGCCCAACAAGCAAACAGAACGGCCCGCCGCCTGCCCCGCTTCGGCCAATGTTTTCAAACGTGCGATGTTTGACGCGAATGTGGTGGCCACAACCATGCCGCTGGCGGCTGAAATCATCTTGGTGATTTCTGGGGCGACGGAGGCCTCGGAGCGGCCCGCGCTTTTGGAAAACACATTGGTTGAATCGCAAACCAGCGCCTTGACGCCGTCTTTGGACACTTCACGCCATAGGTCTTCGTCAAACGGCTCACCCAACACTGGGGTTTCGTCCAACTTAAAGTCGCCCGTGTGCACAACGCGGCCCGCCGCGCTGTCGATCACAAGGCCCGAGCTTTCGGGGATCGAGTGCGAGATCGGCAGGAAGGACACCGTGAAGGGTCCAGCTTCAACCGTTTCGGGATAAGGCGAAACGGTGATCACTTCGTCAGGTGAATGCCCCGCTTCTTCCATCTTGCGACGGGCGTGGTAGGCTGTGAATGCGCGGCAGTAAATCGGCGCGCCAAGGCGTTTATACAGGTAGCCAATGCCGCCAACGTGGTCCTCGTGGGCATGAGTGATGAAAATCGCCTCGAGCCGGTGCTTGTTGGCCTCGAGCCACGCAATGTCAGGCACGATCAGATTGACGCCTGGGGTGGTGTCCATGTCGGGGAAGGTCACACCTATATCGACAAGGATCAACCGTTCCTTACCCGGTTTGCCATAGCCGTACACATAGGCATTCATGCCAATTTCGCCGGACCCACCCAAAGGTAGGTAGATCAATCGATCATTTTTGCTCATTTATTTGCCCTGTTCGATGTTGTGTTTATGAATGACGGTCAGACCGTGCATTGTTAGATCATCTTCGAAGTCGTCAAAGATTTTTTCAGTTTGCTGAAACAGTGGTGCTAGACCGCCAGTCGAAATGACTTTCATCTCGCGTCCGTGCTCTGCCTTAATACGGGAGCATATCTCACGCACAAGCCCAACATAGCCCCAAAACACACCCGATTGCATACAGGCCACAGTATTTGTGCCGATCACAGCCTGAGGTTTGGAAATATCGACATGCGGCAGGGCGGCGGCGGCTTTGTGCAGGGCCTCAAGCGATAGGTTTACGCCAGGAGAGATTACCCCGCCGATATAAGCACCATCGGTGTCGACCACGTCAAAGGTGGTGGCGGTGCCGAAATCAACGATGATCAGATCACCTCCGTACAGATCGAACCCAGCCACGGTGTTGACCAAGCGGTCCGGTCCGACTTGAGTGTCAGCGTCAACGCGCACTTCGACTGGCAACAGGCATTCGGGTTTGCCAACAACCAAGGGGCGACAGCCGCAGTAACGATCCGCGAACACCCGCAGGTTCCAGACCACGCGGGGCACGGTGGACGAAATAATCACCGCATCCACATCCAGTGTCAGTTTGTGATGGTCCAGCAGGGTTTGCATCCAGACGAAATACTGGTCCGCTGTGCGGGTGTGTTCCGTGCTGGTGCGCATGGTGCAAAGAAATTTCTCGCCATCCCAGAGGGAAAACACGGTGTTGGTATTGCCGCAGTCGATTGCTAAAAGCATCTTTTAGGCCCTTTCAGAAGTATACTTCGCCAGCAGAAATTGCTTGCTGGCCTTGGGATGTCTTTAAGATAAGCGCACCCGTTTCATCCAATGTTTCGAATGTGCCGGTGTGTTCTGAGGTTCCGGTGCGGGCGGTGATTACTTCGCCCAGACGTGCGGCGCGGGACAACCAAGCGGTGCGGATCGCATCGAACCCATAGGTGGTGAACTGTGCCTCGTAGCGTGCAAACGCAGGGGCCAATTGGTCTAGGAATTCTTCGGGGGTGACATTAACGCCGGTTTCATTCAGCAGACTGACGGGAGGCAACGCGCCCGCCTCTACCGCGTCGGGCACATTCAACAGGTTCACGCCGATGCCGATCGACAGGCCGCTGGAACCTGCACTTTCCAGCAGGATGCCCGCCAGTTTGCGACCGTTCAGCAGCACGTCGTTAGGCCATTTCAACGCCAGTCCAGCGCTGCGGCCTGTGACGGCGACGATTGCGTCAAATAGGGCAAGGGATGCAACAAATGATCGCAGCGCAGCTTGATCAGGTCCGCCTGTTGGTTGCATGACCAATGTCGCTGCAAAATTACCAACCGGATCCGTCCAAGCACGCCCACGACGCGCCCGTCCTGCTGTTTGGCGCAGGGCCAGTATCCATGTCGGCCCTGCCAATTCCGGCGCAATCCGTGCCGCATGGGTCAGGGTGCTGTCGACTTCGGGTAGGACAATGCGCCCTACCCCTGTTGGCCAGTTGCTATTTGACAAGAGCCTCGGCCGCCGTTGCTGCAAAGCCATCGACGCCGAACAGATTCACTAGGCCCAACAACATGATGGCCGCTGAAGCCATCAAGAATGTCCAAAGAACAGGGGACATTTTGCCATCCAAAGCGTCCTCGTCCGTTTCACCGAAATACATGTAGTAAACGATGCGCAGGTAATAGAACGCGCCGATGACGGATGCGATCACACCAGCGATTGCCAACCATGTCATATCAGCATCAATGGCGGCCTTCAGCACATAGAACTTGCCGAAAAAACCGACCATTGGTGGCACACCTGCAAGGCTGAACAACAGGATCAGCATCGCCAATGCTTTGAGCGGTTCGCGTTTAGCGTATTGGTTAAGGGAGGCGATGTTGGTCACGGGGCGGCCGTCCTTTTCCATCGCGGTGATAAAGGCGAATGTGCCGATGTTCATGGTGATGTAGATCGCCATGTAAACCAGCATCGCTTGCACGCCACCGACGGTGCCCGCCGCCAAGCCCATCAAGGCAAAGCCCATGTGGGAAATCGACGAGTATGCCATCAGGCGTTTGATATTGGTCTGTCCAATTGCTGCAATCGCACCAAGGAACATGGAGGCCACGGCGAGCAGCGCGATGATCTGGCTCCAATCCGCCACAGCCATGCCGAAAGCGTCATGCACAACACGGGCAAACAGACCCATCGCGGCCATTTTGGGCGCGGTTGCAAAGAAGGCGGTGACCGGTGTCGGCGAGCCCTCATAGACATCTGGGGTCCACATGTGAAACGGCACGGCGGACACTTTGAACGCCAAGCCCATGATCACGAAGGTCAGGCCAAACAGCATACCCAGCGGGATTTGGTCGCCGGCTGAGGCCATGATGCCGCTGAACACTGTCGTGCCAGCGAAGCCGTAGACCAGTGATGCGCCGTAAAGCAGGATGCCCGACGACAGCGCGCCCAGCACGAAGTATTTCAGGCCCGCTTCACTTGATTTCAAACTGTCGCGGTTCAGCGCGGCCACGACATAAAGCGCGAGCGATTGCAGTTCCAACCCCATGTAAAGCGCCATCAGATCGCCGGCTGAGACCATCATCATCATGCCAACAACCGAAAGCGCCACCAAGATTGGATATTCAAAGCGCAAAAGGCCACGACGCGCCATGTAGTCCTGGCTCATCACCAGTACGGAAGCGGCGGACAGCAGGATTGTCACCTTAGCAAAGCGCGAGAAACTGTCATCCACAAAGGCGCCGTTGAAGGCCGTGTGCGCGCCAGCTGGTGACAAGGCGATCCAGATGCCGATGGCGGCCAACACGGCGGAAGTGGCCCACAGGATCAACGGTGCGACCTTGTCCTTACTGGTGTAGACCCCAAACATCAGAGCGGCCATCGCAAAGACTGCGAGCGCAATCTCGGGTGCTACAATCGAAATATCGGCGTTCAGCATTTGCGCCACCCCTAATGTGTTGCAACGACCGCAGCCACATCGGCTGTCGGTATCGCTGCGTTGTAATTGGAAACAAGCGCCTCAACTGAGGGGCCAATGATGTCGAGCACCAATGCTGGATAGACACCCAGCAAGATCGTCATAAAGACCAGCGGTGCAAAGATCGCTTTTTCGCGCGGCGTCATGTCAGTGATGCTGCGCAGGCTTTCTTTGATCAGCTCGCCAAACACCACGCGGCGATAGAGCCACAGTGCATAGGCCGCGGACAGGATCACGCCGGTTGTGGCAAACATCGCCACCCATGTGTTGGCTTGGAAGATACCGACCAAGGTCAGGAATTCGCCAACGAAGCCAGACGTGCCCGGCAGGCCGACATTGGCCATGGTGAAGAACATGAAGATCAGCGCATAGGCCGGCATCCGGTTCACCAACCCGCCATAGGCGGCAATTTCGCGGGTGTGCATACGGTCGTAAATCACCCCAACGCATAGGAACAGTGCCCCAGAGATAAAGCCGTGGCTGATCATCTGAAAGATCGCCCCGTCGATGCCCTGTTGGTTGACCGCAAAGATGCCCATCGTGACGTAACCCATATGGGCCACGGATGAGTAGGCAATCAGCTTTTTCATATCTTCTTGGACCATCGCCACGAGGGATGTGTAGATGATCGCAATCACCGACATCCACAGCACCATGTCGCCAAACACTTCGGACCCCATCGGGAACATCGGCAAGCTAAAGCGCAGAAACCCATAGCCGCCCATTTTCAGCAGCACCGCCGCCAGCACCACAGAACCCGCGGTTGGGGCTTGAACGTGGGCATCTGGCAGCCATGTATGTACCGGCCACATTGGCATTTTGACAGCGAATGACGCAAAGAACGCGAGCCACAGCAGGGATTGCAACCCGCCAATGATTTGGAAGCCAAACACCGCCATCGTATCAGATGAAAACGCGTGGTTCAGCAGGGTTGGAATGTCCGTGGTGCCCGCATCGCGGTACATGGCGATCATCGCCACCAGCATTAGGACCGAACCAAGGAAGGTATAAAGGAAGAACTTGAACGACGCATAGATGCGGGCCTTGCCGCCCCAAATGCCGATGATCAGGAACATCGGGATCAGGCCTGCTTCAAAGAACAGGTAAAACAGCACCAGGTCCAGCGCCATAAACACGCCGAGC
Source organism: Marinosulfonomonas sp. (assembly GCA_033851955.1). Lineage (GTDB taxonomy): Bacteria > Pseudomonadota > Alphaproteobacteria > Rhodobacterales > Rhodobacteraceae > Profundibacter. The sequence goes on from JAWSVK010000022.1 coordinate 62,416, forward strand.
ATCAAGGTTTCGAGCAACAAAAATGCGATCATGTATTCCTTGACCCGCACCTTTACACCCCAACAGGACGCGATGGTGATCGGCATCAGGAATGTAGTCAGCATCACAAACAGCACTGAAATGCCGTCGACGCCCATTTTGTATTTCAGGCCCAAGATCCAGTCTTTTTCCTCAACGAACTGAAAGCCCGTGTCGGCAGGCTCGAACCCCGTCAGGATAAAGAGCGAAAGCAAGAACGTCGCAGATGTGGCCAACAGGGCCAACCATTTGGCATTTTTCTGTGCCGAAGCGTCATCGCCCCGCAGAAACACAGCCAAAATAAGCGCTGCCAGCGCAGGGATAAACGTGACAATTGAAAGAAGGTTTTCCATCAGTGTGCCCCCCCGCTGATCGCCATCCAAGTGATCAGAACAACAATCCCGACCACCATCGCCAGCGCATAGGTGAACACGTAACCAGACTGGGCTTTGCCAGCCAAGCGGGTGAAGAACGGGATGATCCCCATCGCAACACCGTCGATCGTTCCATCAATCACTTTGCCATCGCCTTTTTTCCAGAAGAAGCGGCCAATGGCCATTAGGGGACGTACAATCAGCACGTCATAGATTTCATCAAAGTACCACTTGTTCAAGAAGAAGCGGTACAGCATTGGCTGCACTTCGGCCAAACGACGCGGCAGGGATGGGTTCACGATGTAGAACCAAAATGCCAATGCAAAACCCATAACCATGGCGATGAACGGAGACACTTTGACCCAATTTGGTGCGTGGTGGGCATTGTCCATCACGTGGTTGTCAGGGTGGGTAAAGATCGCACCCTGCGGTGCGCCATGATCAGCGGCGGCCATGGTATGGCCATCGATCGCGGCGTCATCGTGGGTTTGCGTTGCGGTTTCGCCGTGGCTGTCAGCGGGGGCTTCTTCGCTATGCTCATCAGCCGCGGCGGCGTGATGCACAGGCACCCCGTAAAATTCGTTGACCTTATTGTGGTCGCCAAAGAACGAACCAAGCCAAATCATCCCTGCAAACGTCGCGCCGAGCGCCAAAACGCCAAGCGGGATCAGCATGGTCAGAGGGCTTTCATGGGCGTGATCATGTGTGTGCGCATCGCCACGTTGCTTGCCCCAGAATGTCAGGAACATCAAACGCCAGCTGTAGAAGCTGGTCATGGCAGCGGCAACAACCAACATCCAGAACGCATAGGTTCCGATGGCAGATTGCGCGCCGTATGCGCTCTCGATGATTGCGTCTTTGGACAGGAAGCCGGCAAAACCGATGGTCGTCAGCGGAATGCCAACACCCGTGATCGCCAGCGTGCCAATCAACATTGCGTAAAACGTCAGCGGGATCTTTTTGCGAAGATTGCCGTAGTTGCGCATGTCTTGCTCATGGTGCATCGCGTGGATGACCGAACCCGCGCCAAGGAACAACATCGCCTTAAAGAACGCGTGTGTGAACAGGTGGAACATGGCGGCGGAATAAACCCCGACACCAGCGGCCACAAACATGTAGCCAAGCTGTGACATGGTTGAATAGGCAATCACGCGCTTGATGTCGTTTTGTACCAGACCAATCGTGGCCGCGACAAAGGCCGTGCTGGCCCCGATCAACACAATGAACGTCATGGTTTCAGGTGCGTATTCCATCAAAGGCGACATCCGGCAGACCAGAAATACACCCGCCGTCACCATGGTCGCGGCGTGGATCAGCGCCGACACGGGTGTCGGGCCTTCCATCGCGTCGGGCAACCACGTGTGCAAGAACAATTGCGCCGATTTCCCCATCGCGCCGATGAACAACAACAGCGCCAACAGGTTGGCCGCGTTCCATTCGGTCCAGAGGAATTTCAGCTGGGTTTCAGCCAACTGAGGGGCCGCGGCAAACACGTCATCCATGCGGATGCTGTCGGTCAGATAGAACAGACCAAAGATGCCAAGCGCAAAGCCAAAGTCACCAACGCGGTTGACCACAAAAGCCTTGATGGCGGCGGCATTGGCGCTTGGTTTCTTATAATAAAAGCCGATCAACAGGTAGCTGGCCACGCCAACCCCCTCCCAACCAAAGAACATCTGAACCAGATTGTCAGCTGTCACCAGCGCCAACATGGCAAAGGTAAAGAACGATAGATACGCGAAAAACCGTGGCTTATAGCTCTCGGTTTCGCCCCATTGCGGGTCATTCTCCATGTAGCCAAAGCTGTAGAGATGCACGAGGCTCGAGACCGTGGTCACAACCACCAGCATGATGGCCGTGAGGCGATCCAAACGGATGCCCCAATCGGTGCTCAGGGTGCCGCTCTCGATAAAGCGCAGGATCTGGATATGTTGTGTTTCACCGTCAAAACCGATGAACACGACCCATGACAGGATCGCGGATAGGAACAACAGGCCAGTGGTCAGCACTTGCGCGCCGCGTTCGCCAATGATCCGCCAGCCAAAGCCAGCAATCAGCGCGCCGATCAGCGGGGCGAAGAGAATTGTTTGCAGCATTGGAATTACCCCTTCATCACGTTGATGTCTTCGACATCAATCGTGCCGCGGTTGCGGAAGAAAACAACAAGGATCGCCAGACCAATCGCGGCCTCGGCGGCGGCGACGGTTAGCACAAATATGGTAAACACTTGGCCGACCAAATCGCCGGAAAAGGCGGAAAAGGCGACAAGGTTGATGTTTACAGCCAGCAGCATCAACTCGATCGACATCAAAATGATGATGACGTTTTTACGGTTCAGGAAAATCCCGAAAATTCCGATCACGAACAACGCGGCGCCAACGGCCAGATAGTTTTCAATACCGATCATGTTCACAACCCCTGCCCTGGTTTCACGTCAATCATTTCCAGCGCCTTGGCCGGATCACGGTGCATCTGCGCCATGACGTTTTGGCGTTTAACACCGGTGCGGTGGCGCAGTGTCAGCACAATCGCGCCGATCATCGCCACCAGAAGGATCAACCCTGCGGCCTGAAACAGATAGATATATTGATCATAAATCAGCTGGCCTAGGGCCGCGGTGTTATGCACTTGGGTCAAGTCAGGCGCGACAGCCGCGCGGGCTGCCTCGGCACCCTCGGATATTTCCCAAACGCCGAACACCATGGCCAGTTCCAGCAACAACACGATGCCGATCAGCGCTGCGATGGGCGTGTATTTCGACATCTGCCCGCGCAATTCGGCGAAATCCACGTCGATCATCATCACAACGAACATGAACAACACCGCCACCGCGCCGACATAAACGATGACCAGCAGCATGGCGACGAACTCGGCCCCCAGCAGCACGAACAATCCCGCCGACGACAGGAATGCCAAAATCAGCCACAGCACCGAATGCACTGGGTTTTTGGCCAGCACCGTAAACAGCCCACCCGTCACCGCGCAAATGGCGAAGATGTAAAATGCGATATCCGCTACACCCATTTTTCTCTCACTTCCTAAGTCGGGCCTGTAGATCAGCAATTGCTGCTGACCAATCGGCACCCGTTTCATCATTTTCGGTCCACAATTCATGAATTTCTGAATTGTCGCTCGTAATTCTATCCAACGCGAGGGTTGCGGCAACTTTCACCCCGTCCATCGCGATAATCTCTTCTGCGTGCTCATTGACATGGCCGCGTGCCGCGTCGTCTGTCGTCTCGGTGGGATAGCCAAATGCGATGGCCACCGCCTCGGCAGCAGCCCGTCCGTTTACCCCATCCGTGTATTCCAGAAAATCTGAAACAGGTATCTCATTGACCGCAGTCAACGCGCCGGAAACCGCAGACGCACCAGCACCGGACAGCTCTTCATCAAGCCAGTCCATTGCTGCGTCGTCTTCAAAGGCTCCTACGCCCCAAGCACCCATTTCATCGTTCCTTCGTTTATCGGGCTTAGCGCCCTTTTCGCCTAGCGGTAAGGCGCGTCCATTTCCAGATTGCGGGCGATCTCGGCTTCCCAGCGATCTCCGTTGTTCAGTAGTTTTTCTTTGTCGTAAAACAGCTCTTCGCGGTTCTCGGTGGCGAATTCGAAATTCGGCCCCTCGACAATCGCGTCCACAGGGCAGGCCTCTTGGCAGAACCCGCAGTAGATGCATTTGGTCATGTCGATGTCATAGCGCGTGGTGCGTCGTGAGCCATCATCACGGGGTTCGGCATCGATGGTGATGGCTTGGGCGGGGCAGATCGCCTCGCACAATTTACACGCGATGCAGCGCTCTTCGCCGCTTGGGTAACGGCGCAAGGCGTGCTCACCGCGAAACCGCGGCGACAGGTAGCCCTTTTCATGCGGGTAGTTCAGCGTTGGTTTGGGGGCAAAGAAGTATTTGAACCCGAGCTGAAAGCCTTTGATGTAATCAAACAGCAGAAAATATTTCGTTGCGCGAACGTAGTCAAATGCCATGTTCTTAACCTCCCACTGCCCAGCGTGCATAGGCACCGCCGAAGGCTCCAAAATGTGCCATGAAGGCAACGAATACGACCCATGCCAGTGACATCGGCAGAAAGACTTTCCAACCGATACGCATCAGTTGATCATAGCGGTAGCGTGGCGTGATCGCCTTAACCATCGCGAAGATGAAGAAGAAGATCACCATTTTGCCGAACATCCAAAGCACGCCATCTGGCAGGCCCGGAATGGGTGACAACCAGCCGCCAAAGAACAGCACCGACATCAGCGCGCACATCATAAAGATGGCGATGTATTCACCGGCCATGAACAACAGGAACATGGTGGCTGAATATTCCACCTGATAGCCTGCCACCAGTTCTGATTCCGCTTCAGGCAGGTCAAACGGCGGCCGGTTTGTTTCCGCCAAGGCGCTGATAAAGAACAGAATAACCATTGGGAAATGCGGCAACCAGTACCAGCTAAAGAAGCCGTAATTGCCATCTTGGGCGCGCACGATATCGCTGAAATTCAGGCTGCCCGTTGAGATGATGATACCGATCAGGATCAGACCGATGCTGACCTCATAAGAGATCATTTGAGCTGCCGAGCGCATCGCACCAAGGAACGGGTATTTTGAATTGGATGCCCATCCGCCGATGATCACGCCGTAAACCTCAAGGCCCGAAATCGCGAAGACATAGAGCACGGCCACGTTCAGATCGGCCAGAACCCAACCCTCGTTGAATGGCATAACCGCCCATGTCAACATCGACATTACAAAGGCCAACAGCGGGGCCAAAACGAACAGCGGTTTGTCGGCACCGGCCGGTATGATCACCTCTTTGACCACATATTTCAGCGCGTCAGCCACCGATTGCAGCAAGCCCCAAGCGCCCACCACGTTTGGCCCTTTGCGCATCTGAACAGCTGCCCAGATTTTGCGATCTCCCCACACCAGAAACAGCAGTGAGATCATTACAAATCCAATGATCGCAAGCACTTGCGAAAAGATCAGAACAAAAATCCCTAGTGGGGTTGTTAAAAATTCAGCCATCAGTTTTTACACCCTCGGTATCGCGTTTTCGATGCAGTCGGTCACGCCGACCTCGGCATCAATTGTTTTCAGTCCTTGTGGCAGAGCAGCCGAGATGGTGTAAACCGCATCTCCGCTCCAAACGCCGTTCTTTTCGTTTATCGTCGTGCGCACATGGCGTGCGAACCCGTAGCCACGGATCAAGGCATACTGCACAGCCGCGCATCGCGCATAGGCCGCAACATCGCTGTCGTCTCGCGCGCCACGCATAGTGACAAAGAAGTTCACTAAATCACCATCCAGCAGTCGGGTTTTGACGCCCAAATAACGTGGCTCGAACGCAGCCTGTTCGACCGGCTCAGTCGTATCAAGCGGCTCGCACCCTGCCAGCACGCCCAAAAAGGCGAGGGCAAGGATCGATTTATGAACCACTTGGTTGATCATTATTCGGCGGCCACCTTAGTTTCGGCGCGGGCTTTGTTGCCAGCCGACAACTCAGCCATCAGCGCGCTTGCCCGTGCAATTGGGTTGGTCAGATAGAAATCTGACACCGCGTTACGGAATGACGCTTTGGCGGGTTTGCGCAGGGCCACCCGTTTCCAGTCATTCTCAGGCACCACGTCAATGGCGGCCATATGTGGCACGTCAGCGACGATGGCTTTGCGCAAAGACGCTAGATTGTCATAGGGCAACGTCGTGCCCAATTCAGCCGACAAGGCTCGTAAAATGGCCCAGCCTTCTTTGGCCTCACCCGGTGCAAATCCTGCACGGTTGGCCATTTGTGGGCGGCCCTCGGTGTTCACGAACACGCCGCTTTCTTCTGTATAGGCGGCGGCGGGCAGGATCACGTCGGCACGGTGTGCGCCACGATCACCATGGCTGCCTTGGTAGATCACAAAGGCACCTTTGGCGATTTCGACTTCATCCGCGCCCAGATTGTAAACAACTTCGGCCCCATCCAAGGCCGCAGTGATGCCACCCTCGGTGACCGCGCCAACATCCATTGCGCCAACGCGGCCGGCGGCGGTGTGCAGCACCATCAATTTGCTGTCCGTGGCTTCGGCCAGTTTCATCGCTTGTGACAAAACCGCAGCGCCGTCGGCCTCGGTCAAAGCGCCCATGCCGACGATAATCACGGAGGGCAACTCCAGAACCTCTTTGAACTTGTTGTCCATGATGCCCATCAGGTCCGCGCGGCTGTCGCCCATATGGGCATAGTCGTAGGTCAAATCGACGGGTTGGCCAATCAGACCAATTTGCGCGCCATTCACCCATGCTTTGCGGATGCGGGCGTTCAAAACGGGTGCTTCATTGCGTGGATCACAACCAATCAGCTGGATCATCTTGGCGCTATCAATGTCCTCGATTGTGGCGTTGCCAACGTAACCCGCGCGATTGTCGGCAGGCAGTTTGGCGTCATCCACGCGGCATTCGACATTGCCGCCCTGCCCTTCAACCAATTGCTTCAAAGCGTAAGCCGCTTCAACCGGCACCAAATCACCGACCAGTCCGGCAACTTTGGCATCCTTCATCGCAGTGGCAGCGGCGGCCAGCGCCTCGCCCCAAGTCGCGGGCTTTAACTTGCCAGCAACACGCACGTAAGGTTGATCCAGACGTTGCGAACGCAAGCCATCAAACACAAAGCGGGTTTTGTCGGAAATCCACTCCTCGTTCACGCCATCATGGTTGCGCGGCAATATCCGCATCACTTCGCGCCCCTTGGTGTCAATGCGAATGTTGGAGCCAAGCGCGTCCATCACGTCGATGGTCTCGGTCTTGGTCAACTCCCACGGACGGGCGGAAAACGCATAAGGCTTTGAGGTCAGCGCGCCAACGGGGCACAGATCAATGATGTTACCCTGCAGGTTGCTGTTCAGGGTTTCATCGAGGTAAGCAGTGATTTCAGCATCTTCGCCACGGCCGATTTGGCCCATAACTGTGATGCCCGCAATTTCAGATGTGAACCGCACGCAACGGGTGCAGGAAATGCAGCGCGTCATTTCAGTGGCCACCAATGGGCCAAGGTCCAGATTATCAACCGCGCGTTTGGGTTCTTTGTAACGTGAGCCCGACAGACCATAGGCCATGGCCTGATCTTGCAAATCGCACTCGCCACCCTGATCGCAAATCGGGCAATCCAGCGGGTGGTTGATCAGCATGAATTCCATCACACCTTCACGGGCCTTTTTGACCATGGGTGAGTTGGTTTTCACCACCGGCAACTGGCCTTCAGGACCGGGGCGCAAATCACGGACCTGCATGGCGCAAGAGGCCGCAGGTTTGGGCGGGCCGCCGACGACCTCGACCAGACACATGCGGCAGTTGCCAGCAATGGTCAGGCGCTCGTGATAACAAAAACGCGGAATTTCCACGCCGGCTTCTTCACATGCCTGAATTAGGGTCATTGCCCCTTCAACTTCGACCTCGGTGTCGTCGATGATGATCTTGCGCAGGTCAGTCATTTGCTATCTTGCCCTCAACATTTGGCCAATAAGGCTGTTCTTGGTGATTTCTTGGCGGCCCAGGATGCAATAGCTTTCGGCATTGCCCGCCACCGCGCCATGCGATTTCAGGTAGTCCGCAGCCATCGCTTTGACGCGGGCCTTTTCAGTTGGATTTTTCAGGAACGCACGAACTTCGGCCTCTTTGTAACCTTTGTTCTCAGCATAGCTCTTCAAACCGTTCAGCTTGCTCCAAGCCGTGATCATACGTGCCGAAATGCTGGGGCAGGTTTTGCGGATACGATCTGCCGCCACGCCAGACATCAGCGAGTGATTGATGTGTGCTTCTTGGGGCAGTGGAGTCAGCGCCGAAACACTTACCGTTGTCATTGCAAATACCGTCAGGGCAGCCGTCATCGTTTTACGAATATCAAACATAATAGTCTCCTTTTGCTAAAAAGGAGATGGGGTTTGGCCCCGTTGATATGCAATAACACTGCATCATGACAGGCAGATTTTCGCGTGTTTTCATGTGCTTTGGAGCCATTGTCATGTGCACAACTCCATAAACTTCCAAACACCATCGTCAAGCGAAACTGCTGCGCCAAAAACCGTTTCTCTTCTGAATTCGGGGTGTGCCACACAACGGCTTTCCGCAATTTTTCGCGCGAAATGTTCATTCCGTTTTGTCATTTTCGTCCCGTCAACTCGTGAGACATATACCGAGGGGCTACCATAGTCCAAACCAGATAGCAGAGTAGCATTCATATCAATTAAGCCGTCAGCAGACCGATCATAACTTGCCCAGAAGTCGTAAGGTACCATTTTGATATCAAATGCGACTCCATCATGGGTCACTTGTTCGACAATCGTATTTTGGGCGTTTTCACGTCTCTCATGCTCCTCAAAGGTCTGAACACAACCGGTGAGGCCAAGCAAAATGCTGGTGATTGATATGAAAGCGAGCTTTTTCACAGTCTACTCCGCCGCCACAGCGGAAACCCGCCCTGTTTTCTTATGTTTAATGCGATCTTCGATCTCGTCACGGAAATGGCGCACCAGCCCTTGAATCGGCCAAGCCGCCGCATCGCCAAGCGCACAAATCGTGTGGCCCTCGACCTGTTTGGTCACGTCGAGCAGCATGTCGATTTCTTCAACCTCGGCCTCGCCTGTGACCAGACGTTCCATCACGCGCATCATCCAACCGGTGCCTTCGCGGCAAGGGGTGCATTGCCCGCAGCTCTCGTGTTTGTAAAACTTAGCCAGCCTCCAGATCGCTTTGATCACATCCGTGCTTTCGTCCATGACGATCACCGCCGCCGTGCCCAAACCCGAGCGTTGTTCGCGCAGCCAATCGAAATCCATGATACATTCATCCGCCACATCGCGTGGCAGCAATGGCACGGATGAGCCACCCGGAATAACCGCTTTCAGGTTGTCCCAGCCGCCGCGCACACCGCCACAATGTTTTTCGAGCAACTCGCGCAGCGGGATCGACATTTCTTCTTCAACCACACAGGGGTTGATCACGTGGCCGGAAATCCCGAACAATTTGGTGCCCGCGTTGTTGGGGCGTCCCATGCTGGAAAACCAGCTGCCGCCGCGCCGCATGATCGTTGGGATCACCGCGATGCTTTCAACGTTGTTCACTGTGGTCGGGCAACCATACAGTCCCGCGCCCGCCGGAAATGGTGGCTTCATGCGCGGCATGCCTTTTTTGCCCTCTAGGCTTTCCAACATCGCGGTTTCTTCGCCGCAGATGTAGGCGCCAGCGCCGTGGGCCAGATAAAGGTCAAAGTCCCAGCCGGATTTGGCGGCATTTTTGCCCAGCAATCCAGCGTCGTAACATTCGTCGATCGCCGCCTGCAGCGCTTCACGCTCGCGAATAAATTCACCGCGAATGTATATATAGCAGGCGTGCGCATTCATCGCAAAGGCCGCAATCAGCGCGCCCTCGATCAAGGTGTGCGGATCATGGCGCATGATCTCGCGGTCTTTACAGGTGCCGGGCTCTGATTCATCGGCGTTGATCACCAGATAGGCCGGACGACCGTCGGATTCTTTGGGCATAAATGACCATTTCAGGCCCGTCGGAAAGCCAGCGCCACCACGGCCACGCAGGCCCGAGGCTTTGGCCTCTTCCACAACCCAGTCACGGCCTTTTTTCAGGATCGCAGCGGTGCCATCCCAATGGCCACGGGCCATCGCACCTTTAAGGGAGCGATCATGCATCCCGTATAGATTGGTAAAGATCCGGTCTTGATCCTTAAGCATGGGCCTTATCCTCTGCTGTCGCGGCGCGTGCGCCAAATTTGATAGGTGTTGATCATCGCCCAAATGAACGCGGCCATCGTGGCCAGATCAAACAGGAAGACGTATTTGGTTTGCAAACCAATCTGTCCACCCAACCACTGAGCCCCCATCCAAAGCACCATTGTCACTGCGATAACCACAGCCACAAAACGCGATTTGCGCGCCAGTGCTTCTTCTTGGTCGGGGCTCAATGTCATGTCTTATCGTCTCGCTTCTTAGTGTCTCGCTTACTTTTTGTTTTTCTCGTAGACGCCGCCTTTGGCGACCTTCTTCGAAAATTCGGTTTGGCCGCCTTTGGCCAAAATCTTAGCTTGCTTGACCCACTCATCGCGGCTCACGCGGCCTTTGAAACCAACCAGATTGTTGTCGGCCCATTCCACTTCTTTGGCGCGCCAATCGGCGACTTGATCAAAGTGGTAAAGCCCAATGTCGTTCAATTTGCCTTCTAGCTTTGGTCCGACACCTTTGATCTGTTTCAGATCATCAGCCCCACCGGCCCGTGCCTTTTTCAGCATCTCGGGCTTGCCGTCTTTGGCCACAGGTTTGCGTGCAGGCTTACTCGCCGTTTTCGCAGCTGGTTTCTTGGCGGCTGATTTTGCGGCGGGTTTGGCTGCAGCTTTAGCTGCTGCAGGTTTTGCAGCTGCTTTGACCTTGGTCGCAGGTTTCGTGGCAGCTTTGGCTTTTGCAGCTGGTTTGGTTGCTGTTTTTGGTTTGGCTGCCGCTTTGGTCGCCGTTTTAGGCTTGGCTGCTGCTTTGGTTGCGGTCGTAGATTTCGCCGCCGCTTTGGCTGCCGTCTTAGGCTTTGCCGCTGCTTTCGCTGCTGCCTTAGGCTTAGCTGCAGCTTTAGGTTTGGTCGCTGGTTTGGTTTTGCCAGCTGGTTTGCTGGCTGCCTTGGCTTTCGCTGCAGGTTTGGCCGCTGCTTTGGCCTTGGCCGCTGGTTTCGCAGCCTTAGTCGCAGCCTTAGTCGCAGCCTTAGTCGCAGCCTTGGCTTTGGCAGCCGGTTTAGACTTTGACGCCGCTGCCGCTGCGCCTACACTTGTTGTTTTCGTAGTTACTTCAGGCACGCCTGACACCATTGCGCCTGCGCTGTCAGCTGCAACAACGGATGCTTTGGTGGCGGCGATATCGTGGTCATGGCGGGCAGGATGACCATGTTCCGACTCTGAACCGGACCCTGAGGCGCTACAGAAAAACTGGCCCAACAAATAGCCAGCAGCACCAAAGACCACCAGTGCGATGATTAAAGACAGGACCATTCCCAGACCAGATAGGCCAACCAGTATCAGGTATGTTGCCAGTCCCAACAATGCGCCAATGATCCAACACATGACAGGACAGCTAAACAGTCCACCTTCGTTTTCAGTACTCATCTTGTTATTCCCCTACATTACCCTGTTGATGTTACACGCAAAACAGCTGGCTACGGTTACCCAGATTGGGCCCTTGCTCTTGTTGCTGTGTTTTGCTCTCTCACTCATTACTGTGAAACTTTCTGAATAAAGCGACATTAATAAACGCCGCCCTTCTTCACTTTCTTGGAAAACTCGGTTGCTCCGCCACGGGCCAAGATTTTGGCCTGTTTGACCCACTCATCGCGGCTCACACGGCCCTTAAAACCTTCTAGGTTTTCATCAACCCAGCTGATTTCCTTGGCACGCCAGCCTGAAACCTGATCGAAGTGATAGAACCCCATCTTGTTCAACAACGTCTCCAACTTCGGTCCAACGCCTTTGATCTGTTTTAGATCATCCGCCCCACCTGCACGGGCCTTTTTCAGCATCTCGGGTTTGCCGTCTTTGGCCACGGGTTTGCGGGCTGGCTTGGCTTTGGCAACAGGCTTGGCTGCCGTTTTGGTTTTCGCAGCAGGCTTGGCTGCCGTTTTGGTTTTCGCAGCAGGCTTGGCGGCGACTTTGGCTTTTGGTTTTACAACGGCTTTAGGTTTGGTCGTCGCTTTCTTTGCAACAGGCCGCTTGGCGGATTTGCCCAACCACGGCGTCAACAAAGGAACCTCTGTACCATCGATCTTTTTGATCGTGTCGCCCAGATCAACCGCAGCCTGAACCGAGGCGTTATACTGTGTTTTGCCGCTGTCGTAATCCGTCAGCGACGTCAGGCCACCCAAAGGCTCGGCCGCGTAACGACCGTTTTGTGGGCCTGGCACAGGAACATTTCCAGCCGCCAATTCATCCAAAATTTCGCTGAACCGCGCGCCCGTCAGATCCTCGTAGAAATCTTTGCCGATCTGCGCCATGGGAGCATTCGTGCAGGCCCCCAAACATTCGACTTCTTCCCAGCTGAACTTGCCGTCCGCCGACAATTCATGCGGGTTTGGAGCAATTTTCTCGCGGCAAATCCCGATCAAATCCTCGGCCCCGCAGATCATGCAGGACGTGGTGCCACAAATCTGGATATTCGCAACAGAACCAACGGGTTTCAATTGGAACATAAAGTAGAACGAGGCGACCTCATAGGCACGGATATGGGCCAGATCGAGCATATCGGCGACATATTCCATCGCCGGGCGGGTCAACCATCCAGTCTGTTCCTGCGCACGCCACAACAGGGCGATGATTGCGCTGGCCTGGCGGCCTTCAGGGTATTTGGTGATTTGCGCTTCGGCCCAAGCCTGATTGGCTGTGGTAAAGGCAAAATCATCTGGTTGCGTATGGTGCAAACGTCGCAGCATTACAGGCATCCCTCGTTGGTCATTGTTCGTTCACTGTTGGCACGGTTGATCATTTGCTCACATCCGCAAACGGCGCACATGTCACAGTGGGTTGGTTCATCGCCATGGCCGCGTCATCACCAGCGCCAACGGCTGCGAAATATTCGTCCGTTAGATCAAAGTGGCAAAATTCGATGCCCTCTTCACCCTCGATCATCACAATGCTTTGTTTCACTTGGACATAGCTTTCCGAAGTGTCGATGAAATCATAGAGCGCGCGACTGCTGTTGATCGATGAATCGGTCGTGGCCACGGTCAGCGCCTCAAGCGGCACACAGATTACGCTGGGCTGCGTAAGTTCAATGGCTTCGGCGTGTTGTGCGCCGTAGGCCGCAAAGAATTCAGCGGATAGACCAAAGTGACAGGCCTTGATCTCGCTCTCGCCCTCTATCATCACCACGTTTTCGCGGATGCTGAAATAGCCGTCAGACAGGTCGATCAATTCGTAAAGACCGGAATTGTCGTCTTGCACGTTTTGCGCAACAAGTGGCGCTGCGCAGAAACTTGCTGCAATCGCCATGATCAGTGTAGTTGCTCTCATCATCTGTCAATCTCTCCGAACACCAAATCCATCGTCCCCATCAGGGCCGCAACATCGGCCAATTGGTGGCCTGTGGCGACATAGTCCATAGCCTGCAGATGCAAGAACCCTGGCGCACGGATTTTGGCGCGATACGGTTTGTTTGATCCGTCAGACACCAGATAGACACCAAACTCGCCCTTGGGGGCCTCGACCGCGGCATAAATCTCGCCAGCCGGTACGTGGAACCCTTCGGTGTATAGTTTAAAGTGGTGGATCAGCGCTTCCATATCGGTCTTCATCTCACCACGTGTCGGTGGCGTCAGCTTGCCCCGCGCCAGCACATCGCCCGGCTCATTGCGCAGTTTTTCGCAGGCCTGAAGGATGATCTTGACGCTTTCGCGCATTTCTTGCATCCGGCACAGGTAGCGATCATAGCAATCGCCGTTTTTGCCAACCGGAATGTCGAACTCAAATTCATCGTAGCATTCATACGGCTGCGAGCGTCGCAAATCCCACGCAAGCCCCGAGCCACGCACCATCACACCGGAAAAACCCCAGTCCAAGATGTCTTGCTCAGAGACAATGCCGATATCAACATTACGCTGCTTGAACACACGGTTTTCAGTCAGCAGACCGTCCATGTCTTCCATGAATTGCGGGAACTCCGTGACACACCACGTGGCGATGTCCTCGATCAATTCAGGCGGCAGGTCTTGGTGAACACCGCCCGGGCGGAAATAGGCGGCGTGCATGCGTGCGCCACAAGCCCGCTCATAGAATGTCATCAAGAATTCGCGCTGCTCGAACCCCCATAGTGGCGGGGTCAATGCGCCAACATCCATGGCTTGGGTGGTGACATTCAACAGGTGGTTCAGGATGCGGCCAATTTCGGAATAGAGCACGCGGATCAACTGGGCGCGGCGCGGCACTTTGGTGCCTGTCAGCTTTTCAATCGCCAAGCACCAAACGTGCTCTTGGTTCATCGGGGCCACATAATCCAGCCGGTCAAAATAGGGCAGGTTTTGCAGATAAGTGCGGCTTTCCATCAGTTTTTCGGTGCCGCGATGCAAAAGTCCGATATGCGGATCAGCCCGTTCTACAATTTCGCCGTCCAACTCCAACACCATACGTAAAACGCCGTGGGCCGCAGGGTGTTGCGGACCAAAGTTAATGTTGAAATTGCGGATATTTTGCTCGCCTTGGCGGGCGTCGACCGATCCGTCATCAAATTTTGAGCCGTCCATCATTTCGCGTCCCCCTCAGATTTTTCGTCGCCGGGCAGGATATATTGCGCGCCCTCCCATGGGGACATGAAATCAAACTGGCGGTATTCTTGAACCAGCGACACCGGCTCATAAACCACCCGTTTTTCAGCATCGTCATAGCGCACTTCGGTGTAACCCGTTGTCGGGAAATCTTTACGCAATGGATAGCCGCGAAACCCGTAATCCGTCAGAATGCGGCGCAGATCGGGGTGGCCTGTGAACAGGATGCCAAACATGTCAAAAACTTCGCGCTCAAACCAATCCGCTGACTTATGCACATCTGTGATCGAGGGCACAGTATCGTCTTCTCGAATGGCACACCTTAGACGGATGCGATGGTTTTGGTACATCGACAGGAAATGGTACACCATGTCGAACCGCTTGGCGCGGGTCGGGTAATCAACGGCTGTGATATCAACTAAGGACGAGAACTTGCAGGCCGAATCTGCCTTTAAAAACTCAACCAACCCAACCAATGCAGTTGGCGCGATCAGCAGCGTCAATTCGCCGTTGGTAACCTCATAAGACAACACATCATCGGGGCGTTTCAGCTCAATATGTGCGCCAAGTTCATTCAATGCGTCAGACATATCAGCCCCCTACCTTACGATCGTGCCAGTACGGCGAATTCGGCGCTGCAATTGCAACACACCGTACACCAATGCCTCGGCTGTGGGTGGACAGCCCGGCACGTAAATATCAACCGGTACGATCCGGTCACAGCCGCGCACCACAGAATAGCTATAGTGGTAATAACCGCCACCATTGGCGCAGCTGCCCATGCTGATCACATAACGCGGCTCTGGCATCTGGTCATAAACCTTGCGCAGAGCCGGTGCCATCTTGTTGGTCAGGGTGCCCGCCACGATCATCACGTCGGATTGGCGTGGGCTGGCGCGTGGCGCGAACCCGTAACGCTCGATATCATAACGGGGCATCGCTGTGTGCATCATCTCAACCGCACAACAGGCCAAACCAAAGGTCATCCAGTGCAGGCTGCCGGTGCGGGCCCAGTTGATGATGTCATCAGAGGTGGTCAGCAGAAAACCCTTGTCTGCCAGCGCGTCATTCATAGCCCGGGTGGAGACCTCTTTATCAGCTCCGGCCGTGTTGGCACCAGTCATCACTCCCATTCCAGGGCTCCCTTTTTCCACTCATAAGCGAACCCAATGGTCAAAACGCCCAAGAACACCATCATCGACCAAAACCCTGTGGCAGTTAAATCCTTAAAGGCCACAGCCCAAGGAAACAAAAATGCGATCTCCAGATCGAAAATAATGAACAGGATGGCGACCAAATAGAACCGCACATCAAATTTCATCCGCGCATCATCAAAGGCGGCAAAGCCACACTCATAAGCACTTAGTTTTTCGGGATCAGGATTCGTTGGCCCAAGGATGACAGCAGCAAGGATCAGAATGACCCCCAATGCAGTTGCCATGCCTAGAAAAACAAGGATGGGGAGGTATTCTCTTAAAAGGTCTTCCACGTGTGGCTCCTCAGTGCGGCAATCGACGCATGTTGTTGCTGGGTGCTGGTCTAACCCTGCCTTATGGGCGGGTCAACAGAACCAATAGCAACTTTGCTGCTTATTTGTACTCAAATCGCCAATTGTTTGCAATCATACACTGATCTGGATCAAGGATTTACTAAAACGACTCCTGCCCCAGCAACTCGAATCCTCAACTTCTCTTTTTGTTAAATATCCTCGGGGTGAATTGCGCCGCGCAAGAGGGGCTGACAGCCCCTGCCCCGCGGCCCCCTTGTGGGGCCAAGATATAGAGCGTTGCGACAGCAACTCCGCTTAACTAGGATGAGCTACCCGTCAACCACCCATGCGGCTTTGCGTTTTTCAAAAAACGCCGAAATTCCTTCTTGAATTTCCGCACTGCCCCAACGATCCACCAACGCCTGAACCGTCATCTCAATCACCGCGTCATCAATCACCGGCCCCAACCGACGCGCCAACGCCTTGGCATCCGCCACAGCCCCGGGCGCACATTTTAAATATGCTGCAACCTCGACTTCAACCGCCGCATCCAAGTCCTCGGGCGCAACCACCTGCGCCAACAAACCCAGCGCTTGAGCCTCCTCAGCCTCAAACAGCCTAGAGGACATAAACACCCGCCGCCCCATAGCCTCGCCCATCCGCGCAATCACATAGGGGCCAATGGTGGCAGGGATCACCCCCAGCTTGGTTTCGGTAAATCCAAACCGTGCGCCCGTCACACCAATCGCAACGTCACAGACAGACATCATGCCCAAACCACCACCAAAGGCTTGGCCTTGAATGCGGCCGATCAACGGCTTTGGCATGGTGTTCAAAGCTTGCAGCATGGTGGCCAGCTTACGGGCTTCAGCCATGCGTGTCGGCCCGTCCGACGCCATCGCCATCTGCATCCACGTCAGATCACCACCGGCGCAAAAACTCTTGCCACTGGCCGTCAACACCACCACCCGCACCGCAGGGTCAGCCCCCAAAGACGCCGCAGCCTGCGTCAGGCCAGCGATCACTTCGGGCGCGAGAATATTGTGCTTGTCTGGATTGTTCAGCGCAAGCGTTGCCACGCCACGCGCATCAATGCTGATCTCAACCATTATTAGCCTCGCATTTTATGTGCCATCACAGCAGCCTCGGCCAAAATCTCACTACTCAACCCGGTTTCGTAGCCCAATCCGGTGACATGCTCTTGCACATCTTCGGTCGCCACATTGCCCTCGGCACCCGGCGCAAACGGGCAACCGCCCAATCCACCGATTGATGTGTCAAACACCCGCAAACCCAGCGCCAATGAGGCGTCGATATTGGCCATCGCGTGACCACCCGTATTGTGAAAATGCCCCGCCAACCGATGCGCAGGCACCTCTTTTAGAACCGCCAGCAACATCCGCGCCACCGTGTCAGGCGTGCCTTGACCCAAAGTATCGCCCAGCGAGATCTCGTAACAACCCGCCGCAAATAAATCCGCCGCGACCCGCGCCACAGCCTCAGGGGCCACTGCACCGTCATACGGGCAATCCGTAACGCAAGACACATAGCCGCGCACAGGAATATCCGCATGGCGTGCCGCCTTAATAACTGGCGCAAACCGCTCAAGGCTTTCGGCAATCGAGCAATTGATGTTCTTTTGACTAAACCCTTCCGAAGCAGAGGCAAATATCGCGACCTCGTCCACACCCGCCGCAATCGCCGCCTCGTAGCCCTTGGTGTTCGGGGTCAACGCCGAATAGGCCACTCCGTCCGTTTTCATGATCCCAGCCATCACCTCAGCCGCATCCGCCATTTGTGGCACGGCCTTGGGCGACACAAAACTGGTCACCTCAATGTGACGAAACCCAGCCTCAGACAGCTTGTCCACCAAGGCAATCTTTTCGGTCGCCGGAATGGCCCGTGCCTCGTTTTGCAATCCGTCCCTTGGCCCAACTTCAAATATTTCTACAAAATTTGTGTTCATGCTTGGCTCTCCTCAGGTGGTGAATAAAACGCGTCCTTGTAGATCACCGTATCACCATCCCGCGCCTTGGCCAGTTTAAAAGCAGACCGCGCCTCAAGTCGGTGAAAATAGCGATCCAGATCAGGCATCAGGTCGGACGGCACAAATCGCCGTGCGATCATCACCCCGTAGCCAACATTCACATCCACCGCCGAAAATCCGCTTGGCAGCAAATAATCCTGCCCCGCGACCACGCGATCCACAGCCGCCAAAACCCTCTCCAACCGCTTGGCCTCCAACCGCATCACAGTGGGCGAGCGCATAGAAGGATCACGCAACACAATATGGTGCTGGGTCAGATTGGCCAAATGCTGGCCAATGGTTTCCGCATAATGCAACCACTGCAACCAATCGGCCCGCTCGACATCCCCAACGGCACGGCCCAGCCCACTCTCGGGCTGCGTTTCAACCAAGTATTCAGTGATCGCACCTGACTCAAACAACACCCGCCCATCGATTTCCAACGCCGGAACCCGCGCTGCTGGCGACAAAGCCCGAAACTCCGGCCCCCGCATGGATTTGCTGAAAAAGTCCCAAGCCTTAACCTCGAACTCCAATCCCATCTCCTGCATCAACCAAAGCGTGCGAAAACTGCGCGCCTGTGACGCATGATGTAATACAATACCCATCCTTGTCCCTTTCTTCTTGCCAAAAGTACCTGCGCCGCAGGCAAATCCCGAGCCCTTTTGGGCGAGATACTAAGCGACCCGCAGGGTCTCCATTTAGCTAACCTCTTCCAAACGGATCAACGCGGCTCCAGCCTCTACCTGATCGCCCTGCGCCACCAACACCTCGGCCACAACACCATCACGCACCGCCAACAAAGCATGCTCCATCTTCATGGCTTCCAAAATCGCCAAACGGTCGCCCTCAGCCACCGCTTGTCCCACCTTGGCAAACACAGCTTTCACCAATCCCGGCATCGGCGCTTCAATCAAATTGCCATCGCCCGCATGGTTCGCATCCGCCTCTAGCGGATCAACTATATCAAAATGAAATCCATGTCCGGCAAATACACTGACGCTACCGCCCAATAGAACCACATTGGCGTTGATGCTCTCGCCATCCACCTGCCAATGCACGGCGCACTCGACCTGATGCACGGCTTCGCCAAACGAAACCTCAAACCGGCCCGCCCCTAACGTGGCAACCTTCACCGCGATCTCATCCTCGCCACTGCGCAATACAACCGCCCGCTGTAACGGCGCCCATAAGGCAAAGCCGCTTGCGTTCCGATCCAGCTCCAAAGCCCCGATTGCCGCCAAAGCCACAACGGCCGCACTGGCCACAGGCTCCACAACAAGAGCCTCCAGATCGCGGGCAATCAGTCCTGTATCAACCTCACCGCGCCCGAACCCGTCATGCAAGGCCAACGCCCGCAAAAACGCCAAGTTCGTCACCGATCCGGCCACCTCAGTCGTCTCCAAAACCCGCGCCAATTTGCCAAGGGCCTCGGCGCGGCTGCCGCCATGTACCGTCAATTTCGCAATCATAGGATCGTAAAACGGCGAGATCACATCCCCGGCCCGCACACCTGAATCCGCGCGCGCAGTGTCCGGAAACGCCAAATGCGTCAATGTCCCCGTGGCAGGCAAGAAACCCGCTGGCACATCCTCTGCATATAACCGCGCCTCAAACGAATGGCCATTGATCTGCAACTCATCTTGCGCCTTTGGCAAGGGCTCGCCTGCGGCCACCCGCAGTTGCCATTCCACCAGATCAACGCCGGTGATAGCTTCGGTCACCGGATGTTCTACCTGCAAACGCGTGTTCATCTCCATGAACCAGAACCCATCTACCCGCAGACCACCTGCCCCATCGACAATAAACTCGATGGTGCCCGCCCCACTATAACCAATTGCCTCAGCCGCTGTCACAGCCGCCGCGCCCATCGCCGCGCGGACATCCTCGGTCATATCAGGGGCTGGCGCTTCTTCGATCACCTTTTGGTGGCGCCGCTGCAGTGAGCAGTCACGCTCGAACAAATGCACAGCTTTTGTGCCGTCGCCAAAAATTTGCACTTCGATATGGCGCGGCTGCTGAATGTATTTCTCGATCAACACATGATCATTGCCAAACCCGTTCAACGCCTCGGCCTTGGCCGCCGTCAGCGCATCGGCAAACTCGGCCGCCGCCTCGACCAGTCGCATGCCTTTGCCGCCACCGCCCGCAACGGCTTTGATCAACACCGGATAACCAATTTTACCCGCCTCAACGGCCAAATGCGCAGGATCTTGGTTTTCACCCAGATAGCCCGGCACCACAGGTACACCCGCGTCTTGCATCAATACCTTCGCCGCATCCTTAAGACCCATCGCTCGGATTGCCGATGCCGACGGGCCGATAAACACCACCCCCGCCGCGTTGCAGGCTTCAACAAACTCTGGGTTCTCTGACAAAAAACCGTATCCGGGATGGATCGCCTGCGCGCCGGTGTCCAAGGCCGCCTGAATAATCACCTCGCCCCGCAGATAGCTGTCCGAGGGAGCCGACCCGCCGATATGAACCGCTTGATCCGCCATTGCCACATGCTTGGACACCGCATCGGCATCGGAATAAACGGCCACCGTGGCCACCCCCATGCGCTGTGCCGTTTCCATCACGCGACAAGCAATCTCGCCACGGTTCGCAATCAAAATTTTAGTGAACATCTATGCCTCCAAACGTGCTGAACAACTGCGCATCACAGCCTCAGACTCCGCTACAATCTCATTGATAATATCCCCCGCAGACCCACGACAATGGATCAACCCAGCCGCCTCGCCCACGATTGCATTCGCAGTCTCTGTATCGCCTGCCGTTAACGCCGCCGCCCAACGGGCCGCTTCGCTTTTGGCCGCGGCCAGCAACCCGTCCAGATCGCCTTGCCACTGGTCGGTGAATGCGTTCTCCAAAACACGGCAGGTGTAAGGCTCTGGCCAGTCTAACGCGCGTGCGACATCGATTACGGTTGTGCGTATGGTTTCATCGCCCGTGGCCGCGATCCCGGCCTTGATCATGTTTGGATGGGCCAGACTTTCGTCGCTGGCCCATAAGCGCGATCCAACCAAGACCCCGTCCGCCCCCAGCATCAAACTGGCTGCCAATCCGCGCCCATCCGCAATGCCACCAGCGGCCAAAAGCAAAACATCCGGCGCATTCTTAGCCAGCCAATCGGCCACTTCGGGCACCAATGTCATGGTCCCACGGCACGCGCCATGGCCTCCCGCCTCGCCCCCTTGAGCAACGATCACATCGGCTCCGACGTCCGCCGCATGTTTGGCATCACGCAGGGTTTGCACCTGACAAATCAGCGGCACATCTGCCGCCGCTATCTGCTCTGCAAAAAGCGCTGGATCACCAAATGATAGAAACAGCGCAGCTGGGTTGCGGGCCAACACGCGCGCCAACAGATCCGGGTTTTGCGCCAGCTTCCACGTGATAAAGCCACAGCCAACCCGCGTCGTGCCCGCGTCGTCAAACGCCTGCATGATCCAGTCGGCATCGCAATAGCCGCCGCCAATCAAACCCAAACCGCCCGCCTGCGTCACCGAGGCCGCCAATGCGCCGCCCGACACCATCGCCATTGGCGCCGAAAGGATCGGATGTTTCAGCTTATACTGTCTGGTCAATCGGGTTTGCATCATTGGCCTTTCTTCTTTTCCTAAATATCCGCGCCGCAGGCTTAAAATCTCTTTGCCACCTACATCCGAAACAGACCAAACTTGGTGTCTTCAATCGGGGCATTCAGCGCCGCCGTCAGACTTAGAAACAGCACATCGCGGGTTTTGCGCGGGTCGATCACACCGTCGTCCCACATCCGAGCCGAGGCATAGAGCGGGTGCGATTGTTCCTCGAACATGTCAATCGTCGGCTGCTTAAACGCCACCTCATCCTCGGTCGACCATTCCTCGCCGCCACGTTCAATCGCATCACGCTTGACGGTGGCCAAGACCCCGGCAGCCTGTTCGCCGCCCATCACCGAAATGCGTGAATTGGGCCATGACCACATGAAACGCGGCTGATACGCCCGCCCTGCCATGCCGTAGTTGCCAGCCCCAAAACTGCCACCTACAACGACCGTCACCTTTGGCACATTGGTGGTCGCCACCGCTGTCACCAATTTGGCCCCGTGCCGCGCGATGCCCTCATTTTCGTATTTGCGCCCAACCATAAAGCCGGTGATGTTTTGCAAGAAAACCAGCGGGATTTTACGCTGGGAACACAGTTCAACAAAATGCGCGCCTTTTTGGGCGGCCTCGGAAAACAATACGCCATTGTTGGCGATGATGCCCACAGGACAGCCCTTAAGGTGGGCAAATCCCGTCACCAGCGTTTCGCCGTAGCGCGCTTTGAACTCATCGAACCGGCTGCCATCCACCACGCGCGCGATCACCTCGCGGATGTCATAGGGCGTGCGCAACCCGGCGGGCACAACCCCCAACAGCTCCTCTGGATCAAAGGCGGGCTCTTCTGGGGTTTGCCACTGCACCGTGTCAGGTTTGCCGCGGTTCAGCCCTGCCACCGCTTGGCGGGCCAAGGCCAGCGCATGGGCGTCGTCCTCGGCCAAATAATCGGCCACGCCTGATAGTCGCGTGTGCACGTCGCCGCCGCCCAAATCTTCAGCTGAAACCACTTCGCCCGTGGCAGCCTTGACCAGAGGTGGGCCTGCCAAAAAGATCGTGCCCTGTTCTTTCACAATGATCGACACATCCGACATGGCTGGCACATAGGCCCCGCCCGCTGTGCAGCTGCCCATGACAACCGCGATCTGCGGGATGCCCTTGGCGCTCATCCGCGCTTGATTATAGAAAATCCGCCCAAAGTGGTCGCGATCCGGGAAAACTTCATCCTGATTGGGCAGGTTCGCCCCGCCGCTGTCGACCAGATAGATGCAGGGCAGATTGCATTCCTCGGCAATTTCCTGAGCGCGCAGATGCTTTTTCACTGTCATCGGATAATAGGTGCCGCCCTTAACGGTGGCGTCATTGCAGACCACCATCACGTCTTGGCCATGCACCTGACCGACGCCTGCGATCACTCCCGCACAGGGGGCTGCGCCATCGTACAAGCCATGTGCTGCCGTGGCACCGATCTCCAAAAAGGGCGAGCCAGCATCCAACAGGTTCGCCACCCGTTCGCGTGGCAGCATCTTGCCGCGTGAGATGTGCCGGTCACGCGAGCGCTCTCCGCCGCCCGCTGCGGCCTTGGCTGCAGCATCCGAGATGGCTTTGAGAGCCTCAAGATGGTTCTCGCGGTTGGTTTTGAAGGTTTCTGAGCTAGGAATCGCTTGAGACGTGAGTTTCATTTATTAGTATCTTTCCATTTGGTATCCTTGCGAAAATCCGCGCAAAAATAGAGTGCGGTCCGCCGTCATCTTTGCCCAGCATGCTGCACTGCGGATTGGTGTTATTGTTCCACCAATCCGCTTTACGGCAATCAGACAATTGTTGTTGCGGTGGTCGAACCATGTGTCTTGACCCTTACGGAGCGCTCGCTCGCATAAACGCTTATGGGGCAAACTTTTCCCAACAAAACGATCCCGAGACATAGCGACCATAAAAGCGTTCCAAAGCTCTTGTTTCAGCAAAACCTCCCAGCCGTGAACTTCCTGCTCAATGCTATGTAAAATGGTGCGAGTACCCGAGTGCTCTGAGCGGGCTTGGGCTCCAATCCCTCCAAGCACGTTCGCAAAACCGCTACATCTTCGGCAAACAATACTTCTTCAGCTTTGACTGTTGAAACAGACTACAACGCTAGTGCAATCAGTAATGTCGGCATTTCCTTAGTTATTGAGCATACTTTGCAAGAACAGCGCCTGTTGGCCCGTCATATTCATAAGACAGTCCAGAGTCGCGGGCCCGCCACCCGTGCCGCCGCCCCATTGCGCCCGAACATAGGTGCAGCGCATATCGCGATAAATGATCCATGCCCGCTGCATGTCTCTTAGTGCGTTGGCTCGATTTGGAACGCTCGCGCCAATATCGGCCATTTCAGCGTCTTCAGCTTTTTCGCTGGCCATCACCTGTTGGTAGGTCGCATTCAAGCGCCCGTCCCACTGCTCGCGTTCAGCATCCAGGCAGCCGCCCATTCCGACAGTGCTTTGCCCACCAGTGGTATTTTGCATACACATTTGCGCAGACGTCCCGATACAGCTCTCTTGGGCGTCCAAGTTATTGTTAACCGCAAGACAGCTGTCTGTGGCTTCCATTGAAAACACCAGTTCCTGTGCGCTCAAAGCTGCGCCAAAAAATATGAATGTAGCCGCTATTGTTAGTGATTTGATCATTTCATTGCTCCCATTAATTCGCGTCCGATCAGCATCCGGCGGATTTCCGAGGTGCCTGCGCCAATCTCCATCAATTTGGCATCGCGCATCAACCGCGAAACCGTGCTCTCGTTCATATAGCCCGTGCCGCCCATCGCCTGTACGGCTTGGTGAGCCTGCACCATCGCCTGCTCCGAGGCATAGAGCACGCAAGCTGCAGCATCTTGGCGGGTGACTTCGCCACGATCGCAGGCCTTTGCGACCTCATAAGTATAGGCACGGGCCGAGTTCATTGCCGTGTACATGTCAGCCACTTTGGCTTGCATCAGCTGGAATTCTCCAATCGGTTTGCCGAACTGTTTACGTTCGGAAATATAGGGCATCACTTCGTCCATGCAGGCGGCCATGATGCCGGTACCAATGCCGGACAAAACCACCCGCTCATAGTCCAAACCGGACATCAGCACAGCAACGCCTTTGCCTTCTTTGCCTAACACGTTTTCGAACGGCACTTCAACGTTATCAAAAATCAGCTCAGCGGTATTAGAGCCGCGCATGCCCATTTTGTCAAAATGCGGACTGGTCGAGAATCCTTTGCTGTCGGTCTCCACGATGAAAGCTGTGATGCCTTTTGGGCCCGCCGCTGGATCGGTTTTGGCATAGACCACAACTGTGTTGGCGTCAGGGCCGTTGGTGATCCAGAATTTGGTGCCATTCAGGGTGTAGTAACCGTTCTTTTTCTCGGCCTGCAATTTCATCGAAACCACGTCTGATCCCGCCCCGGCCTCGGACATCGCCAATGCGCCGACGTGTTCGCCTGAAATCAGTTTTGGCAGGAACTTTACCTTTTGCTCCTCAGTGCCATTGCGCTTGATTTGGTTGACGCACAGGTTGGAGTGCGCGCCATATGACAGGCTGATACTGGCCGACGCACGGGCGATTTCCTCAACCACCACAACATGGGCGAGATAAGACATATCCGCGCCACCATATGCTTCGGGCGTGGTGACACCCAGCAACCCCATCTCACCAAATTCACGCCACAACTCATTGGGGAACTCATTGCTCAAATCCACCTCGGCGGCCATCGGCTTGATACGCTCCTGTGCAAACCGGCGCACCATATCTCGGATCGCATTCACATCCTCACCCAGATCGAAATTCATCACAGCATTAAACATGGGGACTCCCGCGAGTTATTGAACAGTTGTTCAATTAATAACCCAAGACCGCGATTCGGGTCAATAGTCAGAGGTGGTTGTTGTAGCTGTGCGTTGACAGACAATATTACAGTGATGACGGAAGACCCAGGATGAAGCGGGAAGTTACCGAATGGGCCAGTTAAATAAGGGAATTTTCGGGGGATGGGCGTGAGGAATGTAGTTTTGTGCGTGACATTGCAGTAGGGCGGAAATTGGCTCTGTGACAAAGACTGTGAGCCTGTGACCGTTTAAACTTGGTTTATTCAGGCAGCGTTAAACACCCTATAAAACAAGGCTAAAACAGGGTTTTTAAGAGGGCCCGATGAGAAATGACAAAACTTGGAACATGCAACTTGGTTTGCATGTTTTGCTGCCAGTTGCATGTTCGCAGAAAACGCCAACAAAATAAGGCTGTAGACCGTATTGGAACCAGGTTAACGACAGGCCTAACATGCAACTGATTTTGCTGAATGACGGCTATGTAAGCCCAATGTGATCAGCAACCTCTCGACCAATGAACGGCATGTAAGCGCAGATAGTGACCAGCACCACTCGCACGATGAATGGCTGCAAGGCGCAGAAAGTGTACTTTGTAAAGATATCCAAACGGCGCAAAGCTGCCGTTTATCGGTCACATGCAGTGTTGTAGCGCGGGCTCTCTCATTTTTATTGCTATCGACCCTCTGGGGGGACTGTTGAATGCTTAAAAAATGATAATTGCCGGTCAGAATGACGACTCTTCGTATTGTTTTCATTCTCGCCCACCTCAGATATTTTCGCAGTATCCGTGGCTCCAATTGGTAAGATAGGTGTGGCGAAGAGAAGAAACTCAGGAATTTCAAGTGGCTCGATACGCCCAAAGCTCTCAGGGCCTTCTTTCGTGTACTGCTCACGCAACTCCATCAGAAGGCGACCCAGAACGTTCATGCCTACAAGCATTCCGTCAGGCATCTCTGTGGCACCCCAGAAGTCCTCCCGGCGTACTTTTTCAACAATTGGCACACTACCTGTAGACAATAACAATTGACCAAAACTCTCTTGGTTCTGCGCAAGTTTTATCCGTAGACACCAACGCATTACGTTTACTCTAACAGCGTCCCAATCCGAACGAGTATCTTGACGAAATGGTTTACTCCGCATTTTCGCTGTCATTGGACTGGGGTCGTCGATTATTTGCTTTTGTATGTCTGGCCTACTAGGAAACCTACAGGCTTGATATAGCGCTTCTGACGTTCGGATGCGCACTCCATTTACAACTACAGGAAAACTCGGAGCCATGTTCGACAGCCCGCCAAAGCGCTTATTCGTTTTCCGAAAGACTGCGCTAGTGGAGGGATGGTATGTGCGAATTTGACCTGGTTGAGACATCAGGCCCGACCCAATGCCAACATTGCCATAAAGTTGCGAATCGACGTCGTACTGTTAGTGGTTCTTGGGAACAGCGGGTACCATGGGTCTCCAGCCCATAGAGCTAGTGGAGCATTGTTAGGGCAATTTCTGAAGGTAACCAGAAGAGAGCCGAATCCCAATGTTTCCAAAGTCATATGACCCAAGGGACGTTGAGTGTCTCCTAAGCGGGGACACATGCCCCTAATTTTCACCCCTGCCTTTAAGAATTCCTGTTCCAGAAGTTGTCTATTTTAATCGCTCGAGAAAATACCTTGGCCACCAACATTACCCGGCGTACGTAGATTCGGAGCAAATCTCATACCTGCCATATAGGCTTGAACTGCGGCATCTTCCGGAATCTCGACTGGGCGAAGCACATCAGAAGAATGCGTGTATGTACGGCGATCTTCTAGCTCCACCGAACGCCACCAAGTGAAATCAATATTTTTTCCCGCCGCCGTTGCCGCTTCTTTCAGCTTAGTATTGGCATAGTATTGTCCGCCGCTGTGATGCGCTATAGTGATTAGGTGAACCGTCGTCTCTGCTGGTGCTTTGTTAGCAACCCAGTCGCGCAAATCCCGCAGAATTCAGTTGCCTGTAAAGCTTGCGTCGTCGAGATAGATGAAGGCATGAGGCACGCTGCCGCAATCAGAAACATTGAAGCCGCAGTTGTCTTGCAGTAACTGGTCAAATAGCGCTAGCATCTCTTTCTGACTTGCGCCGCCCCCCCCTGAATGTCGAGAAAACTTACACTTTTCCAAAACGCGCTGGGGTCATCACCGACAAGCTTTGTTGTATTGAAAAGGCCGCTCAAAAAATTCTGCACCGTTTCTTTTGAATAGTACGTTTGCTTGAGAACATGATCCATTTCACGCAAAATTGGTAATTGTACTGCCGCGTCGAACTGGTTGACCCAACGCTCGACGTACTCAGGCGTGGTCGCTTTGGCGGTAGTCGCATATGGTGGAAGCAATTGAGTTTGTAAAATCATTTCTATCAGTCATTATGGTCGTCCTAAAGGTAATATTGTTCATTTACGCGCGGCTAGATATGCGGAAATAACCGTTTGATCAAAGCATGCTACCCCAAAATACGCAGGCACACCCTCGAGTCAATGTTTGTCGACACGCCATGATGTGGTTACACGCTCATAGCATGGTAAATGCAGCATTGAGGCTAATATCATCATACGACAGCCAACGTCTGGTGTGCACCATCTCACAAGTTCACGTGCCATGTAGCGAACGACCGCCTCTCGCACATGTTGTCAAAGCGGCACAGACCGCTTTGAGGCAGGGAGCGGATATAGAGACTGTTGATGCCGATGATCACTTTGTTAGCTCAGCCAATCTTAGCGCGAAAAAAATCAAACACTTATGCAGCATACTAAGTAAGGGTTCGCACTCTATATGATCAGGTGCTGTTTTTGGCACTATTTTCTGCTGAATCAGATTTCCACATGTAAAGCCGGAAAAACAAAGCACGAAGCGGGTTCACACCTCCGAAATTATAGTTCTGACCTTTGCTATCGCCACAAAAGAGGTGTCGCCAGGATTGTTAATGATGGTTGGTGGGTATGATGGGTTGTCCGAGATTAGGGATATCCAATTACCTCCCCTCTTTGGCGATAACTGCAATCGTCTAATTACAAAAGCATCATCAAGACGGATGATGTAAATTCCAGGCTTGAGGTTTGATTGATCAATATTGAATTGGACCAAGACATAAGAGCCGTCAGGAATGGTAGGCTCCATACTATCGCCACGCACCCGAACAAGGGCTGACATATCAGCCGGTATGCCATGGCGGATCAGCCAAGTGCGCGTGAAGGCGATCTGATCGGCAACGGCCTCGGAAACTGGCATGACGCCGAGGCCCGCAGAGGCGTCGATATCATAGACTTTGATTGTCGAGTATTCTTGCTCACCAATTCGGACATCGCCAGAAAGTGGCAGTGTGCGGTTCGGTAAGGTTGGGTTTTTTTCGCCTGCGATGACAAATTGAACATCAACGCCTTTGGCCGCAAGTTTTTCTAAATATAATCCGTCTGGATACCTCCCCCCATTTTCGTAGCGAACTTGCGAAGGCTTGCTGGCGTCAGCCAAGGCCGCAAATGCGGTTTGGCTTAAACCCAAGCGCTCCCTTTCCATTCTTAGGCGCAAACCGAAGGTGTCCATATAGATCACCTTTCCTCTGACGTTATCCGTATGGATAACTAATATCACCAGTAACACAGGCAATGAAAGTGGTGATTGTATGGCATTGAATATTTCAAAATACCAGCCAGGAGTAATCCTGCGCGAGGCGATTGTCGGAAGCTTTCGAGCCAATGGGGATAATCTGCATGCGTGGTGTGTTCGCAACGACGTGAACAAAGCAGTGGTTCGTAACGTGTCTTTTGGGCAAACAGGTGGACCAAAGAGCAAAGTTCTGCTTGCAGAACTCATCGAAGCGGCTGGAGCCGAAACCGTCTCACATATTTACGAGCGCCGCATGGCACAGCACGCCGCCGACCTGAATAAGGGCGCGGTGTGATGCTGAAAGCGGGACTTATTAATGTTGGAGTTGCCAAGACCTATGCCGCGCGACGACGCGCTAGGTTAGGCAAAATATATTGTGTGGACAATGCCAACCGGCGGATGTCAATAAAGCACATTCCTATTCGTCAGCATCCGAGAATTTGCATTCCCAACGTGCTGATCAGTCGGGGTATTCGAGCATTAACTGCTCCTGTTCGGAGAATAACAGATCTTCTATGGATGGCTGGTCCTGAAATGGCAAAGCGGCTTGAGCAGCGTGTCGCACGGCTAGGCGGTATTTCATCCCCCTCACGCCTGCAACAGATCGAGCGAGCCGTAGCGCTTTGGTTGCTTGAAGCGCCTGATAGCGAGCCTGAAGCCACAGAATGTTCCTCTCAGGACGCGACAGTTTCGATAGTCGACGATCCTGAGCTGCGGGGTCTTCCCCTAGAAACACAAAGGCAGGTTTTGGCGGATTTTGGAATTGCGGCAAAAGGATCGCCCACGCTTGTTGAAGCGTTTCCAGAAGCGCTTTTCTCTCCTCAAAATCAAAATATTCAAGGAGTTCGTTAGCATGCGCTTCTGCCTCCCACACATACCGCTCAGGAAATTCATAGTTGTCTTTTCGGGCCAAAGTTCCCTCCATCGGTTTGGTTGCACATCCGATGCTAGGGCAGTCCCTGCCGCTAATCCAGCGCATTCCCATGCGATTGCGGCAGGGACGACAGAGCAATTCCAATCCACTCCGGAGCCCCGTAGTCGCGGGCCTGTCGGCTCGTGCCTTTCCTCCCTGGGCGCGAGCTGGCGGTGGGTGGTTCGGGTCAATCAGCGGGTTGAGGAAAGCTGGCTCGGTGATGTGCTGGCGCTGATCAGCCTTATTATTTCAATTGTGGGCGGCGTTATGATCGTGTGGGCTTTTTCATGAAAACTTTACCAACAGATCGGTGGTTTCAAGTCCAGCAATTGCGGATTGCAGCGCAGCCCAATGGAAAAATCATGAATGCTCTTCTCACAACGCCGGTCGCGCGTGATCTTGCAACCAAGCGGTATGTCAGTGCTGTCGATAAACTGATGATTGAACTGAATGCGTTGGCTGAAGCTGGTGTGCTGGATGAAATTGCCGAATTCCTTGAGGGCAGCTACGGGAGGCCGGTATGAGAAAAATCGAGGTCCGGCACCGCCCAAAATTTGGCTCTGCCGTTTATTCTGGCAGCACAAACGAGCGTGAGTGTAGCTCGCCACGGATATTTACAGTGTTTGACAGAGAGTTTTACAGCAGAGCAATTCGGGCATTAATGGCGGCTATGCGCAGATAGTGTCTCTTGCAATGTTTGACGGGCGACCCTGAGCGGGTAAAGACGGCCAAAAGAAGGAAGATTATTCTTAGTTGAATCAGCTAGAAAATAGCCGCCTTCAATTGAGGCCACATACCGCCTTGGAAATAGCTGATCTCTTCGTTGAGATTGCCGCCCTGATTGGCAACGCCTTGCAGGGCATTATGGAGGGGAATAGCCATGCCCGCAACGTCGTCACGTGCGAGGCGGTTGGAAACAGCGATAAGCCCTTGCAGTGCATCGCGATACGCGTGTTTTGCGTCTTCAATCCGATTGCTGGGTGCACGCATCCCACCCAAGGCCGCAATCGTATTTAGGGCCTTCTCCCTCAACTCCTTGAGCTCAGTTCCCATGGCGACATCAATATTTGGATTGAGAAGCTCGTCCCGAAACTCTTGGGCATCTTGTAGAAGAGTCTTTTGGGCCTCCTGCACCGTCTTGTAATCATTGGTGAGGTTATTGCTGATGTCCTGTCCCAGAACATATGCCGACCACAGCAGTGCTGAAAGGGTCAGTCCAATGCTGAGGATCCACCGCGCCCAGACAACGAAACAGATTATCCGCGACTTTAGAGCGCACTGCCAAGCGGCCACGACTTTTTTTGTCCAATCTGGGTCTTGGTCAGCTGTCATCGGTGTCATGGCTTAATCTGAGCCGTCCCTTGTGGCGTTGTTGCGTTCTGTTTGAGGCCGCTCTGTAATCCTTCAAGATACTCTTTATCGTTCGAATATCCAGATGTTGCGAAAAAATCTGTCAAAGCGTTCGCACTAGCTTGGATTATCACGGTGCTCCCGCCAGATTCTTGGCTGTTTGCGACAATGATTTGGCCTTGAGCGATCAGATCAGCTGCTACGGCAAGCGAAATGCTGCTAGCAGCTACGATCCCTATCAATTTCACGGCAAAAGTAGCCATTCCTTTGGACTCGAGAGATGCGCGGCCATCGGGGCTATTGATCGTCGCATGAAGATATGGCGCGTGTTTGACAGGTCGTGCCCACGTCACCCGACCAGGTTCAAGAACCTCACGAGTCTCAATGAAATGCTCGATGGCGACGTGTAAATCAATCATTTGGCCCAGAACAAGGGCGTCGAAATCATCAGTGTTGGCCATTACGCCCGCTACAAAATCACTGTCCCTTTGATAGTCGCCATAAGCAAGGCGAAGAATTCTATCCTCGGAGTGACCGCCGATATTTTGGGCTGCGCTGGTTGAACGAGCAGCGCCGAGCACATCCGCAGGCAGGGCTAACATAGGGACCTTGTTAACAACCGTGACCGGACGCGCCAAAAAATCAAGTCCAGCGTAGTGTCCACGCCCTTGGACCCGAGATCTTACGGCGTTCCGCGGCCCTAATTCCGCTAGTACAGCCATGCCCGAAATACCTTTTGAGAGATCACTACAAGGCTGCTTTCGGGCATTTCCCAAAGGATTTTCTGGGCGGCGTTTCTGAGCCTTGTCCGTGCTCCTTGCGATCCAGCATGTAGATTTAGGCCTGTCCGGTAAAAATCAAGGTCTCGCGAAGGTTGAGGAGTGTGCGCTTCAGACTTCGATCGTTTTGCCCATCTGCGAATGACCCTTGCTCGTTCGAGCATTGGGGAGATCTGGTCAGCGTCCGGAACGGAGCGCCCATTTGGGATGTCAAAAAATGGTAGATCTACTGGCAGCAGTGATGATTGACTAATATCGTTATAAAATGCGTAGCGGGCACCTGGATGGATGAGGTTCACCTGCATCCGGTCATCAAGAACCCGTGTTGCGAGATCGATTTCTAAAGTTTGCAATTATAAAGATCCACGAATCAATTGGTTTATTGAGAATTTTCCACAAAGAGTTGCATTATTCTTGCCTAAAAATCTGGACGCGTTGGAAGCTAATTACCATCTTTGCATTAATCACAGTCCGTTGTCAGGATTTTTGGGACCAAAGACGGCTTAAACTAAGTGATCTTGTCCCGTTTAGTTCCGGT
>JAWSVK010000040.1:0-6769 GCA_033851955.1 Marinosulfonomonas sp.
TTGCATAATATGCTATCAAAGGGACGGAACCAAACCGTGAATGGACCACTGTGATCAGCGTCCTGAGCGAATGTTATTCCTGGCCTAATGTTACTTCGCAATTTATCGGTTATGACCACCCTAAGTCACTAAACTTGGCGGGTGATCTCTACGGACGCACTTTGCTAAATATTGACCTAAGTGGTTTACCCACAGCCGGATTGTTTTACGGCTTATAATTGTGCCCCAGTCGGCCAGAATATTCTCAACGTCAGCTGTGCTCAATGCAGAGCGATGATGAATCCGAGCCGCGTAAGAAATGATCTCACAAGGGCAGTGAAAGTTCTTTAGATTGAGGCATATTATTCGAAACTTCCAAAGCGTTGGCCGAATGCCGTCACGCTGAGTAAACAACTCGGCGATACCCACACTAAACCTAAATACGAATTTACAAATCCGATATACACCGTATAAGGGTCGATACATTTAGTGAGCTTAGGAATGCAATATGAGTCCAATGATTTTGATTGTTGTTTCGATGGTCTCCAACCTATTGGCCCTAATGCTGCCTCTTGCACTCATTCAGGTTTATGACCGTATCATCGCAAACCAGTCGATTGGAACTGCAACATTCCTGTTTCTCTTCGTTGCGTTGGCTATATGTCTTGATGGCTTTGCTCGTTGGGCCCGTTCGGTGTTTCTTGCACATCTCAGGTTGAAATCAGAGCTTGTAGGTATGGACACCTCAAAACCCAGTTCTGAGTTCAATGAGGACCTTAAGCAACCCGATATCCCTGGAAATATTAGTATCTATGATGCCCCTTTTGCCTTTTTGTTCGTTGGAATTATTGCGTACATAGGGGGCTGGCTGGCGGCCATACCTGTCGCTATTGCGGTGGTGGCTGGGATTTATATTTTCGCACAATCAGGTGCCTACATCAAAGCTTTCGATGATTACCTCAAAGGCACAATCCAGCTGAACTCCAAAATGACGGCAGGGCTTTCAAATTATGAAGAACTGAGGTCGAAAGGTAACCTACCTGCACTGTTGCTTGGTCAATACCAGAGGTTTTCGCAGCGCGCTATTTCCGAGGAAAAATATCAAACGCAATCGTCTTTGTTGTTGGATGTTACGCAGATTGCTGCTTTGGCAACGACAATCGGTATAGTGGGATTCGGTGCATATGTAGCATTGAACGGTGGGCTGTCCATCGGCGCGTTGGCTGGCTGTACTATTCTTGGCGGTCGTGCGACCAATTTAATATTGGCATTGATGAACGGTAGAGTCCGCTCGAAGATCGCAGCGGTTCAAAAAAGCGCGCAAAACGCTCGACACATTACAGAAGTCATTGCGCGAGCCTCGCGCACTGCAGATTTTGATGGAGCCCCTATCGACCTTGAATTCAAAAATTTATCAATTTCTGATGGTGCTTCTCAAACGTCTGACCTCACTTTAAAAGTTTCGGCGCCTTCAGTATTGTGCATCAATTTTGACAATCGTACCGAAGCTGATCTTTTGTCCAAAGCTCTGATAAAGGGGCATAAATACTCGGGAGAACTTAACTTGACTGACGCTACTGGAACGTCACACGAGTTTGTTTCCCAGTACGTAAGTTATGTGGGTCCGCATCAGAAAAACCTTGGTGGTAGCATCCTTGATAATCTGACTTCATTTGGAGAGATTGATCAATCGGATGCTCGGGGGATCTCGACCAAACTTGGTCTAGATGAAGCAGTCAGCCGAATGCTGCATGGCTATGGTACATTGTTGTCACCTTCGGCGACAAGTAAGCTTTCCAGTGGTGTTCAAAAGCGGTTGGCAATTGCAAGCGCATTTGCAGCCCGAAACCCGATTGTTGTTTTGGACCAGCCAGAAGTCGGTTTGGATAAAGCGGGAATGGACTGTCTTTCCTCTTTTCTGAATGAGCATAACAGCGAAAAAATTGTCATAATTATTAGCCGAGAGCCCTCATTTCAATTGCTCGCTGGAGCCTCCAGCAAAATTGAAATGAAAACTCCGTTGTCACACGTGGAAGTTGCTTAATGGACCCCAAAAAGAAAACACAAAATGCGGCTGCTTCAGAGGTTGGAGTAACGGAAGGCGCGACAGAAGTTAGGGATCAGAAAAGTGCGAATATGCTTATTGCACAAATAGCGCATGCGCTAGGGACCCCTGTAAGCGACCGCAGGATTCAGGCTATGATGGAGGAGGGCGGTGGCCATGAAAGTTTGCAGGGTTTTGAGGGTGTTGCCAAAAACCTAGGGCTAAGCAGCGAGTCACACGCCCACTATCCAGAGAACTGGATGGCTGCCGGTGATGCAGCTCTTTTGGCGATCATAGAAAACAAAATTGTTGGCTGCCTTTGGCGCGACGGGGCCGTAACCGTCATTTCAGACAAAACCGAACGCGTTGGTGACGTGATTGCGGCACTCCGTGGTTGTAATGATTTTTTGCTTTTGGCTGGGCCTTCGCAGAGTCTGCAACAATTCAATTTATATGAAAACATGAAACGCCGTGCAGTGCATACTTGGATACATGCGAGCATATTATCATTTTTCATCAACGGGTTTGCACTTGCTGTCCCGTTCATAACAATGTCTGTTTATGGCAAAGTCATTGGAGGGCATGCCGGAGGCAGCCTCATTACTCTGATCAGCGGCGGGTTGATTGTATTGGCAATCATTTTGATGTTACGTCGCGTACGCTCTGGGATTTTAGCAAGCGAAAAAGCGCGGCTGTCGGGGGAAATTTCCGCAGCGGTAGATCGGGCAATTCTCTTGGGACCACTCGCAGTCCTTTCGCAACAAAGCCAACAATCATTGTCTGCGCAAAGAAGTTCTGCAGAGCGTTCTGCAAATATTTTCGCGACCAACAATACCACGGCCTTTTTCGATGCTCCGTTCATATTCCTCTCGATACTAGCCATTGCCTATGTCGGTGGTTGGATGGCTCTTATCCCTGGAATTTACCTTTTGGCGTTCGCTATTCTTGGTTGGTATTTGAGCAAAAGCTCCAGCAGAAAAGCTGCCAAATTCAACGTAGTGAGCAGGGAAAAAGCGTCCTATGATGCGATGCTGGAAACACGTAGTAATGAGCTTTGCGAGAGCGGTTCAGAAGCAGGCTGGGTTAAGCGGTATGGTGAACTAGCCGTTGGTGCGGCTCAACTTCGGTACCACCAAGCCGTCCGTATTGGTGCAATTCAGTCTATCGGATATGTGCTTGGCACTGGGACAGCGCTCCTGACACTGATTGTGGGTGTTGATCTAGCGATCGTCGGGGTCATTACATCCGGTGAATTGATGGGGGTCATGCTTTTGACTTGGCGCGTCACAGGCCCGGCACAGGCCGGATTTATGGCCCTGCCTCAGATAGGTGTAATCAAAAACAGTTGGTCTCAACTCAAATCCTTGTTGATGCCTGCTTACGCTTCGCGCTCGATAGTGGCTTCAGAAATTTTGCCGGATGCCGTGCCGCAAATCACCTTTGATAAGGTTTCCTTTCGCTATGACTCAGAGCCAGATATAGCGCTTAGCGGTGCTGTTCTTGTTATCAAGCCGGGCGAGGTGACAGTCGTTCTTGGGCCAACTGGATCGGGTAAAACAACGGTATTACGTGCGATGGCTGGATTGGTCTCAGCGCAGTCCGGCAGCATTTTGTTGGACGGGCGCAACATTTCGCAGTTTAACCCAGAGGACTTGCTGCAAAATTTCACATATATCCCATCAGACTGCGACATACGTTCACAAATTGAACGCTTATCCGATAGTACGGTTTGTCTTTTCGATGATCCCTACTTGCCGAACGAAGAAGATAAAGAAAAACTCGTCGACCTGATTGCGGAACGGCGAGGTGAAGCGACGATTGTTGTCGCAACACATGATGTGTCTCTCGCTGATATTGCCGACAACGTACTCATCTTAAATCGGGGAAGTGTTGTCTATTTCGGTCCAACTATTAAGCCCGACCCAAAAGACGATAAGAATTTGGAAATGGCATCATGAGAAACGAGAATCCTATGAAAAAAGCAACTGAAATTGATCAGCTAAGCCATGCGCCAACCGTCCGAAAAATACGTGCTGGCGTTGTCTGTCTGGCGATAGGAATTGCAGCTCTCATTGCCTGGAGCGTTGTGGGCAGTGTGGATGAACTCGCCAAAGGCCGCGGAGAAGTGCAGCCCATTGGGTCTAATCAGCATGTCGAAAGCCGATATGGTGGCCAGCTTGAAGCAATTCTGGTCGAAAAGGGCCAGTCGGTCAAAAAAGGTCAGATAATTGCCAGATTCGACAGTGTTGAAGCCACTTCCAATCTTGCTCAGGCCTTGGGCCAAGAGATGGTCCTTTCATTGGAAATAGAAAGCTTTAGCTCTTTCTTAGAAAACAGAAAGGCAGATTTTTCGGAGTTCGAAGAGGGGAACGAAAAGCTTGTCCGCGAAGAGCAGAGAGACGCAGAGCTACGCAAGGCGGCATTGGTTAGTAAAGAGCAGAAAATAGAATTTGAGATGGACGGGAAAAAATCGTCACTGGAAGCAATCACCATCGAAATGCCGGCGTTGCAATCACAAATTGACGTGTCTCAAGAATCGCTCGTCACCATGGAATCGCTTTCCGAAAAAGGTCTGGTGCGAAAAGAACGGTTGATAGATGCTATCAAAGAACATGCCAGATTTGAACGCGACAAAGCAATTTTGGAGGGCCGCAGTACAGTTCTAAAAAACGAGTTGCAAGCCTTGGAACGTTCTCTCACCCATGCGCGCCAAGAAGAACGCGTGGCGGTAAGCCAACAACTGCTGAAGTCTGAGGCAGGCCTTGATGAGATCCAGCAGAAAATAGCAATTTATCAGCAGCGGCTTGACACAACAGCCGTTAAGTCGCCCATAGATGGCATTGTTCACTCCATTCCAGACACCGACAAGGGGAAGGTGATTGCGCCCGGCGGGCTGATTGCGGAGATCGTTCCGGAAAATTCGCTCTATCGATTTTCGATGCACCTAGCACCGAAGGATGTTGGTTTCATAAGAAACGGACAAGCCGTAATAGTCAAAGTAGATTCCTTTGATGCCAGCCGCTTTGGTGTTTTAGAAGGTGTTGTTGAAGAAATATCACCAACGACGCTGATAGACAGGCAACGTGGCCCATATTATGAAGTTCGAATTCAGCTTAAAACACAAGCATTTCTCAACCAACCGGATCGGTTTCAGTTGCGTTCAGGGATGACTGGCGAAGCCGACATCGTTACTGGATCAAAAACGTTGTTCCAGTATTTGTGGAAACCGATTTACGCCAGCTACAGCACGGCTTTCGCTGAACGATAAATGATCTAACCTTTCTAGTTCATGAAATTTTATTGCCGGAGCATTGTCTATGTCTTCTGATCTCACAAAAGAAATCAAGCTGTCCAAGCTACGGGAACCTTCTGAAAAACACCTTTCCGATGATAGCTTTGGATGGGCGTTCGTTGATAGCGACGGGGAGGTGTTTTCTCCAGCCGAGGAGACAGGAAAAGGCGCGGCCGCAGCAGATGTGGATTACAGTCAGCTTGACAGATATGTTCAGATGCCCAAATCTTTTGGCCAGACTTCAGGAGGCAGCTCCTTAACTCAATCCAGCAATGGAGCAGAATCGCAGAATTCGGCCCCTTCAAATCTTGCAACGGCCACTGGAAATACTATTGCGGGTCTGGAGCTGTCGCAGGTGCCCGCGTCTTTGCCATATCATTTTCATGGCGAGAGCGCAGGGTTCACCGCTCCAATTAACGGCCTGGTATCTGTAATTTCTCAAACATCTGGCCCTAAAGCTGTTGGCGGGGCTTTTGGCGGTGCGGGGGCAGCAACCAGTGTGCCCAATGGTCCGGCAATTGCTGTGTTGGCAGCAAACGGTCAGGAAGATAAAGAGCTTCCGCTCACTATTCAGGCACTTTCAGGTAACGGAGCGGCCCAAGATCTTGAAGTCTGCGTTTCAGGATTACCTAATGGATCATCTCTTTCGCATGGCCACCAAAATCCAGACGGATCCTGGAGTTTGACGAGCACTGATTTGCTGGGGCTTTCGATGACGCCTCCGAAAGATTGGTTCGGTCAAGCGGTTCTAACGATTACAGCAATAGATCATGGTAACCGTGGCCAACAGGCCATCTCTTTGTTGCCAATTCATTTGGACAATACACCTGACGCGTCAACCATCGGAGGCGATAATACCGGGCTGGCCCACGAAGACGTAATTTTATCAGCATCAGGCCTCCTGACCATCCACGATCCAGATCCTGGTGAAAACACATTCAAAGCCGCTACGCTCTCAGGCGCATTTGGGCAATTGACGTTATCCAAAAATGGTCAATGGACGTATCATCTTGATAATGCAAATGCGCGCATTCAAGGTCTGACAGACCATTCACCACAACTGACTGATGCTATAGAAATACAATCAGTTGATGGAACCAAACATCAGATCCTTATAAATATTTCTGGGACCGACGATAAAGCAACTGTTACAGGGGCTGCGACGGGACAGGTAATTGAAGGTAAAGCTTCTCAGACCAGCGGAAAACTATCGGTTGTCGATCCAGATCACGGGCAAAACGGATTTGTTCCACAGTCAAAAATTGACGGAACATTTGGTCAGTTAACAATCGATCAGGCCGGAAACTGGATCTATGTAACAGATCCTCACAATTCTAATATACAGGCCCTTAGCGCAGGCGAAGCGGTTTCAGATCGTTTCGTCGTTGTCTCCATCGATGGAACGGCCAAAGAGACGATCGTCATTTCTCTAGTGGGCACCGATGACAAACCCA
>JAWSVK010000023.1:0-51855 GCA_033851955.1 Marinosulfonomonas sp.
TTTCGCTGCGGCTGCGCCAATGACCGCTTCCTAGTTTTGCTTTCCAAACTGATCGACCAGCCAAGACTCTACCGCGTCGATCGCATTTGTCGTTGACATACTTTTGGGTTTAACAAACCAATAAGCATGGCTGGCATCCAGCGAGACTGTAAAAGGAGCCACGAGTCGTCCTGCTGCGATGTCATCCGCGACAAGCAACGACCGGCCGAGAGCAACTCCCTGACCGTCAACCGCTGCCTGCAAAATCGCACCATCATCCCCAAGGCGTGGTCCGGCAGGTGTGGGGTTATGGCACCCTGCGGCTGTGAACCACGCGAGCCAATCTTCTGGAATGTCACCGCAAAGAAGAGTGGCGTGATACATGTCGTCCGGCGTGTTCAAACAGTGCTCTTCGGCATATTCTGTAGAGCAAACAGGGGTTACGGTCTCTGTGCCGAGCTTGATCGCCTCCAGTTTCCCCGATGGCACGGGGCTATAGCGGATTGCCGCATCAACACCCTCCGAAGCAAAATCTACGAGATGTCGAGAAGCCGTAATACGAAGATCAATGTCGGGGTTTGCAGCCAGAAAGTTGCCCAATCGCGGCGCAAACCAGCGTGCCGCCACCGATGGAAGCATTGAGAGTGTGACAACCTGATCAGATCGTTGTGCATCTGCTACTGCGGACCAGGTGCGGGAGAAAGCATCTGCTAATTGACGCGCCAGACGTTTGCCTGCCGGGGTTACGCTCAGTCTTGCACCGTTGCGCAGAAATAGCGCGACGCCCAGTATAGCTTCTAGATCAGAGACCTGACGCGACACACCGCTTTGGGTGATGCCAAGCGCCTCTCCGGCGGCAGTGAAGCTACCACAACGGGCGGCGGCCTCGAACACCTGAAGGGATCGCAATGGTGGCTTAGCATGAGTTGAGCGCATCCTGTCCCTCGTATTTTCTCATTTAACTAATTCGCTCTCATCAATTAACATGAGTTCAGCTCAAATAACAGACTGGACCCAACATGGCAGATGTCCCTTCAACACCTCTCACGACCTCGGGTTTTAAAACCCACGTGCCGGATTTACCCCTGGTGATCTGGATGGTTCTTCTGACTCTTCTGCTTGGCCTAGCAGCTGGGCTCGGAGCGAACGAGATCATCGAGGAGTTTAACACAGGTTTCGGAGGCGCGCTTGGCGCGTTTGCCCTAATTCTCTTGCCGTCGTTTACTTTGGCTGCGGCCTTGTCGCGCCAGAACATCGCGTCCAAAGCGGCAGGTCGCACGGTCGCGCTGGCATCACCGATTGCGGGTGCAGGCATGATCTGCCCAGATACCGCCTACGCGGCACTTTCTCCAGCAGCAGGACGCTACAAATTAGACA
The DNA here is from genome assembly GCA_033851955.1 of Marinosulfonomonas sp. Lineage (GTDB taxonomy): Bacteria > Pseudomonadota > Alphaproteobacteria > Rhodobacterales > Rhodobacteraceae > Profundibacter. The sequence continues at coordinate 1,357 of JAWSVK010000023.1, forward strand.
CGGCGTTTGGTGCCTATACGGGGTTCAAGCTACTGTATCCCGCTGGACCCCTGATCGTCGCGACGGGGCTTGGCGTCACGGGTGCCACTGGGGTGGAACCCGCCATGCTGTTGCTGTGCGGCGTGCTGTTGACGTTGCCCGTCTGGGCGGCGGGCATTATCTGGGGGCGCTTCGCGACCAGAGGCGACGCGGGGACAATCGAAGCGGAAAGCGCAGCTGACAGCAGACATTTGTTGATGACCTTCGCACCATTTCTAGTGATGGCGGGCCTGCTGATTCTTGGTGGTGTGGTTAGACCGCTCGGTATCGGCGCATTAGATTTCCTTTTGCTGCCTAAAGGCGCGCTGATCACCGCCGCGATCTTCGCCCTGTTGCAAACTCCATCCGACAAACGGCGCGAGTGCTTGGACAGTGCGGTCCGGCGCACCGGATCGCTTCTTTTGGTCATCGGCGCAGCAAGCGCATTCGGTGCGGTTTTGACAGGGCTGGTGGCTCTGGACCGTCTGGTACCGCAAGGCGACGGAGTGCTGACCCTGATTGCGCTCTTTGCTTTGACCGTGCTGTTCAAGCTGGCCCAGGGATCATCAATGGCAACCTTCGCGGCCATCGCGCCTGTCGCGGCCCCGATTGTCCTAGCCAGCGGTGTCAACGAGATTGCTGCCATCTTCGCAATTTGCCTTGGCTCCTTTATCGCGATTCTGCCCAATGACAGTTACTATTGGCTGGTCCGTCGGGATGCTCTGGGCGAGGTGCGTGTCATTCGCATCCTGTCTGGCGGGGCGGTGGTACAGGCCCTGGTCGGCATGGTGATTCTTTTGGCTGTGGTGACGCTATGGCCCTGACAAAAATCACGATCCGAAGACCAGAACCATCGGACGCTGCCGGAATAACCGCTATCGACGCGCAAGGTCTGGCAACCGGTCATGCAACGTTTCGCGACACGCCGCATGACTGGGACAGCTTCAGTGCGAGTTTTCTGACGAGACGTGGACTTGCTCTGGTTGCGGAAGACCACGGCGCTGTCGCGGCTTGGGCCGGTGTCAGACCGACTTCCGCCCGTGCGGTATACCACGGGGTGGGCGAGGTCTCGATCTACGTCTCAACGATCAGGCAGGGACGTGGGCTCGGCCGACATCTGTTGGAAGACGTAGTGCTGGCATCGGAACGCGCCGGATACTGGACACTAGTTGCCCAGATCTTCCCGGAAAACGAAGCCAGCCTGTCACTGCATACTGCTTTGGGATTCAGTGTTGTCGGCTCCAGATCGAAGCTGGGAAAGATGAGCTATGGCCCGTTCATAGGCCGCTGGCGTGACGTCATTATGCTGGAAAGGCGTAGCCAATCCATAGGTTGATGTTCTGATAAGCGGCCATTCAAACACAATGCAGCATCCGTCAGAATGGGCTCTTTCTTGCCGTTCGCTGCATTTTGAACCAATGGCCGCTTTCAACATTTTCCAAGATTGGGGCAGCTGTTCACGCAAGGTCAAAGTCATCTGACGTTCAACACTTGTGAACACTGCGAGAGAAGTTTACCTTCGAGTGTGAACGTATTTGGAGGCCCGCATCATGAGCATTCGCGGTGTAGCTTCCCCCTGCAGTCACAGTTTCAATTTAATCTGATTTCGCGGATTAGCACTGCATTTTCGGGGTTCTGTCGCAAAGTTTTCCTAGGTCAGATATTCGATAAAGCAGCTCAGATTTAAGCCGCGAGACTGGCGAAGGTTTCAAAAGGTGATGCGTGGTTTGTGTGAATTTGGTTCTTTCGGATCATGTGAGCTACTTCGATACCAGCGAGTGTGGCTGCGGCTGAATGGAAGGCCTTGAAGCCCAAAGTGGGCCGTGTGATTTTCTTGATGAAACGATGGGGTATCGTCAAGTTGTTGGGTCTAGTTTGAGCTGAATCTTAACAGAGAGCTTCACCCAACGGCAATTTCACAGGTAATATCGTGCAAGATCGCAAAAGCATCTGATCTGGCGTGGCGGTAGGAAGTGGCTGTTAGGCGGTGACGGCGAGGCCGGAAAAGAACATTGATTTGGTCGTGAGCGAATAAAAACTGTTGGGCATGCCGAGGCGATTTGAAACGCCCCATTACACGTTCGCGTCTTCGGGTCGGTTTGTGCGAAACCTCTGCTGCATTATTCAAACCCTTGTGACTTCGATGCTCCAACCTCGGAGCCAATTCCTGTTTTGCCGCACCGTATGAACACAATTTATCGGTGATAACTACTCTCGGCATGCCGTATTGCTTCATCAAATCGCGCATGAAACGTTTAGCCGCCTTCGTGTTTCGGCGACTTTGCACAAAGATTTTCAACGACTGCCCGCGTTGATCCACCGCACGCCACAGCCAATGCTTTTTACCGCGGATCGAAATGACGACCTCGTCTAAATGCCATTTATCACCAATTTGAGGTCGGCCTCGGCGAATGGATTTGGCGTATTGTCGACCGAACTTTACCACCCAGAACCGGATGGTTTCATGGCTTACAATGATCCCGCGTTCCGACAACAAATCTTCAACATCTCGTAACCTCAAGCTGAAACGAAAGTATAGCCAGACCGCGTATTCAATGATTTCTGGCGGGAAGCGGTGGCCTTTAAAGCCGGGGGAGTTCTTGCGTTTGGTCATGCCAGATATTTAGAAATGAGATGGCTGACCGTCAACTTGACGATACCTTTGTAATAGATGCTCTGAGAAATACCTTCGCGGCGGCAAAGTTCAGCAATGCTATCTTCGCCGCGCAGGCCATCTAAAACGATCCTGATCTTCTCTTCAGATGAATAATGTTTGCGGGGTAGCCCGTTTGATGTCTTTGACGATCTTCTCGCCATGGCTTTTACGTGTTCCAGTTGTTTGTCTCATGTCCACTCCTCAGTGGTTACGATGAGCCAGAAACACTCTCTTAGCAAATGGGCCTATTTGGACCCATAGGCGCTGACGTCAGACAGACATCGCCATCAAATGACTGAAACCTTGAGCCTGGGACGTTGCTCGCGACCGTCAATGACGCTTTTTTTTCGGAGACATCTGAAACCATGAAGTGAGAATGCGTCGCAATAATCGCATGCGTTTGTGGGAATTGGTCAAGCGTTTCAAGAAGCCGAGGGAGGTAGATTCTTTGCCAAGCTGGATGAAGGCTAACCTCTGGCTCATCGATGACCAATACAGAGTTTTCACCGCGAGGGAGGGTTGGCGTGCGCGCTACACTCATTCCGACCTAAACATTTGTTAGCGTCAATTTCGGTTTCTGATAGGTCTCGAACGCTTGCTGGAGCGGTGAATTGGGCGCAGCGAATTCGTCGAGTGGGATGCCCAAGCGTGCGGCCTCAGCGGCATCCTTTAGGCTTGTCACCCCGTCCGCGACGCCGCCAGGGTGGCTCATTATTCCACCTCCCGCGCAATAAATGAAGTCGTCGTTGCCAAGCAATTTCCGAGCAGGATCAACTTGCCAGATGGTTTGCCCGGACGAATAGACCGGCATTGCGGTGTGGGCCGGGCCACCATTCTCGGAAGTGGGCTGTTGCACGGATTTGGCTGCACGGGCGACGATGTCATCGCTTTCCGTAAACTTGTTCGCGAGGCCGTTGACATGTAAGTGATCCGCCCCGGCAAGACGCCAGAGTTTCTGCATGACACCAAAGTCAATGCCGATGTCCGGGGACCGTGAAAACAGCCCCCATCCCGCGCGATGCCCGTGGATCAAGGCCTTGCTTCGGTTGCGGACGGCGCGCAGGCCGGTCAGGCCGACTGAATTTACGCAGACCATTGCGCAGGTCGCGCCGACACGGTCCATCATGTCAAGATTGCGCCACATCTGATCAATCTCATCGGTGATATTCACCGCATAAAGAACCCTTTTGCCAGTACGCTCTGCGTGGTCGTTGATGACCCGCATGACAGCGTTAAGGCGGTCTTCGAACGGGCAGTCCGGGCCATTGGCCTGAAGCTCATCGTCTTTTATGAAATCAATGCCCGCGTTCACGAGTACCTGAACGAGGTCGGCTGTTTCGTCGGGTGTGAACCCGATGCTTGGTTTGATGATCGTGCCAATCAATGGCCCCTTGTGATCCCCCATAAATGCGCGGGTGCCTTCAACGCCAAATTGCGGACCAGGATGGTCGTGGGCAAACTGCTCTGGCAAATCGAGGTCAATGAGCCGGATAGCCGAAAGTTCTGCCAACTCAAACAAGTTGCCCGCAAGCGTCGACATTAACGTGGGCAGGGATGTCCCGAAATTGCCCATCGGCCAGCTAATGGTGACAAGGCCGCGTTCATATGTGTCGCCCGTCTTGCGACAGGGCAGTGATGGTGATTTTGCGGCGGCAGTTTGCGTGATACTCTCGACCCGCGCACCAGAGCGGTCGCGCAGTTCATCGGTTTCGCTGGCAAGCCGGACGAATGTGCCCGTTGATTGTTCACCTGCCAGAACAGCGGCAGCGTGGGTAAGCCCCGAAGGTGTCTCGATGTCATAGGTTGCTGTTATGCGGGTCATCTTTGTCCCCCTCCATCGCGAATCCATCCAAAATAATCGGTACTGCCCATCTGGCCACCTTTCAGGGCAAGCTCCAGCCCATCCATTGGCCCGTCTGCGTGGGCCTTACACAGTGACGCGCCCGGTATCGTCGGGGCCAGTGCCGAGAGCGCGAAAATGCCTAGCTGTTTCGTGGCATAGCCGGACGTATCCCCGCCAGAAATAACAGCGCGACGGATGCAGCTTTGGGTAAGGATGCCGTCTAGGATTTCGCCCAAGGCCTGACCGATCACTCGGTTCACATGAACGATGTCAGCGCCGGCGTCCTTGACTGCCGCATGCAGACGCGCGATGGCAGGATCATCGGGGCCTTCGGCGGTGAATATCAAAGGGACCTGTCCCGCCGCAATCGCAGCAAGGCTTTCCTGCACAACCCGGTCCACTTCCACAGACATTGCGTTGATGTTCCGGGCTGCTTGGGAGGCGTCGAACCGGATCGTTTCAAACCCGTTTGCGCGTGACCAAGAAATTTGCTCGGCGGTCGTTGGTGAAACTGATCCAGACACAACAACCATGCCATCGGCACGACCTACACCATTGGGAGGCGCAACCTGCTTTAACGCCCCTGTTTCGATCCAGTGGCGCACCAGCGCGTATTCAACACCTTGAGAGCCGACAACAAACCTGTTCGCATCGCGGCCTTCCCATATCAGGCGTCCCGCTTCAGTTTCACTGGAAGCATCTTGGCTGTCGAGAGTGACGACTTGTATGGCACCGTGTCGCGCTACAGGTTGTGCGCCTGTCCAAAGCGATGCGTCGATCCGGTCTGATTGGGTCGCGATGTGACGCGCAACATCGGATTCAGGCATTGGCGTGACAGGATGGCGCGCCATGACGGGATGTCGGTCAAGGCGGTAGACTTGATCGTCGAGACCCGCGAACAAATGTCCAAACACCTGAAAGCGTTGCATCTGCGGCGCGGCAATAAGGACCGGTACAATTTGTGGTTCCGTTGGCTCAGCGCCGATTTCGATTGCACGTCCAATGGATCCAATGTCCGGCGAGGAATCCAGCGTCGAGCACACTTTGTAATGAAGGAGCGCGGGCTCAAGCGACAAAAGAGAGTCGAAAGCGGGCGTTAAGCTATCGCTCATTTCATCTGGAGACCAAGCCCGCGCCGTTGATGCGACACCAACCGCGCGCAAATTAGGATATTTTGCAAGCTGCGCTGGCGTTGGAACATCCAAAAAGAGCATCGCGGGGATGCCCGAAAAAGTGAGAACCTCCATGACGGCAGCAGCACCAGTGAAATCATCACCATACCACGCAACAAGAAAGCCGTTGGGGAGAGAATTCATTTTCAGTTCCTTTTGAAGAGCCAACCGCAATTCTAGCCCTTGACACTCTGGAATACTTAGTAACTTATTATACCAGTTGTCAATTTATAACTATGTTTGAAAAATTGACCAATAATTGGAGATGCCTTGTGACGAAAATAGCATTGTTTGGAGCGGGTGGGAAAATGGGCGTTCGATTGTCCAGAAACCTAACCACATCAGAATTTGAAACTTTTCATGTCGAGGTCTCGCCAGAAGGCCGGGCGCGATTGAAGGCCGAGCTGGGTTTCGATTGCCACGATACGGACGTTGCCCTTCAGGACGTTGATGTTGTTGTTCTGGCGGTGCCTGACACGGCGATCAAACAGGTGGCCGCGGCGATCATAGATAAGGTTCCAACGGGCGCGATGATCGTGTGTCTTGATGCAGCGGCACCCTTTGCCGGACATTTACCCAAACGTGATGATGTGACCTATTTTGTCAGCCATCCATGTCACCCGCCGATCTTCAATGATGAAGAAACGATGGAAGGCCGAAAGGACTATTTTGGCGGCATTGCGGCGCAACAAGGCATTGTAAACGCACTAATGCAGGGCCCTGAGAGCGATTACGACCTAGGAGAAAGAGTGGGCAAATCCATTTTCGCGCCGGTCGCGCGGTCGCATCGTGTCACGGTTGATCAGATGGCCCTTCTTGAACCGGGGTTGTCCGAAACGGTCTGCGCGTCACTGCTTGTCGTGATGAAAGAAGCGATGGACGAGGTCGTCGCACGCGGCGTTCCCAAAGCGGCCGCACGCGACTTTCTTTTGGGCCACATGAACATTCTTGGCGCGGTCATTTTTGAAGAAATCGACGGGGTCTTTTCGGACGCCTGCAACAAAGCAATTGAGTTTGGAAAACCTGTTTTGATGCGCGACGACTGGAAGCGCGTCTTCGAGCCTGACGAGATCGCAGCGAGCATTGAGCGGATCACCTAGCCTTGCAATTCTGATCCGCTTGTAGCACCAGTTGATAAGTTTCGATTGTGGGTGCAGGCAGCGCCTGCATCACTCGCGGATCAGGATGCGTAAAATGGATGACTCTGAAGACAAAATTGTTCGAATGAAACTGTCGGACCAAGTGTTTGCCCGCCTGCGCGAACTTGTAGCGAGCGGCGAGCTGTCCGCAGGCGATGTTGTGCCTTCCGAGCGTGTGTTGATGGAACGCTTTGCTGTCGGTCGACCTGCTGTCCGAGAAGCTTTGCAAGCGATGCAAAGCAAAGGTCTGATCACAATCACGCATGGCGGGCGCAGCCGCGTGAATGCATTGACTGCAGGTGTTGCGTTCAATCAAGTCGATGACATTGCAAAACTGCTGCTGTCCAGCGAGCCGTCGAATGTAGATCACCTCAAACAAGTTCGTCATCTGCTTGAGTTGGGGACAGTGCGGATTGCAGCCCAAAAATGCCGTGCAAAAGATGCCGATGACCTTGTGGCACTCATTGATACGCAACGCGCCCATCTTGGGAATGCCGAGGCGTTTATGAAATCCGACATCGCGTTTCACACGCGGCTGGCCTTGGTCACCGCCAATCCGCTGATCCATTCCGTCACAGAAATGATGCTAACGTGGCTGTTTGAATACCATTCGTCGTTGCTTTTGTGGTCGGGCCAAGAAGATACGACATTGGACGAACACGTCGCGATTGTTGATTTCTTGCGCGCCAATGATGCTGACGGTGCGGTCCGCGCGATGCAGGATCACCTCAATCGCTCAAATGCCAAGTTTACGTCGTCTCCTGCGCTTTAACGATATCCATGGACCATTCGTAAGCGCCAAGTAACTGTTGCGCCTGCCCTGTCAGGTTCGCTTTCAAATTCATAGCCCCGATGCGGGCTTCGGCGATCCCATTGGCAACCTGTGCGCTGTGGGTTTTTTGTCCAGCGCACTCGGACAAGATTTTGAGTGCCGCCGATATTGGCCATTGCCCACCATCGGTTATCACACCACGCGGGCCATATAGGGCGGCAGGTGTCCAAACGGACAACCCCGCAGGCGCAAGGGCGCAGGCCAAGCCCACAACATAAGCGGCGCCGAACGTGCCACGGTGGCGCGGATCATCATGGGCCATGCAAATGCGGTGATTGTCAGGATTGGGAATTGTGCGTGTGCCGTATGGATTTTGGCGCATAGCAATCGTCGCAGGGCCGATCCGATATTCTTTGTCGCCAACAATCGCGCGGGCAGTGCGGGTTATGTGCGGTATTGCCTCAAGGGTTTCCATCACGGATACATCGTCAGCCGCATGAACGATTGGGCACAAGCCATGGCTTACAAAATCCAAGCTTTCCAGAGGCGGGCGTTTGCGGTTGAGCTCTGGGAATAAGCTCACCATGCCGCCGCCGCTCTTTACGTTAGGAAAAGCGAAAGATGCGGCAGTGTGGATGTCGGTTAACGAAGGGCAGTCAGGCCATTCAGATCCAGGTGGCGTAGATTGGCGATCAACTGACGGGCACACAAGCACGCTGTCAGGTGCAAAGCCCGCATCACCCATTTGTGCAGCCAAGGAGGCCAATTCAGTCGCAGGATCAGCATCGAAGAGGCAGATCAATTCGAGGTCGAAAACTTGATCGAGGCAAGCAAGCTGCGCCGCCGCGAACGCCCTAAATTGCGCGGCCGTATCTCCAAGAGCAGCATCAAGGTGACAGAGTAGGCGCTGAGGGTTCACAACAGCAATATCACTAGGTTGACGGGCAAGACGCTGCGCATCTTCTGGATCAATCACCAGCGCCATTTCGGGGAAGGTCGCGTCAACAGCCTCCGTTTCCGCCGGCGATGCGGATAGGGTCGCACAAGATGTCCAGGTAAGTTCAACCGATTGCAAAAAGCGTTCACCGTTTCCAATCTTAAAGGGCCACGGCAATGCCAACGGACGATTATAGGTCTTAAAGGACGCATCGCCCCACTGCCGCTGATCTTCCATCTCAAATGTGTCACCATGAAATGCGCAGCATAGTTCGGCGCTCCCAACTTGGTGGGTGAGGGCTGTGATATCTATGAAGGGTTGCCAAGGTTCGATCAGGTCAGGAAAGACGTTGTTCTCGCTCGACCCATCAATGTGTTGCACGCGGACTGGTTGGCCTGCAACATCTGAGATCGGGTGCAAAACGGTGAAACCGGCACGGTTCGTTTCAAACGATCCCAGCGTGTCCCCCGTTGCTGACATGACAAGGCTTCCGGGGCCGACCTCAATGGACACGTGCACGGCCAGTTTCGCACCGGCGTTTCGGAACAACGCATCATAGGTGATCCGAAAGGTCGTGTCGGATTGCGTAAACTGCAAATTATCGAGCCTTGGCACCAACGTGCCCCAATCGCGGTCCCTGACAAGAAACGCGATATTACGAATGGCTTCGTGACCATGCAGTGTGATGTGTCGCAGTGTGTCGTTTTCGAGCGTGAACGCCCACGGTCCAACCGCATAGCGTTCCCCCACAACAGGGGGCTGGTCCGTCCCGAACAGGGCAACAGCGTCATTCATATGTCTGCCAGTGACACGGTACACCCTTGTTCTGCGGCCTTATAAGCTGCTTCGACCAAGGCCAGTGTCTTGAGGTTGTCAGCGCCAGATGTCTCCGGCTGGCGCCCCGCTTTGACGCAATCAATGAAATGTTGCTGGATGGTCAGAACGCTTTCTTGAATATTGTGCCACGGCTTTTGCGCCCAAGGTAGCAGCGGTGGCGCGACGTCAATTTGGGTCTCACCATCTGTCTGGACTGTCAGCCGATACCCCGCATCAAGGCGCAATGTGCCGAGGGTGCCGTCAATCTCGAGCAATGATTGCGGGAAGGTCTCGGATGTTCGCTGCGTGGCATAAGAACAATCGACAACGCTTGTAGCCCCGTTTTCGTGGGTCAACATCATTGTCGCGACGTCTTCGCCGTTGATGTTGGGATTGATGCGGCGTGTGGTAGCCGCGATCCGTGTGGCATCACCAAAAAAGGCGCGCGATATGTCGAGGATATGAATACCGAGGTCTTCTATGATGAACCGTTTGCCTTGTGCCAGATAAGGCTGGCCAGAAAACACGTCATAACCGGACCGGAAACTAACACGCCCGAAAAAGGGGTCCCCGATGGTGCCGGCCTTTACGATGTTCAGGGCGGCTTGAATCGGGGACTGCCAGCGGAAGTTCTCATGCACCATGAGGGTCTTTCCAGCGCCCCGTGCAGCATCGACCATGGAGCGGGCGTCGGCCATATTCTCGGCGAAAGGCTTTTGGCAAATGATGTGCACGCCAGCTGTCGCGGCCATCTCGACCAACGTGCGGTGCGATCCAACGGTGGTCGCAATATCGACGAAATCAAAGCCGCCCTCAGCGAACATCTTTGCGGCATCGGTGTAGCAGCGTTCAATATCAAAGGCGGCAGCACTGGCGTTCAGCCGCTCACTGTCTTGATCGCAAAGTGCGACGATCTCAACACCCACGATGTCGCGCCACGCTTGCAATTGGTTCTGTGCGAAGAATCCGCACCCTATAACTGCGCCTTTCATGACCTCTCCCCTAGTTGTCGAGTGCCGATTGCGCCTGAAGCGCAACGCGGGCCTGTACCTTTTGTTGCGCCTGATCGATGACCACAGCAGCAATAATGACAAGACCTTTGATGACGATTTGCCAGAAGGACGACACGCCCATCATGACCAACCCGTCCGAAAGTACGCCAATAACGAATGCGCCAATGATAGTGCCACCAATGCGGCCACGGCCACCAGACATCGACGTGCCCCCAAGAACAGCAGCAGCAATCGCGTTGAGTTCGAATGTGTTGCCGGTCGCAGGGTGGGCGGCGACCAGTTGCGACGAAATGATAAGCCCGACCAAAGCGGCGCAGAACCCAGAGAAGATATAGACGAAATACTTGGTGCGGTTGACCTTGATGCCGGACAGACCAGCGGCCCGTTCATTGCCGCCAACCGCATAGATATGACGCCCAAGCGGTGTGCGCGTGGCGATGTAGGCCGCCATAAGACCCACGGCGATCAGCATGACAATAGACACAGGCACGCCCAGAATTTCACCGGCGCCGATCCAACGGAACGTATCTGATCCGTATTCGGGATTGCCGTTCAGGTTCGGGAATGTCCGCCCGTCCGAGCTGAGCATGGCAGCCCCGCGTGCGACATAAAGCGTACCGAGCGTGGCAATAAAAGGGGCCACGTTTAGCTTGGTAATCAAGAACCCGTTGATCGCACCGATGAACACACCCACGGCAATGACCAGCAAACAAATCTCGAATGTGTTGAACTGGATGGACCAACCGAGCCCGATATCAATGCCATGCAGCACCAGATACCCCGCCACCATGCCGCATAGCCCGACAATCGAACCCACAGACAGATCAATGCCGCCTGACACAATGACAAACGTCATTCCGATCGCCAGGAACGCGTTAAGGGCAACGTGTTTGGACATTATGATCATGTTGGCTGTTGATAGGAAATTCGGCGCATTGATGGCGAAGAATGTGAACACCAAAATCAGCGCAATAAACGTGCGCGCCTGAAGCAATAGAAGAAGCACGTCTGAACGGGTCCGCATAGGTTTTGTGAGCGTTTGATCGGCCATTACACAGGGTCCTTGTGACGAGTGGTCGTTGCGTGGCCGACGGCAGATGCCTCGACGAGAGCAGTATTTGTTGCAGTTTCGCGAGGGAATTCGCCAGTGACACGCCCGTTGGACATCACCAGAATGCGGTCCGACAAAGACATGACTTCGTCCAGATCGGACGTTACGAAAATGATCCCCAATCCTTGCGCAGCCAAGGTGCGCATGACTTTAAACACCTCCGCCTTTGCGCCGATGTCGATCCCGCGTGATGGTTCGTCCATCAGAAGTACCGAAGGCTCGGTCATCAGAGCCTTAGAAATAACAACCTTTTGCTGGTTGCCCCCTGACAGTGACGAAACAGCATGTTCGGGTGACGCGATCTTCACGGTCATGCGTTTGACGAAACCTGCGACAGTGCGGCGTTCTTTCGCGAGGCTCATGTAGATGCCGCGCGTGAATTGTTTGAGGCTCGAGAGGGTCATGTTCTCGCGTATCGAAAGAATTTCAACCAATCCGTCGTTCTTGCGATCTTCTGGAATAAGCGCGAGACCGCGACCAATCCGGCCTGCGACGGTCTTTTCTTTAAGGGCAACACCCTTCACGTACATCTGGCCTTGCGCGTGCGGATGGCGACCTATGACGCATTCGAGAAACTCGGATCGCCCAGCCCCCATCAGCCCATAAATGCCGAGGATCTCGCCATGTCTTAGGGAGAGTGAAACATCATCGACCGACAGCCCACCCGCCGGGCTGCCAAGCGACACATGTTCAGCGCGAAACACCTCTTCGCCAAACGGGTGATCAATTTCCTTGGCAAAATCCTTGCCACTTTCACCGATCATGTTGCGCACGATCCAATCGATATCGACGCCTTCCATAGACCGCGCGCCTATAATGACACCATCGCGCAGAACCGCGATGTAGTCCCCGATGCGGATCAATTCCTCGAGCCTGTGCGAAATATAAACGATGCCAACACCATTGGCCTTTAGATCGGCGATGACCCGAAACAGGATCTCAACTTCTGCCGCAGACAGTGCGGATGTTGGTTCATCAAGGATAAGAATGCGGGCATCATGGGCTAGGGATTTAGCGATTTCGACAATCTGTTGCTGGCCGACCCGTAGGTCGCCCACCAAATCGTCAGGGTCGATGTCCTGCTCAAGACGTTCCATCAGCGCGCGTGTTTGTTCCCGTTGCGCGGCTTTGTCGATGTCCACGCGACCACGCGTTTTCTCGCGGGCTATGAAGATGTTCTCAGCAACAGTCAGGTTAGGGAACAGGTTCAGTTCTTGAAAGACGATCCCGATTCCATGGCGGCTGGCTTCTTCTGTTGTTTTGAACGTGACTGGTTTGTCGTCGATCAAAATTTTTCCACTGGTCAGCTGTTCCACGCCCGAGATGACCTTCATCATCGTTGATTTGCCAGCGCCGTTTTCTCCCACAAGAACGTTGACCGCACCCATGTGCAGGTCAAAATCCGCAGCGCTTAGCGCGACCGTGCCAGGATAGACCTTGGTGCCGTTTCGAATGGAAAGACCGATAGGGTGTTTCATCGTCATTCCCCGACGGCCATGGTGGTGGGGATCACTTCGAGTGTGTTGCCTAAACCTTTGAAAGTGAACATGCCTTCGAATGTAACGGTCTGACCGACAGGATCACCCTGTGGAGTTGTCAGCCGTTCATGGGCCATCGCATTCAAGCCGTTGCCAAGTTTGGCGAATTCGATCTGGTCGCGGAAATCACTGAAAAGCAGGAATGGCATCGCATCGCGCAGTGTGGTTCCACGCACGATGGGGCCAAGTTGCAGGGTCACATCAATCTCGCCGTCGCCGTCTGTATCAAGATGGAGCTTGGCTGCGCGGCTTTCAGTTTTGGCTTCGATAACGGTGCCTGTGCCGGAGATCGCGAAATTCCACGGGTTTGCTTCGCCTTCAGGGCGCAACCCATGAGCTTCACCGGCGGTATCAACGTCGTTCGCCAGTGCGGTCCGTAATTCATCAAGCGGAACCAGATGTGCCGTAACCGTTGGGATCACTTCGGTGTCCCAAATTTCACGGGCATAGGTTGCCATGCGTTCTTCATCCGTCAACGCGGCTTCAATTTCGCTGGCATCGTTCGGGTCCACGTTTTTCACGACCTTGCAGCCTGTCATTACCGTGAATGCGCTTAGTGCGATGGCCGAAAACAGAATAGTATGACGCATAGGCCCCCCAATTCATCAGGAAAGAACCCGGCCTTTAAGCCGGGTTTCTCCATTTTGTAGTTAATCGATCTACGCGCCGAGGGCGAATGTTTCGAGATCAGCTGCATTGTCAGCATTGATCAAAACACAATCCATCAGCTGCTTTTCTTCAAGCCCGGTGGAACCAGTTTCGATATACATGTCTGCTTGCTCAACCGCAATTTGCGCTTGACGATAAGCTGGTTGCAAGACTGTCGCCTTGATGCCGCCTGCAAGTATGCTGTCACGAACATCGTTGGACCCGTCAAAGCCCACAACAATCACATTAGCACGTCCTGCAGCTTCCAAAGCAGCCCAAGCGCCCATTGCCATTGTGTCGTTGCCACAAATGACGCCCTTGATGTCTGGGTTTGCCTGCAAAATAGATTCCATCTTTTCAAAGGCTTCCGTCTGAGACCAGTTCGCAGATTGCTGCGCGACCATTACCAGATCAGGATATTGGTCGATAATGTCGTGATAACCAGATGACCGGATGCCGGCGTTGGTATCTGCTTCACGGCCAACCAGTTCGACGTAGTTTCCAGCTTCTTCCATGATCATAACGAACTCTTCGGCGCCCAATTGTGCACCTTGGTAGTTGTTCGAAACGATCTGGCTGACAGCGATGCCTGTTTCTTTGATTTCGCGGTCGATCAGGAATGACGGAATGCCCGCGTCCTTGGCACGCTGAACGGCGGCAACTGTAGCGTCGGCACCGGCGTTATCCAGAATAATGGCAAGTGCACCGCGCGCGATGGCTGTGTCAAACAGTTCGGATTGTTTGTTCGGGTCATCGTCGTGTACAAGAACAATCGTTTCGTAGCCCAGCTCGATCGCGCGTGCTTCTGCGCCGACTGCTTCAGCCTTGAAGAATGGATTGTCATGGCTTGGTGTAAGAATTGCGATCAGGCCTTTGCCTTGAGCAAGACCTATTTGAGCGCTGGCAAGTGTTACCACACCCGCGAGCCCCGACATAAAAATGCGGCGGTTAGTTTTCATTGGTAGTCCTCCCTAAGTCACAGCCAGCTTAGCGCAAGGCTGATTGATCATTACCATTTCGATTGGAAGTCATATTGTCAACAGGTATGATGAGTATATCAAAATCTAGATATGATCGCCCGATACCAACTTGTTCATTCCTTGCACATCAATCCGCCAAGCTATGTTGGTTGAAAATGTGTTGCCTGGCCACCGGAGGGTATCGTCAACTTGACGATACCAGATGAAGAGATCATCTTGTGGATGCCGCTCAGGGAGGAGCTGCAAATTGGGCTTCGGGGTTTTACACACCTGTCCGTCCGCGATTACAGCTTCAACGCCAACTTCGGCAAATCCGCAAATCAGGACGATGCTACACTGCAGGTTATCATCCCCTGGGGCCCGAAGGATGCCGCATAAATGAAAGCTTGGTCGGCCCTTCAGGGTCGGCCAAAACTTTTGACCCTTAAAAACTCGATCGGCTTATTGAGGCAAATGTAGAAAATACCGTGTCGAGCGACCGCCTTGATCGCTTTTAGTCAGCGCACCCGCCGCAACCATTTCGTTTAAGTCGCGTGTCGTTGTTGCGGGTGATGCTTTGGCAATTTTTCCGTATGTTTTAGCACTTAGCCCCAAAGCGACCCGCTCTGCACCTTCCTGAAACAGGCGCCTTAGAACAACCTCTTGACGCGGGCGCAGGTTCGTATGCACCAGGAAAAACTGGTTGCGTTGGATCAAAAACCTGGCCTCATCTAGCCCCCGATCAGCTGCTTTGATCATCATTTCAAGAAACCATTTGATGAAGGGCGTGGCGTTGATACTTCCGTCCTCTACCCCCCTGCCCGCTTGTAGTGCTGCGTAATAGGCTCGTTTGTCAGCTTCGATCTGACGGGACAGGCTAAAAGGTAATGCTCCTGAGCGTGCGAATATGTGTTCTATAATAGTGCGTCCGATCCGGCCGTTGCCATCGGAGAACGGGTGAATAGATTCAAACCATAAATGCATCAATGCGGCATGAACTGGTGTGGAGCGTTGCAAGGGTTGCCCAAGTGCAGCGAACCAGTCGACCATGTCCTTGCTCAACCGGTCAGGAGGCGGCGCTGCGTAAAGAATTTCCTCGTGATCGGCGCGGGCAGATTTAACGATGTTCAGATCAAAGCTGCGCCATTGGCCGGTCTCTTCTTGTTCGGTTCCCTGAAACAGCAATCGATGCCAGTTGAACAGCCGGTTCTGGTCTAGCTCAATGGCTGGGTCGCGAGCCTCGATCATGATCTGCACAACTGCATCAGAACGACGACTGACCCCTGCCCTATTGCGAGCCGAAAGGGACGCTACCACCGAGGCCTCAATTTCACCGGGATTCAGCTTCACACCTTCGATTGAGAAGGAATGCAGGGCTTCCTGCGTTATTTCCATCAGGATGATTCTTTCGCGCTCTTTGGGCGCAAGACCGTCATGCAGCCCTTTAACACGCCCCATAAGTTCGGAAACATGTACCAAAAGCGGCTCTAATTCAGCTGGATCGTAGGAAAACTGTGGCCAGCTCGGAAGGGTCCAGATTGGGGTCATGAGGGGATTGATACCTATAATCACCTCATAAGGGAAGGTAAAATGAGGGGAAAGGGCGATTTTTCTCCTCAAAACGTCCTTAGCTTGGTCGGGCCGTCGCGATTTATAGTGCCTATGTAATAGCAGGCTACTATATAGAGTAAGAAAAATCTTGCGAGAATCTCTTGATATCGGCATGTTGTTACGGAATAAAGAGAAAAAAACGCACACTACCGTAACAAACGGAAGGTGCAAATAGGCAGTGATAAACCGATGGCAGTTGAGAACACAAGAATTGATAAACTGGTGGGTGAGCACGCGTTGCGGCTATCTGAGCGCCTACAGGCGCACCGCTCACAATTGTTCCCGCCCAATGCCAGTAAAGAGCTGCGCAAATTTACTTCGGGCGAGGTCGCCGACCTGCTTGGTGTAAAAGACGCCTATTTGCGCAAGCTGCATTTAGATGGTAAAGGCCCATCGCCAGAAATACGTGCCGGTGGACGGCGATATTATTCACCGCAAGACATCCAGGCCTTGCGAGAGTTTTTAGAAGTCGGAGCCAAAACGCCCGGCACTTATCTGCCAGGTCGGCAAAATGGTGATCATTTACAAGTGATCACAGTTATCAACTTCAAGGGTGGATCAGGCAAGACGACCACAGCCGCGCATTTAGCACAAAAAATGGCGTTGGATGGATATCGTGTGCTTGGAATTGATCTTGATCCACAAGCCAGCATGTCAGCGCTTCACGGGTTCCAACCAGAGTTCGATTTGTTAGATGGCGGCACGCTCTATGATGCCATCCGATATGATGACCCTGTGCCACTGCGCGATGTGATCCAGAAGACCTATTTCACCAATCTGGACCTGATCCCGGGAAATCTGGATCTGATGGAGTTTGAGCACGACACACCTCGAGCGTTGACGCAGCACGATGGTAATCTGTTTTTTACACGGGTTGGTGACGCTTTGGGCGGGGTGGAAAACGACTATGACGTTGTGGTGATTGATTGCCCGCCTCAACTTGGGTTTTTGACAATGTCCGCGCTCTCGGCCGCAACCTCGGTGTTGGTCACAGTACATCCGCAAATGCTTGACGTAATGTCGATGTGTCAATTCTTGCTGATGACATCGAACTTGCTGGGCGTTGTCGCCGAAGCCGGAGGAGATATGAATTATGACTGGATGCGCTATTTGATCACCCGATATGAGCCGGGTGATGGGCCGCAGAACCAGATGGTTAGCTTTATGCGCTCGATGTTCGGTGAAAACGTGCTGAATCATCCGGTGCTGAAATCCACAGCCATTTCTGATGCCGGACTGACCAAACAAACTCTTTATGAGGTGGAAAAGAACCAATTTACCCGCAGCACCTATGAGCGCGCAATGGAGAGCCTGAACGCGGTCAATGGTGAGATCGAGGATTTAGTTCAACAAGCGTGGGGACGTGACGATGGCGCGTAAAGACATTCTGAAGGGGCTAATGGAACCCACAATCGAGGGCGACACCCCCCCTGCCCGCGTAGATGCGGCACGCCCTAGGTATACCACTGGCGCGATTGGTGCCGTGAGTAGGTCCATTGCCGATCTAAAAAGCCGCTCAATCATCGAAGTTGACACACGTATGATCGACAACGCCGGTCTCAGAGATCGTCTGGACGCCGATGATAAGGATTTGGCGAACTTGGCGGCCTCTATCCGTGATTATGGCCAACAAGTTCCGGTGTTGTTGCGCCCAAGCTCAAATGATCCTGAGCGGTATCAGGTGGTCTATGGGCGCCGTCGCGTTGCTGCGCTGAAATCGTTGGACCAGCCAGTCAAGGCGTTGGTCCAGATTCTTGATGATCGAGAGTTGGTGATAGCGCAGGGTCAAGAAAATGCGGCCCGCAAGGACCTGACGTTTATCGAAAAAGCTAACTTTGCACGGCAAATGCGCGATGGCGGTTATGACCGTAAGGTTATTAGTGACGCCCTCCATATGGATAAGACGTTAATTTCGCGGATGCTATCGGTGGCGGATCGAATTCCAGAACTGCTGATCATGGCAATTGGGTCTGCTGCAAATGTTGGGCGCGATCGTTGGCTTGCCTTGGCGGGTTTGGTTGAAGCGGCTGGGCGCGATGTATCGGGTCTTGCGATTGGCGACAGTTCAGATCAGCGGTTCGAGGCTGTGATGCGCGGTCTTATGCAGCCTACAGCACCCAAAGAAACCCCAGTGGAGAAAGCAATCCACGGCACCACAGGGCAAAAAATCGCGACCACCAGCCGCAAACAGGGCAGGGTGGTTGTAACACTGGATACTAAAAACGCTGATGGTTTTGACGATTGGCTCGTCGATAATTTGGCTGAAATTCACCGTGATTGGCAAAGCCGAAACGGGGAATAGCCCTCAACAGGGCATTTAGAGCAGCAACGTAAGGAGGCACTAAAGACAGGACCGAAAAGAAAAAGCCCCCCAAGATATGATCCCGAGAGGCCTTTGTTCGTGTTTTCACACTTCCGAATCTAAGGCACATAGTTGACAGCTGTCAACAGGCATCGTTTGCGGTGAGCTAAAAAGTTTTGTCTCGTGAAAATTCATGGAACGATTAACAACGACGCCCTTTGGGCAGCGAATGATGTCGCACACCCTAATCGAACAGGCACAACAGGCAAACGCGCCAGCCAGTGTGCCACATCTGAACAAATGGGAACTGTTTCGCACTCTATGCAGCGCACGTATGGCATTTGGTGTGACGGATCGGGATCTAACAGTGCTGAACGCGCTTTTGTCCTTTCACCAAGAAACCAACCTATCTGATAATGACAATTTGGTCGTCTTTCCGTCGAACATCAGCTTATCTGAACGTGCGCACGGTATGGCAGAAAGCACACTGCGTCGCCATTTGGCAGCACTAGTCAATGCTGGGCTGATTCACCGCCATGATAGCCCCAACGGCAAACGCTACGCCGCACGTGGCCTAGGCGGCGAGATTGCCCGCGCCTTTGGCTTTGATCTTCGCCCGCTCCTGGTGCGTGCCCATGAGATCAATTTGGCGGCATCTGAGGTTCGCGAGGCCGGAGATCGGCTCAAACGTCTGAGAGAAGACGTATCCTTAATGAAGCGGGATACCCTCAAGCTGGTTCTTTACGGCCATGAGAGCGCTGCAGACGGCCCCTGGGAGGCACTTGAAGCATCACTGCTATATATCCACAAGCAAATGCGCCGCAACCTCCCCATTGAGGCTCTGATGGGTTTAAAAAGCGAATTGAAGGCATTGCTTGGAAAAGTGCAGTGTTTACTAATCAATACAAAAGAAATGGACGGCAGTGACGATGGTATTGAGCGCCACTATCATAATTCAAATAAAGACTCTTATGAATCTGAACTCTGCCAAGAAAAGGGCAAAGGCGGCGAGGATGTCGTTTCTTTAGAGAGAACACCACCTGATCGAACGAAAGGCAAGGGCGCGGAACCGTCCATTCCGCTCGGATTAGTTCTCAAAGCGTGTCCTGATATTCTTCCGTATTCAAAAAATGAGGTGCGTAATTGGTACGAGCTTGTTGCAACGGCTGCCTTTGTCCGAGGAATGATGGGAATTAGCCTGGACGCATGGAATGATGCACAACACGCCATGGGGCCGGAAGTTGCTGCAATGACCGTTGCCGCAATTCTTCAGAGGATTGAAGATATTAAGTCACCGGGTGGCTACCTACGTGCTTTAACGCGAAAAGCTGAGACGGGTGGTTTCTCGCCGGGGCCGATGGTTATGGCATTGTTGCGTTCTGATAAGAAGGTGGCGTAAAGTTGACAGCTGTCAACAAAGCTACACGGCGGGTTTTCTCTTGCGCTCTGGGCCGGGTCGGAGACTAATTGTTTCTTGTGCCGTGAAAGGACTCACAGCCCGGCCGCCTTCGTAAGGTTTACTCTGAACCTATCACGCCGTCGCTGATACCTGCGTGTCATCTCAGCTGAAGCGTGGCCAAGTTGTTTCTGAATATACCGCTCGTCCACATCGGCGCTGCTTGCGAGGCCAGCACGTAGGGAGTGTCCAGAAAATAGCGCCAGGCGTTCTTTCTCGGGTAGGTCGGATCGAATACCAGCGTCACGAACGGTTTTCTTAATCAGGCGAGCGACGTGTTTGTCTGACAGGCGATCGCCGGTGGCTTTACGATCATCGCGTGTGACCCGCTGGAACAATGGCCCAAAGTCGATCTTGGAATAGTGCAGGTATTGCTCAAGCGCATGCACCGGGCATGTTTGATCGCTGGAGCCACGCGCAATCTCTACTTCTCGCCAACCGGTTTTGCCGCGAAATGTCAGGATTAGACCCTGTTCTGTGATTTCGATCCATCCATTGCCCTCAATGGTATCGTCGCGGTTGTGATCTAGGCTGACGATTTCCGAGCGGCGTAGCCCGCCAGCGTAACCGATCAGGAGGATGGCCCGGTCGCGTTGATCGCGGAGGCCAAATGATAGGGTGGCGATCATGTCGAGAATGTCTTCAGCCAGCACCGCTTCTTTTTGGCGGGGCGGGCGGGCATGTTTGCGTTTGATCCCAGCCAGCACTGTCGCGATGTGGCGGTCTTTGCGATCAAGGCTGAAGCCGCGCTGTCGGTAGTGCCAGGCAAGACCTGAGAGGCGCCGCTCAATAGTAGAGACTAATAGGGCGGGTGAGCCATCATCGGGTGATGCGCAATTGGCGATATATAAGCCCAGCAGCTCAGGTGAGGGGGGCAGAGGGTCTGTACCTCGTCTGCGACACCAGCTTGAAAAGTGTGACCAGTCTGCTTTGTACGCCGCATTGGTGTTGTCGGCCGTTGCCTGGCGGGCATATTCTTTGGCTGTATCCACTAATCTGTCGAGGGAACCAGAACCAGCAAGTGCCGCGGGCACTGCGAGGTCCGCGACTTCAAACGTCTCACTAGAAGACGTGCTTCCCTCGTTGCCCTCATTGGGTAAGGGCGCGATAGCTGGGTTTGAGGGCGATTTCTCGTTGTTTTGATCCTGTCGTTTGTTTTTCATTAGCGGACTCTAACATATTGATTAATCACGATTCATGTTTGCAGTTCATTTGCGGATTTTAACTGAATCTGCGGACTTTTGGTATTTAATTATCGGACATACTCTAATTTCAAGGTTTTGAAAATGAAT
The DNA here is from genome assembly GCA_033851955.1 of Marinosulfonomonas sp. Lineage (GTDB taxonomy): Bacteria > Pseudomonadota > Alphaproteobacteria > Rhodobacterales > Rhodobacteraceae > Profundibacter. The sequence goes on from JAWSVK010000023.1 coordinate 22,640, forward strand.
TGGTCCGACGGTAACATGATAGATGACGCCTCTTGGGATGAAGCGGTGGCGCGAGAAATCGTGATACGCAGGCTGGTATCGGGAAAACCCATCAACCGCGCCGCGTTTTATCAGGCGTGCAGTGAATTGGGACTCAAACGAACCCGCCTTTATGAACTCATAGATGCTTACAAGACGCGGCCAGTGACCAGTTCGCTGGTTTCGCGCCCTGCGGGCATCAGAAGCGGCAGCAGTAGATTGTCGAAAGAGACCGAAGCAGTAATTTCTGACGCAATTCAGGGTTTTTACAAATCTACGCAAAAGCCAAGCACCAATCAGTTGCATAAGGAAGTGGCGCGGCGTTGCAGGTTTCGTGATCTGCAGGCGCCTGCATGGCGGACAATCCGTCGCCGAATAGATGCAATGGATCCGGCAGAAATTGCGGCAGCACGGGAGGGTGCAAAGGTTGCGCGGGGCCGGTTTAAACCTGTGCCTGGGCGTTACCACGCAGAACGCGTTTTTGAGGTGGTTCAGATTGATCACACGCTGGTCGATGTTATTATTGTTGACCGCCAGTATCGCCACGGCCTTTGCAAAGGCCGTGGCTTACGCTTGCCATTGATGTTGCCAGTCGGATGGTCGCTGGCTTCTACCTAACGCTTGAGCCACCCTCAATTCTTTCAGTATCACTTACCATCCAACATCTGGTTCATCCGAAAGAAGAGTGGCTTTCGGGGCTTGGTATGAAAGCGGATTGGCCCGCTGCGGGCCTGCCTGAAACAATCCATGTCGATAATGCAAAAGAGTTTCGCTCCCGGGCGCTGAAGCGTGGGGCCGAGGAACACGGGATTTCGCTTGTCCATCGCCCAGTTGCGACCCCGCATTATGGCGGCCATATCGAGCGGTTGATTGGTACGATGATGGGGGTTGTCCACATGCTTCCAGGCACAACGTTCAGCAACATCCAGCAGCGTGGTGAATATAACTCGGAGGGGAAGGCGGCGATGACGCTTGACGAACTGGAGCGTTGGATGGCCTTAGAAATTGTTCGTTATCACGCCGACCTCCATCGTTCACTTGGAATACCGCCGATCGCGGCTTGGCAGGATTGCCTCGCGCGGTGCGCCGCCCCTCTTCGTCAACCTTTTGATCCGGAAAGCTTCAGAATCGACTTTCTTCCAAGTGTCGAGCGGATGGTGCGACGGGACGGTATTCATCTATTTGGCCTACGCTACTGGGATGATGTGTTGGGTCTGTGGGCAGGGCGCCTCGGGCGGCAATTACAGGTGTCTTACGATCCACGGGATCTGTCAGTGATCTTTGTTCGTGGACCTGATGGCGTGCGTTATCCCATCCGCATGGCTGATTTGCGCCATCCCTCGATCACGCTGGCAGAGCATCGCATGGCTCAGGCGGCACTCAAAGAACGCGGACTGTCGCTTGTGGATGAAGGGCTCATATTTGCAACAATTGAGCAGCAGCGCGCTATGGTTGATGCTGCCACCGCCAAAACCCGAGGAGCCCGCCGACTGGCGGAACGGCGTGATCGGGCATTGTCGCCCAGATTGAGTGCCAGATCGAATGAATGGGTCTGCGATGAGGGTGAGCAAGCTGGAAGAAAGGATGATGCCGAGGGCAAAATACTGGATGTGCCGTATTTTGAGGTGGAGGAATGGTCATGAGTGACATGCAGGAGTTTGCACATCTTGATCAGGCGTATCGCCGTTATGCAGCACTGCCGGATGAGGAACGCATTGCTTGGATCAAGGCTGACCGCTGGATTGGATTCGATCAGGCGGGGGCAGCGCTCACGCGGCTTTCCGCCTTACTTGATTATCCGCCGCGCGATCGGATGCCATGCTTACTTATCTTTGGCGATACGGGAATGGGGAAGACCAAAATTATCCGCAAGTTCGAGCGCGCCCATCCGGCAACGTTCTGTCAGGCAACCGGTGTTACGCATCGCCCGGTGGTGGTTGCACAGGTGCCGCCTGAGCCGATTGAGCGTGATCTTTACCGTGAATTGCTCGCCAGTATGGATGCTCCTGTACTCGCGGGCGGGACACTGGCCCGTGAAAAGGATGTTTGCCGATCCTTATTGCGTACAGTTGGCGCGCGCATGATCGTGCTTGATGAGGTGAACGGAATGTTGGCTGGTACCTATCGGCAGCAACGTATATTCCTTAATGCGCTGCGTTTTCTGGCCAATGATCTGCGGGTTCCGCTTGTGTGTGCGGGCACTGATCTGGCACGTCAGGCTCTGCTGACTGACGCGCAACTGGCAGAACGGTTTGAAGCTTTTCACCTTAAACCATGGAAGAACGACCGCGACTTTGCCGGGCTGTTGCTGAGCCTTGGTCGTATTTTGCCCCTACAGGAGCCATCCGACTTTAACGAGGTCAAGGTGAGGGACCGTATTCATGCACTGACAGCGGGTGTAACCGCGCGAATATTTCGGCTGATTGAAACCGCAGCAGAGGACGCTATTCGGTCTGGCAGGGAAAGGATTGATATCGACAGCTTTGGGGATGATCTTATTCTGCCTCTGGTTTCAATGTCGCAGTCGCCACGTCGTCGACCTATGCAAGGGGCACCGCAGATGGCCGGACGGTGAGGTCGATTAAGCGGCTACCGGTTGCGCCGCGGCCGGTCCGAGATGAGCTTTTGTCATCTTGGCTTGCACGGGTTGCCTGTCGTTACGGCTTGGAGATGCGCGATTTGATCGGGCATTGGGGTGACGAGAAGCGGGTTGAACTGAGCGATATTGTGGCACCGTCCGGTTATCAAACCAAAGAGTGGGCACAGGCATGTGGTGTGGATCCGGCACGGGTGCAGCGCCTTTCTCTGACGAGGCGTTATCCAAACCGTCCTCGTCAGTGGTTCATAGATAGGGCGCCGCAAAGAGTGCCGGTCTGCCTTGCTTGTCTTGATACTGATTTTGCTACTGGTCGTGATGGATATATCAGGGCGGATTGGATGCTCGTTGAGTTGTGCGCGTGCCCTAAACACAGGCAGATGCTGCTGGATCGCTGCCCGTCTTGTGAGGGGCGTTTGCAAATCAGCTTTCGGATGCGGGAAGATCATGCGCGCCTGACCTGTGGAAAATGTGGGCACGTTCTCACAGGCAGGGGAGGGGAGGTCGCAAGCGGCCCTGATACTGATTTCGTGGAACGGGTTTTGGGATTACAAAAGAAAATCGGTAGGATTGTCACGGGAAGCACAGAGCCACGCGAGCGGCTGGAAACTTTGATTGCAACCCTTTGGGCACCCCTTGATCACCCGGCAGCTGCTCGCCCGGTTCTTGCCCTTTGGTTTGATCAGCCAGGATGGTGCTGCCCTTTTCAAGTTAGGCATGCCGTAGGACTTTCGGCCCCGCTCGGCCAATTGCCGCTGCGGTGGCGGGCCCTGACGTTGGTTGCATTATATGATCTGTTTGGGTCAGAATTGCGTGCTGATGTGGCGCTTGGTGAAAATGCTCGCCAACTATTGCGGCGGGCAGCGTCTCGCAGAAAGCCCTGTTCTATACGCCGAGTCATACAGCAAACATCCGATGCGGTCAGGCGCGTACCCGTGGATTATGCGGTTTTAGCCGAAGAGCTCCTTGCAGATCCCGACTGGATTGGGGCACAAAGCTTAACAGAACGGCGGTGTAGGACAGTCCGCGCCAGTTTGATCGATAAGGTTTTGGCCCAAGACGGGGTTTCCTACAAAGGAGTTTTGTGAGTCCGGTGATTGAGTTCAAGGGTAGTCCACCGATGAAATGCAAGTTTGCGCGACGAGAGAGCTATTTTAAAGGCTGTCCGCTAATGAAATGCAACTGACAGAACCATATCTGTAGGGTATCTTTATCCGTCCGATAATGCAAACTTATTGGACATAAATAAGGGATGCAAGGCGGGGCGGTTTACGTGGTATTATCTGGCAATAACCGCCGTGACGTGTTAGGCGTTTGGGATGAAAAAACCGATCCTGCCAACGGAAACTCACACAGCATACCTACCACCCTTACCGTCTTGGGTCACCCGAAAACAGGGTAAAACCTCTGAAAGTGAGGCGTTTTTATCCGGAGCTTCCCTGGCGATGCTGCATATGGTGTTGGCTGATCCGAGCCAGACACTGCCTGCGGAGCTGTTGCGCAACAGGCTGGCACTGCGGGCCGCCGAGGCCGGTCTCAAAATTGAAGGACGCCGCGACAGTGAAGCAGAGATCCGCGATGCTTACTATTTGGCTCGGGCAGGGGATGCCTTGGGACCAGCGGGGGAAATGTTTGCACGCTGGCGCAAGGTGAGTGCGATTGGGTTGATGCAGCGGGATTGGCTTGTTCGGCTCAAGGGTTGTGTGCCGGAGGGAATGGCGCAGGAATTGCCGGAATGGATCGATAGCGTGGGGCAGGGAGGTCCAGCGGTAGCCGGAAGCCCGATTGCTCAGGCGGCATGTATGATCGGCTTGGTGATGAGCGCGTTTCCACGTGAAGAAGCCTCGGCGTTGATCTGTGGCGACGTGGTGCTGGCGCGGGCTCTGGACTGGGCGCATCCAGTGCCGTTGCTTGGGCTGCATATCAAGCGGTGGGAGTTGCAAGCGGCGGGAGATGAGTTGTCGCTCGTCTGTCACCGCGTGGTGGTCAAAGGAGCTCAGGAAGCGGTGCGACTGGCCCATGATCTCACACGCCGTGCTCAACGATTAAGAAGTGTAACACCGAAACTGCGTGCCAAAGGATCGGATGCGGCGGTGGCGTTGTTTTTGTCTGAGGATGCGGTGCTGCCCAGTGCAATGCTGTCGCCCCGCATTAAGGGCACTTCTATTGCTATGACGGACCGTGCGGCGCGGCGGTTGTGTGACCGGTTGGTGGAATTGGGCGTGGTGCGTGAATTGACCGGGCGCAGCACGTTCCGGCTGTATGGGGTGACGTGATGGCAAAAGAACAAGCGCCGCTGGATACAGAACTGGAAGACTTGCCGCCGGAATTGCGTTGGCGGACCTGGGTGGGTCGGATTGAAGCGGTGCTTTTTGCCTCTGCAACGCCGGTGTCACGTGAGGCTTTGCAAAAGGTGGTGGGGCAGGCGGCAAGTGTTGAGATGCTGATCGAGGATTTGCAGAGTGAGTTGAAGGAGCGCTCTTTTGAAATAGCCAGCGCCGCTGACGCCTGGACTATGCGGACTCGAACACGGTTTGCCGAGGCAATCCGCGCCGCGGCAGACCTGGGTGATCAGGGTATGGAATTCACCCCGTATGAAATGGCGGTGCTGGCCACCATTGCCTATCACCAGCCAATCAACCGTGCCCAGCTGAAAGAGGTGTTCGGTAAGGAGGTTAATCGCGATCTGATCGGTCGGCTCTATGCTAAGGATCTGATTGCCACCGGGCCAAGAAGCCCGAAACGCGGCGCACCTTATACCTATGTCACCACGCAAGCGTTCTTGCTAGCGTTTGATTTGCAAAGCCTGAGGGACCTGCCGGATCAGGAGCAGTTGCAGGATGCGGGGCTGATGGGGGAACACGTTGAGTGAACATTTCCAAGCGCTGAATAAAGTCCTCCACGAAGCTACCAAGTTTTCACTATGCATGCTTGATCACCCTCACGCAGACATCACGTGGCAGGCTGATGAGCCCCGCATTTTTTCACAGTTGGCATGGAATTACTGCGTGGCGTAACGTGTTCATCGTGGTTCAATTCAGGTCTGGAAAGACGCGCTCAATATTCGTACCTGAAAAGGTGAGACCTTCTCTTTCTGAATTAACGCAAGTCGCCCTGAACCAGCTGCCGCCAATAACAGTGGTGTTGGTGAAATTGGCGTGATCAAGATTTGCCTTCACGAAATTGACGTTCACTAGCGTTGCGTTTGAGAAATTTGATCCACCGAGGTTAGCGCCGTAGAGATCAACGTTTCGAAGTGTCATGCCAGAAAAGTTTGCGCCCGGAATAACTGCAGAGGATAAGTTCCGGTCATCAAGGTCAACACCATGAAAATCGAGGCCCAATTGTTCAAGGGGCCCACTATTCGAATGAAGGGCGTCTTGATCGCGATGATAGGCGTCAATTCGCTGTTGGAGTTCATTGTTTTTCATGGCCAGTACACTACCCTATCTGAGATTCCTCTTCGATCAATTTCTGATCTAAGCGCTTCAAAATCTGCTTCGTTCAGGTGGCCAGTGTCAATGATAACATTGTGGCCGGAAGCAAGCTCCTTTTCTACCTTCGCTACATCTGCTTCAAGATCGAATCCACCGGTTACTGGCGGGAAATCACTTCGGAACCCTTTAACATCCCAAGCCTGACCGTCAGAATCAATGAACTCTGCTGCACCACTAGGATCGCGAACAATCGGACCACGAACAAGGCCCGCGTTTTCAGCGCCAAGGCCAATTTCGCGTTCACGTATGCTTTTACTATCTATTCTGCCACCATGGGATGGATCAGAAGCAAGCGCATCCATTTCCTCAGGCGTTCTCTCATTTGCAACAATATTGGGCCCAACCTCTTCTTGGATTGGGGTTGAAATGATATTCCCCACAGGGTCTTCCTCGGCCCCGTGCCCGGTGTGAATTGGCAAACCAAGGTCTTCGATTGGGTATTCTTCGCGGAACTGATCCAGTCGCTCGGGTGTGAAACCTGGGAGTTGCCCCAATAGGCGTTCTTCCTCGGTCAGTTCTGGAAAGACCTCGACCCACCCTTGGGCAAGTTCGCCGTCTAGGATTTGCAATCTGTTCGCTTCAAACGCCTCATATGCTGATTGTACGAAGTCGCCGAGTTCTTTCTGGGCTACTGGATCACCTTCAACCACTTTGAGAATTGTGCCAGGGTGCAACATTTCATAGAGCGCAGCAGCTTGTCCTGCGATACGCGCGGCGTCGCTTGTCTTAGGCAGATTGTAGCTGCCAGTGATCACAGTTTCATAAACGAGTTCATGTGCGACAGCGGCCAATAGCCCTTCGGCAGTATCTAAGTCCAAGCCGAGCACCTCTGCAATATTGCGAACCCGGATTTCGCTCATGTACCGTGTGAAATCCTGTAGAGCTTCACTTGCCTCCAAGGCCAGCAGCGCTGCAGCACCGAGTGGCGTTAGAGCGACAACACGCCTGCCAAGGCCTCTGGATAGCGCACTTCCCGGGATGTCTGCAGGAAGAGCAAAGTCGGCAAGCACAACATTATTCTCTGTCCCAGGCAAAACGGGTTCTGCAAAGCACCGACAATTATGAGCTTGCCCAGGGTGGCCCCCCGCTGGAGGGTTCGCCCATCGGAATGTTTGGTCATCATATTCTGCGTGGGTTGATCTTACCTTTTCATCATCTCGGGACCGCCATATGTAACGATCAATACCAAGATCCTGTTGCCTGATCTGGTTTATCGCCCCAGCAAATGCACGCAGGAGCCGCTCTTCCATCGCGACACGCAGCGGGCGAAGCCGTTGCTGGTGGGAGTGGTATTTTGCATAAATACGTTCCACTCGTTCATCCCACTGCACAAGCGCGGCATCTTTGATTTCAGAAAGGTCTAAAAGATCAGCTTCCGAAACCAATGGGACCGTATCGGGCGGCGTGAGCGCATTTAGCAAAAACTGCGTGTTCTTGCTGATTAATTTGTCGAGGCTTTCATCAAATGCCTGACGAAGCGCAGAGTAATTTGGGAACGAAGATTTTAGAGACAAATGGACGTGATGCCCGACAATACCATTACCACTGCGGGCCAAATGGTATTCGCCATTTCCACCGTGTCTAATATAATCTTTGAAATTGTGTAGCATTATCGCCCCGCATTTGTGCAGCTGCGAGTTCTATTTCATCGGGCTTAACGTCCTATTCTCGAACCGTGCGGTGTTATATTTATGCGGCAACAGAAGAGCGCTTTCATATGAGGGTCTTGAAATTCAGAAAAACATACCCTATTTTCTGACAATAGGAGATAACAGATGATCATGTCGAAGATTCTACAACGCATCAAGGGTAAGGGCCGTGGCGCTATATTTGCACCAACGGACCTGTTGGACTTGGGGTCGCGCGCCAGCGTTGATCAGGCTTTGTCGCGTCTGGCGGATCAAGGCGTGATCCGGCGGCTTACTCGTGGGCTCTATGATTATCCAAAACGCAGCGCACGTTTTGGTACGGTTTATCCTTCTGTCGATGACGTGGCTCGAGCGATTGCCCGGAAGGATCATCATGTTCTTCAGGTCTCTCCTGCGACGGCTGCAAATCAACTTGGGCTTTCAACACAAGTACCATCAAAGGCGACTTACATGACGGACGGGCCATCGCGAACAAAGACGGTTGGACGACAGGTGATCCATTTTAGGAATGCATCGCGCAAGACGCTGGTTGGGGCGGGTCAAATGTCAGGCGCAATCTTTCAAGCGCTTCGCTATGTCGGCAAAGACGGTGTGACGGATCAAATTATCAGCACGTTGGCACGCGCGTTGAATGACAAGGACCGGGACCAATTGCAAAAGCAGGTCAGGCAAGTGCCGGCTTGGATGCTACCGGTCGTGCAACAGATTACGGCGCGGATCTGATATGGACAGCTTTGCAAATGAACCACCCGCGCGGCGTGCTGAAGCATTTCAAGAAGCCGCAGCTCAGTTGGGGTTTTCTCAGGCGATCATCGAGAAAGATTTCTGGGTATGCTGGTCGCTTGGTAAACTCTTTGCGCTGCCATCTTTTGGCGATCAGCTGATTTTCAAAGGTGGCACTTCGCTGTCCAAAGCCTATGATGTTATTCACCGATTTTCGGAGGATGTAGACCTGTCACTTGATCGGGCACAGCTCGGGTTTACCGGTGATGATGATCCGGAAAATCCAGACCTATCCGGCGGGAAGCGCAAAGTGCTTTTGCAAGGCCTGCAGAAGGTCGCGGAGGAAACTGTAAACGGGCCGCTCCAGTCAGAATTGAATGCGGCCTTCGATGAACACTTGGACCAAAATTTCCAGCTTTCGATTGATCCTCATGACGCACAGACGCTTCTGTTTGCTTACCCGTCTGAACCCAAGAGCAACGCACCTCAAGGTTACGTCAAACCTGTCATTCGATTTGAGTTTGGTGCGCGTGGGGTGTTGCTGCCTGCCGAAGATCTGATTATCAAACCGTACCTGTCCGAGGCATTCCCTGACTTGATGGGCGCGCCTGAAACGTCTGCGCGGGTCCTCGGAATTGAGCGTACATTCTGGGAGAAGGCGACAATCCTGCACATGCTGTGCCACCAAGATCCAGCTAAACCACTTTCTGATCGGATGTCCCGTCACTATTATGATATGGCGCTTTTGATAGATCATCCCGCAAAGGAAACGGCACTGGAAAATCTTGATCTTCTGGAGCAAGTCGCGCACCACAAGTCTGTCTTTTTCAAAGCAGCTTGGGCGCGTTATGAGACCGCAAAACCGGGTAGCTTATGCCTCATGCCAAGCCCTGAATTAGCGACTGCATTACGTCGCGATTACGCTGGCATGAAAGAAATGATCATCGGTTCAGTGCCAGACTTTGATGACATTTTATCCAAGATTGAAACGTTGGAAATCGAAGTGAACGGCTAAGCCGTGCTTCGACAGAATTGTGCACTCCACTTGCAGTCACAGCACCAGCTTCAAATGGAAGCACTGGGTCACTTTCGGCTGATTTCTATTCTTGCGCCTAAATCCTTACGCGCAGGAATGCCCCTTTATGCGCAAGAATTATCTGCGTGTAAAAGTGTGGCGCAGTTTTCTAAATATTGAAGGAGGCGGCTCGCACGTAGAGTATGTCGGGCACAAGGGAAGCAATGAATCAAATCCCACAATAACATATATTGCACAATATATCGTAATGGAGAGAAGAAAGGGACGTTGGCAGGATATGCCAAATGTCTGCGACTTTTGTCCGAGGGGTTTGAAAGTGAAGACCGGCCGACCAAAACGCCTGAAGCTTGAACAGCGCATTGAGCTTGCACGGCGTTACCATGCTGGTGAGACACCAAAGGTTTTAGCTGAGGCATTTGGTGTGTCGCGGAGGCACGTGACACGGCTGGCGAAGGAAGAGCATGGAGACGGCGTTGCGGTTCGCGACCCATCCGAGCGGGTGAGTTTTCGTGCCTCGCAATCAGAACTTGCGGCTTTTGAAGTTGAGTGGCAAGAGCGTGGTTATGCTAACCGCTCACAAGCGTTGAATGCGATGCTGCGCGGGCGCTGTGGCTTCCTCGATGTGCCTCGCGATCTGGTAGGTGAATTTGCATCGGCATGGCGTCAGTCTAAGGACGTGAGTGACGCCGGTTTGGCGCTGGCAAAGGCGGTGCATCGCGGCAAGCTGGCGGTGTCATCTGAGGATCGTGCTCTGCTGATTGAGCTAGTCGATTTGACCCAGAAGATGAGCCGGGAGCTTGGTCGGATGAAGGAAGTCGCGCGCGTTCAACGTCATCAGGATTGGCCAAAAATGAAGGAAAAGCCGAGCGTTAAACCGGATGCGGTTGTGCCTTTCGAGAGGGCTGGGTCGACAGCCACGGCACGCGATATTCCCGTGAGTTCACGGAGTATCCAACATGGCTGATCCTCTCGCTCTATACACATCCGTCATGGGTAAGCTCTGGGAAAATGAGAGCATCCGTGGCCAAGCCCGGGCGCGCATTGATGCGCGGTTGGCGGGGCGACGGCAGGGGCGTAGCTTTAGTCGCGTTGGTTCCATGTCAGTGCGCAATGTGGCCAAGATGGCATCGGGTGGTAGCCGGGCTGCGATCTTTAAACGGATCAGGGCAGGGGGCTGTAAAACCCGCGCCTCCCTGGGTAACCAGCTTTCCTACATCAACGACAAAGCGGTCTATTCCTATTCAAATATGACCAACGCTCTGACTGATGATGCGGTGCTGAGCGAAGAGCAAAAGGCAGATATCATCAAGGCCTGGTCCGAAACCTGGCGGGGCACAACCAAGCTTGGCTTTACCTCACATATGTTGCTGTCGTTTCCGACGGATGTCTCTGTTGACCAGGTTCAGGATATCGCCATGGACTGGTGCGAGCACTTTTTTGAAACCGGCGATTATGGTGACCAGTGGGACTATGTGCTGTCGGTCCATGATGACCGGGATCACAAGCATGCCCACATCATTCTGAACAATCGCGGCGTTGATCAGGGCACGTGGTTTTCTTGCTGGGCCGAGGGCGTGATGTCGCCGCAGCTGATGCGCGAAAAACAGGCCGAGATCGCCGAAGGCTACGGCATCAAGCTTGATGCAACCTCCCGGCTAGAGCGGGGCATCTTTGAAAAGCCCGCCGGAATTGCAGAGATTTACCGCGCCAAGGAAGAAGCCCGACTGCCGCGCGAGATCGTGATGACGGCTGAGGAGTCTGCCATCGCGCAGGCACAGGTGGTTGGTTTTGCCAAGGACTACAAAGCCCTTGCCGATCTGTTGGACCGCATGGATCAGCGCCATATGGCCAAGGCCGTGCGCGGGATGGCGGAGAACCTTGGGTCCGGCACCGAATGGAAATTTAATGATGGAGAGATTGATATGAAGGACATTCAAACCGTTGGTGATGCGATTGATTATTCCGAGCGCACCATTGAGGCATTGCGGCTGAAAGCAGAGGAACTGGACCCGAGTGAGCGCGCAAGTTTTGAGATCAAAGCTGCGCCTGTCATTGCCAGTCTCTCGACAATGGTGCCGGATCCCGATCCGCGGGCCCGGTTTGGTAAACGGTTGGCTGAGCCTTATCCGCCCGGTGCTGGCAGCAACATCCTGATTGAGGCTCTGCAGTCGGGTAATGATGAGGGTTTGAACGATGTCCTGAAAGGGGCCGAGGATGCGGGGATCGATAGCTCTGATCTTGTCGCTCGCATCACAGCTGGAGGCACCAAGAATTACGGCATGGCCCAGGACTGGGTTGAACGGGATATGAATGCTGTGCTGGCCAAAGACGGGCTCAACGTCGATACCGCTGGCAAAGATGCTTTGGATGCGTCGCTTGAGAAGGTGGACGGTGTGATGGATGCGCTGATGGATCGCGCCAAAGAACTTGGGGTCGAAATTGGCAGTTCCCTTGCCGATGATGATGGTTCTGAGCTTTCCCTGATCGATGACGGGGATCATGGTGATCGTGCGCCAAATACATATCTGCAGGAACTGGCCGATATTCTGCGGGATGGGAAGCTGACCGAACAACAAGAGCAGACTGTTGAGCGAACCTTGCAATCAGAGTTGTTCAAGGAGCTTGGCGAAGAAGGTCTTGGGGAACTTCGGCGCGGCAATTACGAAGTGCTGGATGCGGTTCTGCCCAGCAAGATCGATCAGATCACCGTGACGCAAGAGTTCCTAGAAATGACCTTTGAGGAAACCGGAGATCAGGTGTTCACGGATCGGGCCTCAGGCCTGCAGCAGGACAAGGTTACAGAAGTGGCGCGACTGCGCGGCGAAGAACAGCAGCAACAGATGGGTCGAGAACTTGGACGTGACATGGGCCGCGATGTTGATGACGAAATGGATATGTAGGGGAGGGTATAGACATGGGTAAACCACTCCCAATTTGGGCCGCCCTTCCGTTTGGCGCGCTGTGCGGTGCTGTCCTAGGAACGATTGTCGCCAGCTTCTATCTCACTCTCGCTCTCAGAACTGGCTTCGCGAATTTCGATATGTTGGCAGTTTGGCGTGCCAGTGATGGCCTTCGCCGCGCGCATCCCGAGGCGTTCAAAGTGGCCTTTGGTGCTGTAGGCTTTGGGGTCATTGGTCTGGCAGGGCTTGCCTTTGCCTGGACTTGGCAAAAGGAGCGCGATGAGTATGGTTCGGCACATTGGCAAACCAAACCTGAGCTGAAGAAGAACGATATGCTGTTAGGGCTGGGTCAGGGCTTTGTGTGCGGCAAGCTTGGCTTACCTAATTCTAAGGCTGAGTTTATCTCCTCTAAAGAGATCCCCCACGTGATGATGGTGGCGCCCACCCGCGCCGGTAAAGGGGTTGGTTTTGTTATCCCAAACCTATTGTCCTTCGCGGGCTCAATTGTGGTGCTTGATGTGAAGGGTGAGAACTTTGAGAAAACATCTCGATTTAGGGCACTGAAAGGCGATGAAGTCTATCGGTTCAGCCCGTTTGATTGGTCCAACGCGACGCATCGTTACAATCCGCTTGCTCGGATTTCTAAGGCGCCGACGTTCGCGCAGCGGTTCACCGAGGTCAGCATTCTGGCTGATCTGTTTCTTGATAAGGACAACAAGACGCTCGACACGTTCTCTGAGGCCGGCAAGTCGATCTTTGTGGCTGCCTGTCTGTTGGCGATCCAGCGCGGGACACCAAACCTTGGTGAAGTGAACAAGATCGTATCCGGCGGCGATTATAAGAACGCGCAGTACAAGGCCTATGCAGAGGAAGCTGAGGAGGGTGTTTTGCGTGAACTTTGGACGAATGCATCCAGTGCGTCGTCTCGGCTTTTGACCTCGAATATTCAGGCGCTGATGACGGCTGGTCTTAAGCAATGGGACAATCCCGCGGTGCGTTCGGCCACGGAATACAGCGATTTCGATTTTGCAACTTTCCGTACGAAGCCACAGTCGCTCTACATTGCGGTGTCAGAGGATCACATTACGACACTGTCCCCGCTGTTGCGGTTGATGTTTGCTGATCTCATTGCATCCCTGCGCCTTAAAGAGCCGGGACCGGATGAACCATGGCCGGTCATGATGATGATTGATGAATTCCAGCAGATGGGGGCGATGCCATATCTTGAACGGGCTATTCACTCATTGGCGAGTTACGGGGGTAGGGTGGCGATGATCGCGCAGTCACTTGCATCACTGGACCGGATTTATGGGCCAGAGGGCCGGGAAAGCCTTGAGAATGGCGCGGGGCTGAAACTCTACATCACGCCGCGGGATCAGCGGACCGTGAAAGAAGTGTCGGCGTCTGTGGGGAGTACAACGCGAGAGGCAGTGACGCGCATGTATGGCCGCAACAAAGGGTTTCTGGGTGCGACCTCAACATCGGCACGGTTGGAAGAACGACCATTACTGTCAGAGACCGAAGCGCGACTTATGGATCCGGATGAGGTAATTATTTTGGCCTCGCCGCAGCATCCGATCAAAGCGCATCGGATCAAGTATTACGATGACCCGCTGTTCAAGGCGATGGTCGAGCGTCAAGAAGGAAAACCGTTTCCCTATCCGCCGAGTGTTGAAGGTGTGGGGCCTTGGGGGGCGGAAGATGAAGATGATCCTTCTGAAGGTCAAAAGGAGGTTGTGCCTGAACCGGTACGGGATCGATCTGGGCGCCGCGAGTCGCGAGGGATGAGCAGCATGGTTGCGGTACCAATTCAAAATCTACCGGTGCCCGAGGATTTAGAAAGGGAGGCGGCTGTTCCGAAGGATTGGGAAGACGAATTGGATTGGCAAGAGGACTTTATTGAGGAATTGCTCGGTGATTAACCGTCTTGATGAATCAGAAGCCTATCTGCATGGACGGTCATCTTGCGGTTCTTTTGGCGACGACTGTGCCGTTGAGGATCCTCCGGTTGATCTTGCGTTTCCACTCGATCTGTTTGACGGATAGATTGCGCTTGAGCTTTGTCTGTCTCAAAAAGGAAAGCTCTTTTGCATCATAAATATACCCTTGTTGATAGGCATAATCGATCAAGTCATCATTGGCATTGGCGCTATTGTCCTGTGCAATGCGTTTCAAACCTGCAAAAAGTGTACCAGTCGAAATTCCCATGAATCGATTGATACATACATTTCCAACATATGTTTGATGACCGGTTAGGCGGTTTGTTATGAAGCAGTGTTCTTTGATGTCCTGTCCGCAGGGGCAATTGTCCATTTCCTCCGAAACCTCTACTGCTGTGAGATCCCACTCTGATCTTGCGGATGTGAAATCCTGAGATGCTGAAAGCGGCAAAATATGTGCTTTCAGGCGTTCGAAATTGTGACTGTCCATCCTACTATCTCCTTCTACTACACCACTAATAATGGTTAGGCGAGCCTTCTAGTATTTTAGCTCGCCAAGCATTAAACTCATTCGCTTTCAGAAAGTACGCCATCTCTTTCTAAGGTATATCCCCGTGCGAGCTTGGATCGAATAATTTTCTGCATCGCCTTCCCCACTGGCGTTCAGAGACAAGCTACAATAACAACACAAGTGTCCCGCCGGTCTGTAAAGGTTACACTCGCAGGAAGCGGCCAATAAGAAAATAGCCGGAAAACTTTGCGATAGAACCACAGAAATAGTATAAAACTTTGCGACAGTACCGGATGTTTGCGTCGAGACCCACATAAGGATATTTCCCATTCACCGAAACTATTTCAAAAAAGCGATTACGCTTCGACATTTGCGGGTCATCTCGGCTCTAGAAGATCTTAAGTTGGTGGCGCGGATCTCTGAAGAACTTAACGTTACGCAACCAGCCGTATCAAAACAAATTTCCGAGCTTGAACGAATTGTAGGAACTCCGATCGTAACACGCGATAAAAATAGGCTTTATCTGACAAAAGGTGGGCGAAGTCTTGCAGCGCACGCCAAAAAAATTCTCAATCAGTTGGATAGGGCTGCGTTCGACCTAGAGGCAATGGCTGCGGGTGTATCGGGTACTGTGTCGATTGGTGTTGTAAGTTCAGTGGCCCCAACTTTGCTTCCCGGCGCAATTTCTATGTTCAAACGCAGCACGCCAAAAGCGAGCGTTTCGATCAGTGAGGGGCACTTTGTCGAGCTTTTCCCACAACTTGAGGCAGGCTCACTGGATTTGCTAATCGCCCGAATTTGGCAACCAAGTGAACTGCCTAACATTGAACAGATGGCATTATTTTCGGAACCAGTGGTTGTTGTTGGTGGGCCAGATCATCCTCTTGCGCGCAAGCAAGATTTGGTGTGGTCGGACACGGCAGATATGCCGTGGATTCTGCCTAAAGCAAATTCGATTGCACGTGGCGCGATGGATGTCCTTTTTGCGGAAAATGGCCTGCTACCTCCTGAAAATATGATCTCTTCAATGTCGCTTGCCCTGAATATGGCCATTTTAAAAAAGATGCAGGCGTTGGCATTTCTGCCGCAAGGTTTGGCCCAAAGCTATGCTGCAAGCGGAGCGTTAGTCGCGCTTCCCCTTGATACTATGGGGCTTCTATCAGAGGCGCGGTGTTTTTGGCGCACGGACGGGCTTGAAAAAAATGGTACTCTTGGTTTGTTCCTTCGATGTCTTGAGCAAACAACAGAAGATATGCAAAACCATTCTATTTAGTTAATGTATCTGTTCCATTTTTCACTTTTTTTAATAATTTTGGTCAATATGTTAACTATAAACATGGTTTTGGAGGGCTTTATGTTTTATGTTTCCCGTATAGATGCGCGCCGTGGCGAATGAGTAGTTCTGACATGACACGCCTATCTGCCTGTGCCGTACTCGCGCGATTTGCCAAAGCTGAATTAACACCAACTGACTTTCTTGCTGCCTGCCTAGAGCGGATCGATGCGGTTAATCCGAAGATCAACGCGCTGACAGCGATGGATATAGAGGGCGCAAAAAAAGAGGCGGCTCTGGCCACGCAGCGTTGGCGTTCTGGCAAGCCTTGTGGCCCTCTTGATGGCCTTCCAATAGGCGTGAAGGACTTACAGGAGACACGCGGTCTTTTAACAACTTTTGGCAGTCCGCGCATGCGCAGTTATATCCCCGAGACGGAACTCCCGATGGTGGCACGTTTGCTTCAAGCCGGCGCGATTATCCTTGCTAAAACCAATGTGCCCGAAATGGGTGCTGGTGGAAATACGCGTAACCCTGTGTGGGGCGCAACGGGCAATCCGTTTAATCCAAATCTTATTGTTGGCGGCTCTTCGGGCGGCTCAGCGGCTGCGCTGGCGGCTGATTTGCTTCCGCTCTGTACCGGCTCTGATACGGGGGGATCTTTGCGATTGCCTGCTGCGCTTTGTGGTGTGGTTGGGTATCGTCCTTCTGTTGATGTAATTGCAAATCCGACACGCCCTTTGGGGTGGTCGGCAATTTCTGTATTGGGGCCAATGGCCCGCACTATGGATGATTTGATTTTGATGCTTCGCGTTAGTCATGGGTTTGATGCTGATGACCCCCTTTCTGCGCCGTCAAACCCTGCACGTTTTGATACCCTGCCAAGCAAACCCTTGTCCGAAATGCGTTTCGGATTTAGCGAGGATTTCGGGGGCGCGCCGGTTGATCCTGATATTCGCGAAGCATTCCGTGCGCGGATCGCTTCTCTTTCGCCACATGTGGCAGAGTGCAGACCTGTTGATTTGAATCTTGGGGAAATGGACCGCACCTTTGATATTTTGCGGGCAGAAAGTTTTGTGGCTGCTTTTGCGCGCCCTGTTGATGAAACCCCAGATGATTTTGGGGCTCATATTCATGCTAATGTGGCATTGGGCCGAACGATGACATTGGAAGATCGGGCTTGGGCCCACGCAGAGCAAACCCGCATTTTGCGAACATTCAATGCGAGGATTGCAGGGTTAGATGCGATCCTTTTGCCGACATCACCTGTCTCACCGTTTCCTTGGATCCAGTCACATGCAGAGGTGATTGATGGGCAAGATATGGACATCTATTACCGCTGGCTTGCGCTAACTTATCGGGGGTCTCTGACGGGTGGTCCGGCGATTACAATACCTGCTGGGCGCGATCCCAAAGGGATGCCCTTTGGGTTGCAAATATTAGGGCCGGTCCGCGGCGACGCGGCCTTGTTGTCGCTGGCAAAAAGTATCGAAACACAGTTTGCGCAAGACCCTGACACTGCGCGTCCACGACCAAATGTCACGAAACTGGTGACAGCCTCACCGAGCTTGCGCTCAATCATAACCCATCCGGCAAACATGACCGGCGGCCAACAAGTCGCTGACATGACCGCAGTTTAGAAAGGCCTCGGTATGTGGCTCATTCCCGCCGTTTTCATGCTCCTCCTGATCAGTGGAACGGCATTTGCCTATCTGATGGGCGCGGTCTCTGTTCTATCATTTATTGCTGTAGGTAAGGCGCAGTTCCTTTCGATATTGCCGCAACGGATATTCGCCCAGCTCGATGTTTTTGCCTTTATGGCAATGCCATTGTTTATCCTGACGGCTGAAATCATGACGCGTTCGGGTGTTACTCGCAGCCTGATAGATTTTGCACTTTCGATTGTGGGACGGTTCAAGGGCGGGTTGGGGTATGTGAACATACTGACAAGCGTTTTCTTCGCAGGTATTTCAGGATCAGCTATCGCCGACAGTGCCGCCTTGTCGCGCACCTTCGTGCCAGAAATGGAGGCGCGTGGTTATACGCGTTACTATGCCGGGGCCATAACTGCAGCCTCATCAATGATCGGACCAATTATTCCGCCGTCTATA
This sequence comes from Marinosulfonomonas sp., assembly GCA_033851955.1. GTDB lineage: Bacteria > Pseudomonadota > Alphaproteobacteria > Rhodobacterales > Rhodobacteraceae > Profundibacter. The sequence continues at coordinate 40,894 of JAWSVK010000023.1, forward strand.
ATCATGATCATCTACGGCGGCCTGACCGGGGTCTCTGTTGCGGCTTTGTTTGCGGCGGGTATTATTCCCGGTTTGTTGCTCGCTGTGGCACTTATGGTGCTGAATGGGGTTATTGCCCGCGTCAAAAACCACCCCGGTGGAACTTCAAGCGACCTTCCACGGTTTTGGCCAAGCTTTAGGCGCGCCGCCCCCGCGTTATTGTTACCGGTCGTAATCCTCGGCACGCTGGTCTTCGGCTTAGCGACGCCAACAGAAGGGTCTGCAATTGCGGTGCTTTTTGCGCTCGTTGCAGGTCAATTCTACATCGGGACAAGCCGAGAAATGCTGTTTGATGCCCTGGAAGCCACGGCAAAACTTACGGGCACGATCTTTATCATCTTGGCGGCGGTTTCTGTTTTGGGGTTTTTAGCCGGGCAAATGGCATGGTCTGAAACCTTGGCAGATTGGGTGGAAAGTTTTGGGCTAACCGGCACGCGGTATCTGTTTTTTCTGGTTGGTATTTTTCTGATTGCCGGGATGTTTATGGACACCCCCGTCGCACTAACCCTGTTGATCCCGCTTTTTGCGCCACAAGCGGTCGAGCAAGGGATCAACCCGATCCATCTGGGTATTGTTCTTTGTTTCAACCTTTGTCTTGGGTTGATCACGCCCCCCTTGGGGAAATGCCTCGTGGTTGTTTCGGCTCTGACCGGTCTGAACTATTGGCGCTTAGCCTATACCGCGCTGCCCTTTGTTGCCGTCCAAGTGCTTATATTGCTGGCTTTGGCCTACTGGCCCGAAATCAGCTTAACCTTGCCGCGCTTGGCCGGATTTTCCGTCGACTAAAACTTAACAGGAGGAACTATCATGAAACTCAAAGCACTTGCGCTAGCTGCGCTTCTAGCCTCGGCCAGTGCCGTCTCGGCTGAAGTCAAGATTGCGCTGGACAGCAAACCTGATCTGGAGCGATCAGGGTCGTATAATTGGGCGAGCGCCTTTGGCGACGCCCTAACAGAGGCCGGAATGGATGTGCGGTTCATGCCGCGTGGATCAGTGGGCAACGAGGCCGAAAAATTTGACCAGCTTTCTACTGGCTTATTGGAAATTTCCCTTTCGGACGTTCGTGCCGTCGCGCAAGTGGAGGAGTTCATTTATGGGTTACGCCTACCTTACATGTTCGAAGATGCCGCCCATATGCAGCGCACGCTAGTCGAAGGCAAAGTCTTTGATCAGGTTAATGGACAACTCGCAACACAGGATGTTGTGTTGCTGGCGATTGCACCACTCGGCCCATCATCAGGGATAATTACGACAGATGCAGTCGTGCGTACACCTGCCGATATGGCGGATTTGCGGATGCGTGCCCTCGATGATGCGCAGATCGCGATGTATCAGGCATGGGGTTCCAGCGGCACTATTGTCCCATGGGGTGAAGTCCCCGCCGGTCTGCAAACCGGTGTGATCGACGGCTATCTGAACTCACCATTTGTTCCGATCATGTTTGGCCAAACCGACTTCATAAAGAACTTTGCTGATGCTGGAGTTATCATTCCTAGCCGGGCAGTCATCGCATCTAAGCTATGGTTTGACGGTCTGTCGGATGAACAACGTAAAACTGTTGATGCTGCAATTGTTACGGCAAATGCGGCAACTCAGGCGTGGATCGACACGGCATCTGTCTCGGCCCTAGAGGCTCTAGAGAGTGAGGGCGTCACCGTTCAACGCCTGACCGATGAGGAGCGTGATGCGTTCCGAACGCTGTCACAATCAGTCTATAATTCCGGCCTAATGCTGGAAGAGAGTGTAAAAGCATGGACAGACATGTCCGACGCCACGCGTTAAAAGCACATTCAGGGCTGCGCGGTGATCGTGCAGCCCTGATTTATTGACCACAAAAAAGGCCCTGTAATGATACGCATTTTTTTCCTCACTCTGAGCTCAGCATTGTATAGGGTTGCGCAGTCAGTCGCTGTTTTTGCAGTTTTTGGCATGTTTATCACAGTGATGATCCAAGTGGTTGCGCGCTATGTCTTTTCTTCGCCGCCGATCTGGACCGAAGATGCCGCCCGTTACATGATGGTTTGGACAGGTCTTCTTGGCGCTACATTGTCGTTCAAAACACGCTCTGATGCGGTTCTTCTCGATAGCGTATTTCCCAAACGCCCGAATATCTTGGGCCTAATAGCCGAGGCCATTCAAAGTGCAGCTGTGCTGACATTTATTCTGCCCGTTATCTATTTCTGTTTCATCGGCCTTCGTGGTGGATTCGCCAAAGGGTATCTCGCCCGTCAGGCGGGGCTGACGGCTGATACATTAGGTATTCCGATGGCATGGATCGCGGTCATCGTGCCAATTGCCATGATTACTATTCTGATTCATCTGGTTGCGCGCTGGTGCGAGACGGGCCCGCAAGAGGCGACCCAAAACGACCCGACATCACAGCTCGACTAACCGCCCACACCTCTGAACACCCTAAACCTGCCTTGATGTACACGAAAGAATTTCACATGACGCAAAACCGTATTTCAAAGACTATTTCTGATCTGAAAGATTTGCTCGGCGATCGGCTGTCAGAAGGGGATTCCATTCGGGAAATTCATAGCCGGGATGAGGCGCACTCTACACCAGCTTTGCCAGATGCTGTCGCCTTTCCCGAGACTACCGAAGAAGTTTCGGCAATTATGAAAATTTGCTCGACGTATGAAACTCCAGTGATCCCTTTTGGGATTGGCACATCTCTTGAGGGACATGTGATCCCTATCCACGGGGGGATTAGTGTAGATACAAGCCGCATGAACAAGATCCTCGATATCCATGAAAGTGATCTGGATGCAGTAGTACAGCCGGGGGTAACGCGTATGCAATTAAACGATGAATTGCGGGCAACCGGGCTAATGTTCACGGTTGATCCGGGTGCAGATGCCTCACTTGGCGGGATGGCGGCAACGCGCGCGTCTGGTACAAATACGGTGCGTTATGGAACGATGCGCGAAAATGTTCTGGCGCTCGAAATTGTGCTGCCTGATGGCACCATCATCAATACAGGATCGCGGGCGCGCAAATCGTCGTCTGGGTATGACCTAACTCATCTTTTTGTGGGCTCTGAGGGCACGCTTGGTTTCATCACCAAATTGACAGTACGCTTGTATGGTCAGCCCGATTCCATCCTTGCCGCCACCTGCGCTTTTGAAACAGTGGATGACGCGGTGAATGCGGTGATTATAGCGATCCAAATGGGGCTTCCTATGGCGCGTGTAGAACTTTTGGACGAGCTCCAGATGAAAGGGATGAACATCTTTAATCCAGAGCTCAATCTGCCGGAAAAACCACATTTATTTCTTGAATTTCATGGCTCGGAGGCTGGTGTTAAAGAACAGGTGGAAGTGTTTGAAAATATTGGGGATGAATTTTGCGCATTAGGCTTTGTTTGGGCCACCAAAGCCGAGGATCGCAACCGCCTTTGGCAGGCGCGCCATAATGCCTATTATGCAGGAAAAGCTTTGCGAAAAGGGTGTGAAGGTATTGTTACGGACTGTTGTGTGCCGATCTCTGCGCTGGCTGAATGCATCGCTAAAACAAAAGAAATAATAGCCGCATCTAATTTGCTTGCCCCTATTGTGGGCCATGTCGGCGACGGGAATTTCCACCTTCTTATTCTGATAGATCCAGAGGATGAAGATGAACGAACACGTGCCAAAGCACTTGCTTCTGCGATCAATCGGCTTGCACTATCTTTTGAAGGCACAATTACCGGCGAACACGGTGTTGGGACCGGTAAAAAACCATATATGCTTGAAGAACACGACGCTGCATATGCTCTGATGTCTCGATTAAAACAGGCGGTCGACCCGACAAATATTATGAACCCGGGAAAGGTTGTGATGTTTGATTGAAACTTTCGCGCCAAGATGTACGCGAACAAAAATAGCTGATGACATCTATGTGTCGTCCTTTACATCTGTTCAACGCATATCTCGGAGAACAATTTTATGACCCTGTTAGCTGATCTTCTTTCTACTGTTTTTGATCGCCACTACCGGCGCCCGACACATCAAGGACGCGATCCGCGACCGCTTAATGAGCTTGTCAGCAACCTGATTGGTTCGGCTGGTGAAACTTCGGGTTTGGCCTTGGCACAAGATATTGTATCTGCATTTGAAAACCTGGATGATGCTGGTAAGCTCGAGTTTTTTCGGCACATAGCGACCGGAATAAATATCAGCTCGGAGGCCGTCCGCTCAACATTGAATGCTTATGAAAAAGCCTCGTCATAAGCCACTTATCGCACCTTTATGTCCGCTGTCGAACCACGGCGTCAAGAATTGATCCGCCGCCTGAACAGTGTTCCTGGTTCATTGGTTCATTGGTTCAAATGAGGACAGACCTTCTCCGACTTGGCCAGTCTGAGCCAGAATTGCAGGCGTTAGATCTTGATTTTCGACATCTCTTTGTGTCGTGGTTTAATCGCGGCTTCTTGGTGTTGTGTCCAATCAATTGGCAAAGCCCCGCGCATATTCTTGAAAAAATCATAGCCTATGAGGCTGTTCATGCTATTGACAGCTGGGGGGATCTGCGACGGTGGCTAGAGCCAGAGGATCGCCGGTGTTTTGGCTTCTTTCACCCCTCCATGCCAGATGAGCCCCTGATATATGTCGAGGTCGCATTGACCAAAAGCATCCCGGTTTCAGTCCAAATGCATTTGACCAAAAACCACACTGCGATCCCGGCTAACGAGGCAGATAAAGCGATGTTTTATTGGCCGTATTGCACAGATTAACTGTAACTTGGAACGCGCCTTACCCGAGACGGATTTCAAGCGCTTCGTTCGGGCTGAAGGCGGCGTTCCTGGGAGGTGGGATCGTGACTTCGATCTTTGAGCCGAAACGTTTGGCAAGAAGGTTGCAAGTTGGCTCTCCGTCATAGGCACCATCCGCTAGAAAGAGGTTAACTGGGCCTTCGATTTGATCCAGCAGGTCCGGCAAAGCTGTTGGATCACCGATGTCATCTGTGGTCAGATCGGAACAGACGATCTCACCGCTGACCAGATCAAGGCCGAGATGAAGCTTGCGCCAAGAGCGCCGTTTGCGCTTGGTTTTATGCCTTTCCTCCAGCCATTCGCCCGCACCAAAGATCTTCAGCCCGGTACTGTCCACAACAAGATGGACAGGTAGGTCACTTTCGGGCCTTGGCTTTACGGACAATACCAGCCCGTTGCCCCGACGCGATAAGGTGGAGAAATCTGGCACTGCGATTTGAACACGCAGCAGCCCCGCAATGGAGCGGATCAAGCCTTGGGGCTGGCGCAGCGGTTGCTTGAAGACCATGCCCATTGTCAGACACATCTCAATCGCAAGATCCGAATAGGCAGGCTGGCCGCCTCGCGTCGTTCGGCGCGGTGCAGCCCACAAACCGAGCGCTTCATCGCTGATCCAGATTGTCAGATCCCCGCGCGGCCGCAGGCTCTCGTTGTACGCCGCCCAGTTGGTCACCCGATGCTTTTGCCTCGGGATCTTGGCACGACCATCAGCGTTGAACTTGTGTGGCATTTACAGCATCCTACGTGGAACAAACCGCCTCAGTATCAGCAGATGGGATATCCATGCAACACGGTCGTTCCGGAGCGTATTGTCATCGATAAAAGCGGCGCAAATCTAGCTGGCCTGCAGAGCCTAAACGTCATCCTCAAATTCACGGGAACTGGCCGGATCATAAACATCGTTCAATCCAAATATCTCAACAATATAGTCGAGCAGGATCACCGTTTCATCAAAAAAATCACTCGACCAATGCTGGGCTTCAAGGCTTTCCATTCAGCCGCCGCGACACTGGCAGGGATCGAAGCCGCGCACATGATCCGTAAGGGGCAGTTAGGTCAAAATGGTGTGTCGCCTTTCAAGCAGTTTGCGGCCCTCGCTGGATATTTGTGTCAAGCCTAACCTCTCACTCAACCTCTGTAAAACTTTGCGACAGAGCCCTTCAGGGCGCGAGACTAGGATACCTTCTTTGCACCACAAAATAGCTAGATGCACCCTTGAAAATTTCCTCAGTCTCAATGACCTGCAACCTTTCATCATCCATCAGATCGTCCAAGACTGCACTCTTAAGTTGTCGAATGGGGACCGGGATAACCCCTATCTTTAACAACGCTCTAACCAGCAGAATTTGCAGTGAAACCAAGGTTGCTTTTTTGCCGCCCAAGCAAGGTGTTACAGAAATAAACAACCCGCCAGGCTTCAGCAGTTCAACCGTTCTTTGCACAACACTTTCCGGATCAGGCACTGTGTGCAGCATGTTGAATGCTAACACCACATCGAATGAACCATTCTCGAACTCTTCATCGAAGATGTCAGCTTGTTCGAAATCAACGTTGCCGACTCCACCTGTTGCGGCCTTTCCCTTTGCAATTTCGATCATCCCGGTTGAAATATCAATCGCGCGCACGCTCTTGACCAAGCCGGAAATCTCGCAGGCCGTCGTGCCTGTTCCACATCCGTAGTCCAACACAATGTCGGTATCCTTCAGATATCTTTTTGTGTTTTCGCGGCTGCTACTATGAATGAATTCAAATTTCTCTTCTGTGTTGTCATAGTTGCTAGCGGATTGATCCCAAAACTTTTCCGATTTTCTCATTCTGTCTTTCCTTTATTTTCAACGTGATCGTGCAGCGCTTCGTCGCAATCGTGAGGGCGGTATCAATGCCTTACTGCGCCTTTTTACTTGCTTGGCCGCCCTTTGTTGCGGGGCCCGGTTTGACAGTCACAATCAATGGTTCTGTCGCAAAGTTTTTATGAGCATGACTAAACTTACATTCTCGTTACGTTTAAGCTGCCAAGCTCGCGAATTGTACAAATGGCGATGTGTGATTTGACTGGAATTACTTCTTTCGGATCATGTGGGCGACCTCAATCCCAGCCAATGTGGCAGTGGCTGAATGGAAAGCCTTGAATGCCAATGTCGGGTGGGTGATCTTTTTGATAAATCGATGATCCTGTTCTACAATATTATTCAGATATTTCACACGTAATATCTCAATCCGGTGGTGAGACCGAGAAAATTTTAGCCCAACATTTATCCACAGAAGGCCAGCCAGATTAACTCCACTTTTATCGATCACTTTCCGAAGCGGAACGCCATTCGCCTTGATCGCGCGTTTAAAGAAGCGCATGGCAGCAGCCTTGCCGCGTCGCTTTGAGTGCATAAAATCAAGAGTTTTTCCGTACTTATTAACGGCCCGATACAGATAGGTCCATTTGCCTTTCACTTTAATATATGTCTCATCCATCCGCCAAGAACCAGCAGTCGATTGTTTTCTCATCTGCGCGGCTTTGGCAATATCAGGCGAATATTTCACAACCCAGAGATTCAGCGTAGCGTGATCAATTTGAATGCCGCGCTCGGCCATGATTTCCTCCAAAACCCGATAGGAAACGGCATAGCGGACAGAGAAAATACCGCGTGCAGTATTCGTCTTTCGGATAGTGGCTGCCCTTGAAATCAATGCTCATTTTGATGTGCCCTGCCGATAGCTTTTTGAAACGACTTATGGCAAAACCTGACAAGGACAGGAATAGTATAAAACTTTGCGACAGAGTCTTTTCTATTGGCGAAAATCGAGAGTGCAATCAGCCATAAATTAACATAATGTTAATTATCGTATTATGCTACATAGCAGTATATACTACACATCAGGCGCCAATGGCACGATTTGGCGATCAGTATTGGCGAATGCCAGCCCGCGTTAGGTGTTAGATAATCGCGCCACGTACTTTGACGAAAACCCATTCGTAAATCACCGCCGCTAGTAGGATCACCAGCAGGATCAGGCTGGGCTGTAGCCAAACCAATGTGTTCAGAGACGAGCACAGTTGCAGACCGATGCCGCCTGCCCCAACCAACCCCAGCGGGTCAGCTTGGATGTAGCGTCCCGTGGTCGGATCATAATCCCGCATCCAGTTTTGGTGCAGGCCGCTCTCGGACTGGAACCATTGGCCGGGGAAGCGGAGGGTGATGTTGGCTCCGGTGCTGGTGTGCACCCCACCGAATGGCAGATACGTGGCCTCCCAGACCTTCGTCCCCGTCGCATCCGTTGCGAACACGGGTTTGCCGATGTGATCCGAGCGGACATAATACACAGCCCCGCCCTCGATCACCGCAATCGGCTTGCCTTCGAACCAGACACATTCGCGGATCAGGGTGGAGGTATTCGCCACCGGATCAAAGTCAAACTCCGCCATCCGGTTGCCATCTGGCCCATAGATCGACCTGATCACCGTCCCCGTTTGGACCAAAGTTCGAACGGCCTGTTGACCAAGGTAGTTGTATTTGTACTCGGCCTGCACCACCCCGTTGATCGAGAAGCTCTCCATCCGGTTCGCAGCATCATAGCTATAGCCATAGCCCTGCCCCGCGCGGTTGTCATAGATCACATTCCCCGCCGCATCATGGGTGAAGGTGCGGGTCGAGCCGCCCGAGATCGACGCCAAACGATTGTCCGTCGAAAGATAGTTATAGGTGTCGGTCGTTGTCACGGCGGCCACCATGCTGGAGCGTGACGCGCGGTTGCCGACCGCATCATAGGTGAGCCCAGATCGCCGTAAGCCCCATTGGCCGAGGCCACCAGTTCACGGGTGGAATAGGTGAAGCTCTCGTTGTGCAGCGCATCCAGCTGGTCGGTGACCGTGAATGGTCTAGCCTAAATCGATACTACCTATCACATTCAGACTTCTCGAGATTCCAACTACCCCCGTTATCCAAACAAGAATCTATGTTCATCTCTTTTCCAATTAGCTGAAATAATAGAAAGAGTACGACTAATAGCGTGATGGAGATAAAAACCTTCATATTCATTAGTATTTATATGGCAAATTTGGTGGCCGGAATTGGCCACCAAATCGCTGCACATGAGGTATTGGGCATATTTCTACCACCATTTCGACCAGCATTGTTTGCTGCGTGATCCAGAAGTGACTGCTGTATACTATCCCCTTTCAAATTTCTATCGACGAATTCACGTAAATTTGAAAAGGTTCTGTCGCAAAGTTTTGCGCTGTTTCAGTATAGCTTTGAATCTGCCATATGTTTGCCAAAAAACTACAGGCAGAGTTTCTAATATGACAATTGACTTCAAAGGCTGCCATTATCCGAAAGATGTGATCCTGTATGCGGTGTTTTCTACGTCCGCTATGCCGTCTCCTATCGTGATCTGGAAGAGATTTTGGCTGAGCGCGGGGTTCAGGTCGACCATGCGACGCTGAACCGGTGGGTTGTGAAGTATTCACTCGACATCGCCAAAACGGCGCGGGTCAGAAAACTAACAACCGCAAGATCTTGGCGCATGCCTTCTCGGGACATTGCATGGCAATGCCCTGCCAGGTGAGAGATGAAACCTACATCATGGTAAAAGGACGGTGGATGTATCTCTACAGGGCGATCGACAAACACGGGAAAACCCTAGAGTTTATGTTATCTAGACGTCGAGACAGGGCTGCTGCCAGAGTATTCTTTAGACGCGCAATCAAGAAGAACGGTGTCCCAGAGCGGATTGTGATTGATAAAAGCGGAGCTAATCTAGCTGGGCTTCAACGAATAAACGTTGGCCTGAAATTCTCGCGGACATACCAACCGATTGAAATATTGCGGATAAAGTATCTGAACAATATCGTCGAGCAGGACCATCGTTTCATCAAGAAACTCACACGGCCCACTTTGGACTTCAAGGCCTTCCATTCAGCCGCAGCCACACTCGCTGGTATCGAAGTAGCTCACATGATCCGAAAGAAACAAATTCACACAAACCACGCATCACCTTTTGAAACCTTCGCCAGTCTCGCGGCTTAAATCTGAGCTGCTTTATCGAATATCTGACCTAGGAAAACTTTGCGACAGAACCGCGCGATGAACGATCCGCGAATTATCGTGAGGACCTCTCAAATGTCTGTGCTATGATCAGCGAAGGAAAAATTTCTCCAGCCATCGCCGCAACTTTCCGGCTGACACAAGCAGCTGATGCACATCGCGCCATTGAGCAGCGTTCAGTTGCTGGGAAAGTTGTTTTGATCTCTTAAAGTAGGGCCACGTTTGAGTCTTGTACACCAAAAGGAAACACTGTGTACACCACTGCAAATTTCGCAAAAGAACTGTCTGAGATTGAAGAGCATTATTCGCCAAAAATCGTTGGGCAGGTGAATGACCAATATGTGAAAGTCGCCAAACTGTTCGGCGAATTAACGTGGCATAAACACGATGAAGAAGACGAGATGTTCATTATCGTCAATGGTGAACAGACGATCGAATATGAAAATGGGGCTGTCGATTTGACACCTGGAGATTTTCACATCGTTCCCAAAAACACATTTCACAATCCTGTTGCAAAAGAGGAATGCTGGATTGTCCTAATTGAGCCCGTTGAAACCAAACATACGGGTGGCGTTGAGACAGAGCGGACCAAATCGATCGAAGAGCAATTGGGATAACAGAAAACTGAGTAAAGAGAGCTATCCGCTCGGTGAAAACGAGACAGAATCTTTCTCACGGCATTCCCGCAGAGTGAATATCCCCCGGAATTGTAGACACCTTGCCGCCAAAAAACGAGGCATGGAGAAAACTATGACACGACCCCACTTAACTGGCATTGTTGCATAGATATCTCATCCACTGATAGTGAGACGGTTTGTTCTCCTTAGGATGCCGTAAATGCCCCAAAAGCTCAACGCTGATCGTCGCGCCAAGATCCCGAGGCAAAAGCATCGGGTGCACTCCCCCTTTTCATAGGCAACGCCAATTGCCGTTACAGCCGTGGGAGTGTTGCTACGGCTATTAAAAAGGGCCGGTCGCGCGGACGCCACTGAAACAGCGGCAACGTTGTTTGGTGGCGTGAGTTTGAGAGAAAGTGGTTCAAGCGTATGACAACTTAAATGCCAGCGATGCCTGAAAGCTGACATACACGCCAAAGAACGGAAACACTTTCGCTGCGGCTGCGCCAAT
>JAWSVK010000001.1:0-298164 GCA_033851955.1 Marinosulfonomonas sp.
CCCACTTGACCAACACGTCCCACTCCTCGCGCAAAAGCCGGACTTCTTTGCGAAGGAGTTTGTTCTCTTTCCCAACGTCCTCGTGCGGCCCAGACATCAAATCATCGTGCTGGTGCTTTTGGACCCACTTATTCAACGTCGAAAGCCCAACGCCCAAATCTGATGCAACTTTAGGCCGCGTAAGCCCGCTGCTCTGTGCAATGCGCACCCCATCACGCCGAAACTCGTCTGTGTATCTTATTGCCATTTCTGACCTCCTTCACAGCAAACATTGCCCTAAAGAGACCAGAACTAAACCGTGAAAAGACCAGTTAATTAGCTCCCATTCCAATGCCACAGGGTCTTAAAGCACCTGTTTTTATTAGTTTATTGGGGAAAATGGGTCAATAGAAATCAGTGGCGGAGAGACAGGGATTCGAACCCTGGGAACCCGTGAAGGCTCAACGGTTTTCGAGACCGCCCCGTTCGACCACTCCGGCACCTCTCCGCAAGGTTCGTTTTGCTTGTCGAACCTCGCCGTATTTAAGGGTCGTGCGCGCCGGACACAACCATAAAGTCACAGCAATCTGCACGGGTGACGTCATGGTGAATTTACCAATCCGCCACGGGGCCATATAAGAAGGCAATGCTGCTGGAATTGGACCAATTATGTTGAAACGACTTTGCCTGATTATCTTGTTGATATTGCCCAGCCCGTCGATGCTGGCACAAGAGCCTCTAAAGCTTGAGCCATTGATCAACGCGTTGAAATTGCACGACGTGTTCGATGCGATGCGCGACGAAGGGTTGCAGTATGGTGTCAATTTGGATCGTGAATTGCTGGATGGGGCAGGCGGCGCGGGTTGGTTGGAAATGGTCGGGCGTATCTATGAACCTGACCGAGTTTGGCACACTTTCCTGCCGCGATTTACGGCCGAACTTGCAGATCAAGACATTGAGGCGATGACGGCATTCTTTAGCACAGAGCGCGGTCGCCAGATCACAGCGCTCGAAATCTCGGCTCGCCGCGCCATGTTGGGTGAGGTTGCCGAGCAAGAAAGCCGTGCTGCGTACCGCGCGATGTTGGCAGCGGGCGATCCACGCTTGACGTTGCTGTCGGACCTGATTGAGGCCAATGACCTGATCGAATTTAACGTCATGGGTGCAATGAATGCGAGCTATGCGTTTTACGTCGGTTTAGTCGACGGCAAAGCATTTGATTTCGAGATCAGCCAAGATGACATTCTGCGGGATGTTTGGTCACAAGAGGCGGAAATTCGGCTGGACACTGAAGAATGGATGTTCGCCTATTTGGCGCTGGCCTATGCACCCCTGTCGGATGTTGATTTGCAAGCCTATATCGACTTTTCCAACAGTGATGCTGGGCAGGCGCTAAATGCCGCGCTGTTTGCGGGTTATGATGATGTGTTCATCAATGTGTCCAAGGCGTTGGGGGTGTCAGCCGCACAACTGATGCGGGGCGAGACATTGTAGGGTTCGTAAAATGGTCAAGCACTGTGTACCATAAACCAAATCAGCAATCGTTCGCGGGCCGCAGGTGTATCAGGGGTGAATTTGGCAATGTCGGTTTTTAAGGCGCGTATCAATGTGTGGCGGCCCTTGTCAGGCACACCGGCCAAATCGGCACCCAAAGTCAGGGCAGGGCCGCCACCGCTGCGGATGTCGTTCAAAACCTCAAGGTAATGGGTTGCAATGTGGTCTTTCACCAGTCGACGGCGCGCATTATAGCTGGCGTTTTGCAGCCCGTTGCTAACCGCCATACCAGGCCAAGTCACAGGGTTGCCCAGATGCCCCATGTCGCAGGCGGAAAGGCCAAGGATCATTGCCAGAGCAATAAGACGCATTTCCTTTGATCCTTTGCCTATTTACGACTTGACTATGGGCCTGTTTTCTCTGATAAGCGCGCATCTTGGCAAGGATAACCTTGTCAGGTCTATTTGAAATGTCGCCCATTAGGGCGCGCAGTTCGAGGCGCCAGAGATGGCACAACACCCGGATGGGTGGCCACAGAACGCGAAAAATGAAGGAATACCAAATGTTTGCGGTTATGAAAACCGGTGGCAAGCAATATAAAGTTCAGTCAGGCGATGTCCTGCGTATTGAACGTATTGCGGCCGATGCTGGTGAAAAAGTCCAGTTCAACGAAATTCTGATGGTTGGCAACGAAGTTGGCTCACCTACGATCGCTGGTGCGGGCGTCCAAGCGGACGTGATCGACCAGATCAAAGGCGAAAAGCTGATCCATTTTGTGAAACGTCGTCGTAAGCACGGCTCCAAGCGCACAAAAGGCCACCGTCAAAAGCTGACACTGGTGCGGATCACTGAGATCCTTGAAAAAGGCGCTGACAAGTCCGGCGTTAAAGAAGCCATCGGCACTGGCTCGGTTTCGGCCGCTGCGATTGCCGCGATGAAGCCTGCCAGCAACAAACCTGCGCGCGCTGAAATGGGTAAACCTGCACCGAAAGCCAAAGCCGCTAAAGCTGCCAAGCCAGCCAAGGCCGAAGCTGAAGCCAAGCCCGCTAAAAAAGCCGCTGCTAAACCAGCCGCTAAGAAAGCAGAGCCTAAAGCTGCCGCCGCTAAAGAAACTGCTGGCGCTGACGATCTGAAGCAGCTGTCCGGTGTTGGTCCAGCTCTTGAGAAAAAGATGCATGAAGCTGGTGTAACCTCCTTCGCTCAGATCGCAGGCTGGTCCGCAGACGATGTTGCTGCTATAGAAGAGAAACTGTCATTCAAGGGCCGCGTTGAGCGGGACGATTGGATCGCACAAGCCAAAACATTGGCTAAAGGCTAAGGAGAGACAAGATGGCACATAAAAAAGCAGGCGGTTCATCCCGCAACGGTCGCGATAGCGCAGGTCGTCGCCTTGGCGTTAAAAAATTCGGTGGCGAAGCCGTGATTCCGGGTAACATCATTCTGCGCCAGCGCGGCACGAAGATGTGGCCGGGCGAAGGTGTCGGCATGGGCAAAGATCACACGATTTTTGCTAAAGTTGAAGGCAACGTCACGTTCCACAAAGGCCTCAAACGCCGCACATTTATTTCGGTTCTTCCGGTGGCGGAGGCCGCTGAATAAGCCGAACCTTATAAATTAATATTTTGGGGGATCGGTGGAAACACCGGTCCCTTTTTCGTTTATCAACGGAGGCAAGAATGGCTTTCCCAATATTAACCAGTAAATTTGAAACAGCTCTTGCGGGCCTGCAAGCAACAGATCACGTTTTGCGTGACGTTGCTGTCATACCTCTTGAAGGAATGTTGGGCGGTTGCCACATGTTCGATATTGTTTCCAAAGGAAGTGCGTCATGAAACTTGAAACCATCACCAACCAACAAGTGATTGAATGCGCCCGTTTCAACCTGCGCCCGCTGCGCAAATCGGATGCCGGATTGCTTGAGCTTTATTCAAGCGATGAACGCATTGCGCGCTCGACCACAAACATCGCGCACCCCTTGCCGCCCGGCGCAACCGAAGCCTTTATCACGCGTGTCACAGGTGATGACCGCTCTGAAGAGGTTTGGGTTTTGGACGGCTCTGCCTTTGGACATGCCGAATTGCTGGGCGTGGTCGGGCTGACAAGCATTGAACGCGATCAGGCCGAAATTGGTTATTGGATTGCACCGGCGTTTTGGAACACAGGCTACGCCTCTGAGGCTGTCGTTGCGATGCTGAATGCCAACCCCAAAGACAACAGCACGATCTTTGCCGAGGTGTTTCAGGATAATCCGGCCTCGGCCCGCGTGCTGACCAACGCAGGGTTCGAATACATCGGCGACGCGGAAACCCACTCGGTTGCCCGTGGTGCCAATGTCGAAACATGGACCTACATCAAAAAGATGGGGCAGGCCGCGCAATAATCATATGGCTTGAGGCCTTGCGCAATCTACTCTATCGCCTAACTGAACCCCAATTTAAGGCCGCAAACCTATGAAATTCCTCGATCTCGCCAAAGTATACATCCGGTCCGGTGGCGGCGGCGGTGGCTGTGTGTCGTTTCGCCGTGAAAAGCACATTGAATATGGTGGTCCCAACGGGGGCGACGGTGGCCGTGGTGGTGACGTTTGGGCGGTGGCCGTTGATGGGCTGAACACGCTGATCGATTTTCGCTTTCAACAGCATTTCTTCGCCAAAAGCGGGCAGGCGGGCATGGGCTCGCAACGCACCGGTGCGGATGGTGACGACATCATTCTGCGGGTGCCTGTGGGCTGTGAAATCCTTGACGAGGACGAAGAAACCGTGATCGCCGACATCACCGAGGTTGGCCAGCGCATTTTGCTGGCCAAAGGAGGCAACGGCGGTTTTGGCAATCTGCACTTTAAATCGCCAACCAACCGCGCGCCGCGCCGCGCCAATCCTGGTCTTGAGGGGGTTGAACGTACACTTTGGCTGCGTCTGAAATTGATCGCGGACGCAGGTCTTTTGGGCATGCCGAATGCGGGCAAATCCACATTCTTGGCCGCCACCTCAAATGCGCGTCCTAAAATTGCTGATTATCCATTTACGACCCTGCACCCCAATCTGGGCGTGGTCGGGGTTGATAACGCCGAATTTGTGATGGCCGATATTCCGGGCTTGATTGCGGGTGCCTCGCAGGGGCGCGGCATTGGTGACCGGTTTTTGGGCCACGTTGAACGCTGCGCGGTGCTGTTGCATCTGGTCGACGCCACCTCTGAGGATGTGGCCGAAGATTACCGCGTTATCATCAATGAGCTTGTGCAATACGGTGGTCATTTGGCTGACAAGCCCCGTGTCACAGCGCTCAATAAAATTGACGCGCTGGACGACGAGGAACGGGCTGAAAAGCTCGCAGAGTTGCAGGCCGCCGTCGATGGCCCTGTGATGCTGATGTCGGGCGTTAGCCGTGAAGGTCTGGTTGATGTGCTGCGTGCGGTGCGTTCTGAAATCCTTGAGGATCGTTTGCGCACGCGCAAGGCCGCATTGGCAGGCGGCGAGGAGGAGGCCACCGGATGGGCTCCGTAGCTGACGCCAAACGACTGGTTGTCAAAATTGGCTCGGCGTTGTTGGTGGATCGCACCACGGGCGCATTGCGCAGCGGTTGGCTGCACGCTTTAGCGCTAGATGTGGCGATGCTCAAATCAGGTGGCGCGGATGTGATCCTGGTGTCGTCAGGCTCGATCGCGCTGGGGCGCGGGGTGCTGGGCTTGCCCGCCACAGATCTGGCGCTGGAACAATCCCAAGCTGCCGCCGCCGTTGGTCAAATCCGCCTTGCCCGCGCCTATGAAGAGGCGCTGGCGCCGCATAGGATCACCACCGCCCAAGTGTTGGTGACGTTGGAAGACAGCGCAAACCGCCGCCGTTACCTGAATTCACGCGCCACGTTGGATCAATTGATTGGTCTTGGCGTGGTGCCGATTGTGAACGAAAATGACACCATCGCCACCGATGAAATTCGCTACGGCGACAACGACCGGCTGGCGGCGCAGGTTGCGGTGACGGTCGGCGCGGATCAGTTGATATTACTATCGGATGTTGACGGATTTTACAGTGCCAACCCCAGTATGGACGAGGGGGCGGTGCGCTATGAGTTGATCAAACAGATCACCCCCGAAATCGAAGCCCAAGCTGGCGATGCAGGTTCGGGTCTGTCCAAGGGTGGCATGAAAACCAAGCTGATGGCGGCCAAAACCGCGATGGCGGCGGGCTGTGCGATGGCGATTTGCAATGGCTTTACCGACCGCCCCCTCAGCGCGTTGATCAACGGCGCGAATGCCACATGGTTCGCCCCCCAAGATGATCCGCAAACCGCCCGCAAACGCTGGATCGGCGCGATGAAGCCCAAGGGCAGCATCACAATTGACGCCGGTGCCGCGAAGGCCCTGAGCAACGGAAAATCCTTGTTGCCGGCAGGTGTGACGGCTGTGGACGGTGATTTTGATCGCGGTGATCCGTTGTCCATTTTAAACCCAAACGGCACCCCGTTAGGCACTGGCCTGTCGCGTTACACCGCCGCCGAGGTCACGGCCATCATGGGCCTGCGCTCAGACGCTATCGAGGTAACGCTGGGCTATAAACCACGCACCGCCCTCATTCACCGCGACGACATGGTTCTTTAACCCCATTTTTGTTCCCTAAATATCCCCGCCGGAGGCATAATTCTTATGAGCATCGAAATCAAAACCATGATGGCCGATATTGGTACCCGTGCCAAAGCCGCCGCGGGCGCACTTGCCCATGCCAGCGGCAAGGCCAAAGAGGCTGCCCTTGTGGCCGCCGCCGATGCGATCTGGGTCAATCGCGCCGAGATTCTGGCCGCCAATGCACTCGATATGGACTATGGTCGCGATAAGGGGCTGACCACGGCGATGTTGGACCGTTTGATGCTGGATGATGAACGCATCAAATCAATGGCGGATGGCTTGCGCACGGTTGCGGCGCAAAAAGATCCTGTTGGCGATGTGATGACGGAGTGGGACATGCCCTCTGGATTGCACATCAAGCGGGTGCGCACACCTTTGGGGGTGATCGGCGTGATCTATGAGAGCCGTCCTAATGTGACGGCGGACGCGGGGGCCTTGTGCCTAAAGGCGGGCAACGCAGTTATTTTGCGCGGCGGCTCGGAGAGTTTTCATTCCTCGGGCGCGATCCATGATTGTTTGGTTCAGGGGCTGAAATCAGCGGGGCTGCCTGCGGATGCGATCCAGCGGGTGCCGACCCGTGATCGGGCGGCGGTGTCCGAGATGCTGACCATGACCGATAGCATTGATGTGATCGTGCCGCGTGGTGGCAAAGGGCTGGTTGGGCTGGTGCAACGCGAGGCACGGGTACCGGTTTTTGCCCACCTAGAAGGCATTGTGCATATCTATATTGACGCGTCAGCCGACGCTGAAAAAACCCGAAACGTGGTAATAAATGCCAAAACGCGGCGCACCGGGATTTGTGGTTCAGCGGAATGTTTACTGATCCACCGCAATGCGCAAGGGTTGGGCCAACAAGTGATTGACGATCTGATGGCGGCGGGTGTCGAGGTGCGCGCGGGGGAAGGGCTGAAGGGCAGTGTTCTGGCGACTGAAGATGATTTCGGTCAGGAATTCCTAGATATGATCATCGCAGCCCGTCTGGTGGATGATGTGGACGGCGCGATTGCGCATATTCAACAGCATGGATCAAACCACACAGATGCGATCATGGCTGAAGATGCGCATGTGGTGGCGCGGTTTTTCCAACGGTTGGACAGTGCAATATTAATGCACAATGCCTCGACCCAGTTTGCCGATGGGGGTGAATTTGGTATGGGGGCCGAAATTGGCATTGCGACAGGAAAAATGCATGCGCGTGGACCTGTGGGCTCGGAGCAATTGACCAGTTTCAAATATATCGTAACCGGTGATGGTACGGTCCGTTCCTAAAGGGATTGCGCCCGCTGACGCGGGCGCCCCATTTTGCCTAGCTTGCGCCCGCTGATGCGGGCGCCACGGGCGTTTTGCCCCTGCGGGTCAAAACGCTGATTGGATATTTGAGAAAAGAAGAAGCCTAAAAGGCGAGCGTGATGGCGTGGTCTTGCAATTCTGTGCGCAGGTTGCGGCCAGCGGATTTGGCGGCATCGGGGACCAGCGCGAAATGCACTTCGGCAGGGGAGATGTCTTTGTTGGCATTGGCTGAGATCAAGAATTCCCAAACTGTGGGGTCGATTCTGATGTTTTCGGCGGTGCATTGCAGGGTCCAGCTGTCACCAAACTGTTTGACGATGATTTTGCCGCCGTAAGGCAGGGCTGACTCAAAGCATTGGATCAACAAAAACGCCAGTTTCACCTGTTCACGCAACAACTGATCTTCGCTGCTCCATTCGACCTGAACCCGACCGTTTGCCCCGACATCAGCAAGCACCGACAGGATTTCTTCTCGGCCAATCATTTGGCTATTGCGGGCTGCGCCAAAAGCAATGCGGAAATACCGGATGCGGGCATTGGCGTTCATCACACTTTCGTTGATCAGTGCCATTTCGGGGCCATCAACGCTGCCCGCCATGCCCAGCAATTCAACCCCATTGCCGATTGCCCCCAAAGGGCTGATAAGGTCATGACAAATACGAGAGCCGATCAGGGCGGCGATGTCTTTTTGAGCTGTGTTCATTGGGGCGGTCCTGACATGTTAACAAGGGGCGTGACGTTGGGCGATTTTCTAGAACCGGGTATGTTTGTGCGGCACCCGACCAAACCTGAATGGGGGCTTGGACAAGTACAATCCTCCATTGATGGTAAATTAACCGTTAATTTTGAGCATGCCGGCAAAGTTATCATCATAAATTCGCACGTTTTGCTCATTCCTGAATATCCGACCTAAAAACTCTCGCAAAGGGTGACGTTTTTAATGCTATCACACCTTTAGGGGGAGTCAAACAGTGTGACGGCTTGCACCTGTTGCAATTCGCACTGACAATTCGTAGACCGCTGACAGCTTTTGATGCGAGTGCAGAGCCCTAAATGACATCCAGAGATCAAAAATTTGAGCTACGATTGGCCAGCACAGCGGGCGATCTGCACGCTGCCCAACGGCTGCGCTATGAGGTGTTCATAGAAGAGCTTGGCGGTGATGGGTCTATGGTGGATCACGCGGCCCGTCTGGAACGCGACGCGTTTGATGAATTTTTCGACCATCTGCTGCTGATTGACCGCACCAAAGATAGTCGTGTGGTTGGCGTTTATCGGGTGTTGCGCAGCGACCAGGCCGCCAAAGCAGGGCGGTTTTATTCCGAAGATGAGTACGATCTGACGGCTGTTAAAAACAGCGGGCGCACGTTGTTAGAGCTGGGTCGATCCTGCGTGCATGCAGATTACCGCGGCGGCGCGGCGATGTATTATCTTTGGAACGGGCTGGGGGCCTATGTGGTTGAGCATGGCATTGATGTGATGTTTGGCGTGGCCAGCTTTCATGGCACCGATATTGACGCGATCCGCGAACCGCTGGCCTATCTGCACCACAATTATTTGGCGCCAAAGGCGCTGCGCACCCGTGTGGTGCCAGCGCATTTTCAAACGATGGACTTGATGCCAGCCGACCAGATCGACAAACGCGCAGCCCTTAAGGCGATGCCGACGTTGATTAAGGCCTATCTGCGGCTGGGCGGTTTTGTCGGTGAAGGGGCCTTTGTTGACCATAGTTTCAACACCACAGATGTGTTTCTGCTGATGGACACCAAAATGATCAGTGAAAAGCAACGATCCATGTACACCAAGGGGCGGCGCGGATGAGCGGCACTTGGTTTCCTGAGGATGAAGGCACCACAGTAAGGATCGGCCCAATGGGTTGGGTCAGGGTGCTGCTGCGTGGCGGGCCTTTGCTGGTGGTTGTGGTTGGCGGACTGGCCACATTACTGTTGGTACGTTTGGTCGAGCGGCCGCTGTGTGGGCAAAACCGACCTGTAACACCCTATATCACCCAGGGTGTGTGCAAATCGGCCCTTGGCATCATCGGCATCCGGCTAACGGTGGTCGGCGGACATATGCCGCAAAAGGGCGCTGTGGTGGCCAATCATGCCTCATGGTTGGATATATTCACGTTGAACGCCGCCAAGCGAATATATTTTGTCGCCAAATCCGAGGTCGCGGGTTGGCCACTGGTGGGCTGGTTGGCGCGGGCCACCGGCACTGTGTTCATTGCCCGCCGCACGCGGGACGCAAAAATCCACCTTGAAATATTCGAAAACCGGCTGAACGCGGGGCACAAATTGTTGTTTTTCCCCGAAGGTACTTCAACGGACGGTTTACGGGTTGTGCCATTTAAATCAACGCTGTTTGAGGCGTTCTTTGCGCAAAATCTACGCGATACCCTGCATATTCAGCCGGTCAGCGTGGTCTACGGTGCGCCGCAGGGTGAAGAGGATCGGTTCTATGGCTGGTGGGGCGATATGGAGCTGGTGCCGCATGTGCTCAAAACCCTTGCCACGCGTAAATCAGGCCGTGTGAAGGTGATCTATCACACGCCTGTTGCGGTGGCGGATTTTGGCGGGCGCAAGGCACTGGCGCAATATTGCGAAGAAACCGTGCGCTCTGGTTTTAGCTGATTGCGTCGGCCAAGGTTTTAAAGGCGGCTGCTGGATCGGCTTCGTTCCAGATTTCATCCCCAACGGCGAAAAAGTCGGTGACCGGCGACAGGGCTTTGATCACCTCAACGCTCAACGCACCTTCGGCCACCACGGGCACTTCGACAACGTCGCTCCACCACTGGAACAATTCAGCGGGCGCAACAGTGCCATCACCCAGCGAATTCTCACCGCAAGGTCCGAAACAGACATATTCAGCCGAGCCTTCGCCCGCGTTCATGCCGTCATGGCGCGAATCCGCGCAATAGGCGCCGATGATCGCGTCATCACCCAGTTCTTTGCGTGCGTAACGCACAGTGCGTGCCCCATCCGTCAGGTGCACACCGTCCAGACCCAGACGGTCCACCATGATAATGTGGTTTTCAACAACGATGGCTATATCACGGGCGTGACAGATTTCGCGCAATGTATCGCCAGCCTTGATGATGGTGTTTTCGTCCTTGGTCGCCAGAGCCAGCCGCAGACAGGCAATCGGGGCCACATCCAGCACTTTGTTCAAAAGGGCAGGGAAGGTTTCTAGATCGATCACCGGAGGGGTGATCAAATACAGCTGGGCTTGTTCTTTTTCTTGGAATTCTTCGGTCATCGGGCGATCCTTGGTCATGTGCTATCGCGGATATACCCTAGGTTTTGCGGTTTGACCACGGGGGTAATTGCAGCCTATCAGGGCAATCAAATGCAAACAGGTGAATGATGTCAGACAATGAATGGAGCGGCCCACAGCCCGCAATGGTGTTGGTGCGCCCGCAAATGGGTGAAAACATTGGGGCGGCGGCGCGGGCGATGTGGAATTTCGGGCTGGACCGGATGCGCATTGTTGACCCGCGTGACGGCTGGCCAAGTGAAAAGGCTGTGGCGATGGCCTCGGGGGCGGGGCGGTTGTTGGACGAGGCCGTGCTATATGACGACGTGCCAGCGGCGCTGTCCGATTGCACCTATGTGTTCGCCACCACGGCGCGGCATCGCGATTTGACCCAACCGATTATGACACCCGAACGCGCCATGGAGCACACCCGCGCCATGTTGGCGGCAGGGCAAAAGGTTGCAATCCTGTTCGGGCCGGAACGCGCGGGGCTTGAAAACGAGGATCTGATCCGCGCCAATGCGGTGATTTCAGTGCCGGTGAACCCTGATTTTTCGTCGCTCAATCTGGGTCAGTCAGTGCTGCTACTGGCCTATGAATGGCGCCGCCAAATCGCCAATGTCCCGCCCGAGGTGATGGAAATGGCCAAGACCGAGTTTGTTGAGGGGATAGAGATCGAAAAGCTCGGTGATCATTTTGAAGAGCGCCTGCAAGAGGCAGGTTTCTTTTTCCCAGAAACCAAGGCCGAAGGCATGCGCAAAAACCTGCGCAATATGTGGGCCCGCCTGCCGTTGACCCGCGCTGATGTGCAGACCTTACATGGCATGTTGCGCCAATTATTGCGCGCAAGGTGAAAATGTTGCGATTTTTCCCCCTAAATATGCGGCGCGGCTGTCTTGTGCAAAGGCAAGCCCTAGCTTAGATCACTGACATCACACACAGGGGAGTGAATATCATGGGTCTATGGAATTTTGTAAAAAACGCGGGCAAGAGCCTTGTGGGCAGCGCCGAAGCGGCACCGGCACCAGCTGATTTGACCAAAGAAATCGAGGCCTTGGGCCTTGACGCAACCGGTATGGACATCACGGTCGAGGGCGACACTGTTAAGGTGTCGGGCGACGCGGTAAGCCAAGAGATGAAAGAGAAAATCATTCTGGCCGTGGGCAATGTCGAAGGCGTTGCGGCGGTGGATGACGAAGTTGCAAACACCGGCGCGGAACCAGTGTTCCACACCGTTGAGCGCGGCGACACATTGTCAGCGATTGCCAAGAAAACACTGGGCAGCGCCAACAAATACCACGCGATCTTTGAAGCCAACAAACCAATGTTGAGCCACCCTGACAAAATTTATCCAGGTCAGGTTCTACGCATTCCGCAAGACGCGTAATTGTCTTGTAGATTTTTACCGAGTTCATTTCGTTATCGAGTATCAGCAGGGGCGTCTTTGGCGTCCCTGTTTTCGTTTGTATAATGGTGATTATTGGCCGCTTGATCCTTAAAATGGCAGCGGCGTTTCAAGACCCAACTGCCTCAAAACCACAGATTAAAAAAACTGATTGCCTCACAACTTTAGGTTAGGTAGTAAAGGTGTAAGTAACGAGAATACCAATTTATTTAGGAGCAAGTGATATGGGTTTTAAGATGATTTTGGCAGCGGTGTTATGCCTTGCCACCCAAGGTGCCGTTGCACAGACAATGGACCAACTGTCTGGCAAATCGGCCTTTGTGCGCAATCACCTAAATTCCCTAAAGCGAAACCAAGCTGTTTCCGCCTATGCAAGCACCAAAGCTTATTGCCCAACCGTTTATTGGTACAGTTCAAGAACTGTCTACAGCAACGATGTGAAATCTTCATTTCGCGAGGACATTTACCGCGAAATGAAGCAGGCAGGGTTTTCTGCTCAAGCGGTTAATCATTGTGTAGAAAACAGTGGTTATGTTATTGAAAACTACCGTTTGAAATCCCATCCGAAAAACGTCAGCGAAAAGCGCGTCGTTCACGCAGGTATATTGATGTTCCGCAAAAAAGGCGAGGCTGCGATTAGCAGTTTTCCGGTTCTCGCTGAGGTATACACCTATGACAAAGATACGTTTCGTGTCTTTGATGGCCGGTTCAAGGAAATTTGTTCTATCATCGACAATGATCCGGGTCTTAATGTGAAGTGTAGTACCTTTGGTGCGTTCAATGCTCATTGGACGAGTTCGAAAGGGCGCCGCACTCTGATCAGCAGCAACGGTGCATATGAGGTAATCCTTGTAACGCGGCGCACAGCAAGCTTTGCGAAAAACCTGTTCCGCAAAACGTTTGGCGGCTAGAAACCCAACCATGGACGGGGCAAACCTGCGCCCCGTCACTCATTCGAGTTTGGTATAACCTTACGCTCCAAACCCGTCGGGGCAAAGTCAACACAGCTATAGTTGAGGCCACCGTTGGCCGCTCTTAACTCAGAGCAGCCATGCAAAATGCAGTCCGCCTTAAAGCCTGCTCAAACT
The DNA here is from genome assembly GCA_033851955.1 of Marinosulfonomonas sp. Classification (GTDB taxonomy): domain Bacteria; phylum Pseudomonadota; class Alphaproteobacteria; order Rhodobacterales; family Rhodobacteraceae; genus Profundibacter. Next base: position 13,133 of record JAWSVK010000001.1, read on the forward strand.
TTCGGCGATTTCGGCGGCGATTGCTTTGGCGTCGACACCTTCGCGTTCCGCCGACACGCGCAGCCCCAATAGATCAGACTGATATCGACGGCCCAGCGCCTTTGGGTCGAGCGATTTATCAATGGTACCCGCCGATTGTGCCTGTTGAAACAAGTCAGCGAACTGCGCCTCCATCTTTAGCAAATGAGCATTCGCGCGCGCCGCCAATGGGTGCGCATGTGCATGTAATTCAAGGACGGTTTTTGACAGCATACAGGCCTTGGCGGGTGCTGCGTCATTGCTGATGGCCATTTCGGGAAACCGTTGCAGGGCTTTGATAGGCCCCAGTTCATCGGCCAGGGTCTTGAGCCGCAAGAGCCCGTCCTTGGCGTATTTATCAAGGGCAAGTTCGAACAATGCATCTTTCGATCCAAAGGCCGCGTAAAAACTGCCGGGTTTCATTTGCAAAACGGCTTCAAGGTTCTTGAGCGACGTGCCGGCCCAGCCCCGCTTCCAGAACAGATCACGGGCACGGTCAATCAGTTCATTTCTGTCATATTCTGGTTTGCGTGGCATCTGTTCACCTATTTGTGAGTGATCACTCAATTATATACTTGAGTGATCACTCAAGAAAGCCTAAATAACAACTAGACCAACTTTTTAAAAGGATACCTGATGACAAATTTCCCCTCACATGATCTCGAAACCGCACCTGAAGCCTCAAAGCCACTGCTGGAGAATTCGCAAAAAGCCTTTGGCCGGTTGCCCGGTTTGCACAAGGTTTTGGCCGAAAGCCCACAAGCATATGAGGGCTACCAACTGCTGCACAAATTGTTCACCGAAACTGATTTCAACGCGGATGAGCTGACAGTCGTTTGGCAGTCCATCAACGTCGAGAACGAATGCCACTACTGCGTTCCGGCCCACACGGGCATCGCAAAAATGATGAAAGTGTCGGACGAATTGACCGAGGCTCTGCGCAACGAAACACCGCTTGCGTCAGCCAAGCTAGAAGCATTGCGTACATTCACAGTTCAAATGCTGCGTGGACGTGGATTTGTGACGGATGCGCAGATGAAAGCCTTTTTTGACGCGGGCTATGGCCATCGCGCCGTACTGGACGTTATCCTTGGGCTGGCCCAGAAAACGATGTCGAACTATGTCAATCACGTTGCACAAACGCCGGTTGATAAAGTGTTCCAACCTCTTCTATGGCAACGCACATCTACGCCTCTAGAGGTCTAATTTAAGGGGGCTTGCAGCGGGTTAATTGCCCAGCACGCCCCCCACAAACGATAATGAGGCCTCGCCCCTAGGTGTTTGTCAAAAAGACCGTGATGTTTCATCTAATTTCATGTGGGTACCGTCAGCATTTTTCTGCAGTCAGTAGGTGGCGCCGCGATCTCGGGTGCGACGCTTGGCAACGGCAATAAATGCCACGCGGTTTTTGAAGCCAACAAGACATTGTTGAGCCACCCTGACAAAATCTATCCAGATCAGGTTTTGCGTATCCCACAAGATGCCTATTCGCCGCGCCGGGACTTACCGAGTTCATTTCGTTTTACTGAGTACCAGCAGGGCGTCTCTGGACGTCCCTGTTTTCGTTTGTGGATGGCAATTGTCGTCGACCCGTCATATGATTTGATCCAAGAACTCTGTGAGCAAGTTCAAGTGGATACGTACACAGGCGGCGACTTTGCGGACAAAGCTTCCACTGAATAAATGCTCAATTTACCCGCAACCCATTTGAACGATCATCCTCTTGTGGTTGCTCAAATGGGCGAGCTAACGAATTAGTATTCCTTGCCCTGTTGGCAAAGCCAATATTGTCCGTCCTTTTGATTTTGCAAAATTGTTCCAGGCTTTGTTTTGTTCTTCATGACCTTGAAAACCGTAGTCATCCAAAACAATCATTCCTCCGAGCGTCATAATATCCCAGATCTCCGCCGCCACACCCATTTCGGCCACTGCAGAATTTAGATCAATAGATGCGTATGCGATCTTTTTTATGCCAGAAAGCGCTATTGTTTCAGGTAACCTACCAACAACAAACTCTATACGACTATATGGAGCAAAAACACCCTTAACTACTTCGAGCACATCGTTTTTATATAACGTTTCATTTTTAATTTTGGTATTAGCTTTTTCAGCATCCGTTGCCAAATCTTCTGGAATGCCGTGAAATGTGTCATATAAAAAGAACTTTTTATTTGATCCCTCAAAATCTACTAGCTTAAGGGCCATAGACGACAAAATTCCAGTATTTACGCCAAATTCAGCAAAATCGCCCTCCAATTCAAGGCAACTAGAGATCGCCTACATACAGACATGACAGCGCCAGCGAATATCTGGTGTTTCACCATCCCAGTGGACGTCATTGACATCAGTTGTTTCTTTCCATGCGGCTTCAAATTTTTCGTCCCCTAAAAATGGTACGAATTTTTTTCTTACTCCAAAGCCGTCAGCTGCATATGTAAGCCGATAAGGAGTACCCGCAATGACTTTTCGTAAACCCGTAAGTAATCTTTTATAAAGGCCCATTAGTGTAATCCCTCTATTTTTTTTGTGAACAGGAGTGTGTCCTAAATTTTTTATGCAAGCTCAGAATAGCCAAACGCTATGTCGAGTTCAATAACTCCACGGAGATGCACTTTTAGTCTAAAATCATCTTGGCTACAGTTTCAACCGTTGATCACTTTCTAGTTCCGAAAAATTTCAGACGTCAAGACATTGCATGATTGAGCCGACCCAACAAAGTTTTGATGGGAGGCGCAAAATCTACTGAAGTATTGTTCTTCATAGCAAAACGCCTGATATGCCCCTTGCCCCTGCAGGCAATGCTGCCTAATTTGAAATCAACAAAAATACGGGGCGTGATATGAGCAAGAAACGTAGCATTTTCGAAGACGTTGACACGGACACCAAGGCCGAGGTCGCCACGCCACAGCCCGGCGCGATTGACCGTGCCGCCAAGGGTGCGCGCGGCGGTATTCGAATCTGGTTGATGATCATTTTCGCGCTGGTCACATTGATGATTTTGGTTGGCGGGGCCACGCGGTTGACGGATTCTGGTCTGTCGATCACCGAATGGAAGCCTGTCACGGGCGCTGTACCTCCGCTGAATGCCGCCGATTGGGACAGTGAATTTGCCAAATATCAGACCAGCCCCGAATTTCAGCTGCAAAACAGCCAAATGACTGTGACCGAGTTCAAATCAATCTATTGGTGGGAATGGGGCCATCGTCAATTGGGCCGTGTGGTTGGCGTGGTCTGGGCCGTCGGGTTCTTGTTTTTCTGGCTGACCAAAGGCATCCCAACGGGTTGGACCGGACGCTTGCTGGGGCTTGGTGCGCTTGGCGGATTGCAGGGCGCGATCGGCTGGTGGATGGTGTCCAGCGGGTTGACGGGCCGCGTGGTTGATGTGGCCTCATATCGGCTCGCGATCCATCTGGGCTTGGCCTTCATTATCCTTGGGCTGTCGGCGTGGTACATTTTCCAAATGTCGCGCAAGGACGTCGATTTGATGGCGGCACGGCGGGGCGGCGAGGCCAAGCTGGTGTCGATCACCACAGGCCTGATGCATCTGGCGTTCTTGCAAATCCTGCTCGGTGCGATGGTGGCGGGCATTGATGCGGGGCGCGGCTATATTGATTGGCCGTTGATGGGCGGCCAAGTGATACCGGATGGGATGTTCGACTATGTGCCGTGGTGGAGCAACTTTGCTGAAAATCCAGCGCTGGTGCAGTTCATTCACCGGCTGTTTGGTTACCTGACCTTCATCTTTGCGATCATAGTATGGCGACGGTCCCGCAGCAGCGGCAACCGCAAGACCCAAGCGGCGTTCAATATGGTGATGGCGATGGTATTGCTGCAAGTTATCTTGGGCATCACCACGGTTATGATGGCGGCACAGCTCCATGTGGCCTTGACCCACCAAGCGGGTGCAATCCTTCTGTGGGTGATGATTATTCGGGCACGGTTTTTGGCGGGCTACCCAGTGGCCCAAAGCGTTAGAGGTTAGACAAATGACTGCATATGATGAGTTGATGGCGTTCGAGCGCGACACACAAGCCTTGGTGCAAATCTCGGGCCGATTGGGTTGGGATCAGGAAACCATGATGCCCCGCGGCGCAGGCGAACAGCGCGGCGAAGAAATGGGCGCGATTTCGGGTGTGATCCACAGCAGGCGCACTGATGGCCGTGTCGGTGAGTTGCTCGGGCAAATTGACGACGGAAAGCTGCACGAGGTTGGCCAAGCCAACATGCGCCACATTCGGCGCACCTACGAGCGCACCATGCTTATTCCTGCCAAATTGGCGGCAGAACAAGCCAAACTGCATTCCACCGCCCAAGGGGTTTGGGCCGAAGCGCGTGAAAACGAGGATTTCTCGGCGTTTTCGCCGATGTTGATGCAGGTCCTCGACATGAAGCGCGAGGAGGCGGCGGCGCTGGCCGATGGTGGTGATCTCTATGATGCGCTGCTCGATGATTATGAACCCAACGCCAAGGGCAGCGATCTGGAGGCAATGTTCAACGCGTTGCGCCCCAAATTGGTTGATCTGCGTGAACGGGTGCTGAATGCCGACCATCAACCGCGCGCCCTCATTGGGTCGTATGATGAAGGTAAGCAGATGAAGCTGACCCGCCAATTGGCCCGTGCTTTTGGCTATGATTTCGCGCGTGGGCGGGTTGATAAGGCGGTGCATCCGTTTTCCAGCGGCTCCGGACAGGACGTGCGCATCACCACCCGCACCAGCGAGGACGATCCGTTCAATTGCTTTTATTCGACCGTGCATGAGGTCGGCCATGGGTGCTATGAGCAAAACATCGATGAGGCCTATTTGCTGACGCCCTTAGGGCAGGGCGTTTCGATGGGTGTTCACGAAAGCCAAAGCCGGATTTATGAAAACCAAATCGGCCGTGGCGAGGCCTTTACGGGCTGGCTGTTTGGCGAAATGCAGGACAGTTTTGGCGATTTTGGCATCCCCGACGCCAAAGCCTTCTATGGCACTGTTAACCGCGTAAATTCGGGCTATATCCGCACGGAAGCCGATGAAATTCACTATAATCTGCATGTTCTGATGCGCTTTGATCTGGAGCGCGCGATGATTTCGGGCGATCTGTCGATCACCGATCTGCCAGACGCATGGAATGAGCGGTTCAAGGCTGATTTCGGCGTCGAAGTGGACAAGCCCTCCAACGGATGTTTGCAGGACGTGCATTGGTCGGTCGGGCTGTTTGGCTATTTCCCAACCTATACGCTTGGCAATGTCTATGCGGGTTGTTTGAACAAAGCGATGCGGGCGGCATTGCCTGATTTGGATGCCGGATTTGCAGTGGGCGACACCACGGCGGCCACTGGCTGGTTGCGTGAAAACCTTCAACAATATGGCGGCTTGTATCAGCCCCGTGAGGTGATCGAAAAAGCCTGTGGGTTTGCGCCCTCCGAAGCGCCGTTGCTGGAATACCTAGAGGCCAAATTCGGGGCGATCTACGGGGTCTGACACGGATGACCTCGGGCAAAAACGATCCCATCGCGATCTGGATGCTGGCGGTTGGCGTCACCATTGGTTGGGCCAGCCTGTTTTATATTTATGGTGCCTTGTTGGTCTGGATCGAATCCGACACCGGCTGGGATCGCACTTCACTGTCGCTTGGCTTGACGCTGGCTTTGGTGGTGTCTGGGCTAACGGTTGGACTGGCTGGTCGAATGGTGGATCGCGGGCTTGGGGTCGAAATGATGACGGCGGGGGCGGCGCTTGGGGGCGTGGCGCTGCTGTGCTTGTCGCAGGTGCAGTCTTTGGCGCAATGGTACATGGTTTGGGCCGCCATAGGCGTGGCGATGGCGGCCAGTTTCTATGACATGTGTTTTGCGTTTTTGACCCGTCGGCTGGGCGTGCTGGCCCGCGCCGCGATCATCCGCGTGACTTTGGTGGCGGGATTTGCCTCAAGTCTTTCATTCCCGCTTGGGGCGGTGTTGGCGCATCAATTTGGCTGGCGTGGGGCGGTGATTGCCTTTGGCATGTTAGAGCTTGCTGTCACAGTGCCGTTGTTCTTTTTTGCCGGACGCCGTTTGCGGCATGGCACAGCGGCACCTGATAGCGCGAGCGCGCCACGCAAAACGCCGTTGCGACAAATCATGCGACGCCCCGGTTTTTGGCTGATCGCCTTGGCCTTTGGCTTGTCGACAATGAACCACTCCATGTTGGTGACCTATTTCATTCCGCTGTTCACGGGCTTTGGCCTTGCAAAGACCTCGGCCGTTTTGGCGGCCAGCATGGTGGGGCCGTTTTTGGTGTTCGGACGTTTGGTGCTGATGATCAACGGCGGGCGCATTGGGGCACTGTTTTCGATCAGGCTGGCATTGCTGGGGTTGATCGTCTCAAACACCACCCTATTGGCGGCGGGCTTTGCGCCGATGCTGGTGTTCGTGTTCGCGGCCATGCAGGGCGCATCCATGGGCATGACCAGCATTCTTCGACCCGTTTTAGTGGGCGAAATCATGGGGTTTGAGCAGTTCGGCGAGGTCTCCGGCGCGATTGCGGCGGTGCCACTGTTTTGCACGGCTTTGGCGCCGCTGATCGGGGCATTGCTGCTGGGGTTCGGCGGGGCCACAGCGTTGTTGCTGGCCTGTCTGGGCCTTGCGGTGGTGGCCTTGGGGCTGGCCGCAATGCTGCGTCTGCCTGAGATGTAAAGCAGCTAAAGCGCCTTAGTCCTGCCAGTCGGGGCTGCGTTTTTCCAGAAATGCGGCAATGCCTTCTTCGGTGTCACGCATCATCATATTGGCGGTGATCACGTCGCCCGTGTAGGCATAGGCGTCAGCTAAGGGCATTTGCATTTGCTCGTAAAACGCCTTTTTGCCAATGCCCAGCACGCCGTTCATTTTGCCAGCAAGGGTTTGCGACATCTCGGATACCGCCCCGTCCAGCGCATCTGCCTCGACCGCCTGATTGATCAAACCCAGTTCCGCCGCCCGTGCCGCGTCAATAAACGAGCCCATCGTCAACATCTCAAACGCCTGTTTGCGTTGGATATTGCGGGTCAGGGCCACCATCGGGGTTGAACAAAACAACCCGATGTTGACGCCATTCACACCGAACCGCGTGCCATGGGCCGCCACGGCCAGATCGCAGGTCGCCACCAATTGGCATCCGGCCGCCGTTGCAATGCCGTGGGCCTTGGCGATTACGGGTTGGGGCAGGCGGGTGATGGACTGCATGACATTGGCGCAGCGGCTGAACAGATCATGGAAATAGGCGCGCCCTTTGTCCTCGGCCGCGCGTCCGCGCGTCATCTCTTTTAGGTCGTGACCAGCGCAAAACACTTTGCCAGCCCCTTGCAAGATCACCACCTTGATTGTGGTGTCTGTGGCCAGCGCATCGAACTGCGCTTGCAACGCCGCCAACATCGCATCTGACAACGCATTCAGGTTGCTTGGTGAATTCATCGTCAACGTTGCAATACCGCCCGCGTCGCTGCGCAATAAAATGTCAGACATATGCTTGCTCTCCCTCAATTTATTCGTAACTCTAGGCGCAGATTGAAAAAAGGGAAAGCACGATGACGTTGAAAATGACGGTAGATGAAATGCAAGACTTCTTGGCGGAACATTTCCCCCACATGACGGACAAGTTTGTGGTTGAGGGCTTGGCAGATCATCAGGCCACGGTGCGGTTGGAGGTTGGGGATCACAATTTGCGGGCAGGCAACACGGTGAATGGTCCCACGATGTTCGCGGCGGCGGATGTGTCGTTTTACTTGGCCTTAATGGCGATGATCGGCCCAAAGGCTTTGGCTGTGACGACCAATTGTTCGATTGATTTCATGCGCAAACCCGCAGCTGGCTGTGATTTGATCGCCATTGCCACCATTCACAAGCTTGGCCGGGTTTTGGCCGTCGGGGATGTGATGATCTATTCAGAAGGCAGCGAGAAACCTGTGGCGCGGGCAGGGATGACCTATTCGATTCCGCCTGTGGCGTGAGGCATAAGCAGCGGATCCTGTGGGTTTTAGCCACTTTTTGGTTGCTGTCACGGCTGGCTTTGGGCGGCGCGAGTGTGCGGGTTGCGGGCGGAACCGAGGTTCTCGTTTTGGACCACGGTTATCACAGCGGTATTGTCGTGAAGCGCGGCGCGTTGGAGCGATTTTCAGGCGCTGTCGGCAAGGGCTGGTTGCGTGACTTTCCACAAGCCGATTGGTTTGAGATCGGCTGGGGGGATCGCGGGTTTTATTCCTCGGTGCCCAGTTTCTCAGATGCGACGGTGGTGATTGCAGCCAATGCATTGTTGTGGCCCAGTGAAAGCGTGTTGCATGTGGCCACAGGGCTGGGAGATGCAAAACAAGTGTTTGGCGGCTCTGATCAAATTAGTCTCTTGTTGGCGGATGACAATGCGCGGGCATTGATTGCTGCGCTTGAAGCTGGATCTGCAAGCGGTCAGCCTATGGGCGAGGGGCTATATTTGGACAGTCTTTTTTACCCCGGGGCTGGGCAGTACTATCTATTTTTCACTTGTAATTCATGGGTGGCGGCTGTGTTGCGGCAGGCGGATGTTGGGGCGTCGCCATTGTTTGCGCAATTCACCAAGGGTTTGTTTTGGGAGTTGAGGTTGCGCTACAATTTGGCGGTTGATCCTTAGCAAAGCCGGATCGTAGCCCTATAAAAAGGGACCGGACTAGCCGGCACACTTTAAAAAAAAAGGGGCCGGACTAGCCGGCCCCAGGAAGAGGTTCTGGCAACACAGGGAACTAGCCCTGCCAGAACAAACGACGGGCCTCCGTATAAGCTTCGCCGCGTGTCAGTCCGATGTCTTGCAACTCGGAATCCGTCATGTTTTTTAGGACGCGTCGCGTGCTGCGGCGCAGGTCCCACGTCAGAAGCGTGGTCGCCACCGTGATCACCACCAAGGCCATAGGCGATTGGGGTAAACGGCTTTGCAACTGCATGCTGCGCTGAGTCGGGATGGTTGATGTCATGGTCATGGCGCGCTCCTGATAAAATTGTATTGATACAAGCAAGGTGATTTGCTATGGGTTAGGGGTACAATACGATTCCGGTAACGTCCAATGAAAGATTGTAATGAATACAATTTGGTTTCCCGACCTCTCCGCCACAGGTAGCCCGAAGTATTTGACCTTGGCCACTGCCATTCGCGATGCGATTGTGTCGGAACAATTGGCGGTCGGAGAGCGCCTGCCGCCTGTGCGCGAATTGGGCTGGCAGTTAAAAGTTACGCCGGGCACGGTGGCGCGGGCCTATACAAAATTGACCGACGAAGGGCTGTTAAGTGCGGCGGTTGGGCGCGGCACCTTTGTGGCTGAACCCACACGCGAGCCTGCGCCAACCATGCTGCAACCCGTTGAGGTGGGCGTGCGGCCAACCCATACCGCCGAGCGCATCGAGTTGTTGTCGCCTTTGCTGCCGGACGTCGGGCAGGAATCCCTGATCCGGCAATGCTATGCCCGCATGGCACAAACCCGCAATGACAGCCTGATCCGCTATCCCAGTCAGGCCACCGAACTGCGCGCCAAGCAAGCCATATACGGCTGGCTCGACACCGTGCAACTGGGGCGTTTCGCACCTGAGGACATAATCTTGGCTCATGGTGGCCAAAACGCGATCATGCTGGTCTTGCAAACATTGCTGAAAGACCCAAAGCCAATGATCTTTGCCGAAGATCTGACCTATGCCGGTTTTCGCCACGCCGCGCGCCTGTTGCGGGCCGGGGTTGTCGGGTTGAAATGCGACCGTGACGGGGTGCGCCCCGACGCGCTGGAGGCGGCTTGCAAGACCCATGGCCCACAAGTGTTTTGCACATCCCCCGAGGTTCACAACCCCACCACAGGGTTTACGGGGCTGGCCCGACGCCAAGAACTGGCCGAGGTGGCGCGGCGTTACAATTGCCACGTGCTTGAAGACGATTGTTACCACATGCAGGGCAGTGGGTTGCCAACTTACCGCGAGTTGCTGCCAGACCTTGGTTGGTATGTGTCCTCGCTGTCCAAATCATTGACCCCATCGTTGCGGGTTGGCTTTGCTCTGGCCCCCGCCAGCAAGACCCATGCCCTGCGTCGTGCCGCGCAGTTCAACCATTTCGGGCTGGCCGTGACGATTTGCGACCTTACGGAATTGGTTTTGGGTTCACCCGATCTGGCCAAAATCCGCAACCTGATGCGCGAACAGGTCAATCGCTACGTGCGTACAGCCGTGAATGTTCTGGGCGGATATGATCTGAAATGGAGCGATGATGTGCCGTTCCTTTGGTTGCAGTTGCCGCGGGGTTGGCGGGCTTCTCATTTTTGCCGTGCGGCGGAAAAGCAGGGCATTCGGCTGCGCTCGGCCGATGATTTCGCCTTGCTGGATGGGCGCGCACCCCATGCGGTGCGTATCACCGTGAATGGGCAATTGCCGCTCGAGATGTTTGAGGGCGCGATGCACACCTTAGAGGCATTATTGAACAACCCACCGGATTTGATCGAGGTTTAGCGTGGGGTAAAATAATACCTATTTTGCAACGCATTGTTTTGCAACGATAAAGCAAACATTTAGCCGCTTGACTGCACCGCCAAACCCTATAGATAAGCCCAATCAATTCCTGCATTCGGCGTTTTGGCCGCGTGCTTTGTTTCAAATAGGGTAGACACCATGAAAACCTTCTCTGCTACACCAGCGGATATTGACAAGAAATGGATCATCATTGACGCCGAAGGCGTTGTTTTGGGCCGTCTTGCATCAATCATCGCTATGCGCCTGCGCGGCAAGCACAAAGCCACTTTCACACCATCCATGGACATGGGCGACAATGTGATCGTGATCAACGCTGAAAAAATCCAGCTGACCGGTAAAAAGCGTACCGACAAGATTTATTACTGGCACACAGGCCACCCGGGCGGCATCAAACAGCGCACGGCTGAGCAGCTGCTTGAGGGTAAATTTCCAGAGCGCGTTGTGACCAAAGCCGTTAAAAACATGTTGCCTGGCAACCGTTTGAGCCGCGTTCAAATGACGAACCTGCGCGTTTACGTTGGCGCCGAGCATCCTCATGAAGCGCAAAACCCTGAAGTTCTGGACGTTAAAGCCATGAACGCCAAAAACACGCGGAGCCAGTCATGACCGAAGAAATCAAATCACTCGACGATCTGAATCAGGTTGTAGAAGGCGTGGCGGCAGCACCTGTTGCCTCTGATGACACATCTGCCGCTGAAGCCGTTTCCGACGCCATTCTGCGCGAACCTGTGCGTGACGAACTGGGCCGTTCCTACGCCACTGGCAAACGTAAAGATGCGGTTGCCCGCGTTTGGATCAAGCCAGGTTCCGGCAAAGTGACCGTCAATGGTCGTGAGCAAGACAAATACTTTGCGCGTCCGGTTTTGCAAATGATCCTGCGCCAGCCTTTCACCGTTGCCGGTGTTGAAGGCGAATTTGACGTGATTGCCACAGTTAAGGGTGGCGGTTTGTCCGGCCAAGCTGGTGCGGTTAAGCACGGCATTTCCAAAGCATTGCAAATCTATGAACCCTCATTGCGTGGCGCGTTGAAAGCTGCTGGCTTCTTGACCCGCGACAGCCGTGTTGTTGAGCGTAAGAAATATGGCCGCCGCAAAGCGCGTCGGAGCTTCCAGTTCTCGAAACGCTAGGTTTCATACGATACGAATTCAAAGGGCTGCCAAATTTGGCGGCCCTTTTTGCTTTTTCAGGATGTTGTGTGGAGCCAAGGTTTACAGCCTATTGATCCGGCGCAATCAAACCCAACCCGCGCAGGTAAATCCCGATGCCGCTTTCCAGCAGTTCTTCGGCAGGAAACGGGCTTTGGGTGCCGGGGGATCCGCGGGCAAACAGCTCGACCACCCCGTGGCTCATCGCCCAGATGTGCGCCGCCACCATCGACGCGGGCGGGCGACGATCAATCGGCATTTGCAGGGTCAATTGAGCTGCCGCTTGATCAAGTTGGCCAAGCGCATGGGTGGCGGCCTGGGCCAAATCGGCGTTGCGATTGATCGAAATGCCGCTTTCAAACATCGCCACGTAATGGCCGGGGTATTTGCGAGCAAAGGCGAGGTACGCCCGACCCGTGCTTTCAAACGCCTGCAGGCCTGAGCGGTTTTTACCCAACGCAAATTCCATCAGATCGCCAAAGATCCGGTACCCCTCAAGCGCGGCCCCGGCGATCAAGTCTTCGCGGCCTTCAAAATGACGGTAAACGGCGGCGGGGGTGACGCCTGCCAGCTTTGCGGCCTCGGATAGGGTAAATCCGTTGGGGCCTTTTTCCTCGATCAATTTGACTGCTGCATCCATCAATGCACTGCGCAGATTGCCGTGATGATAGCCGCGTTTTGACATTATTCGACCCACATCTCGGGGCCGCCACATATTTTGTCGTCCGGCGCACAGGCCACTTCGGCGTCTTTGCCGTCATAGTCGATCTGGTTCAAAACCGCACGAATGGTGGCAATGCGGGCACGGCGTTTGTCGTCTGAACGGATGATGGTCCACGGCGCATTTTCACTGTGGCTGCGGGCAAAAGTTTCCTCAATTGCGTCGGAATAGGCGTCCCAACGGTTTAGACCCTCAACATCAATCCAGCTTAATTTCCACTGCTTTAGCGGGTCTTTTTCGCGTGACATGAACCGGCGCAGCTGCTCGGCGCGACCGACATTCTGCCAGATTTTGACGAAATGAATGCCTTCGTCGACCAGCATTTCTTCAAATTCGGGCAGTTGCCAGAAAAAGCTGACGCGCTGTTGGGGTGTGCAAAATTCAAACACATGTTCCACCACGCCACGATTGTACCATGAGCGGTCAAACAGGGTGATTTCACCACCAGCTGGCAGATGTGAAATATAGCGTTGAAAATACCACTGGGTGACCTCACGATCCGAGGGCTTTGAGAGTGCCACAATCTTGGCGTTTCTTGGATTAAGGTTCTCGCGTATCCGTTTGATTGCGCCGCCTTTTCCAGCAGCATCTCGTCCCTCAAACACCACCGCGACGCGGGCGTTGGTGGCCTTAACCCAAGCCTGACACTTTACCAGTTCAACCTGCAACGCGGCCATGGTGGCCTCATACTCTGCAGTTTTCAGGCGTTTTCCATAGGGGTAGCTGGCGGTGATGATGTCCTTTTTACCAGCACCCGTGATGGCGTCGCGAATGGCGGGAGGCGCGTCCTCGTTAAAGAATTTCGAGATCGCGCCATCAAACGGCAAAGTGGCAAATGGCTGGGTCATCATAGCTTCCTTTGGCTTATCCGCGTAAATCGGTGGTCTGTTGGCCGATCTTGTCCAAATCAAACGGCGTGGTCAGATAAATTTCGCTGATCCAGTTGGTATAAAGCAAATGCGCGTGGCTGCGCCAACGGTTTTGTGGCGGTTGGGTCGTGTCATTACTCGGGTAATAATTGACTGGCACGTTGATCGGTTTACCAGCCGCCACATCGCGATCATATTCGGTCTTTAGGCTGCCGGTGTCATATTCAAAATGATTGAATATATAAAGCGCTCGATGGGTGGCATCCTCAACCAAACAGGGCCCGACTTCGTCACTGCCAAGCAGGGTGACCAATCCATCACGGGCGTCAATTTCACGGCGCTTCATTTCGGTCCAGCGGCTAACAGGAATTACGCAATCATCGGAAAATCCGCGCAAATAGGGTGATGCAGGTTGCAGGTTTTGGTGGCGAAAACACCCGAACGCCTTGGCGTCCAGCATGTGTTTTTGCACCCCATGGAAGTGGTTGATCATCGCCATACCGCCCCAGCAAACCCCAAAGGTGGAATGCACGTTGGTTTGGGTCCAATCGAAAATCTCGCGCAGTTCATCCCAATAGGTGACATCTTCAAAGGGCAGATGCTCAATCGGGGCGCCTGTGATGATCAAGCCGTCAAATTTTTGATCCTTAACATCCTGGAATGATTTGTAAAATTCACCCATATGGGACGCGGATGTGTTCTTGCTATGGTGCTCGGACATCCGGATCAGGGTCAGTTCTACCTGCAAAGGCGTTGCGCCGATGATGCGGGCAAACTGGGTTTCGGTGGCGATTTTTTCGGGCATCAAATTCAGCAAAGCAATGCGCTGCGGCCGGATGTCTTGGCTGTCCGCTTGGCTGCGGCTCATCACCATCACGCCTTCTTTGGAAAGCGTTTCATATGCGGGCAGATTAGACGGAATTCTTATCGGCATTTTATTATCCTAATGAGCGGCAGAAATGGCGGCGCCGATCAGGGCGTCAAAATCTTCGGGCGTTGCAATATTTGCAACGTCCCCGGCTTGCAGGGTCACGCCCCAATTGTCGGCCATCGCTTTGTAACGCGGCTGGCGATGCGACAGCGCTTCAGCATAGCCCCAACGGATGAAATCATCCGGGTCAACTTGGGCTTCGGTGCAACCCTTTAGCGCAAGGTAGCGTTGCCACATATCCCGCATGATTTCGGGGGGGTAATACATCGGCTTTGGTGCGGCGTTAAACCTCTTGATCAGTTGATCCGCATGGGCTTCGCTGCCCTTGATCCAGACCAGCAACAATGTGTCAGACAGGTGGTGCAGCACGGGGTCGTTCGGGTCGTTTGGATCCACCACTTCGCAGATCGAACCACCTGTGTCACAGATGAAATTCGTATAATTATCAATGGCTTGTGACTTCTCTATAAACTGGCCTGTGTCGCATAATGCATTGATTTCAGCGTTTTGATGCTGCTCTTGGCGCAGCATATAGTCTTCAAACGCCAAGCCGCCTTTTTCTGGATCGCCGGGTTTGCCCAAATAGCTGGACAGGGGGGCCAAATCATCAAAACTGAGGTTGGAAGAAATACTGATGCTGTTGGTGCGCAACAGCTCGGCCAAAAGCGGGTTTTTTGCCGCTTCTCGATCTAAGTTATTGGCGATAGCCTGGCCCATATATTCGGTGCCAATCCGGTAATCGACTGAATAATGGAACCAATCTCCTGCGGTTCGCAAAGCATTGGCCACATGGGTCTTGCCAAGGCCGGACATGCCAAACAGGGCCACGCGTTTATGCTTGGCTTTGTGATAGGCGCTGGCGGTTTTGTAGATCATCATTCTGGCCCTGCATTTGGTGTAGGTCTTTGGTAGCCAGCCAGCCGCAAAGGGTCAAATGGTATTGGGGTTTTGTGCGGCTTTGAAGTTCAGGTAATTGGCGGCAAAAATGATCGCGGCCCCCAAAAATACCAGCGCATCTAAAGGTTCGTTGTAAAACAACGCGCCGATGATGGCGATCAGCGGCAGGCGGGCAAAGTCAAACGGCATGACGGTGCTGGCCGGGGCAATTGTCAGGGCTCGAGTGATGCAGAAATGCGCCAGCAGCCCGCCGATCCCAATCAAAATTAGCCACGGCAAAGTCTGGGCTGACGGGCCCTGAATATCGCCGTCATAGCCAGCGAATATTAGGCCAAAGACCGATTGCATCACCACCAGCCAGAACAGGATGTTGGTGGTCGTACTGCTGCGGGTCAGTCGTTTGGTGAAAATTGTTGTGCCAGCAAAACAGATCGCGGCGATGGCGGCGGCGATCAGGCCCCAGTCCAATGTGTCTGTATGCGGGCGTGCCACGATCAAAATGCCAATGAATCCAATGATCCCTGCCAAAACCCGCAGCTTGGTCAACCGTTCGCCCAACAGCAGCGGGGACAGGGCGATCACCCACAAAGGTGCTGTGAACTCGAGCGCAAAAACCTGTGCCAATGGGATGACTGTTAATGCGAAATACCACAGGTTTTGGCCCGTAAAATGGCAGATATTACGCAGCAAATGAGTGGAGAACTGTCGTGGATTGATTTGCGGTATCGTGCCGACAAACCCGCCGATTGAAACCACAATCAAAACCCCGATCAACGAGCGGTAAAGCAGTAACTCAAACGTGTCCAACTCAAAACTGACAGCCCGTCCGGCAACGGCCATGGATGAGAACGACACAATGGCCCCAATCATCCAAAGGGCGGCTCGTAAAGTTGGGCTGGCTGGCATTATTTAGCCTCAGAAATGCTATAGCTGCGTGGGATCCCGGTGGTGATGCGGGCCCAGTCGCTGTTTTTGGTGCGGTTTTGGTGCTGATCAAAATCGGCACGGCAGGCAAATGTCTCGGCCACGTTAAAGCGGCCACTGGTGTGCGGATCTGGGCTGACATTAAAGCTGATGCAGCCCTTCTCAAGTCGTGTGAGGCGAATATGTTCGGGCAGGGCGGTTTTAACTTCATCCAAACGGTCTGCGGGCACATCAATATGCCCCGTTAAATGAATTTGCTTAACGAATGTCATTTTTGTTCCATAAATATCCGCGCCGCAGGCAAGAAAACTCTTATGCGCTTCGCGCGAGGATATTTGCAGAACAAAAATTATGCAATTGTTAACCAGAATCACCCTAAGATTTTATCACGGTACAGGCGGGGACGCCGATGGCCGTGAACGAAAATGCATCCTGACCCTAGGTTTGGTCAGGATGTTTTCACGCCAATTCCACGCACTATTCCCATTCAATGGTGCCCGGTGGTTTGCTGGTGATGTCATATGTAACACGGTTGATGCCCTCGACCTCGTTGATGATACGGGTTGCGGTTTCACCAAGAAACTCGTGTGTGAAGGGATAGTAATCGGCTGTCATTCCGTCGACTGATGTGACGGCACGCAGTGCACAGGCGAAATCATAGGTGCGCCCATCGCCCATCACGCCGACAGTGCGCACAGGCAGTATAGCCACAAAGGCTTGCCAGATTTCGTCATACAGATTGTGTTTGCGGATTTGATCAATGTAAACCGCATCTGCTTTGCGCAGGATTTCCAGCTTTTCCATGGTGATTTCACCGGGGCAGCGGATCGCAAGGCCAGGTCCAGGGAACGGGTGGCGGCCAATAAAGGAAGCCGGCAAACCCAGCTCGTGGCCCAAAGCGCGGACCTCGTCTTTGAACAATTCACGCAGTGGCTCGACCAGTTTCATGCCCATTTTTTCAGGCAATCCGCCAACATTGTGGTGGCTTTTGATTGTCACTGAAGGGCCGCCGGAAAATGAGACGCTTTCGATCACGTCAGGATAAAGCGTTCCTTGGGCTAAGAATTTGGCTCCGCCCACTTCGCCCGCGTGTTTTTGAAATACATCAATAAACAGTTTTCCAATGATTTTGCGTTTGGTCTCGGGGTCGGACTGGCCATCCAATTCACCCAAGAACAATTCACGCTCATCCGCGTGGATCAGCGGCATATTGTAATGATCGCGGAACATTTCGACCACTTCTTCGGCCTCGTTCTGACGTAACAAACCGTGGTCAACGAAAACGCAGGTCAGTTGATCGCCAATTGCCTCGTGAATTAGCACGGCGGCCACCGAAGAATCGACCCCGCCGGACAATCCGCAAATCACTTTGGAATCACCAACCTGTTCGCGAATTTTGCGAATGGCTTCTTCGCGGTAGGCCCCCATGGTCCAATCACCCGTAAATCCGGCCAGTTTGATGAAATTCTCATAAAACTTGGCGCCATTCGGGGTGTGATGCACTTCGGGGTGGAATTGGACCGCATAGAAATTGCGCGAGATGTCTGCAGTGATGGCAAATGGTGCATTCGGGGAGGTGCCGTAAACTTCAAATCCGGGGGCTATTTTGGCGACGTGATCACCATGGCTCATCCAGACTTGTTCGCGGTCTTCATCACCGGAAAACCAGCCATCCAGCATTGACATATGATCAGGCGTCGGGGTGACAAAAGCGCGGCCATATTCAGCTGTGCCATGCCCACGTTCAACCAAGCCGCCGAGCATATGCATCATAACCTGTTGGCCATAACAGATGCCCAGCACCGGAACGCCCGCGTCAAACAGGCTGGCGGGTGGGCGCGGCGATCCGTCGTCAATAACGCTGGATGGCCCCCCCGAAAGAATGACCGCTTTTGGCGCGAAATCGGCCAGAAAACTGTCACTCACCTTATTGAAGGGATGAATTTCGCAATAGACGTTTAGCTCGCGCAAGCGACGCGCAATCAGCTGCGTTACCTGTGAGCCAAAGTCGATGATAAGAAGGCGGTCATGCTGTGTATCTGTCATGATCTGCCAATAGGCTGCGCGGGCGCGTTTATCAAGTGGGGGCATGTCGCTTTCCCCCCTGAAAGGCCGGATTTTGCCCCTGATCCCGTTGTGAATTGGCATATGTTGGAAAACACAGCTAACAAGACGAGCAAAAATTCGGGGAATCGACTGATGACAAATGAGCGGGCAACACGGCGTACACGCGGCGGCGGAGGAGCGGCACGACGGGCTGAACGCACAGCTGTAAAAATCGAGGCCGAGAAATTCATCGAGCGTAAGATCCCCAATCTGGAAATGCTGGATGAAGCCGCGCTGGAGATTATTGAAAACAACGCCGAGACCGTTTTGGAAAATATCGGCGTGAATTTCGTCGACAATCCAGAGGCGCTGGAGGTTTGGCGCAAAGCTGGCGCCCGCGTTGAGGGCGAACGCGTTTTCATTCCACGGGGGTTGGCACGTAAACTATGTGAAACCGCACCTGCCAAATTCACCCAACATGCCCGCAATCCTGAACGTAATGTCGAAATTGGCGGGGACAATCTGGTTCTTGCGCCGGTTTATGGCCCGCCGTTTGTGCGCGACGCTGATGGTGGGCGGCGCTACGCGACAATGGATGATTTTCTCAAATTTGTGAAACTTGGTTATATGTCCAAATACCTGCACCATTCGGGCGGCACGGTTTGCGAGCCAACGGATGTGCCCGTGAACAAACGGCATCTGGATATGTTGCACGCCCATATGGTGTATTCTGATAAGCCGTTTATGGGGTCTGTGACCGAGCCAAGCCGCGCACAGGATTCGATTGAGATGTGCGAAATCCTGTTTGGCAAAGACTTCGTACAAGACAACACCGTAATGACGTCTTTGATCAACGTGAATTCGCCACTGACTTTTGATTCGATCATGATGGGCGCGATGGAAATCTATGCGCGCAACAATCAAGCCTGCATCGTATCGCCGTTTATCGTCGGGGGCGCGATGTCGCCGGTTTCGGTGATGGGCACTTTGACCCAAGTTCTCGCCGAAGTTCTGGCTGGCATCGCTTATAATCAATTGATCCGTCCCGGCGCGCCGGTGATTTTTGGCTGTTTTGTGACCTCGATCGATATGAATTCAGGTGCGCCGACCTTTGGGACGCCAGAAGCTACACAAATCCTTAACGGGGCGGGGCAGTTGGCCCGTCGCCTTAACCTTCCTTACAGATCTGGGGGCGGGCTTTGCGGCTCAAAACTGCCAGATGCTCAGGCAGCTTATGAAACGGCGCATACACATAACGCCGCATTGTTTGGTGGCGTTAACTTTATGCTGCATGCCTGTGGCTGGCTCGAAGGTGGCTTGGTGGCCAGTTTCGAGAAGTTCGTAATGGACGCTGATCAATTGGGTATTTTGCACCGCTTGGCGGCGGGTGTCGCAACAGACGAAAATGCCCAAGCCATGGGGGCAATTGCCGAGGTTGGTCCGGGCGGGCATTTCTTGGGCTGTGAACATACCCAAGCCAATTTCAAAGATGCTTTTTGGCGCACCGAATTGTTTGATTATAAGCCGTTTGAAACCTGGGACGAAGAAGGCGCGCGAGACACCCAGACGCTGGCCAAAATTCGTGTTACCAAATTGTTGAACGATTATCAGCAACCGCCTCTGGACCCAGTGATTGCTGGGGCTTTGAAGGATTACATCGAGGCCAAAAAAGCCTCGATGCCGGATGCAATGGTTTAACTGGGCTTGCTAAGTCAATCGTGTGCGGGCTTGCAATAGGCGCACTTCGCCCATCAAGGCAATCAAAATAGAAACGTGACGGGCGATGCTATAACTGGCGTCGCCCGTTGTACGTTTGTCTTCCAGTACGGTTTCTTCTGACATCAGTTTTGCAACCGCCTGTGCAGGAGATGGCATGGATGTCGATCTGATCAATCTTTGAAGATCGCGCTTGCGGCTGTAATCCACCATTCCAAATCGGGCGGCGCGGATCAAAAGGCGTGGACGATGCAGAGTTTTCAGCATGCTCATAAGGTCAGTCATTAGGTTCAGCTCCTTGGTAAAGTTAACCATATAATTGCACAATCTAGACGTGTGTTGCGCATTGTTGCCAATGCCCGAACGCAGGTTTCAGAAAGGTTTATATTTTAACGATAATGCTAGGGAACGTTACGTTTGTTAATATTCGCGTAACACTCGTGACCAAAGCTACCACGCATGAAATGGCACAACGTGAAGGAGAGGTAAAATGGGGGGCCAAACACAATATAGCGGTATACATTTAATCCCGAAATGGGTGCCGATGGCAGCGCAACGTTATCTGCAACACACTCAACAAGGCATATCGATCCGCGCGGTGGCGCGGGATGCGGGATGCCATGCTTCAACAGTTCTGCGCCAAATAAGGCGGTACGAAAACCTGCGAGACGACCCGTTGGTTGACGAGGCTTTGCGCCAGCTTGGACACCAACATTTTCCATCCGAAACCAGCAATGCAACCAAGGAGACGCCTATAATGAGCGCACCAATTCGCCATAGTGAACTGAAAACTGATGATGCCACCCTGAACCGCGAGGGGCGACGCATCTTGCGCCGCATGTGCGAAACGGGGGCAGTTTTGGCGATTGCTCCGGAAATGGAGAAAGCCGTGGTGGTTCGCGATCTGCCCAGCGGTGAGACCACCCGTACAGCAGTTGTGGATCGTCAAATCGCCCAAGCAATGGCGCTAAAAGATTGGATTTCATGTGTCAAACCCGGACGCATTGCGCGATATGGCATCACCACGGCGGGGCGGGCTGCGCTGAAACGGTTACTGGCGGAGGCCGAAAAAATGGGCGCAGGGTTTGCAGAGGCACAGGCTCAATTTGGCGATCAGCACCGTGTTTGGGGTGAAAAAACAGTCTCGGACGGCAGCACACGGCGCGCGGTGCGCTACAACGTGGCGGAATCCCCATTGGCGGCTTTGGCACGACGCAAAGACAAAAACGGCGAGCGTTTTTTGAGCGACGGGCTGGTGGCAGCGGGTGAACGGTTGCGCGAAGATTTCGAGCTGGCGCAGATGGGCCCGCGGGTGGCGCAAAACTGGGAACGGTTTTTGACCGGCGGCGCACGGGGCGGTTTTGCCAATGACAGCGGGATTGGCGACGGGCCATCTGGTGCGCGTGAACGGGTCTCGGTGGCGCTCAAGGATCTGGGGCCGGGCCTTGGCGATGTGGTGCTGCGCTGTTGCTGTTATCTGGAAGGGATGGAAACGGCTGAGCGGCGCATGGGCTGGTCTGCGCGGTCGGGCAAAATCGTGCTGCGGATCGCATTACAACGTCTAAAAGCGCATTACGACGAAACATATGGGCCGCACGGGCCGATGATCGGTTAGGACAAAAAGCCCCGATTAGACATCGGGGCTTTTTCATTAAGCGTCAGCCAAGGCCGCCCGTACACCATCGCCGTATGCTTTGGACACTTTGTCATAATGCCCCAACATCCGATCTATAATGTCTTGTGGTACCCCGCCCATCGCGGCGGCGATGTTTTGATAAAGCCGCAGTTGTTGTGCCCCATCCATCAGGTCATGCAGCGCGCGCGGTTGGCTATAATCATCATTGCCATCACGGTGGTTATACCGCGCCACATCGCCGCTAATTTTCATGGGCGGTTCGGCAACGCTCGGGTCTTCAACCGGTCCGCCAAAGCTGTTTGGCTCATAATAGGCGTCTGTCACGCCGCTTTGCTGGCCCATGAAATTCATCGCCCCGTCTTTGTGGTAATGATTCATTGGGCATTTTGGCGCATTTATCGGTAGGGCTTCGTAATGGGTGCCCAGGCGGTGGCGGTGAGCGTCGGCATAAGAAAACACCCGTGCTTGCAGCATTTTGTCAGGCGAAAATCCGATTCCAGGCACCGAGTTCGATGGGCTGAATGCGGCTTGCTCGATTTCGGCGAAATAATTGTCAGGGTTTCGGTTCAATTCAAACTCGCCGACCTCGATCAACGGATAGTCACCATGCGGCCAGACTTTGGTCAGATCGAACGGGTTATATGGGGTGTTGTCGGCCTCGGCTTCAGGCATGATCTGTACCATGACGCGCCATTTTGGGAAATCGCCGGCCTCAATCGTACCGTACAGTGATTCTTGATACCCTTCACGGGTTTCGCCAATGATCGCATTGCCCTCAGAGTTGGTATAATGGGCGTGGCCCTGCATGGTTTTAAAGTGAAATTTCACCCAAAACCGCTCACCTGCTTTGTTCCAGAAACTATAAGTGTGGCTGCCATATCCGTTCATTTGCATCGGTGTTTGCGGCAACCCGCGATCCGACATCAGGATCATGACCTGATGGATGGCTTCGGGGGACAGTGACCAAAAATCCCACATCGCGGTGGCCGAGCGCATGTTGGTTTTTGGATGGCGTTTTTGGGTATGGATGAAGTCCGGAAATTTATAAGGATCACGGACGAAAAATACAGGCGTGTTGTTACCCACCATGTCCCAATTGCCCTCGGAAGTATAGAATTTCAACGCGAAACCACGCACATCGCGTTCATGATCCGCAGCACCCGCTTCTCCGGCCACGGTTGAGAACCGCGCCAGCATCGGCGTTTCGGTGCCCGGTTCAAACACTTTAGCACAAGAATATTTTGTGATGTCTTTGGTCACCCGCAATGTGCCATGTGCGCCCCAACCTTTGGCGTGCACTGCGCGCTCGGGTATCCGTTCGCGGTTTTGGTGCGCCAGCTTTTCCATCAATTGGTAATCTTGCATCAGGACTGGGCCGCGCTCGCCTGCTGTGATCGAATTCTGGTTGTCGGCAATTGGCGCCCCGGCTGTTGTGGTTAAACGTTTGGTCATTTGTTTGCTCCTGATGGTTCGTTGCTACAGGGACAATGGTGGGGGAATTAATCAATAAATGGAAGTTGTCTTTTCTTCCGCATTCAATAAGATTACATTATGAATATTACCCTGAGACAGCTCTCTTACTTTATTGCCTTAGCCCAAGCGCGTAATTTCGGTCGTGCGGCAGCATTGGCCAACGTTTCGCAGCCTGCATTATCCGTGCAAATTCGCGAACTTGAGGACCGATTGGGCGCCCGATTGGTCGAACGCCAGCCACGAAATATTGTGCTGACCCCAACCGGACACGAGGTGTTGCGTCATGCCAAACAAGTCATGGGGGAAATGCGAGAGCTACAGGATGCTGCCCGCCTTCGTGAAGGGCTAACGGGGCGTTTGACGTTGGGGGTGATCCCGACAGTGGCCCCCTATTTGTTGCCGATTGCGCTGCCGATGTTGCGGGCGAAGAACCTGAACCTTGATTTGCGGATCAAGGAATCACGTACAGAACGGCTGATCGAAAATTTGAAAGACGGCACTATGGATGCAGCCGTTTTGGCATTGCCAACGGATGTGTCGTCACTGGTTGAACGCGAGCTGTTTCGTGACCGTTTTTTGTTGGCCGGATCAACAGAGCAAATTGCGACGCTTGCAGCTGCCCCCGATACGCTGCGGCCAACTAATATTAAGGCGGATCGATTGTTGTTATTGGAAGAGGGGCATTGCCTGTCTGATCAGGCGCTCGAAGTTTGCGCGATGGCACGCAGTACAACGCGGGTTGATCTGTCTGCGTCATCCTTGGGTACATTGTGTCGTTTGGTTTCTGAGGGTTTTGGTCTTACGTTTTTGCCCGAGATTGCACTGGCAAGTGAATGCAAGGCTGTGCCGAATTTGGCAACTCTGCGATTCGTGTCGCCACAACCTTCACGCACCATCGGTCTGGTGCGTCGCAAAAGCAGTATGGGCGGGGATTGGTTCGAGGCGCTGGCCGATACGCTGGCCAAAGCAGGCGAAACACTATTGCCAAGCGCGTGATGCGGGGCAGGCGTGCTGCCCCGCATTTGCATTCTAGGCCGCTGCGGCTGCGGGCGTTTTTGTAAGGTAATTCAACACTGTTTCGGGGGCGGATTCACCATATGGGTCGTCGCTGTGGTTGTCTTCACGGCCGGGCTCTTCGAACCATGCTTCAACCACACCGTCTTTGACCACAGCAGCATAGCGCCACGAGCGCGGGCCAAAACCGACGTTGGATTTATCAACCAACATGCCCATCAAGCGGCTGAATTCGCCAGCGCCATCGGGGATCACTTTGATGTTTTTGATGCCTTGGTTCTGGGCCCATTTGTTCATTACAAAGCTGTCATTCACGGACATGCAATAGATTTCATCGATGCCTTGCGCCTGAAAGTCAGCGAAACCGTCCTCATAGCCAGGCAATTGGTATGTGGAGCATGTTGGCGTAAAGGCGCCGGGCAGGGCGAACAGTACAACGCGCTTGCCTTTGAAATAGTCGTCGGTTGTTTTATCTTCCCATTTGAAGGGGTTATCGCCACCGATGTTTTCGTCGCGAACGCGTGTGTGGAACGTAATTTTAGGCAGTGTTACGCCGGCTTTCATAGTCATATCCTTTGAATTTTATTAAGTGGTCGTAGCTGATATTTCGGCTGTTTGCTGCTTATTCCAATTCTAATCTAGCTTCAAATAGGAAAAGGGCCGTTTACTGAAAAACGGCCC
Organism: Marinosulfonomonas sp.; assembly: GCA_033851955.1. Lineage (GTDB taxonomy): Bacteria > Pseudomonadota > Alphaproteobacteria > Rhodobacterales > Rhodobacteraceae > Profundibacter. Next base: position 37,669 of record JAWSVK010000001.1, read on the forward strand.
TTTGTGATAAATTTCTGTACTGACGATTTAGTCTTCCGCGCGTGTCAGGCCTGCCTTAAACACAAATCCGGCAAGTGCACCACCGGCAAGAGGTGCGACAATAAACACCCAAAGATCTGACATGGCTTTTGCGCCCGCAAACAACGCGGGTCCAATGGAGCGGGCTGGGTTCACCGAAACGCCTGTTACGTTAATGCCGACCAAGTGGATCGCTGCCAATGTCAGGCCGATCGCTAAACCGGCCATGGCCACAGGTGCGCCGTTTTGGGTCGCGCCCAGAATGACTGTGACAAAGATGAATGTCGCGACCACTTCGAAAATCAGCGCAGCAGACAGGGTATATTCCCCCAAATAGCCCGCGCCATAACCATTTTGGCCCAATCCGTTGCCTGAAACAGAATAGTCAGCTTTGCCTGACGCAATCAGCATTATAACCAGTGCCGCCACAATTGCGCCGATGATTTGCGCGATTGCATAACGTAGGAATTCGGCGGGCGACATGCGACCAGCGGTGACCATGCCCAATGATACGGCTGGATTAAGATGTGCGCCCGAAATGGCTCCAATAGAATAAGCGGCGGCGACAATCGACAGTCCGAACGCCAGCGAAATGCCCATCATACCGATGTGCTCGCCCATCAAGACGGCTGACCCACAGCCGAAAAACACAAGGATAAAGGTGCCAAAGCTCTCTGCTATCATTTTTTTCATTGGTTGAACTCTCTCATTTATTTGTTACTAGTTGTGAAATATACACCGTTACAATCGGTGCATTGGTATGCCTAAGTTTACCGAAGCTGTGAATGCCAAATCAGGGGAAAATCTGATGCGAGACCTCAAAATCCCAGAACAACGTCATCCGGAAAAAGCCCGCAAACCGGACAATGCCCAACCCAAGAAACCCAGCTGGATCAGGGTGCGTGCCCCCGGCGGTGCAGGCTATGCCAAAACCAACAAAATCATGCGCGAACATGGGTTGGTCACGGTCTGCGAAGAGGCGGGCTGCCCTAATGTTGGCGAATGTTGGAACCAAGGCCACGCCACCATGATGATCATGGGCGAAGTTTGTACGCGCGCTTGTAGTTTTTGCAACATCGCCACGGGCAAGCCGCCTGAGGCACTGGATGTGTTTGAGCCGGGCCGTGTTGCGGATGCGGTGAAAAAGCTAGGGTTGAACCATGTGGTGATCACCTCCGTGGATCGCGATGATGTAGAAGATGGCGGGGCAGAACATTTTGCCCAAACCATCCGCGCTATTCGTCGTCAAGCACCTGATACAACTATTGAAATTCTGACACCTGATTTTTTGAAATGCGCGCCCGAGGTGCTGGAAATCGTGGTGGCGGCCAAGCCGGATGTGTTCAATCACAATCTGGAAACCGTTCCCGGGCTGTACCCTGAAGTGCGGGCAGGGGCGCGGTATTTCCATTCGTTACGGCTGTTGCAGCGGGTTAAAGAACTGGATCCGACCATGTTCACCAAATCCGGCATCATGGTTGGACTTGGCGAAAATGAGTTGGCGGTGCGCCAAGTGATGGACGATATGCGGGCGGCGGATGTTGATTTTTTAACCATCGGGCAATATTTGCAACCAACGCCAAAGCACCACGCGGTTGAACGTTTCGTGACTCCGGATGAGTTTAAATCCTATGAAAAAGCGGCCTATGGCAAAGGATTTTTGATGGTTTCGGCAACGCCACTGACGCGCTCTAGCTATCATGCGGGTGATGATTTTGCACGGCTGCGGGACGCGCGTTTGGCGAAATTTGGGTCGAACTAAAGCTGCATTAGAAATCGTGGCAAGAGGTTTGCATTGACACATCACACCCTGTATTCATAAAGAATGCGACAATTGTTAGGGGAGTATGAACAATGACAAATTTCACGAGACGTCAATCACTGGCACTGCTGGGGGCGGCCACCGCGGCGCCAATGATGGCGACACCAGCTTTCGCCAACACCAAACTAAAGGTCGGCGCTTTGCGCTTCACCAGCCATTCGGCCAGCTTTGTTGCGCTTGAGCGCGGCTATTTTGCCGAAGAAGGTCTGGACGTTGAATTTGAATTCTTCCAAGCCGCCCAACCAATGGCCGTGGCGATCGCATCTGGAGACGCGGATTACGCTGTGACGGCGATTTCTGGCGGTCTGGTGTCCTTGGCGCAAAAAGGTGCTGCCAAAGTGATCGGCGGGGCTTTGTCCGAAGAACCTGGCATTGACGGTCAGCTGATTTTGGCCAGCAACGCAGCGTTTGAAGCCGGTTTGACCGATCCAAGCAAATTGGACGGCAAGTCCTTTGGCATGACGCAGCCCGGTTCATCCTTCCATTACATGGGCGCGAAAATCGCCGCTGCTGAAGGCGCAAACCTGAGCTTTAAGCCATTGAACAAAGTCGGTGCCATCATCGGCGCGCTAAAGTCGGGCCAGATTGATTCATGGTCAATCGTGCCACATATCGCCAAGGCTTTGGCAGGTGGCGGCGCTGTGCAGGTCATCGGCAAAGTGTCTGATTACATTCCAAATTATCAAGTCACCACCGTGTTCACATCGGCGGCAAACGCGGCCAATGAGCGGGCCAAATCTGAGGCCTTCTTGCGGGCGTTCTCACGCGGCGCTGATGATTTCAACGCGGCCCTCGTGGACAAAACCGCCGGCGATGACGCGGCCATGGACATGGTCAATCTGGTGCATAAATATGTTTACGCGGACAAGCCGATTGAAAAGGCTGAAAAGTCCATTCGCAACGGCGCGATGCGGATCAATGCGGGTGCCGCTTTGAACAAAACCTCGGTGGCGGATCAGCTGAATTGGTTCAAATCCGAGGGCATGGTCAAAGACGGCGTAACCTATGAAACGCTGGTTGACGACAGCTATGTCAAAACCATGATGTAAATGGCATGGGGGCCGTAACTGGTCCCCAAACCGCCCGAAATGGATCTGAAAATTGACGCCCTGACGCACCGATATGGGCCAACCGAGGTGCTTGCAGATATCAATCTGGACATCCCCACGGGGCGCATTATTTGCGTTGTGGGGCCATCGGGCTGTGGTAAATCCACTTTGCTGCGGTTTGTCGGCGGGTTGGAACGCCCCTCGGAGGGGCAAGTGCTGCAACTGTCCGACCCCCCAGCCGACAGCCTAAACCCGTTTACCTTTGTATTTCAAGACTTTGCGCTGCTGCCTTGGCGCACGGTTGATGGCAACGTGCGACTGGTTCTTGAAGATCACGGGCTGAGCAAGCCCGAGATGGATCGTATCGTCACGGACGTTTTGGCGCGGACAAAATTGGCGGATTTCGCCGATGCTTTGCCCAAAAGCCTATCGGGTGGCATGAAACAACGGGTCGCGATTGCGCGGGCCTTGGCGGTGCGCCCAGCGGTTTGGTTGATGGACGAGCCATTGTCAGCGCTGGACGCCCAAACCCGCGAACTTTTGATGGATGATCTGGTCGGCCTTTGGTTGCGCCAACCGTTCACGGCCGTCTATGTCACCCATAATTTGGCCGAGGCCGTGCGCCTTGGTCACCGGATTGTGGTGCTGTCACGTCGGCCCGGAAAAATCCGCAAAATCATTGACATCGACATGCCGCTCGAAGAACGCAGTGCAGGCAACGCAGCCCTGACCAAGATCGAGCAAGAGCTGTGGCATCTGATGCGCGACGAGGCCCAGGCAGCGGATCAGGAGTTGATCACGTGAACAGACCTGTCCCGTATCGCGGCGGCGGATTTCGCCCCAGTAAAATTCGCGGCCTCGGGCTGTTTGTGTTCATTGCGCTGTTGTTGATTGCTGAATGGGGCACGCGGGCAGGGTGGATCACCAACCTGACGCTGCCGCGGCCCTCTGATGTGATCAAAACGCTGTGGGATTTGGCCGCTTCGGGCATGTTGTGGACCCATCTTGGTCCCTCGCTGGGACGGCTGACAGTTGGCGCTTTCTTTGGTGCGGGTGTTGGGGTTTTGGTCGGCGTATTGATTGGATTGTCCAGTGTGATGCGGGCCGGATTGGTGCCTTTGGTGGCGGCCATATTTCCGATCCCGAAAATCGCGTTGCTGCCGTTGTTTGTGATCTGGTTTGGCATTGATGAGATGTCCAAATACGCATTGATCGCCTTTGGGACCTTCACCCCGACTGTGGTTGCGACCTATGGCGCCGTTGATAATGTGGACCGTACCCTGATCAAAATGGGCCAGAGTTTCGGTCTAACCCGGGCCAGTATCATCCGTAAAATCGTGATACCCGGCGCGATGCCCGGCATCCTGTCCGGCCTGCGGATTTCCTTGGCGATTGCGATCATCCTGCTGACGGCCGCCGAGATGATCGGTGCAGAGTACGGCATCGGGGCCTACATCCTGCAGGCCGGTGCGCTCTATGATTTAGAGCGGCTGTTTGCGGGCGTAACGATGCTGTCGGTGCTTGGCGTCACGCTGAGTTATGTTTTGGGAAAAATCGAGACTCGTGTGCTGCGCTGGCGGATTTAATCTGTGACGATACCAGCTTCGATCAACGTGACACGGTCGGGGAACCAGATGTCTTGGTGTTCGGCCTGAAACATCATTGCGATGAAGGATTCTGACACGCCGCGCGCCCTGAAATAGGCGCGATCTTTTTCCTGCTCATTGGCTGTATCTAGCACCTGAACGCTACTGGTTTGCAGGTATTGGTGAAAGCCAAGCTGTGCAGACATTGCAAGGTGACGCTGCTTGCCCGCCAAAAAGATCAGCGTGCATGCAGATGCGCAGCGCTCGGTGACATGGGTGTTCATATTGTTTGAAATCAAGGTATTGGCGATGGCGCGGGCAGCATAAACACGCCCGCCGTCGCTGTTGATGTGCAGGGTTGTGTAGGTGTTTTCGGGGTTGGCCAATTGCTCCAACAAGGCAGTGTGGGTTCTAAAGTCCACAAAGCCATCAATCATAATACTGTCGCCGCGCACCGCCAATTTGAGCCGGTGCAGTTCCGGTATCGGGTTGGCCCCTGTGGTGGCCGAAATCAGCGACGTAACATTGAACGCCATCACCAAAGCCGCGGCGATGGAGGCAGCGTAGCAGCCCCAATATAAGATGATATCGCCGCCGCCAGTCAGATTGCGCTCGCAAGATCGCAGGGTGCCGATGATCTGCCAAGCCAGGATCAGAGCGGTCATTGTTATCACAGCAATAACACCCGCAACGGGCAGTGTGGCGGGCAGAAACCCCAATGCGAAATGCAGCAAGACGCCAAGCCCGATCAACACACCGACCAGGGACTGACGGGGGGGCAACAGGCCGCGCCAATGGTTGCGTACAAAGTGGTGCATGAAACCAGCTTAGCTGATGAATCGCTTCATGTCAGCGGGGGATCTTGTTGCGACGCGGCAGCTCCATCTGCATCCAGTCCGGCACCCCGATCCAGCGCTCAACGGCGAACAGGATCAGGCAAATCACGATGATACCGATCACCAGTTTTACCTTGGTGTCGCTTGGCGGTTTTCGCGCCCATTTGGACATGCGTAACAGGTGGCGGAGGTTCATGTCAGATGGCTTTGCTGGCTTATTGCAGGGTCAAAATAATGTTATGCCTAAAACCAATAAGGGGCCACTCTTTTAGTCAAAAGGAGTTGAGTTAAACTATTATCAACGCATGTTAGTGAACAGTTTGTGACGTCTGAGCTATCAGAACCGCCAACCCAGCGAAATTTCAAATTCTCCTTGTCCGCTGCTTTGAAAGTTTTCATCTGTATAGGTTGTGTTTAAATACCCACCGTTCAGGAATGTGTATTCTGCGCCTACGCTAAAGATATCACTTTTGCTTTGGCCGGTGTCATCCACGTGAAAGATTGATGCCGAAACCGAAAAGTTGTCAGAAACATTGTAGTCAGCATATAGGTTTGCAGTTGTGAAGTTCCTATATTTAGAATCTACCCGATAGATCATCACCCCCACACGGGTTTTCTCTGAGCTGGTTTCAATGCCGAGAGAGTAGGTGTTAACAGTTGAACGCTTGCCAGACACTTTTTCAAAGCCGCCAAAAACCTTTGTTTGCTGAAGATTTGAAAACCCGCCCAGCTGGTGCTGAAACGCAATTGAATATATGTTGTAGTGGCCACGAGCAAAATTCAAACTATGATAAGATGCACCAACTTTTGTATTTCCAAATACATCGTCATATCGCAGGCCATAAAAATCGTGTGTCACCTGTGTGTATTGATGAGAATTTGCAGCCAGTGATGGCACAATACTTAAGTATTCTAATAAAAATTCCATTCTTGATGCATGCGCCATTGTATCTGTCGCAAGGTAGCCGTAGTTCAAAACTGGGCGCGGCACCCCGACTGAAAGCAATCCGTTGTCACCTAAGGCAAATGTAACGGCTGGATAAAGAGTTGTTGCATCAACGCCAGAAAAACCGTCGGCTCGATTAGCATCGATGCCCAATGAGAATCCAACACCAATTCCGTTGTCACGCGTTGGAGACAGGCCAAAATTTAGGCTACCTCTGCCAAGGTTTTTAATGAGCCCAATATCATGATGACTTGTAACTTCAATGTAGCCATCTAAGTACATGTTTTCCGGCAATGATTGCGCTGTGGCGCTGACTACTGAAAAAGTACTGGCAGTTGCCATTACGCTAAGAAAACTTTTCATACCATTGCTCCGTTGAACTAATTTTTCATGTTCTACGAAAAAATTATGGCGTAAATTAGTTGACCGTAACAAAGCGCCCACGCTTGCCTAAACCTGTGCCCAATGGGCAACTGGTTTCGATCATAATGCCGCATTTAGAAACAGGAATGGGTGTTGTCTTAGGTGAAACGCACCTTGCCGATATAGGGCAGGTTGCGGTTGCGTTGGGCAAAGTCGATGCCATAGCCAACGACAAATTCATCCGGAATTTCAAAACCGATCCAGTCGGCGGTGATGTCGACTTCACGGCGCGATTGTTTGTTCAACAGCGCAATGGTTTTCATCCGCGCCGGTTTGCGGGCCTTTAACATGCCAACCACGTGTTTCAGGGTGAAACCCGTGTCGACGATATCTTCAACCAACAACACATCGCGCCCGCCGATTTTGCCGCGTAAATCCTTCATGATTTTGACTTCGCGGCTGGATTCGGTGCTGTCGCCATAAGATGTCGCCTCTAGGAAATCGACCTCGATCGGCAGATCCAATTCGCGGACCAAATCGGCGATAAACACGAATGATCCGCGCAGCAGGCCGACGACAACCAATTTGTCGGTGCCCTCAAATGTGTCGCGGATTTCACGGGCGAGGTGTTCAATACGGGCTGCAATGGATTTGGCGGAAATCATTTCATCTATGACATAGGGTCGCGTTGGCATGAGGGATCCCTTGAATTAATCTGTTGAATATACTTAATGCACAATTGCGCCATAAGGGAACAGAATAAATGCCAACCCAGTCAGAAACCAAAGTGCTGCCTTATACGGCCACGCAAATGTATGCACTGGCGAGTGACGTGATGGCATATCCCAAATTTCTGCCATGGATTTCAGCGGCGCGGATTTTATCGCGCAAAGAAATGTCGGATCATCAGCTGATCGAGGCCGATTTGGTGATTTCGTTCAAAGTGTTCCGCGAGCGGTTTGGCAGTTCGGTCAAATTGACGCCTGAGGCCAAAACCATCGAAATGACAAATCTGGACGGCCCGTTCAAGTTTTTGAAATCCAGCTGGGGTTTTGTCGATCTGGAAGGCGGCCAATGCGAAGTCAGGTTTTTCGTCGATTTTGAGTTTAAAAACGCCATCCTGCAAAAGCTGATTGGCGTGGTTTTTGGTGAAGCCGTGCGCCGCACAATGCGGGCCTTTGAAGACCGCGCAAAGGTGCTTTATGGCTAAGGCGTCCTATGAGGCGTGATCATAGGCCCGCTCGCCGTGGGCTTCTATATCAAGACCGTTGGCTTCGACTTCGGCTGAGACCCGCATCGGGGTGATCACGCCTACGATTTTGATCAATACAAAGGTCACAATCAGGGTAAAGACGCCGACAATCACCAGACCACCCACTTGGGCCGCCCATGTTCCAGCACCAAATACCGCGATCATTATGATACCAAAGATGCCGCCAACCCCGTGCACCGCAAACACATCCAACGTGTCGTCAATGCCAGCCTTGTTGCGGACCAGATTGACGAACTCCTGACACAGAATGCCCGCGATTGCGCCGATCAGCATTGCTTCAACGGGGCCGACGAACCCAGAGGCCGGTGTGATCGAGGCCAGACCCGCGATGGTGCCTGTGACGATGCCGACCAACGAAGCGCGGCCGTATTTGAGCTTTTCCCAAAGCGCCCATGTCAATGATGCAGCGGCGGCAGAAATATGGGTCACGGTGATGGCCATGGCAGCCCCACCGTCGGCGGCCAATTGCGAACCACCGTTAAAGCCGAACCAGCCGACCCAAAGCATTGCGGCACCAATCATCACCATGCCCGGATTGTGGGGTGGTGTGGTGCGATGTTTGCGTGGCCCTAGGAAATACGCGATCACCAAGGCCGCGATCCCTGCGGTCTCGTGCACCACAATGCCACCAGCAAAATCTTTGACACCGGTTTCGCCGAATATGCCGCCATCGGCCAAGAAACCGCCGCCCCAAATCCAGTGGGCAACAGGGGCGTAACACAGCAGCATCCAGAGGCCCGAGAAAACCAGCACGAAACCATAGCCAATGCGCTCAACATAGGCGCCAACGATCAGTGCTGGTGTGATGATAGCAAAGGTCATTTGAAACGCGAAAAATGCGATTTCTGGTAGGTTGGACGCGATGTTGGAGGTGGTGTCTGCGGTGATACCGATCATGGCAAACTTGCCAAACCCGCCCCAATAACCTGACGTGCCGTCGCCAAAGGCGATGGAATAGCCAAACAGCATCCAAAGAACGCTCATGAGGGCCGCAATCGAGAAGCACTGCATAAAGACGCTTAAAACATTGCGCGCCCGCACCAGCCCGCCGTAAAACAATGCCAAACCCGGCAGTGTCATAAACAGCACCAAAGCTGTTGCTGTCATAATCCATGCGGTGTCTGCTGCGTTCATATCGTGGTCCCCCTAAAAATGTTGCCTTGCGATTTGCGGCAATCGGATCGTTATAGGAAGGGTAAAAAGCTTTTGGTTGAAATGATTTGTCTGACGCTTAGGCTTTAGGCGATTTTAGAGGCACTATGCTTGTTTTTTGAGCACTTTATGAATGAGAGGCATGGATCAGCGCCAAAGCGTGATCTCGGGCTGCCAAACGTACTTTGTCGCGGCCCAAGGCACCAAACTCTATGGTTTCGACCTTTGTATCATAACCTGACTTGGCCAGACCAAAACACACACGCCCTTCGGGTTTTGGCCCGTCACTGCCGGGTCCGGCGATGCCTGTGATGGATATTGCAACACTGGCAGTCGAATGTGTCAGCGCGCCCTCAGCCATTTCTTTGGCGGTCTCAACAGACACCGCGCCATGGTCGGAAAGTGTTTTGGCAGACACGCCCAGCATGGCGATTTTGGCGTCATTCGAATAGGTCACAAAGCCACAGGTGAACACATCCGATGATCCGGCAACATCCGTCAAGGCGACGGCAACCATGCCACCTGTACAGCTTTCGGCCGTTGCGATCGTAGTGCCATTGGCGCGGCAGCTGGCCAGAGCCTCAGACGCCTTGTTCATCGGATGAACACCTCATGAGCAATAACCGCGAAAAAGATCACAACGATGGCCGCCATGATGCCTGCGATTACATCGTCAAACATCACTCCAAAGGCTGTGGTTTTGCGGTCCGCCCAGCCCACCGGTCCGGGTTTCCATATGTCAAACAGTCGGAACAATAAGAACGCTGCGATCCAGCCGGGGTAGGGGAACAACCATGGATCTTTGTCCATATACCATAACCCCCCCGACAATGGCAGCAGCGCAATCCATTGGCCGGCGACTTCGTCGATCACGATCTCGCTTGGGTCATGGTTCACTTTGCCTCGGGTCTCGGCAATGGTGGCCCACCAACCAATGAAGAACACCGCGACGCAGGCGACCAGTAGCACCGGAAATCCGCCAGCTACATGAATCAAATAACCAACCGGAATGGCGGCGGCCGAGCCCCAAGTGCCAGGGGCTGGACGCAGCAAACCAACGTAGAAAAATGTGGCGATCAATTTGCTCATGATTTCACCAATGTGACAGTTGCAATGGAAGCGATACCTTCGCTGCGTCCGGTAAAGCCCAGACGTTCAGACGTGGTGGCCTTGACGCTGACCCGCGCCATATCCATGCCCATAATGCGTGCCATTTCGCGGCGCATATCAACGGCATGCGGCCCGATTTTCGGCATTTCACAGACCAGCGTGCAATCAGCATTGGAAATTGTGAAACCATGATCCACAGCCAACTTCACGGCATGTTCTAAAAAAATATGCGAAGCAGCCCCTTTCCATTGTGGATCTGACGGTGGAAAATGCTGCCCTATGTCGCCCATCGCCAGAGCACCATAGATCGCATCCGTTACAGCATGCATGCCAACATCCGCATCTGAATGGCCGTCCAAACCATGGCTATGCGGCACCGAGACACCGCACAGCACCACGTGGTCACCCTCGCAAAAACGGTGAACGTCATATCCGTTGCCCAGCCGAATATCCATATTTTGCTCCAATAGCTTGCTTGCACGGTCGAAATCTTCTGGTGCCGTGATTTTGATGTTGGCCTCATCGCCCGCTATAATCGCCACATCCATACCATGTGCCAAAGCAATTTCGACGTCATCCGCAGCGCCGCCGCTATGGGCGTCATGGGCTGCCAAAATGTCAGAGCGGCGAAACCCTTGCGGTGTTTGGGCACGAAACAGGTTTTCGCGCGGGTGTGGGGCTGTGACTTGACCGCTGGTGCCGTGCCATAGGGCGTCCGTGACGGGCAGGGCGGGGGCGGCGCCCGCCTGGGTGGCCAGCGCTGCGATCACATCAGATATGAGGCGAGCCGACACCAAGGGCCGCGCGCCATCGTGGATCAACACATTGTCAGTGGTGGTGACGCTAAGACCTGCCAAAACCGAAGCATCGCGTGTGTCGCCGCCATGCACCAAAATGACCGCCCCCAAATCTATTTGGGTCAGCAGATCAGCATCAGCAGGGTTGACCACCAAGATAACCTGATCAATTTCGTTGTGGATTGCAAAGGTCGAAACCGTGCGCTCCAAAATACTGACCCCGCTAAGAGGCTGAAACTGTTTGGGGACTTCCCCACCAGCCCGTAGGCCACGCCCCGCGGCGACTATGATTGCAGCTGTTGTTGTCATGGGAACGGTTTAGGTTTTTGCATGGCTGCTGGCAAGGTGGGACAAAAATTGTTGAACAATTTTTCGCAAAATCTTTGAAAGATTTTGGCGCCGTACCATGAGGCTCATGCCGATTGCCTTTTGTAGAAGCGCGCGTTAATTAGGGGTTGATGCACAAGGATTAAGCGTTTGACTATAAATTTGGCAAGTACCCAGCTTGAACACGCGGTTTTTCTGGCCCCTTTGGCCGGAATCACCGATTTGCCGTTTCGTAAGATGGTTTCACGCTTTGGTGCGGGACTTGTGGTCAGCGAAATGGTCGCAAGCCATGATATACTCGAAGGCAAACCAGGAGTGCGGGAACGTGCTGAACTTGGGTTGAGCGAAGCCAATACCGCCGTCCAATTGGCCGGTCGAGAGCCAATCCCGATGGCCGAGGCCGCCCGCATGGTGGCGGGCAACGGTGCGCGGATCATTGATATAAACATGGGGTGCCCCGCCAAAAAGGTGGTGAGCGGTTATTCTGGATCGGCTTTGATGCGCGATCTGGACCATGCCTTGCATCTGATCGAGGCCGTTGTCGATGCCGTGGATGTTCCAGTCACGCTAAAGACCCGTTTGGGGTGGGACGACAACAGTCTAAATGCCCCTGAACTGGCACGACGGGCAGAAGCTGCAGGCATTCAGATGATCACGATACATGGGCGCACGCGGTGTCAGTTTTACAAGGGCAGTGCCGATTGGGCGGCGATTTCCGCCGTTAAATCTGCCGTCGATATCCCTGTGATCGCCAATGGTGACATCATTGATGCGGCCACGGCACGCAGCGCATTGGCCTCATCAGGGGCGGACGGTGTGATGATTGGGCGCGGTGCACAGGGAGCGCCTTGGAAATTGGCGCAGGTTGCCGCCAGCCTTTATGGTACGGCGGCCCCCAACATTCCTGTGGATGGGGCTTTGCTTGATCTGGTCGGCGCTCATTACGAGGATATGCTGGCCTTTTACGGCACCAAGCTTGGCAACCGTATGGCCCGCAAACATCTGGGTTGGTATATGGATGGGGTCGGATGCCTGCCTGAATTGCGCAAAGCCGTGCTGACAGAGCGTGACACAGCCAGAGTACTGGCCCTCTTGCCTGACGCCCTGATGATACAAAAGGTGGCGGCATGAATTTTGAACAGCTTTGGAATGCACTGCCATCTCCGGCCTTTTTGATCAACGAGGTCAACGAAATTACAGCCGCCAATCACGCGGCCGAGGGTTTTTTGAACGTCTCCGCCAAATCATTGCTCGGCCATCGCTGCATTGAAAAAGTCAGCGTCGCCGCCCCGTTGGAGCCGTCGTTCCAACGGGTGCGCAACAGCCACAGCCCTGTGTTCATCAATGATGTCGAAGTTGGGCGCGACCTGACCCAATGCGGTCTGCAAATCGCACCGGTATCAAATGAAGATTCGCATGTGTTGCTGCTCATCAACCCGAGTATGGGTGCTGCGGGGGCCAGTCACAAACCACCTTCGGAAACGGCGGCCAAATCAGCCATTGGCATGGCCGAAATGCTGGCCCATGAGGTGAAAAATCCACTGGCGGGAATCACCGGAGCGGCACAGCTTTTGGCGATGAACCTTTCGCCGGAAGACCTTGAAATGACAGACCTAATCGTGTCCGAGTCAAAGCGAATTGTTGCTCTACTGGATCAGGTCGAGCAGTTTGGCAATCTAAGCCCAGCCAATCGAGTGGCCGTCAATATCTATGATGTAATCGACCGCGCTCAAAAATCGGCCCAAGTTGGATTTGCCGCGCATATGCGCTTTGTTCAGGAGTATGACCCGTCTTTGCCTGAAACTTGGGGGGATGCAGATCAATTGATTCAGGTGATGGCAAACCTTTTGAAAAACGCCAGCCAAGCGGCGCAGAATACGGGAGGCGAAATCAAAATTCGCACCTCATTTGACAACGGTTTGCGGCGTCGACGGGCGGATGGCACGGATGCACCTTTGCCCATTCGGATCGAGATCATCGACAACGGGCCGGGCTTGCCGCATGACATTATCGATGATGTGTTCGATCCGTTTGTGTCGGGGCGTGAAAATGGCACCGGTCTTGGGTTGGCCTTGGTTTCCAAAATCATCTCCGAGCATGAAGGCTTGATCTCGGTTGACTCAAAACCCGGGCGCACGATCTTTCGGATATCCCTGCCAACGGCCCCCAAACCCACCACAAAAAATGGAGCGAAATAAATGGACGGCACAGTTCTGATCGCGGATGATGACCGCACAATTCGCACAGTTCTTACCCAAGCATTCACCCGCGCCGGATGCAAGGTTCACGCCACATCATCCTTGGTGACGTTGATGCGTTGGGTGGATGAGGGGATGGGAGATCTGGTGATTACCGATGTGATGATGCCGGATGGTAATGGCCTTGAGATGGTGCCTGAAATCTCAAAGATGCGCAGTGATTTGCCGGTGATCGTGATCTCGGCGCAAAACACCATCATGACCACGATCAAAGCGACCGAGGCCAAGGCCTTTGACTATCTGCCCAAACCTTTTGATTTGCCTGATTTGATGAAACGCTCAGCCAAGGCGTTGCAAACCCAGCGCCGTGTTGCCGCACCATCACGCCCGACACAAAACGCCGCCAGTGATTTGCCGCTCGTGGGCCGCACTGATGTGATGCAGGATCTGTATCGCTTGATTGCGCAAATCATCAACAACGAGCTGCCGGTGTTGATCAGCGGTGAAAGCGGCACAGGTAAGTCATTGATCGCGCGCATTATTCATGATTTCAGTGATCGGCGTGCCTTGCCGTTCAAGGTGGCCAGTGCTGCCGATATCACCGGGGCTGAAGCACTTGAAAAGATACTGGCGCAGGCCGATACGGGGGCTCTGGTGATCGACGAAGTTGGTGATTTGGACCTTGACGCACAGGCACAAGTGGTTCGATTGATTGACAGATTAGCCGAAAACGCCCCTCGGATAATGGCCACAACCCAAGTGGATTTGGCCGCCATGATGGAGGTTGGAACCTTTCGACAGGACTTGTTCTATCGACTGAATGGCATCTCTCTTAAAGTGCCGGCGCTGCGCGACCGGATCAACGACATTCCTTTGCTGGTTGAATTTTTCCTGACCCGCCATCAAGACGGCGACGATGTGGCGCATCATCTGTCGGAACGGGCGCAAACTTTGATGCAGACCTACAGTTGGCCTGGCAATGTGCGCCAATTGGAAAACTGTTTGCGTCAATTGGCAGCAACCAGCGGGCAAGCCGAAATATCTCGCGCCGAGGTCGAGCAGACCTTGGGAGGGCAACCGATGATGGAGCCTGTCAATGAGCGGGCGCGTGGAGACAGGTTGTCAGCATCGATCGCACGCCATTTGCAACGGTATTTTGATCTGCACAGCGGGGCGTTGCCGCCACCCGGACTATACACACGGATCTTGAACGAAATGGAGCGTCCGCTGTTAGAGATTTCCCTAGAAGCCACCGGCGGAAATCAGGCCAAATGCGCTGACCTTTTGGGTATAAATCGAAATACCCTGAGAAAGAAAATTTCCGAACTCGATATTCGCGTGACACGGCGCCGTAAGTTGATGTAAAAGAGCAACATCAAGCGTGGCCCAATGGCACCAGCCGAAACGAGGTCACGATATATGGTGGTTCGTCGCGAATGCGACACAGAGGAAAGTGGGCAGTTGGTGGCGAAGCCCGTCAAAAGCGCAACAATGGATAAACTAAGCCGTTTGCGGCGTAAACGGCGTTTACAGAGCGCGGCAACCTTAAGTCTTGTGATTTTGGGGCCGGTTTTGGCGATCGCAACCTTTGTGGTTTTAGGCCCCTTGGACAAGGGGGCATCTGCCCCCAGCCTGCGACTGATTCTGCTGACCGACGTTGTCTATATTCTGGTGGTTGCGGCGCTTGTGTTACAACGGGTGGCGCGGATGATCTCGGCGCGGCGTGCCAAATCGGCGGGGTCGCGCTTGCATTTACGCTTAACGGGCGTCTTTGCGCTGGTCGCCTTGATCCCGACGATTTTGGTCGCGGTGTTTGCAGTGCTCACGGTTAATGTCGGGCTTGAGGGGTGGTTTTCAGAGCGGGTACGTCAAGTGGTTGGCACTTCGGTTGCCGCCGCCGAGGCCTATCAGGCTGAACATGAAAGTGATCTGATCGAAGACACCGAAGCCCTGGCCGCCTATTTGAACTTGACCCGCAACGCGACATTCTTCCTGAACGATGGCAACCTGCGAGAATTGCTGACCCAAGGCCAAGTGCAAATCCAGCGCGGGCTGCGCGAGGCCTATGTGATTGACGGGGCGCGCAGCCTGCGGGCCCGTGGCGAGCGCTCATATCTGTTCGATTTTGAGGAACCAACGCAGGCAAACATCAGCGCTGCCGATCTGGGCGGTGTCGTTGTCATTCAGGATTGGGACAACAACGAATTTCGCGCCTTGGTCAAACTAGACGCCTTTGTTGATCGTTATCTTTATATCTCGCGAAATGTGGACGGCGACATTTTGAACCTGCTGGATGACACCCAGGAAACCGCGACGCTGTACAATCAACTCGAGAGCGAACGTGGCACTATTTTGTTTGAGTTTGCACTGCTTTACATCGGTTTTGCGGTAATTTTGATCTTGGCGGCGATCTGGCTTGGGCTTTGGTTTGCCGAGCGGCTGTCGCGCCCTGTGGGCCGATTGGCGGGCGCGGCACAACAGATCGGGACCGGTGATTTGGACGTGCAAGTCATTGAGGAAGACGGCGATGATGAAATCGCCATGCTGGGACGCTATTTCAACCAAATGACACGCCAATTGAAGGCGCAGCGCGAAACATTGTTAGAAAACACAGGCCAAATCGAACGCCGCCGCCGTCTATTCGATTCCGTGTTGTCCTCGGTCGCATCGGGGGTTGTTGGGCTGGATGCGAGCGGCAAGGTGATGTTTGTGAACCGTTCAGCTGAACGCTTGCTGGCGCTGCCTGATGAGCAAAGCGGTGACATTTCTGTGGCGGTGCCCGAATTTGGCCCGCTGTTGCAACGTCTGCAAAGCAAAAACATTGAAGTGGTGCAAGAAGAAGTCAAACTGTCGCGCGAAGGGGCGTTGGAAAACCTGTTGGTTCGGATCAGCACGCGGCGCAATGAGGCGGGCAATCTTGAAGGGTATGTGATTGCCTTTGATGATGTGACCGATTTGGTGTCGGCCCAACGCATGGCCGCTTGGGGAGATGTTGCGCGGCGCATTGCCCATGAGATTAAGAACCCGCTGACCCCGATCCAGCTGTCTGCGGAACGCCTGAAACGCAAGTTTTCACCGCTGGTGGGCGAGCAGTCAGCCACCTTGGAGCAATACACAGACGTGATTATCCGACAAACCGGTGATCTGCGCCGCATTGTGGATGAGTTCTCAAAATTTGCGCGGATGCCTGAACCCGAATTGCGCAGCCATGATCTGGTTGGCATTCTGCGGGACGCGGCCGTGTTGCAGGAAACTGCGATGGCTGAGGTCAAGTTGACGACGGATCTACCAAAAGATCCGGTGATGGCCGATCTGGACGCCACGATGATTTCACAAGCCATGGTCAACCTGATCAAAAATGCCGGAGAAGCCATTGAAAGCCTTAAAGAAAGAGGCGCACCGAATGGGTTTAAACCAGAGGTGCGGGTCAAAATGGAGCAGCGGGACGGGCTGATTACGATCGACATATCAGACAATGGCATCGGGCTGCCCGAAGACCGTGCCCGCCTGTTCGAGCCCTATGTAACGACACGAGACGCGGGCACCGGGCTTGGCTTGCCGATTGTAAAAAAGATCATCGAAGAACATGGCGGCACCTTGGTGTTGGTTGATGCGGTGCAATTCAAAGGGAATGCGCATAGCGGGGCGCGGGCCGAAGTTCGGCTGCCAGCAAACTTGGCAATAGATTCTCAGGCTGGAAATACAAATGATTAATGAGGGGATACATTATGGGTGATATTTTAATCGTAGACGACGAGCGCGACATTCGGGAGTTGATTTCCGATATTCTAAAGGACGAAGGCTATTCCACCCGTTTGGCTGGAAATTCGGATGATTGCATGGCCGAGGTCAATGCCGCGCCGCCCGCTCTGATGATTTTGGACATTTGGTTAAAGGACAGCCAAATGGACGGGATCGACATTTTGAAAACCGTGAAACGTGATAATCCTGATATTCCAGTGGTGATCATTTCGGGCCATGGCAATATTGAAATCGCGGTGGCGGCGATCAAACAGGGGGCTTATGATTTCATCGAAAAACCCTTTAATATTGATCAGCTGATGGTGGTTGTGTCGCGCGCGATGGAGACTTCGCGCCTGCGGCGTGAAAACAGCGAGCTGCGCCGTGGTGATGTGGCCTCAAGTGAAATGCTGGGCGAAAGCGCTGCGTTCAAGGCGCTAAAGGCCAATCTGGACAAGGTGACGGGCACCAATGGGCGGGTCATGCTGACGGGCCCCGGCGGGGCCGGTAAAGAAGTCGCCGCGCGTTATATTCACGCCAATTCCAACCGTGCTTCGGCGCCGTTTGTGTCGGTCAATTCGGCCTCGATCGAACCTGATCGCATGGAAGAAGTATTGTTTGGCCGCGACAATGGCGATAGCGGCATTGAGCCTGGTTTGCTGGAGCAAGCTCATGGCGGAGTTTTGTACTTTGACGAGGTGGCGGACATGCCGCTGGGCACCCAATCCAAAATCTTGCGGGTGTTGGTTGATCAACAGTTCCAACGGGTTGGCGGCAGCGAAAAAGTGCGCGTCGATATCCGTGTCGTCTCTAGCACGAACAGATCCTTGGCTGATGAAATCACCGCCGGAAATTTCCGAGACGAGCTGTTTCACCGTCTGAATGTGGTGCCTGTCGTGGTGCCATCGCTTGAGGAACGCCGCGAGGATATCCCGCTGCTGGCGACGTATTTCATTGAGGAATTGAACAAAACCCAAGGCTTGCCGCAGCGCAAACTGTCGGATGAAGCCGAAGCGCTGATGCAGACCATGCAATGGCCCGGCAACGTGCGACAGTTGAAGAACGTCGTGGAACGGGTGCTGATCCTTGGGGCCGGAAACGGCGCGATTTCAGCCAAGGAATTGCCGTCGCCCGAAGAAACATCACAAAAAGAGGGCCGCGTTGTGCTGTCGTCGGGCTTGGCGACTTTACCCCTGCGAGAGGCCCGCGAGCTGTTTGAACGCGAATATCTGATGACGCAGATCAACCGGTTTGGCGGCAATATCAGCCGAACGGCCAGTTTCGTCGGCATGGAGCGCTCGGCTTTGCACCGCAAGTTAAAATCATTGGCGATTGTGACGTCAAGCAAGGGGGGAGCGCGCGTCGCCCATGTTGAGCCCGAGATTGACGAGTAGGGTCGCGTCTGCCATTGATTATCGCTTGAATATCAAGAGGGCACAGCCATGAAGGTTATCATATGTGGGGCAGGGCAGGTTGGCTGGCAAATCGCCCGCCATCTATCGGGTGAAAACAACGATGTTACTGTCGTTGACAACAACCCCGAATTGGTGCGCCGCGCCACAGACACGCTGGATGTGCAGGGCATCGCTGGATTTGCCAGCTACCCTGATGTGTTAGAACGTGCGGGCGCGCGGGACGCCGATATGATCATCGCGGCGACCTATTCTGATGAGGTCAACATGGTCACTTGTCAGGTGGCCCATTCGGTGTTTGAAATCCCGCGCAAGATTGCCCGCCTGCGCAGCCAAAGCTATCTGACGGCGATCTATTCGGACCTGTATCGGCGTGAACACATGCCGATTGACGTGGTGATTAGCCCCGAGCGTGAGGTTGCCGAGGCAGCTTTGCAGCGTCTTGCGGCCCCTGCGGCTTTTGACACCGAGAGTTTTTTGGAGGGCCAGACCCAGTTGCTGGGCATTTTGATCGAAGAAGACTGCCCCGTCGTCAACACGCCACTGCGCCAATTGACCGATTTGTTTTCCACCCTAAGCGCGATTGTCGTCGGCATCCGGCGCGACGGATCACTGTTTGCGCCAAATTCCGCTGACCAAGTATTTGTTGGCGATGAAATCTACATCTTTACCCATACCAAAGATATCAGCCGCACGTTAGAAGTGTTCGGCAAATCCAGCAACAAACAAGAACGTATTGTTATTTTGGGCGGCGGCAACGTTGGTCTGGGCGTGGCTTCAGCACTTGAAGCACGGACCGAACGTTTGCGTGCCACCGTCATTGAAAAGGACCGCGAGCGGGCCGAAGTCGCTGCGGATGCTTTGGAAAAAACCATTGTTTTGAACGGCGATGGGCTTAGCGCTGAATTGCTGGCTGAGGCGGGCATTCGGCGGGCTGATGCGATCCTTTGTGTGACGGATGATGATAAAACCAACATTTTGGCCGCCGTGCGCGCCAAGGCCGAAGGCTGCCCGATGGCGATCTGTCTGGTGAATGACCCGAGCCTGGTGCCGTTGATGAAACCGATGGGGATTGATGCCTACATCAACCCGCGCGCCACCACGGTGTCTTCGATCCTGCGCCATATCCGGCACGGGCGGGTGCGCGCGGTCTATTCCATCGGCAACGCCGAGGCCGAGGTGATCGAGGCGCAAGTGATGTCGACGTCTCCTATAGCGGGCCAGAAAATCAGTGATGTTGATTTTCCTGAGGGCGTGTTGGTCGGTGCATTGATGAAAGACGGCAAGGTGATCCGCCCCGACGGTGCCACCCGTATTTCTGAGGGTGACGTGATCACCATATTCGCGATGAGTGACGATGTGCCCGAGGTGGAGCGACTGTTGCAGGTCTCCATCGACTTTTTCTAGGCGCCTCTGATGCTGGATCGCATATTAAAACTGCCATTTCTGGTGATCCTGATGGGGATCGGGGCGCTGGCGATGTATGTGCCGGCGATCTATGCGTTTGTGGATGATGATCTGCATGTGGCACGGGTGTTTTTATATGGCGGCACGCTGTTTTTGATCCTGACCGGTATGGCAGGATTGGCGTCGGCGGCGGGCAGCAGCACCAATTTGGCCCGCAGCCACCTGTTGGCCTTGCTGGGCGCTTTCACGATCTTGCCGATCATGCTGGCGGTGCCGTTTTATGAAGGGCTGCGCAACACCAGCTTCCTGAATGCCTATTTTGAAATGGTGTCCAGCCTGACAACCACAGGGGCGACCCTGTTTGAGCCACAACGCCTGACGGATGCGCTGCATCTTTGGCGGGCATTGGTCGGCTGGATGGGTGGGTTTTTGATCTGGGTGACGGCGATCGCGGTGTTGGCGCCGCTTAATCTAGGCGGCTTTGAGGTAACGAGCGTTGAGGCGGGCCGCGGCGGCAACAGCCAGTTTGCACAGATCACCAATGTCGCCAATGCGTCGCAACGCTTGTCCCGTTATGCTGCTGTGCTGTTCCCGATTTACGCGGGCTTAACGCTGGTTTTGTGGATCGTGTTGTTGTTGGCGGGGGACCGCTCGTTGGTGGCCGTGAGTCACGCAATGTCAACGATGGCCACCAGTGGCATATCGCCAGTTGGCGGATTGTCAGGCGGCAACAGCGGGGTTCTGGGCGAGTGCGTGATTTTCGGTTTCCTATTCTATGCCATTTCTCGGTTGATGTTTTCTCAGGACCAACAGCAAACCGGCATGCGAACCCTGCGGGCCGATCCCGAGTTTCGCTTGGGCGCGTTTTTGGTCATCGTGTTACCGCTGTTTTTATTCGCACGCCATTGGCTGGGGGCCTATGATGTCGATCTGGAAAACGATTTGACCTCGGCCACGGGGGCACTTTGGGGGGCGACCTTCACGGTGCTCTCGTTTTTAACCACGACGGGGTTTGTGTCAGCCGACTGGGCTGATGCGCGGGGCTGGTCGGGGTTGCAATCGCCGGGGTTGATCCTGATGGGGCTGTCGATCATTGGCGGCGGCGTGGCAACGACGGCGGGCGGCGTCAAATTGATGCGGGTTTATGCGCTTTACAAGCACGGAAACCGCGAAATGGAGCGCCTGTTACATCCCTCAAGCGTAGGTGGTGCGGGCACCCAAGCCCGGCATATTCGCCGGTTCGGGGCGCAGATATCGTGGATATTCTTTATGCTGTTCAGCATGGCGGTGGCGTTGGTGATGTTGGGCTTGTCCCTGACCGGATTGTCGTTTGAAAGCGCCATGGTGTTCACCATTTCGGCCCTCTCTACCACCGGCCCCTTGGCCGGAGTGGCGGCCGAAGAAACCTTGCATTACGCCGATCTGGGTGATGTGGCCAAGATGATTTTGGCGGCGACAATGGTGTTGGGACGTCTTGAAACGCTCGCAATTATTGCTTTGCTAAACCCTGCCTTGTGGCGCTCTTAGGGCACAGGTTGCAGGATAATGCGTTAAAGGGTTGGTTTTAGGGCTGGAATCTATTGCAAACCCACGCCATAGTCCTAATTTGAAGACCGCAAAGTAACGCCCAACAAGGGTGAACAACAATAAAAAGGCGAAAGACCTATGGCTGCCGACAGACAAAACCTGCAGGACGCGTTTCTGAACAACGTGCGCAAGAACAAAGTTCCAGTGACAATTTTCCTGATCAACGGGGTGAAATTGCAGGGTGTTATCACTTGGTTTGATAATTTCTGCGTGCTTTTGCGTCGCGACGGGCAGGCCCAATTGGTTTATAAACACGCCATTTCGACCATCATGCCAGGTGCGCCGATCAATCTATATGACGGCGAAGAAGAATAAGCCGCGATGGAAATTGATCCCCCGCGCAACACCCGCGCATGGGTTCTGCATCCCGATATAAAAAGCGACAATTCACGGCGAGAGCCTGTGGCGGCCTTGGCCGAAGCAATCGCTTTGGCCGATGCGATGCCCGAGATGGAAGTCGTCGGATCCGACATTATACCGCTGCGCACATTGCGCGCGGGTTATTTGCTTGGCAAAGGCAAGATTGAAGAACTAAAGGCGATCTTTAAGGCCAAAGAGATCGAACTGGTGCTGATCGACGGTGCTTTGACGCCCGTGCAGCAACGCAATCTGGAAGAAGAATGGGATCTCAAAATCCTAGATCGCACCGGATTGATTTTGGAAATCTTTTCTGACCGCGCCCGCACCCGTGAGGGCGTGCTACAGGTCGAGATGGCGGCGCTTTCGTATCAGCGCACCCGTTTGGTGCGGGCTTGGACCCACCTTGAGCGTCAACGCGGCGGTTTGGGCTTTGTAGGCGGCCCCGGCGAGACCCAGATCGAGGCCGACAGACGCGCCATTGATGATGCGATCACGCGGCTAAAGCGCCAGCTGGGAAAAGTGGTGAAAACCCGCGAATTGCACCGTGCGTCGCGCAAAAAAGTACCGTTTCCTGTGGTGGCGCTGGTGGGCTACACCAATGCCGGCAAATCGACCCTGTTCAACCGTTTGACGGGCGCCAATGTGATGGCCAAAGACATGTTGTTTGCGACGCTTGACCCGACCATGCGCAGTGTCGAGCTGCCGTCGGGCCAAGAGATCATTCTGTCCGACACGGTGGGTTTCATTTCCGAGCTGCCGACCGAATTGGTCGCGGCCTTTCGCGCCACGTTAGAAGAAGTGCTGGATGCTGATCTGATCGTGCATGTACGCGATATTTCGCACGCCAACACTGTCGAGCAATCGCGCAATGTGGCCACCATTCTGGAGCAATTGGGCATCAATGAAGAAGCCCCGATGCTTGAAGTTTGGAACAAGCTGGATTTGCTCAGCGATGAGGACCAAGCTGGACTGGTTGAAAAAGCCGAGCGCTCCGACGACAAATTCGCGATTTCTTCGATCACTGGGCAGGGCATGGACGCCTTGCTTGAGGCGATTTCAGGCAACCTTACCGATCCGAAAACCGAGCGTGAATTGCTGATCCCTTATGCGGATGGCCGCAAACGTGCTTGGCTGTTTCAAGAGGGTGTTGTCACCAGTGAAGATCAGACGGAAAACGGCTTTGTGGTGCAAGTGTTTTGGACGGCACGGCAGGAAAAACATTACCGCGATATGTAAGTGTTTTGGGGCTGATCCATGTGTCACAAGCGACGGGCTTATCTGTTGTTAGCGCACATAGGCTGTTCAGCCCTGCCCATTTCGGCATTTATGTAAGTTACGTTATGATACCCAAGATCATAACCGCCATTGCAGAAAGGTCCCCTGATGTCATTTCGCCCCGTGTTGTCAAAAACCAAAGCCGTTCCCACCATGGAGGGCGCGGGCGTCAAGCTGCATCGCGCGTTCGGGTTTAACAATCCGGAAATGTTTGATCCCTACCTGTTGTTTGACGATTTTCGCAACGAAAGCCCCGAGGATTACGCCAAGGGTTTCCCGTGGCATCCGCATCGCGGCATTGAAACGATCACCTATGTTTTGACTGGCAATGTGACCCACAAAGATAGCCTTGGGAACACTGGCACCTTGGGGGCAGGTGCGGTTCAATGGATGACGGCGGGCTCTGGCATCATGCATCAAGAAATGCCGCAAGGGAACGCGCAAGGCCAGATGCACGGGTTCCAACTCTGGGCGAACCTACCTGCTGACCTGAAGATGACTTCGCCACGTTATCAAGATATCGCGGGTCAGGAACTGCCCGAAATTATTGATGACGACGGCACCCAAGTGCGCATCATTATTGGCGAATTTTGGGGTAAACGCAGCCCTGTGGATGGTATTGCTTCGGACCCGCAGTATCTGGACATATTCGTGCCAGCAGGGGTTCGCAAATCCTTTAAGGTCGACACCTACCGTCATGCTTTTGCGTATATTTTTGATGGGGCGGGGCAATTTGTTGATGCCGCGATTCCAAAAGGTGTGTTGACCGAAAAAGAGGTCATGGGCGAGGAGGTGAACATCCGCGACATGTCGGGGGATCGCACGTTGATCCAGTTTGGCACGGGCGACGAGGTTACGGTGCAGGCTGGCCCTGACGGCATTCGGTTTTTGCTGATCTCGGGGGCGCCATTGAACGAACCAATCGCGTGGCACGGGCCGATTGTGATGAACACCCGCGAAGAGCTAAAACAAGCGGTGCATGAATTGAACAACGGCACCTTTATCAAACCAGCACATTAGGAGTGGATCATGGGATTACTGCAGGACGGGAAATGGGTCGATCAATGGTATGACACCAAATCAACCGGCGGGCACTTCAAGCGCAAAGCCTCGTCGTTTCGCAATTGGATCACGACAGATGGTGCGGCTGGTCCCAGCGGTGTGGCGGGCTTTAAGGCTGAACAGGATCGCTACCATCTTTACATCTCGCATGCCTGTCCTTGGGCACATCGCACCATGATCTTTCGCGCCCTAAAAGGGCTGGAGGATATGATCCCAGTGTCGGTGGTCAATTGGTACATGCGCAACGACGGTTGGACCTTTCATGACGCAAGCGGCGTGATTGCGGACCCGATCAATGGCGCTGAATTCATGCACCAGATTTATACCGCAGCAGACCCGACCTATAGTGGTCGAGTGACGGTGCCAGTGCTTTGGGACAAAAAACAAGGCACCATCGTTAGCAATGAATCCTCGGAAATCATCCGCATGTTCAACACTGAGTTTGACGGAGTCGGGGCCTTGGCCGGAGATTTCTACCCGCAAGCGCTGCGCGGCGAGATTGATGCCATCAACACCCGCATATATGACACGCTGAACAATGGCGTTTATAAGTCCGGCTTTGCCTCGACGCAGGCCGCCTACGAAGAGGCCGTGGTGCCGCTGTTCCAGACTTTGGATTGGCTAGAGGGCCTATTGGCGTCAAACCGCTACCTGACAGGGGATACGTTGACCGAAGCTGATTGGCGGTTGTTCACGACCTTGGTGCGGTTTGATCCGGTCTATGTCGGGCATTTCAAATGCAACCTGAAACGCATTGCGGATTATCCGAACCTGTCGAATTACCTGCGTGAGCTGTATCAACATAAGGGCGTCGCACAGACCGTGCACATGGACCACATCAAGCATCACTACTACGCCAGCCATGATACCGTGAACCCGTCAGGCGTGGTGCCACTTGGTCCCGAAATGGATCTGGATGCGCCGCATAATCGGGCGAGTTAATCGGATAGGGCCAGCTTTAACCCCAAGTCTCCAAAGGCTCCGGCAAAGGCTCGTTTTCCCCACGTCACCACGGCGGGGCGTGAGATCACGTAGTCTCGCGTCCCGCCGCCATCGTACCGTAGCTGACGAACACGATTAAAGTCAGCTTTGAGCCCAAACTTACCATTTTAATTCTATGCAAAAGGCACGAACGGCATCCGCTGACGGTGAGCTGCCAGTGAAACCAGCTCATCAACGATACTTAGGAAATGAGGCGCTTTATTATGGGCCTCCCATCCAGCTTCATCGACATAGAGTTCGTAGATAAAGAATGACAATGGGTCGTCTGGTGAACGGTATGGCACGAAGAACTTTACCCCCTCCTCTGCCATTGTTGGTCCGACCAGCCCTTGCAAAATTTCTGCAACGGCATCGCCTTTACCCTCCTTGGCTACGATATTAATGGCAACGGCAAACCCGGTATTCAGGTTTGTTGCGGCGGGGTCAGTATAGGACATCGTAGCTTAACTCCGACTGGTCAGCAGGCGTAAGCCTGCGAACGCAAAAAAGGCTCCGAGGACACCTTGGATTATGCGACGTGATTTGCTGTATAGCCGCACCATCGCAGGGGTTGAGAATGCTAAAGCGTAGAGGATGTGAACAGCAATCGACATGATGAAGGTTCCGATGACGATCAAAGCGCCGACCCAAAGCGGTGCGCCATCCTGTAAGCCCAAGGAAATGATAGCTATCCATGCCAATGCGGCTTTCGGGTTGGTCATTTGAATAATGTATCCGCGCTTAAAATACCCAAACGGTGTGCGGCGACCTCCTGCCAGTTCGGTTGCCTCAATATCATGTGAAGAAGCAGCAGATTTGAACGATTTATAAGCGAGCCACAATAGATACGCGCCGCCGAAAATTTTGATTAGCAAGAGCGCCGACGCGTAGGTTGCCAATAACGCAGACAATCCAGAGACTGTCAGAAGTGCCCATGTGAATGATCCGCACGCCACGCCCAGTGCAAGAGAAATACCCGAGCCTCGGCCCACCCCCATTGAGGTTCCGATCACCGCAAGAATATTGGGGCCGGGGCTTGCGATAGCCAAAAGAAATGCAGCGTAGGCGAGTAGAATACCAGGAAGGTAGAGAGTGAAATCTTGCATAATTGGCTCCGTATAGGTAAATTTTTGTTCACACTATGTTCTAAAATCTGCACCGTGGCAATAAATTTGTGAAGCACACTAATCCTCTTGACCCTAAGGGCCGGTTTGTCCGCACATCGGACTTTAGATTCCCTCCTTATTGCGCAGGTTCGAGAACCGTCACCCCAGCGGCGGCGGCGCGGGCCAGATCGGGGTCCAGTGACATCGGGATGTATTCACCGCGACGCCAGAGTTCACCCAAATTGTCATAAAAGCGCGACAGCGGATGGCCGGACTGACCGGTCGAGATTACAAACACCGAACTGTCAGGATCGGCAAAGTCATAAACGCCGCGAAATCCGGCCCCGTGCACATTGTCAAACGGTCTGGCACCAGTTCCTCGGGTGCGACCACGTTGCAAGGTATTGTCGCCGCCCGAGGTGGATTGGCGAATGTTGACGAACCACTTCAGGATCGGCACATCGCCCAGCACCTGATGGTCATGGGTGGCCTGATGCGCGTCGCCCCAGCGCAGCGCCTCAAGCGCGCCTCCTTGGTTTTCGGCGATCCAAAGCAGTGCGTCATCCAACGCTTGGCGCGAGATGTCGGTACAACTCTCAACAGCAGCCGATTGCAACACGTCGCACCATTTGCCCGCTCCGTCCGTGTCGCGAAAAACCCGCTCGATAAACAGCGCCTCAACGTGATTGAAGCGGCTGGCCAGTGGTCCCAATTCGTCTTGGATCAAACGCTCTTGCAGCGCCCGCAGCCAAGCCGCGTAAATCAGCGGTTCGGGCAGATGTTCGTTCATCTCACCATTCCAGTTGGCCAGCATATCCAGCGCCTGTTGACGTTTGTGGGCGGTTGTGCCCACGGGGGCGGCCTCACCGGTGAACCAAAGATCTGCCGCGATCAACGGCAAAAGGGCGCGTGCGGTATAGCTGACCGTGTCCAGCTGCGCCTCGATAAAGCTTTCGCGGGTGTGAACTTCGCGGCTTTGCATCAATCGTTTCCAGCGCAAAATACGTTGGGTGTCACCCCAGACAAAGCTGACGTGACGCGGGAAAGCGCGATCAATCATTTTGTTGTTGGTGTTGCCGATGATCCCGCCTACCGGGTTCAAAAACTCAGGATTGTCGCTATAATCAGCGCGCCCCTGCCAATGATTTTCCACCAGCCAGCCTTGCGACGGAATGCGTCCCTGCGTTTGGTGGGCGGGGTTGCGTTTTGGCAAAGCCCCGATGGTTTTCATCGCAATGGCATCGCCATCGGCCAACGTCAGGTTCATCGCAGGTGCGAGAAACCCTTCGGAACTCGCGATCGCTTGTCGGATGGTGCGTGACTGCATCAGTCCCAGCACCGAGGACACCGACGTGTCAGCCGGACTAAGCGCCGTCCAAGCCACGGTGGCAACATGCCCAGCAGGGGTGATGCTGCCCAGCTCATAATGGTTGGCTGGCAGTACAGGACCATTGTCACTCCACTGTAGTTTGATCGTCACGGGCAGGGCGTCTTTTATCTGAATAATGGAATCGCGGGTTGCGAAGGGTTTATAGCCATCGGCGGCTCTGTATTCGTCCGGGTTTTCGGGGTTCAACTGTTCGATATAGACATCTTGGTCATCCACATAGGCGGTGGTCAGCCCCCAACCCAGATAGTCACTACGCCCTGTCAGGATGGCCGGTATTCCGGGAATGGTGCCACCGATGATGCCGCCTTGGGCCAGTTCCAAACGGGCCAGATACCAAATGGCGGGGGCGGAAAAACCCAAATGCGGATCATTCGCAAGCAAGGTGCCGCCAGCGGCCGAACGGGACGGGGCGGCGGCCCAAGCGTTTGAAGCGCCCGCAAAGGCGCGGTCTTTAAAGGGCGAAAGCGGGTCACGCGGAGCGGGTTTTTGCGCGGCGAAACGCGGCAGGTTTGGAAACAGGCTGGCGTATTTGGGCAGGGCCGCAATGGCGCTGCCGGGGGAGGCGGGCAAAATATCCAGCACGCGCTCGCTGGGTAGGATCAGCGAGGTTTGGGCGCGTAAGACTTCGTGCTCCAACTGGCCGCTCATTTGCAGGGCCATCAGCTTGAGGATCGCAATCGAATCCGCAGGCTGCCATGGTGCAATCTGGCTGCTGAACAAAAAGAACTCTGGCGCGCCACGCCCCAAAGCGCCTTTGTTAATCTCTGTCAGCCACGCATTCACACCCTTGGAATAGGCGGTCAGGATGCTTTGGGTTTGGGTGTTTTGCGCCCGAACTGAGCTGACAGACAGATTGTAGAGATCAAGCCGACGCATCAATTCATCTATCTTCAGGGTGCGTGGGCCGAATTGTTCGGACAATCGCCCCTGTGCAGTGCGCCGCAGCATCGTCATTTGCCACAGGCGATCCTGTGCATGGGCAAAGCCAAGCGCATAAAATACATCGGCATCGTTGCCAGCAAAAATATGCGGAACATCCGCGTTGTCGCGCACGATTTCAACAGGTGTAAAGATGCCCGTCACTTGGTGGGTGGCGTCATAATCCACCAAGGATCGTGAGGCGAGGTAATAGACCAAAAAGCCGACCAGCATCGCCAACGCAAACAACCCGACGAATATCCGTGTTAGCCACCGAAATGCTTTTGCCATGCGATTAATCCTGTTCTTGACGCAGCCTGTTGTGGGGTCAATACAGGGTGAAAGCTGGCATGACAATAAAGGGAAGCAAGCAATGGCAAAAGTCGCATTTTTAGGTCTGGGTGTAATGGGATATCCGATGGCGGGGCATCTGGTGGCCGCGGGTCACGATGTTTGTGTGTATAATCGCACGGTTGCCAAAGCCGAGAGCTGGGCCAAAGAACACGGTGGCCGTTTTGCCGCCACGCCAAAGGCTGCGGCTGAGGGCTGTGATTTTGTGATGTCTTGCGTTGGCAATGACGATGATTTGCGCAGCATCTGTATTGGTGATGAGGGCGCGTTTGCGGGCATGGCTTCGGGTACAGTGTTTGTGGATCACACCACGGTTTCGGCCAAGGTAACACGTGAATTGTCGGGCGTCGCATTGGAGGCGGGCATCGATTTTGTCGACGCGCCGATTTCAGGCGGGCAGGCGGGGGCTGAAAACGGCATCCTGTCAGTGATGTGTGGCGGCGTGCAAGCCGCTTATGATCGCGCTGAACCCGTAATTGACGCCTATGCGCGGACCTGTCGTAGGTTGGGCGACAGTGGCGCTGGTCAGTTGACCAAGATGGTGAACCAGATTTGTATTGCCGGATTGGTGCAGGGGCTGTCCGAGGGGCTGCATTTTGCTGAAAAAGCCGGATTGGATGGCCGTGCGGTGATCGACGTGATTGGTGGCGGCGCTGCGGGCAGCTGGCAAATGCAAAACCGTTACGAAACCATGATTGACGGTGAGTTTGAGCATGGCTTTGCCGTGGATTGGATGCGCAAGGATTTAGGTATCTGTCTGGACACAGCGGACGAGAATGGCGCAAGCCTGCCGATCACGGCCTTGGTCGATCAGTTTTATAAGGACGTGCAAAAACTGGGCGGCGCGCGTTGGGACACATCGAGCTTGCTCAAACGCTTGCGCTCAATGGGCTAACTTTAACATACTGCATTAAACCATTGTAATCGCGTAAATTAAAAAGAGCCACTGTTCGGTAACAGTGGCTCTTTTCATATCTGTAAGTGCCGTCAAAACCGCGCCTTATGGAATGATCCGCGTGTATTTCGTACCTTCGAGCGTCGCACCGACCAACAATCCGGCCTGACCGTAGATCACCGCAATCACCGGGGCCAATGCCGTGGTGGTTTCGGCACTCACATTGGCGCCCTTGTCGTTCAAGGCATATTCCAGATCGGCGCCTGCGGCCCAGCCGGATGCGCTGCGGAATTCCTGTAGGGCTTGCGGCGTCATGAAGTAAAGCACATGCGAGAATTGCTGTGCGCCAATTTGGAAACCCACGCTGGCCGCTGCTGACGAGTAGTAATCGACCGTCACATCATTGACCCGCAGCGCGCCGCGTCCATAGGCTCCGCCTACGCCAAACCCGGCTTTGGTGATCAGGGGCATAACCAACATGCCGACTGATTTGGCCTTTAGGTCCAGTGTCGCGGGATAGCGGCTGTGCAGGCTTGCAAGGCTGGAATCAACCCGCGCATCTATTTTTGACGCGCCGCTGCCGCCGATGCCGTTGCCACATGCGGCCGTTGTGCTGGCCAATGCGCCTGCGACGAACAAGCGCCGTGAAATAATTTGGGAATGTTTGCT
This sequence comes from Marinosulfonomonas sp., assembly GCA_033851955.1. GTDB lineage: Bacteria > Pseudomonadota > Alphaproteobacteria > Rhodobacterales > Rhodobacteraceae > Profundibacter. Next base: position 68,300 of record JAWSVK010000001.1, read on the forward strand.
CATGGGGCTGCCCTTATGTTTGTTTCTGTCTGTGCCTGTAAATCAGTCTGCCTGACTGTTCGCCGACCTTATGTGGCCGATCCTGTGGCAACTATAGGCTATGCGGGCAGGGGTGTCACCAAGTGTTGTGGCTCTGGGCAAGGTTTTGCGCACGGGCCCCTAGCCGTTTAAGGCGCGCGCCACACGCGGTGCGAAATAGGTCAACACACCGTCACAGCCAGCGCGGCGAAACGCTAACATGCTTTCCATCATCACCGCGTCACCATCGATCCAGCCGTTGTTCGCGGCGGCCATGATCATCGCGTATTCGCCCGACACCTGATAGGCGAAGGTCGGCACACCAAATTGGACCTTCACGCGGTTGCAAATGTCCAAATAGGGCATGCCCGGTTTGACCATCACCATGTCGGCCCCCTCTGACAGATCGCGCGCCACCAAGCGCAGTGCCTCATCGGTATTTCCTGGGTTCATTTGATAGGTTTTCTTATCACCCTTCAGGGCATCCGCGGCCCCAACCGCATCGCGAAATGGACCATAAAACGCGCTGGCGTATTTGGCGGAGTAAGACAGGATGGCAACATCTTTATGCCCTTCGGCCTCGAGCGCTGTTCGCATTGCACCAATGCGCCCGTCCATCATATCGCTTGGCCCCAAAATATCGGCCCCAGCATCGGCCTGTGCCAATGCCATTTTGACCAGTGCATCCACGGTTTCGTCATTGACGATTATCCCGTCCTTGACGATGCCATCGTGGCCTTGCGCATTATAGGGATCAAGCGCGATGTCGGTCATAACCGCGATGTCAGGTACCGCATTTTTGATAGCGGCAATGGCGCGGTTCGACAGGTTGTCGGCGTTCCAAGCCTCGCGGCAACAATCGGTTTTCAAGGCCGGATCTGTATAGGGAAAGATGCAGATCGCCGGAATGCCCAGATCTACAGCCTCGCGGGCGGCCTCAACCAACAGATCTATCGACAGCCTATCAACCCCCGGCATCGAGGTCACAGGTTGGCGCACACCGCTGCCCTCAACCACAAACACCGGCCAGATTAAGTCATTCACCGACAGCGTGTTTTCCTGACACAGCGCCCTAATAGACGCAGAACTGCGGGTGCGGCGTAAACGGGTGGCTGGAAAACGGGCTTGGATCGGTTGCATATTTACACTTTCTGTTATGTTCCTTACTGGATACATGGATTTTCCATCATCTCAAGGGTAGGAATTGGCCAAGGGCACAGTTATTGTCGCTTAATGTCACAAAATATTTAAGGACAGTTCAGTGGAATGGTATGAAACAGTGCTTGAGGTGATCGATATGCGGTCATTCTCGAACCTCTGGTATTGGATCGCGCTGGCGGTGCTTTGGTCGACCACCAGCCATTGGGTGCTGGGTGTGCCTTATGACATGGTGCTGCGCGCACGGCGGCATGGCGGGCAGGCCCAAGTTGATTTGGAAGAAATGGTACGGATCAACACCAACCGCTTGCTGCACATTGGCCGGATCTCGGGGTTGTGGCTGTTGGGCTTTGCGTGTTTCGCATTAACAGGTCTCGGCGTCCTTGGGTTTTATTACTGGATCGAATTTGCCCAAGCGCTATTTTTGCTGGTGTTCCCGATGACCATTGTTGGTCTGTTGTCACTGTCGACAGCCGGCCTGATAGAGATGAGCCAAGATACCGGCGAGGTCCTTTCAAAGCGCCTTGGTAAACACCGACTAATCACCCAAGCCATTGGAATGGTTTCGATATTCGTAACCGCCATGTTCGGGATGCTGCAAAACCTGTCAATCGGAGCGCTTGGCCACTAAGGGCATCTGCAATAGGAAAATTACGAAATGGTCCAGTCCAACCACATAACCTTTGGCGGTGCGCCCGAGGGGTTTGATGCGCATATTCTGGCCCAAGAGCTGGCCAAAACCAAGCAACCTGTCGTTCATATCGCCCGTGATGACAAACGCTTGGCGGCGATGCAATCAGCGCTGAAATTCTATGCGCCTGATGCGGTGGTGCTGCATTTCCCGTCTTGGGACTGCCTGCCGTTTGACCGCACATCGCCAAATCCTGACGTTTCAGCCGCCCGCATGGCGACACTGGCGGGGTTGGCGCATGGCATGCCTGTGCCGTTTATCTTGTTGACCACGCTTAGTGCCGCCACCCAATTTGTGCCCGCCCGTTCGGTGTTGAAACAATCGGCATTTCGTGCCGAAGTCGGCCAGCGGATTGATGAGCAAGCCTTGCGCGGTTTTTTGTCGCGGATGGGGTTTGTGAACACGCCAACCGTGATGGAGCCCGGAGATTTCGCCATTCGGGGCGGAATCATCGACATCTTTCCGCCTGTAACGGCGGGGGGCAGTGGCGGACCTGTGCGGCTTGATCTGTTTGGCGACGTGCTGGATGGGGCACGACATTTTGACCCGGCCACGCAACGCACCACAGAAAAACTCACCAGTATCGAGCTGGCGCCAGTTTCCGAAGTCATCATGGATGAGGCGGCGATCACGCGGTTTCGTCAAAACTACCGGATCGAATTTGGCGCGGCGGGCTCGGACGATCCGTTGTATGAAGCGGTCTCTGCGGGGCGCAAACATCAAGGGGCTGAACATTGGCTGCCGTATTTCCATGAGAAACTGGAAACCCTGTTTGATTACCTGCCGGATGCCAGCATCGTTTTGGACGACCAATTCACCGCCTCGCGGCTGTCACGTTGGGATTCGATTGAGGATCAATACGACACCAGACATGCGGCGATGTCGGTCAAAAACCGGATGGATTCGGTGTATAAACCCTGTCCGGCCGAGCAGCTCTATTTGAATGACGAGGCGTTCACAGCCGCCGTCATGAGCCATCGTGTGATCCAGTTGAACCCCTTGCCACAAAGCACGGGGTTGAACGTTATGGATGGCGGCGGGCGCATCGGTCGGAACTTTTCACCAGAACGCCAGCTGCAAGACGTCAACCTTTTCAAAGAGTTATCAGACCACATTAACGTTAAAAAACCAGAAGGTCCGGTGGTTGTTGCCAGCTATTCCGAGGGCGCGCGCGAACGTCTGACGGGTCTGCTTGAGGACGAAGGCCAGATGGGTCTGCGTCAAATCAAAGATGTGCGTGACGTGGGTGATGGCATCAATTTGGTGGTTTGGGGGCTCGAGCACGGGTTTACCGGCAACGGGCTGACGGTGATTTCCGAGCAGGATGTCTTGGGCGATCGTTTGATCCGCGCACCGCGCCGCAAACGTCGGGCCGAGAATTTCCTGACCGAGACCCAAGGGCTGTCGGTGGGCGATTTGATTGTGCATGTCGACCACGGCGTCGGGATTTACAAAGGGCTGGAAACCATCACAGCGATGGGGGCTGCGCATGAATGTATCGCGCTGGAATATGCTGGCGGTGATCGTCTGTTTCTGCCGGTTGAGAATATCGAATTGTTGTCGAAATTCGGCCATGAAACAGGTCTGCTGGACAGGCTGGGTGGCGGCGCGTGGCAGGCCAAAAAGGCCAAGCTCAAGGAACGTATCCGCGAGGTCGCCGAAAAACTGATCCGATTGGCGGCCGAACGTGCCCTGCGCACGGCCACTGTTATGCAGGCCGAAAGCCATGCTTGGGAGGCTTTTTCGGCACGGTTTCCTTATCAGGAAACCGACGATCAGCTGTCCGCGATCGAGGATGTTCTGGGCGATATGGCGTCAGGTCATCCGATGGACCGTTTGGTCTGTGGTGACGTTGGCTTTGGCAAAACCGAAGTCGCGATGCGGGCAGCATTTGTGGCCGCCATGTCTGGACAACAAGTGGCGGTGATTGCACCGACCACATTGCTTGCACGTCAGCACTATAATTCATTCGCTGAACGGTTCCGCGGCTTTCCGATCAACGTCGGCCAGCTGTCGCGGTTCGTCAGCACCCGTGACGCCAACCTGACCCGCGAGGGCATGGCCCGTGGCACCATGGACATCGTGATTGGCACCCATGCGTTGCTGGCCAAATCGGTGAAATTCGAAAACCTAGGCCTGCTGGTGATCGACGAGGAGCAGCGGTTTGGTGTGAGCCACAAGGAACGCTTAAAGGAAATGCGCTCTGACGTGCATGTCTTAACTCTGACCGCCACGCCGATCCCGCGCACCTTGCAAATGTCGCTGTCGGGCGTGCGTGATCTGTCGATCATTGGCACGCCGCCGGTGGACCGTTTGGCGATCCGCACCTATGTTTCAGAATTCGACGGGGTGACGCTGCGCGAGGGCCTTCTGCGCGAACACTATCGCGGTGGCCAATCGTTCTACGTGGTGCCACGGATCAAGGATTTGCCCGAGGTCGAGGCGTTCCTGCAGGATCACGTGCCAGAAGTCAGCTATATCGTGGCCCATGGCCAGATGGCGGCGGGCGAATTGGATGACCGTATGAACGCGTTTTATGACGGTAAGTATGATGTGTTGGTCGCCACCACGATTGTCGAATCTGGGCTGGACATTCCGACCGCCAACACCATGATTGTGCATCGGGCCGACATGTTCGGGCTGGCGCAGCTTTACCAGATCAGGGGCAGGGTCGGACGCTCAAAAACCCGTGCTTATGCCTATATGACGACGAAACCGCGCAGCCCAATTACGGCCACGGCGCAAAAACGTTTACGGGTATTGGCGAGTTTGGATTCGCTTGGCGCGGGCTTTACGTTGGCGTCACAAGATTTGGACATTCGCGGCGCTGGCAACCTGTTGGGCGAGGAACAATCCGGCCAAATGCGCGAAGTCGGTTATGAGCTGTATCAACAGATGCTGGAAGAGGCGATTGGCAAGATCAAGTCAGGCGAGATCGGCATGCCGGATGCAGGCGGCAAATGGGCGCCTGTTATCAATCTGGGCGTGCCTGTGTTGATCCCTGACGCCTATGTGCCTGATTTGGACGTGCGGTTGGGGCTGTACAGACGTCTGTCTACATTACAGACCAAAGTCGAGCTGGAAGGCTTCGCGGCTGAGCTGATCGACAGGTTTGGTACGCTGCCCAAAGAGGTGAATTCACTGTTGTTGGTGGTGCGCATTAAAGGCATGTGCAAACGCGCCGGAATCGCGCGTCTGGATGCGGGGCCCAAAGGGGCTGTGATCCAGTTTCACAACGACAAATTCGCGTCGCCCGTAGGGTTGGTTGAATTCATCAATGACCAACGTGGCATGGCCAAAGTGAAGGGCACCAAGATCGTCATTCAGCGAGACTGGACCAAGGCAGCGGATAAGGTCAAAGGCGCCTATGCCATTGCCACTGATTTGGCGCAAAAGGTGATTGCCGAGAAGAAAGCTAAGAAAACGTCTTAAACTTGGGGTGAAATAACGGTCTCATGCCGGATGATATGCATCAAGGCAAACGCCAGCGCCGTGCAACACAACACGCCCAACACCAATGGAAACGGAGTGCCGTCAAACGCAAGCCCGATTGGGGCTGCGATGGTCACCGCCAACACAGTCGAAACCGCGCTTGAAACCGAAGCTGCCATGCCGGCGATATGGCCCATCGGCTCGAGCGCGATGGCGTTTAGATTGCCCAACGTCATGCCTGCCATGTAAAAGATTGTCGTCATCCAGATCAGGAAAAATGCCAAACCTGCCCATTCGGGGAGGTTGGTTAGGAACAATTGGCCCAAGAACAATGCGGACACTGTGAAAACGCATGTTAGCGTGATCCGGATCAATTTTCGCATTCCGACACGCACCACAAGGGCTGCGTTGACCAGCCCTGCGGTGCCAGACAACAATGCAATCGCGCCAAACCAAAGCGGGAAGTTGGCGCCTTGGTTGTATGTCACGTCAAAGATTTGCTGAACCGTGGACAGCATACCAAACAGGCAGCCCAATATCAGCGTTTGCACCAAAATAGTGATGCGCATCGTTTTGTTGGATAACACTTCAACGGCACCGGCCCATAGCACTTTGGCGCGAAACGGTCGGTGCATTTCAGGGGCCAAAGTTTCGGGTTGGCGAGTGAAAAACCAGGTTCCGTTGATCACCGCAAATATAACAAATGCACCAAACATTCCGCGCCAGCCAAAGATCGAAATGATCACCGCACCAAGGCTCGGGGCAAAGGCGGGCACGAGCGTAAAGATCATCATCACAAGTGACATCAACTGCGCCATTTGTCGCCCAGAATATTGGTCACGGATCAGGGCCAAGGCCACCACCCGTGGACCCGCCGCCCCGATGCCCTGAAGCACCCGTGCGGCCAACATCATCTCCATAGAATCCGCCACCATCGTCAAAATCGATGCAAATATATAGAGCGCAACGCCTGCCAAGAATATGGGTCGGCGTCCAAAGGCATCCGACAGCGGACCGGTGAAAAATGTGCCAAACCCCATGCCCAAAACAAAGCTGGTCAAAATCAGCTGCGCACGGTTTAGATCGTCCGGCGTTAGGGCCGCGCCTATTTCGGGCAAGGCTGGCAACATCGCATCAATAGAGAAGGCGATGGTGGCAAAGGACATCGCCATTAGAGCGACAAACTCTGGTTTTTTCAGGTGGTTACGTGGAAAAATCATGTTTTAAACTTTTTGCAAAACAAAAGGAAGAGGCCCGTAATACAGATCATGACCTCAACGGCAAAGCTCCAATGGGCCATGAATGATAGGATCCAGTGACTGTGGGTTGGCGAAACAATGGCCAGCCGTATTAACGTGTCGTCAAACGGCCAAAACCACATGATTCCACCGACCAAAGTGTCGAGCAGCAAGTGCAAAAAGAGTGCCGCAAATGCCAAACAGGCGGACAGCAACCATTGACGTTTGAACATAGTAATCAGGGGTAAAACAACCACCGCGACCATCACCCAGAACCCGGGCACATGGGGGAAATAGCGATGGTGATGCAACGAGCCTCCATCCACCAGATGAAACCAAAACATATCCAAATCAGGCAGCATTGATGCGGCTAGAACGGTGCCCATCACCGCCCCCTTACGGCAGGCCATTCGGCCAAGGATATAGCCAGCAGGAAGATGCGCGATTAACATTAGGCGTCAGGTTCGTTTGCGGCGGCAAGCTCGACAATCACCTGACCCCAAATTTCGGCAGGCTGTGCGCCCGTCAGTACGGAATCATTGTTCAAGATGAACGTCGGCACCCCGCGCACACCCATTTCGCGACTATAGGCATCGCGGGCGCGGATGTCGTCCAGATCGGCGTCTGTTGCAAGCAGGCGCTCGACCATATCGGCGTCCATGCCACTGTCGCCTGCGATGTTGCACAAAACAGCTCCGTCACCAATATCGCGGCCCTCAACGAAATAGGCCTTGAACAGGGCGGCCACCACAAAGGCTTGGCGGCCTTCAATGCCGGACCAATGGATCAAACGATGCGCGTTCAAGGTGTTTGGTGTGGTTTTGATGGCAGCAAAATCAATGTTCAACCCGGCCTCTTCGGCCTTTTTGGCAATCTCGCCATAGACCTTAAGCGCGCCCTCTTGGCCGCCGAATTTCAGCTCCAGATATTCGCGCCGATCCATGCCCCCGATCGCCATCTCGGGGTTCAATTGATAGGGCTGCCATTCGATCGAAAACCGGTGGTTCGGGTGTGCTTCCAAGGCGCGGTCAAGATAGGCTTTGCCGATATAGCACCATGGGCAAATCGGGTCGGAAATAATATCAAGTTTGATCATGACTGGGCCTCATAAGATTTGCGAATAGCGCGGCGCAACAATTTGCCGTTGGCACCCTTGGGTAGGGTTTCGATATGTTGAAATATACGTGGGGTTTTGTAACGCGCCATTTTGGATTTGGCAAAGGCTCTTAGGTCGGCCTCATCCAACACTTCGTTTGATGTGTAAAAGGCCGCGATCACGGTCGTGTCGGCTTTGACACTGACCTCAACCGCCGCGACCTCTTGGATGTCAGGATGGCTGGCAAGCGCAGTTTCAACCTCAAGCGGAGAAACCCGAAAGCCGCCAGCATTCATCATATCGTCATCGCGGCCCAAATAGCTGATCGCGCCATCAGCGGTCATTTGACAGGTGTCGCCGGTTACAAACCACGCGCCACGATATTTGGCGGCGGTTTCCTCGGGCGCATTTAGATAGCCGAGCATCAGACCGGGGTCGTCCCTGTGGATCGCTAAAACACCCGCTGTGGCATAGGGCACGGGTGTTCCGTCATCATTCAGAATGGCGACGCGACGGCCGGTTTGGGGGTAACCTGAGGCGCCTTTGGGGGCTGGTTGTGTCGGGCTGCCAGAAATGAAGGTGGAGCATTCGGACATGCCAAAGGCCTCGTAAATTTCTGTACCTGTGGTGGTTTGCCACTGCGCGCGCACCCGTTCAGGCAGTTTTTCGCCCGCTGACAGACCATGGCGTAGGTCGTCCATCTGGGTCAGTTCGGATTTGAGCATCTGGCGGTAAACCCCTGGGGCGGCCGCAAATATACTGGCTTTGTGTTTTGCCATCAACGCAGACAGGTCGGCAGGTGCCACGTCGGGCGATGGAATCAATGCGGTGGCGCCGATGGTCCATGGGTCCATCAATCCGGTGCCCAACGTGTAAGTCCAGTTGAAGGCGCCAGCATGCAAAATGCGGTCATGCGCCGTCATGCCATACCACCCCTTAAACATCATTTGACGCGCCCAGATAGCGCGGTGCCCATGGCACACGGCACGTGATTGGCCCGAGGTACCTGAAGTGTAGATGATATAGGCAAGCCGGTTTGGATCGCCCATGTCGAAACCGGCTGGCGGCAGATTATAGAAACCACGCAGGGTTTGGGCGTCAACAACAGGGCAGAGTGCTTGGCTCGGCAGATCCACCCCGTTGGTGGCGACAATCAACACGGGGGATAGGTCGTTACAGATTTTGTCGACTTCGGCAGTGGTCAATTGGGTAGAGGTTGGCACCGGCACCAGACCTGCTGTGATGGCGGCCAAGAACACGATCGGGAATTCGGGTGTATTGCCAAGGCGCATCAGGATGCGTGCGCCGGGCTTAAGGCCCATTTGCAGCAATCCGGTTGCACAGCCGCGCACAGCTGTTTCGATTTGGCGATAAGTCCAGTCTTGCTGGCTGTCATTGCCAACAACGGACAATGCACATTTGTCGCCAAGGGCGGGAGCGCAATTCAACACATAACCCGCCATATTAAATGGCTCTGGACAGGGGGCCGCTGGGCCTTGGTTGAAAATTGCGTTCATTGTGCTGTGCTATGTTGAAGTTGGAAGGGGTGCAAGAGGTTGCGTCGCCTTCGGCGTCGCCCCAAGCGTTTTGCCCCTGCGGGCCAAAACGCGAAGATGCCCGCGGGGCAGGTGGTTCAAGCAACCTGAATTCACCCGATGACGATTGCAATCACCTTTATCTGTCGGGTCAACCCGCCATTGTCACCTAACCCGACAACGCCAATCTGCGCAAATGCGATGCCCAATGAATTCGGCCAGTAATATCAGCGTTATTTCAAAGTGCCAATCGCGCTGAGTTCAGTTTCCAGAACAGCGCGTGTTATGGTCTCAAAGGGCAGCGCCAACAGCTTTGCGGCGCGGCGGTTCAAGATGGTATATGCCGTTTTGAAGGCTGCATCGCAATCGTCAGTGCAATCTGCAGGGTCATCGATACCCCAGTGACAGCGGACAGGTGCACCCGGCCAATGGGGGCAGGTTTCTGCGGCGGCAGAGCCACAAACGGTGATTACCACATCCATAACAGGGGCGGACAGGCCTGCGAACTCATCCCAGCTTTTGGAGCGCGCATCGTTGGTGTCATGGCCATGAGAGGCCAGCAATTTCAGCGCATGGCAATGAACCTTGCCAGTCGGGTTTGAGCCCGCTGAACAGGCCTTGATACGTCCGTTTGATGTATGGTTCAGGATCGACTCTAACAGGATCGAGCGAGCGGAATTTCCGGTGCACAGCACCAGCAGGTTTAACGGTCTCATTGAACCTCCTGATACCACCAGACATCAGGTAAAAAGCCGATCCAATCACCATACATCGGCAAATTGTCGGCCGCAAAATGCAACTGCTTTTTGTGAGCAATGCGCGACGGCCCAGCCGCCCAAAATGGGATCACATAGCGCCCAGCGGTCAATATACGGTCCAAAGCACGGGTGGCGGCGCGAAAACCGTCTTGGTCAGTCGCGTTCAGCATTTGATTGATCATCGCCTCGGCGGCTGGCGAATTCATCCCCATCCAGTTGCGTGAACCAGGTTGCGTGATGCCCCGAGCGCCCCAATAAAGCAGTTGTTCATTGCCCGGCGACAGCGACATGTAGCGGTTGTAATGGGCCATGTCGAAATCATAATTGTTGGTGCGTTCTTTATACTGGGCCTTGTCGATCACCGTAACCACGGGTTGGACACCCAGACGTTTGAGCGCCGAAACATACATGTCGACAATTGTCTGCACCTCGCTCGCGCCTTGTTTTAGCACGATTTCAAATTGCAGCGGCTGGCCAGATGCGTTTTGCATCACGCCCTCTTGAACATCCCAACCCGCTTCCTTTAGCAAGCCCATCGCTTTGCGGATGTTTTTGCGGTTGCGCTCGGTGCCATTTGAAACGGGCAGGGCATAACCTTGCAGGGTCCCGGGCAGCAATTTATCGGCAAAGGGGGCCAAGAATTCCGCGACCTGCCCCGTTGCGGGACCAGAGATCAACCCCAGAACCGAGTTGGAAAAATATGAGCTGATGCGAGGCTGGGCCGCGCCGTTCACCGCTTGGCTGATAAATTCATAGTTGAAGGCCAGCGTCAGCGCCTCGCGTACCCGCCAATCAGCGAATAACGGGTTGCGCGTGTTCATCACCAAACCGCTGATGCCGGTTGGGCGTTGATGCGGAATGATGGTTTTTACCACGTCGCCAGATCGCATGGCGGGAAAATCATATTGAGTTTGCCATTTGTCGCTGTTGGCTTCACGCATCACGTCAATTTCGCCTGCTTTAAAGGCTTCGAACAATACGCCCGCGTCCGTGAAAAACTCCATCCGGACCTCATCCAGATTGTGAACCCCACGGCGCAGCGGCATATCTCTGCCCCAATAATCAGGGTTACGTTCCATCACCAGATAGCGGCCCGGCTCAAAATCCTTGATCACATAGGGGCCGGTGCTGATGGGAGCCTCAAGCGAGGAGGCGGCAAAATCTTTACCCTCCCATTGTGCCTTTTTTAGAATGGGCCGCATGCCGACGATCAATGCCAACTCGCGGTCAGCGGTTTTAAAGGTAAAGCGTACCTTGCGTGGGCCTGTGGCCTCGGTTTTGGCAATTTTGAGCCACGCGCCCAAAAAGCGTGGGTGGCCCTTGGTGCCCAATGTTTCGTAGGACCACAGCACATCCTCGACGGTGACGGGGCTGCCATCTGAAAATCGGGCCTCAGGGCGCAGGGTGAATTCAACCCATGTGCGATTCGCATCTGTTTCAATCGATTCGGCCAAAAGACCGTATAACGAGAACGGCTCGTCGTAATTTCGGCCCATCAGGCTTTCGTATCCGAGGTAGCGCAGCTGTCCCGGGGCGCGGCCTTTTAGGATATGTGGGTTAAGCGAATCAAAGCCACCCAGCTCGCCCAGAACGATCCGTCCACCTTTCGGCGCGTCGGGGTTGGCGTAGGGGAGCGACACAAAATCATGTGGTAGGGCGGGGGTGCCATACATAGCTATGCCATGTTGGGGTTCGGCAGCGACGGGACCGGTTGTGAGAATCGCAAAACTCAGCCCCAGATTCAGCCAGATCGCGTGGAATAAAACTGTTCTCATATCAGGCACAATCCCTAAGTTACCTTATTTCTTAAAGGATTAACGTAACAACAGAATTACACCAGTTCAAACTTTTAGCTTGGCGCATGGACAAAGGTTGGATATAAAGGTGTCACTGCTCGATAGGTTTCTTGCCTGTATGAAACCTGCCTCAATAACTTAACGCCAGCTTCGTGCTGGCGTTTTTTTTTGGCCACACGACAAATTACGGCACAAGTTATGTTGGGGCAAACGTCAGCTGTCTACAGTGTTTTGTTCCGGCTCTTCCAGTGGCAACAGCGGCTGATTTTCGTCTTTCATATTCGGATAGACCAGCCCGGCTGAAATCACCAGTTTCATCGCATCCCCAACCGACATGTCCAACTCGATCAGATCGGACTGCGGTAAGAACAGCAAAAAACCAGATGTCGGGTTTGGAGTGGTTGGCAAAAACACTGAAATCATTTGCTCAGTCTCGGGTATTTTGCGGTTCACTTCGCCCTTGGTCGTGGTCGAAATAAAGGCAATCGCGTAGATGCCTTTGCGTGGATATTCAATGATGCAAACTTTGTCGAACGAAGTTTCAGACTGGGCGAATACGGTTTCTGCAAGTTGCTTTAACCCATTATAGATCGAGCGCACCACCGGCATCCGGTCAACAATATCTTCGCCCAGCTTCAGCAAGGATTTGCCCATGATCCCCTTGGTCAACCAACCGACGATAATGGTGAAAATCAAGAAAATGAACACCCCAAGGCCGCGCAGATCAATGCCAATATAGGGCTTTAGGGTGAATTTGGTCGGAATGAACGGCAAAACCCAGCTGTCAATCTGGCCGGTGATTGTCCAGATCAACCACAGCGTCATGCCGATCGGGGCGACAACCACCAGACCAGTTAGAAAATTGGTTCTTAGGCCCGCGAACCGGCGCCGCTTGCGACGTTCGGTGATTGGGGGCAGGTCTTTGGGTTGGGGCATATATAAGGCCAGACATAGTTTCTAGTGGAATGTAGGGGCGCATTAACGAATTAACAATGGCCGCGTGCGGGTTATTGTTAATGGCTTAAAGTGCGCAGGTGGACCCCTTTGTTGAGGCTTGCAGGTTGCTATGCCCCAAGTGCGGTCATTTCCTTTGCAATTTCAGTGGCCAAGCGGGCGTTGTTCATCACCAATGCAATATTCGCTGTCAGCGATTTACCTTCTGTCAGCTCAAAGATGCGTTGTAGCAGAAACGGGGTGACGGATTTGGCCGAAATACCTTGGACTGCGGCCTCGTTCAGCGCTTGTTCTATCACAGGGGTTAATTCAGCTTGCGGGATTTCGGCGTCCTGCGGGATCGGGTTGGCGACCAGTTGACCGCCCGGCAGACCCAGTTGCGCGCGCATCATCTGGGCGCTGGCTATTTCAGCGGCGCTGTCCATGCGCAGGGGGCTTGGCAGGCCGGATGAGCGCGACCAAAATGCTGGAATATCGTTTTGTTTGAATGTGATAACTGGCACCCCTAAGGTTTCCAATACCTCCATGGTTTTGGGCACATCTAAGATTGCCTTTGGCCCTGCGGCGACCACCGTGACAGGGGTTTGGGCCAGCTCGTGCAGGTCGGCCGAGATGTCGAATGTCAATTCCGCGCCGCGATGCACCCCGCCGATGCCGCCCGTGGCGAACACCGAAATACCTGCCTGATGGGCCGCGATCATGGTGGCCGCGACTGTGGTTGCGCCAGTGCCGCCGGTGGCCAGACAGGCGGCGAAATCGGCCCGCGACAGTTTGGCGACATCTTTGGCTTGGCCCAATTGTTCTAGCTCTTGATCGGTCAGCCCGATGTGCAGCCGCCCGTCCAGCACCGCAATTGTGGCAGGGGTCGCGCCGCCGCTGCGCACCACGGCCTCAACTTTGCGGGCGGTTTGCACGTTTTGCGGATAGGGCATGCCATGGGTGATGATGGTGCTTTCCAGCGCCACAATCGCAGTGCCCTCGCTGCGGGCTTTTTCCACTTCGGGGGAAAATTGCATTTCAAGGCTCATAAAGGGGTTTCTCCTGAAACATAGGTTGCGGCGGCCTCAAGCGCGGCAGCAAGCGCTGCTTCGGGAGGCTCACCACGGATTTCGGCGGCAATATGTGCCGCCATAAAGGTGTCACCAGCGCCAGTGATGCGGGTGACCATCACTTCGGGTGGGGTTTGACTAAGGACGCCATCTGCGTTGCCAAAACTGGCGGAATTGCCGCCATCGGTTACCATCACGCCTTTTGCGCCACGTGCCACCAAGGCTTTCGCGGCCTGATCCGAGGATTGGAAGTTGGTTTGGCACAGCAGGCCGGCTTCCTCAAGGTTGACATAGAGCGTGGCGTTGGGATGGGTCAGCATCGGGGTCAGGCGTTCGGCCTTGCCCGGAGAGGCCGGCGCGACGCGTAGATCGGCAGCGCTAAACAGCGGGCTTTTGGCGATTTTTTCTAATAAGGCCAGCGTTAGATTGCCGTCCAGCGCGATCACCCCGTCAAACGGGGCTTGCGGGGTGCCAAGCCTGCCATCCCCCAGCGGGCGCAGGATTTTGTCGCCAGCGGCCTCTAGCGAATGGGCATCCGCAATGGCGGCGATCAGCCCATTAGCCCCCTCGACGGCCATATAGATATCGGTGGGCAGATCCTCGGAGTGGTAAACATGGTCGCAATCCATACCCATGCGTTTGCACGTTGCCATCAGTTCAAGGCCTTCTTCGTCCTTGCCGATGGTGGTCAGCAAAGCGGGTGTCAGGCCAAAGCGGCGCAGCGTCATGGCGATGTTCATCGCCACCCCACCGGGCAAACGACTGATGCGGCCCGGCACGTCGGAGCCTTGGCGCATATGGCTGGCGGAACGGCCGATGACATCCCATAGGACGCTGCCGATACATAGTATTTCAGGTTGCTTGTTCATTGGTGGTTTGTGACTCCAAGGGCGGGCAATGACAAGATGGCGTTTTGAAATTGGCCTAGGGCGCGTAGAAAGTCATAGAGGCCCAGAGTGTTTCCCAAACCGCATTTTCACGACCGCCGAGGGTTTCATCGGGTTCACGCAAAACAACCGCATCCAGCAAATAGCTGTGTTGTGGCCGAACTTGGATCACGGCATGGCCCTGCGCGTCAGTGTGTTGAATGGTGATTTCAACGCTTTGATCGGGCTTGCGTTCAAACACCTCGATCTGGGCGTTGGGGCGGGGGTTGCCTTGGTACAGCAGCTTTACCTTTAGGCCATTGGTCAAATCATCGGTATAGGGATTGGTCAGCGCGACGAATTCGGTCTCCATTCCGGTTTCTTGGTCTTGGCCCCGGGCGTGGCCAACACCGATCAGGGTCTTGCACAACCGAGAGTACAACTCGGTAAATCTCCCCTCGGACAGGCCGCGCAATTTGTGGCGGGCTTCGGCATCTTCAAAGCCTTTGTGATCGGCGAATTTTAGGAATTTGGCCAAATGGCTGTATTGCAGGGTGCTAAAGGTACTTTCGTAGGCCAACACCATAAGACCGTCCTGTTCGAGCGGCATCGTCAGAGCCGGGAAATCGCCAGTGCGGCTGCTCACTGGAGTGCGGGTGTCATTTTGCAACCAATCAAACATTTCAATGCGTTTGTCAAAATAGCCGATTTCAACGCCTTTGAAATTTTGGCCGTTGCGCAGTTGAACTTGCAGTGTGGTGCCAGTTTGCGGTTGATAATTTTGTGGCGCGAGCCAAAACTCGTGTGCAAAGGCGGGCAGGGCGATTCCGAAGCAGGACATCGCATAAAGGATCAGGATGATGATAGGTTTTTTCATGAAGGTGAGGCTGACGATTGCGGTGCTGTTGTCAAGCGCGATGTTGTTAGGCTTGTCCGTTTTCGGGGCCGTGGCGCATGAGGTCAGCCCGTCAATTGCAGATTTCACCACGGGCGACGGCAAGCTGGTGGTGCGGTTGCGGTTGAACCTTGAGGCCTTTGTGGCGGGGATTGATTTGGACGGGGTTGTGGACACCAACGAGACCGACCAGTCGGATGATTATGACAGTTTACGCAGTTTGTCGCGCTCAGATTTGAGCCAACGCCTGTCAGTGGCATGGCCTGAATTGGCCAAGGGGTTCGATCTGAGGGTCGGAGCTGTGACAGTGCCTTTAGAGCTGGTAGGGGACAATGTGGGGCCGGTTGGCGACGTTGAGTTGCCACGCGTCACGCAGTTAGACTTGACGGCAATGTTGCCTGCGGGGGCAGGGGCCATCAGTTTTGGTTGGGACAAGCGTTTTGGCACCATCGTGCTGCGCCAAAACGGGGTTGAAAATGGCTATACGGGCTATCTGACAGGCGGAACGCGCAGCCCAGATATTGCGGTTGTTGGTGGAGACCAACAGACCGGTTGGCAGGTGTTTACGCAGTACATTCCGATTGGGTTTGACCATATCCTGCCGCAGGGGTTGGATCATATCCTGTTTGTACTGGGGCTGTTTTTTCTGTCGATCCGTTTGCGGCCGTTGTTTTGGCAGATATCCGCGTTCACGCTGGCCCATACAGTGACATTGGCCTTGGGGGCGATGGGTTGGGTGACGGTACCTGCTGCAATCGTTGAGCCTCTGATTGCGGCCTCGATCGTCTATGTGGCGGTTGAGAATATTTTGACCTCTCAATTGAGCCGTTGGCGGCCTGTTGTGATTTTCGGGTTTGGATTGCTGCATGGGCTGGGGTTTGCAAGCGTGCTGGGGGAATTTGGCATTCCAGACGATCAGTTTTTCGCGGCTTTGATTGGGTTTAATATAGGCGTGGAATTTGGCCAGCTGACCGTAATTGCATTGGCGTTTTTGGCAGTTGGGGTTTGGTTTAGGTATAAGCCGTGGTACCGGGCGCGGGTTTCTATTCCAGCCTCATTGGTAATTGCTGCGGTTGGGGCGTATTGGTTCGTTGAACGGGTATTCTTTTGAATGGGTTTGCGCCGCCTGACGGCGTCGCCCCAAGCGATTTGCCCCTGCGGGCCAAATCGCTAAGAGCCTGCGGCGCGGATATTTGAGAAAAGAAGATGCGGGATGAAAAGAAAGGGCTTGTGAATGTGGCCAATGGCTCGTATATGCGCGAGTTCAATCCCGCAGGTGGGGCTGGGCTGATCGGGGAGAAATCCCGAAAGGTCCGCCGGTTGAGCATATGCTCTATTACCCCGCCCTAGGTACAAACCGGAAAACAAAGGATATTAGCCATGGCGCTACCTGAATTTACGATGCGACAGCTGTTGGAAGCTGGCGTACACTTTGGTCACCAGACACAACGCTGGAACCCTAAAATGGGCCCTTTCATCTACGGCGCTCGCAACGGCATTCACATTCTTGACCTGACGCAGACTGTTCCAATGTTGGACCAAGCCCTGCAGGCTGTGCGTGATGTTGCTGCCAAAGGCGGACGCATTTTGTTCGTTGGCACCAAACGTCAGGCCGCTGGTCCTGTTGCTGATGCCGCTGAAAAATGCGCTCAGTATTACATGAACCACCGTTGGTTGGGTGGCACATTGACCAACTGGCAGACCATTTCAAAGTCGATCAAACGTCTGAAAGACGCCGATGAGCTGCTGGCAAGCGGTGCAGAAGGTCTGACCAAGAAAGAGCGTCTGGGCATCGAACGTCAGCAAACAAAACTGCAAGCCAGCCTTGGCGGCATCCGTGAAATGGGCAGCCAACCTGACCTGATTTTCGTGATTGATGTGCGCAAAGAAGATCTGGCGATTGCTGAAGCCAATAAACTGGGCATTCCTGTTGTGGCTGTGGTTGATTCCAACTGTAACCCTGATGGCATCGACTACATCATCCCAGGTAACGATGATGCGGCCCGTGCGATTGCGCTTTATACTGATCTGGTCGCCCGGGCGGCGCTGGACGGCATGACGGCACAAATGGGCGCAGCTGGTATTGATCTGGGCGCTATGGACGAAGCTCCGGTTGAAGAAGCTGTTGCTGCACCTGTTGAGGCCGAAGCGCCTGCAACAGAAGAAGCCAAAGCCTAAAATTGATTAAATCGGGTGCGGCATCGGCTGCACCCGTTTCACAAACATTCATTTCAGGAGATCCATGATGGCGATTACAGCTGCAATGGTAAAAGAACTGCGTGACAGCACAGGTGCTGGCATGATGGACGCGAAAAAAGCGCTGGTTGAAAACGATGGCGACATGGAAGCAGCGGTCGATTGGCTGCGCACCAAAGGTCTTGCCAAGGCTGCCAAGAAATCCGGTCGCACCGCTGCCGAGGGTTTGGTGGCTGTCAGCGTTTCTGGCGGTAAAGGTGTTGCCGTCGAGGTGAACTCGGAAACTGACTTTGTTGGCAAGAACGCCGATTTTCAAGCCATGGTTGGCGAAATCGCAGCGGTTGCCGTGGGTGTCGAAGACATCGACGGTTTGAACGCAGCTGATATGGGCGGCAAAACGGTTGCCGAAACAGTCACTGCTAAAGTTGCTGTGATCGGCGAGAACATGTCGGTGCGCCGCATGACTGTGCTGAAGGGCGATCAGGTTGTGTCCTATGTGCATAACGCTGTGACCGATGGCATGGGCAAAATTGGCGTACTGGTTGCGCTGAAGGGCGACAACGAGGCATTCGGTCGCCAAGTCGCGATGCATATTGCGGCTGTGAACCCTGCGTCTTTGAGCGAAGCAGATCTGGATGCAACTTTGGTTGAGCGCGAAAAAGCCGTTTTGACTGAGCAAGCCCGCGAATCTGGTAAGCCTGAACAAGTGATCGAAAAGATGATCGTTGGCCGGATGAAAAAATTCCTGTCCGAAGTTACGCTTTTGGGCCAGTCGTTCGTTGTGAATCCCGACCTGACGGTTGCTGCAGCCGCCACCGAGGCCGGTGTTGAAATCACTGGTTTCGCGCGCCTTGAAGTGGGCGAGGGGATCGATAAAGTTGAAGAAGATTTTGCAGCAGAAGTTGCAAAAATGAACAGCTAAGCGGCTTCAATATACAGAAATTGGCGGCCCTTGCGATAAAACGTAGGGGCCGTTTTCGTTTGGCCATGCTGCAGACGTCATGCATCGGACGTAAAAAAACGATGCGACCCGGGCAGGGTCACACCGTTTTTTGTCTTAGCACCCTACCAAACGGGGATGAGGACGGGGTGCCAATGTTAGGTGCCGGCCAGGAGAAGGATTATTCTCCTCCTGACCAACTCCGGTTTCCCGGACAAATCTACTAGCCACGGAATCACGCGGGGTCAGATCTGAAAGTTCCCTGGCAAAAAAGCCACCACTCACGGAACATGATCAATTTGCACGTTAACGTTAGGTAAAGAAAGTAGGGGATTCCTTACCTACCGAAAAAGACAGGTTTTACGGGGTGTTAGGCTTCCAAAACGAATATTTGGTTCTGGTAAGACGCTTTCAAGACGGCTTGTGCTGTGGTTTCAACGTCCAAAGCATCGCGGGCAAGACGCAGGTGTTTTTCAACGGTGGCCGACGTCAGCCCCATAATTGTGGCAATATCCTGCATGGTTTTACCATCACCAACCCATTCCAACACTTCACGTTGACGGTGGGTGAGGGGCTTGCGGCTGACGCTATAGGGCAGCGAGATGATTTTAAGATGCGCAACATTGCTGATCACCAATATCTCTTGGCCGTGCTTTTCCCAGATATCATCCACATCCGCCTGTGACAGACCAGGCTGACCAGTCATAGCAATCGCGCCCTTGGTTCTGATCGAGCCAGATTTAAAACTGATCGTATATCCAGCCGTGATGCCGCTGGCGCGGTTCAACTCCAGCACTTTGCGCTCAGACTCGGTAAAGGCATCATTTGCGGCTGAACTGTCCATCCAGCTCCAACTGCAAGCGCCGTTGTTCTCGATAGACCACCGCATCATGGGCGCTTGATTGAACATCCCGCCTTTGACGTATTTCTCAACAAAATCAGCCTCATAGTTGGTCAAGATTAACGAATCCTGGAAATCTCCTACCGAATATCCAGACTTGAAACGGGTGAAACCGTACAGCAAGCGGTCAAATCCGAAACGCTTCATTTCCTTGGCGTATATGTTCCACAGCTCGTCAACTGTATCGGCATCACAGATGTTTTCAAGGCAGCTAAATGTCATGTCGCGCTGGCCAAATAGGATTGCATCGCATCGATCGCCAACTCATATCCCTTGGGGCCGAAACCACAGATTTGGCCAACGGCAACGGGGGCAATGAACGACTTATGCCGAAATTCTTCGCGGGCGTGGATGTTGGACAGATGCAGCTCAACAACAGGGATGCTCACGGATGAAATCGCATCCATCAAGGCAACAGAGGTGTGGGTGTATGCGCCGGCGTTCAGCACGATTCCGTCATGAACACCACGTGCCGCGTGAATAGCCTCGACCAATTCACCTTCATGATTTGACTGGAAACAGCTCACTTCGCAACCACAGGCCTTGGCCTTGGTAGCGCATAGCGTTTCAACCTCAGCTAAAGTCGTTTTGCCATAGACTTCGGTTTGACGTGTGCCAAGCAAATTAAGGTTTGGCCCATTTAGTATTAGCAATGAGTTCATTTTGTGCCCTTGAGTGTTAAGGCTATTCTAGGAAATGTGTCAGACGCAAGCAAGCCATTGTATTTTGGCAATGGCTTCGTTTTTCGGAGCCTGAGGTCGTTTTCTTTTGCTTTAGGAGTGAAGCGATGGGATTTGTGAGAGCGGAGTGGGTGAGAAATGTTCGGTAAGATGCTGGTATATTGTGATATTCAGCGTTTTCACTATTTTCAATATTTAACATAATACTGATTATGCGTAATAAATTAGGGCTGAATATGGAACCGAGAACGCCAAATTTATTGCCCCTGCTATTTCCGAGTCCAAGGCTTTTAGAAAGACTCTTAAGCCATTGGAATTATGCACGGCTACAACGACACTCGGCAAGTCGACTGGAGCGACGGGTAACGGATACTAGGCCAACGCCGCTAAGGCACGGCCCAGTGGTTTACGCCGCGTTTCACGGCATTTTTGGCTAGATAATCGCACCTCGTACCTTGGCTGACACCCATTCGGAAATCACCACCGCAAGTAGGATCACCAGCAGGATAAGGCTGACCTGGGTCCACGACAGCACGTTCATCGAAGCATTCAATTGCAAGCCAATACCCCCTGCCCCAACCAGTCCCAAAACGGTGCTTTCGCGAATGTTGATATCCCAACGAAAGACCGCAATGCCGGCAAAGGACGGCATGATCTGCGGCATAATGCCAAAAACCAAAATCTGCCACGGGCGCGCGCCTGTCGCGGTGATCGCTTCGACCTGTACCTCGTCGATTTCCTCAATCGCCTCATACAGCAGCTTGGCGCAAAATCCGATAGAACGGATCGAAATGGCGATAACTCCCGCCAACACACCAGGACCAACGATCGAGACCAGTAACAGCGCCCAAATCAACGAATTGACGGACCGCGAGGACACGATCAATAGCAATGCAAGCGGCCGGATAAACAACCTGCTCGGCGTGGTGTTGCGCGCGGCCAAAAAGGCAATCGGAAACGCCATGATCAGCGAAAATATGGTGCCAAGTGTCGCAATGTTAACAGTGTCCCAAATCGGACGCCAAAGCGTGTCGATGTAGGACCACTTTGGTGGAAATGCCCGCGTTATGATGTCAGCCGCCGCGTCAGGAGCTGTTCTGAAGTAATACCATTCAGTGCCGTCCGAAATCGCTTTCCAGGCCCATAGGAAAGCGATCGTTCCTGCCATCCATCCGGCCCATCGTAACAATTGCGCATTGCGATCGCGGACCTGCCAGATTTTCTGCCCGTTCTTTTCAAATGTTGGCATGCTATTGCATCCTTTCGCGGATAACGCCGGAGAGGTATTCCAACACCAGCACCGTCAAAATGATGATCATCAAAATGGCGGCAACCGAGTCAAATTCGTAGCGATCAAATGCGGTGTTCAACGTCGCTCCAATGCCGCCTGCCCCGACCAATCCGAGCACAGCAGATTCGCGAAAATTAATGTCCAAACGGTACATCGAAAGGCCAACCAACCGCGCCATGACTTGGGGTTGTATGCCAAAGTTGATCCATTGTAACCAACCTGCCCCCGTGGATTGGATTGCTTCTGGCGCAACCATGCTCATGCTTTCGATGTCCTCGGCCAACAGCTTTGACAAAAACCCGATCGTTGCAAAACTTAAGGTCAAGAACCCAGCCAAGGGGCCAAAACCGAAGATCTTCACCAGAATAATCGCTACGATAATTTCATTTAGGGCCCGTGAAATCGCAACGATAAACCGACACACCAGATAGACTGGCAGCGGTGCAATATTGCGTGCGGCGCCCAATGCTATCGGGATCGAGATGGCGATTCCCACCACCGTCGAGGCAATGGTCATCACGACGCTTTCCATGAATCCTGTGTAAATATCCGACCAGCGCGATGTGAAATCGGGGTTGGCAAAACCGAGAATGAATTGCCAGCCTCTGTCCAACCCGCGATAGATGCGCGCCCAGTTCACATCAATGGTGGAGAAAGCAAAATAGAGGTAAACCACCGCCAACAGCAACAGGCCCCAGCGCAAAGCCGGGTTGCGGATGAAGTTTGGTTTTTTCCACGGCTGACCGACAACAGCCGAAAGTTCAGCTGTCATTTTCAGGCTCCGCATCATTGTCCCCGTCTTCGATTTTCTCGATGGTGGCTTCCCAGTCTTCCTCGCCATAGATTTGCGTCAACACATCTGGGGTCAAATCATCAGGCCCGCCATCAAACACCATTTCACCCAGCTTGAGGCCGATCACTCTTTCCACAAACATTTGTGCCAGCGCCACGTCGTGGATGTTAATGATCGCTGCCAATCCGCGTTCATCACACAGCTCACAGATCAGCCGCATGATTTGACGTGATGTTTTAGGGTCGAGGGACGCTGTCGGCTCATCGACCAGCAAAAGGGCTGGATCTTGGATCAGGGCGCGGGCAATCCCGACCCGTTGGCGTTGTCCGCCTGACAGCTCATCGGCGCGTTTGTCGGCCATGTGCAACAGACCAACGCGGTCCAGCAGCCGGTAGGCTTCATCGACATCTTTTTGCGGAAATTTGCGAAAGAAACTGCGCCAAAACCCGACATAACCCAGCCGGCCTGACAGCACGTTTTCCATCACCGTCAGCCGTTCCACCAGTGCGTATTCTTGAAATATCATTCCCATGCGGCGGCGCTCGCGGCGCAGGCCGGATGCATTCAACGCGGTCAACTCAATGTCGCCCAAGAAGGCCTTGCCGCTGCTGGGCACGACCAATTGGTTAATGCAACGGATCAAGGTGGATTTACCCGCCCCCGAGGGGCCAATCAACGCCAACACCTGCCCCGCCGGAATGTCCAATGTCACAGCCTTTAGGGCCATATCGCCTGTTTTATAGGTCTTTGTTAGCTGTTCCAGCCTTAACATAGTTCTGCACCTGCCCTTAATTATAGCTGCGGCGACCAGATCAACTGGTCGCCGCAAATCAGTTTGCTCTAGCGACTATTCGCAGGAATATGATACGCCATTGGCTGTATCGATCTTACGGATCACTTCCCAGAATGCCTGATATGTCATTGGGATGAACTGTGCCTCTTTGGATTTTGAGAACTCTTCTTGCAACGAGGTCCCTTCCCAATCAAAACTAAAGAACGCGTCCTTAATAGAGGCCTGCAATTCAGGTGTCAGATTGTAAACCGTGCCAAACCCTGTGGTTGGGAAGGTTTGCGATTTATAGATGGTGACAACCTGATCTGCAGTGATCACGCCGCGCTGAACCATACGGTCGCGCACAGAGTTGGCGATCGACGCGGCCATATAGTCTTTGTTGGCCACACCCAGGATCGAATTGTCGTGCTTGCCCGAATAAACCGGCTCAAAATCGCGCTCGGGGATCATGTCAAAATCGGATTTCAAAATGGCGGATGGCGCCTTGAAGCCAGAGTTTGAGGTGGGCGACGTAAAGGCCAACTGCTTGCCTTTGATGTCTTCGACTTTTTCGATGCCAGAGCCTGGATAGGTCAGGATTTCCATCTCATAGCCAAAGCTGCCGTCTTCTTTGGCCATGATTGTAAACGGGCTAAAGCCAGCGCAGTTCACAGCCAGCGGGTTGGATCCTGTGTTAAAGCCCGCGATGTGCAAACGGCCTGAACGCATGGCCTCAATTTGAGCGGCGTTGGATTGAACCGGAAAAAACAACACGTCTTTGCCAGTTTTAGCTTCGAGGTGGGTTAGGAAATCAGACCATGCTTCTTTGTAAACGGCAGGGTCTTCTACTGGTGTGTAGGCAAAGACCAACGTGTCCGGATCCAGCAACATGCTGGCGTCGGTCGGGGTGTCGGCGATCAGATCGCCGTTGGTGTCACAGAACCGTTTGTCCAGATCGCCGCGCTCGCATTCTGCGGCAAAAGCTGTGCCTGCGCTCATTGCGAATGCCGCCACGATGGCCGCTGTCGATAAAAGTTTATTAAGCTGCATTTCATCCTCCCAGATGTCCGTGTTTTCATCAACGACAGGCTAGCCAAACCTTAGGTCTTAGCAAGGATTAAACAGGCCATTTTTAATTCATACGTTAACAATATTACAATCGGAGGGCGGCTAATTCGCTTGTAAATTTGAGGTGAAAGTCTAAGAAACACTAAGTTTATAAGAGAAGAGAGACAGCAGTGCTTCTATTTATCCTAAATCTAGCCGGGGCCGCGGCCCTGTTGTTATGGTCGGTTCGCATCATCCGCACCGGTGTGCAGCGGGCATTCAAATCCGAATTGCGCAACTGGCTTCGGCGTTCATCAACGAACCCACCTTTGGCCGCCGGCACCGGTGTTTTTGCGGCAATCTTGTTGCAAAGCTCAACGGCGGTGGCGTTGTTGGTGACGAATTTCGCCACCAAAGGCACGTTGACTGTGACCGTCGGCTTGGCGATTTTTCTAGGGGCCGATTTGGGCTCGGCGATTGTGACACAGATATTGCTGGTGCGCGCAGAATGGTTGGTGCCGTTTTTGTTGCTGGTCGGGGTTGCGTTGTTCCTGAAGGGCGAAAAATCCAAAACCCGTCAGGTTGGGCGCATTGTCATCGGCTTGGCACTGGTGCTGGTGTCCTTGGACATGATCCGTGCGGCCACCGACCCGATCCGTGACAGTGCTGCGATTGCGCCACTTGCCGGCTTTCTGGGCCAAGATTTGTTTTCTGCCTTTGTGGTTGGTGCATTGCTGGCTTGGGCGATGCATTCCAGCGTGGCGGCGGTTTTGATGTTTGTGACCTTCGCGGCCCAAGGCCTGCTGCCCGTAGAGGCTGTGATGGCAATGGTGCTTGGTGCCAATCTGGGCGGCTCGTTCATCCCGTTCACGCTGACCTTGGGGGCCAAAGCTTCGGCGCGTATCATTGTAATTGGCAATTTGGTGTTGCGGGGCGGCGGGGCGTTGATTGTGCTTTTGCTGCTGGTCAATACGGCCTTGCCTTTGGACTATTTAGGTACAACAGGGGCGCGTCAGGCGATCAACCTGCACTTGGCATACAACTTGGCTGTATTGCTGGCTGGCTTAGTGCTGATCAAACCCGTTACTCGATTTTTGGACAGCATGATCAGTGACACGCATTCGGATCAGTCTGTTGGGGCAGAACGGATATCGGCGCTGGACGAAACCGTGCTCGAGGTGCCCGAACGCGCCCTGGCCTGCGCGTCACGCGAGGTGTTGCGGATTGGCGAAACCATTGAGGCAATGCTGTCGCCGGTTATGGAATTATATGCCGGTTGGGACGATACTGTCGCCAATAACGTCAATATCAATGAGGCCAACGTAAATGCGATGCATTTTGAGACCAAACTGTATTTGGCCAAACTGCACCAGAACAAATTGTCCAAAGAAGACGCCAGCACCAGCATGGAGCTGTCGTCTGTAGCGATTAACCTTGAATCGGCAGGCGACGTGATTTCAAAAAATCTGCTGAGGATGGCTCAGAAGATTTCCGATAAGGGGCTACAGTTTTCGCCCGAGGGGTGGAAAGAATTATGCGATTTCCATGACCGTGTTTTATCAAATGTACAGCTTTCATTGAATGTATTGATGACCAACAGCGTAGAATCCGCCCGCCAGCTGGTTGAAGAGAAAGAAGCGGTGCGAGATGTGGAACAAAAGCTTCAACGCCGTCACCTAGAGCGCCTTCGTAAAGGCACCACGGACAGTATTGAAACCAGTAACATCCATCAGGAAACCCTGCGGGCCATGAAGCAAATCAACACCGCCGTTTCAATGGTGGCCTATTCGATCCTGATCGACACGGGTGAGCTGCTGCAAAGTAGATTGACCGAACAAAATGAAGAACACGGCTAAGGTTGCGCACACGGAAAATTTCAAATTTTCCGACAAAATTCGTTACGAATTTTCCCCGCGAAACCCTGTCGCCACGACAAATTTTTCCGAGCTGTTTGAACGGCTGGCTGGTGGTTTTACGTTGGCGACCTTGGTGAATTTTTGTTTCAGCAGTTTTTGCAAATCACCCTCGGCCCCACCGGCCAGAACCTTGGCAATAAATGTGCCGCCCTCTTCTAACACATCAAAGGCGAAGTAAGCTGCGGCTTCGCACAGCGCCATGATGCGCAGGTGGTCGGTTTGTTTGTGCCCTGACGCGGATGCCGCCATGTCTGACATCACCACATCAGCCTTGCCATCCAGCCATTGCTTGACCTTGGTGTCTGCATCATCTTCCATGAAATCCAATAGATGGATTTCGGTGCCAGCTATGGGCTCAACTTCTTGAATGTCGATGCCCAACAAACGGCCAACAGATTTGCCACTGCGCTCGCCCAATGAATTCACCCGTGGCACGGCCACTTGCAACCAGCCCCCGGGCGCGCAGCCCAAATCGACCACTCGGGCGCCAGGAACCAAAAAGCGGTATTTGTCGTCCAGCTCCAAAATCTTATAGGCCGCACGGCCGCGATAGCCATCGGTTTGGGCTCGTTTCACATAGGGATCATTCAGCTGGCGTTCCAGCCACAGGGTCGAGCTAAGCTTACGCCCACGCGCCGTTTTCACCTTGGTGCGCAGATCACGTAACCCACGTCCGCTGTTGTTTCCTGTTGGTTTCTTAGCCATTAGACAATTCCATCCTTAAGCACCCCATCGGCGCTCATTTGTGCGTATAGCAGACCTTCTCGCAAACCGCGATCCGCAACTGACAAACGGTCCGTCGGCCAAACCCGCAGCAAAGCCTGCAAAATCGCCGCGCCTGACATGATCAGTGCTTGGCGATCCCGCCCGATACGCGGATCAGCCAGCCGCCCTTTTGGGCCCATCGCCAGATATTCCCGCACCACCGCATCAATTTGACCTGATGACATCATTAACCCGTCGACCTTGTTGCGATCATACCGCCGCAGTCCCAGATGCGAGGCCGCAACCGTGGTCACTGTGCCTGAGGTGCCAACGATCTGAAACCCCTCCATGGTCTGCTCAGATTCGAACGGCGAAAACCCAGCAAGGTTTTCCTCAAAGTGACAGGACATCAAAGCAAACCGCGCCGCGTCATCTTCAACGTCGTCATAAATCTCGCGCAGGGTTGCGACGCCCAGTGGCACTGATATCCAGTCCACAACACGGGCATTCGCCGAACTTGCCAAAGAGTGATCTTGCGAAAATCCTTTGTGAAGACGCATGATTGATTTTGCGCGCTCGGCCTTGGGCACCTTGGAAATATCGATCCAAACCAGTTCCGTTGAGCCGCCGCCAATATCAACGACCAACAGTTGATCCGTGCGTTTTGACACCAGTGGTGCACATGAAATAACCGCCAAACGGGCTTCTTCTTCGGGCTCGATAATCTCAAGCACCAGACCGGTTTCACGTTTCACCAAACGATGAAAATCTGCCGCGTTCTTGGCCCGCCGACAGGCTTCGGTGGCGACCAGCCGCATCCTAGATACCTTGTGGGTCTGCAGCTTTTTCTTGCAAATGCGCAGCGCCTGCACCGTGCGTTTGATCGAGGCTCGACTGAGCCTTCCCGACGTCTCGAGACCCGCCCCAAGCTGGACGGACTTCGAAAAGCTATCAACCACAGTGAATTGATTGCCATTTGGTCTGGCAATCAACATGCGGCAACTGTTTGTGCCCAGATCAAGCGCCGCATAAAGCGGGGCCGTGTCAGGCGTTTTTGGCGCGGGGCTGTCGACCGCTGTGGGGAACGCGCCCGCACCGGACAGACGCTTGGGCGTCATAAGTACGCCCTCCATTTCAAGTTGGCTTTAAGGTAGTCGCGCAAACCCTGCCGCGCAAGGTGTGATATGGCCCAATTTCACCGCTTCATGAACATGATGAATATTATTCAGGGGCATATGACTGGCCTTTTGCGTCCCATGCTGCGCAAACAGACGTCGCAACGTTGCTTTGACGTGTCGAAAACGAACGCCTTATTCGCGGCCGTCCGCGTAAAGCTAGAAAAAGAAAAAGGAATCAGCAATGCCCGACGTGACCATAGTTTACTGGCGAGATATTCCGGCTCAGGTCATTGTGGGTAAGGGACGACGTGCTTCTAAGGTTCAACTGACTGAGCGGTTCGAGCAAGCGATTGATCGGGCTGCGATGAAGGTGGGTGCTGCTGGTACTGACGCCTATCTGGCTGAGTGGCGCCGTGCGCCTGCTTATGCAGTGGATGGTGATGCGGATCAAATTGCGGCTGATGAGGCCGCACGGCTTGAAGCAGAGTTTGACAAGGATCGGATCATTCAGCTGATCGACAACGACGGATGGGCCTAGGCCCGCGAACATTAAAGGAAGTCATAATGGCGCTGTTGCAGTTTAAGAAAAAACCCCAAGCCGGCCCCCTGCCCGTCAACCCAGCCCTCGAGGCATTCTTACAGGATTATTCCATTGAGGTGATGCCACGCACGGCCGAAAAGGTTGAGGATTTCACCACACTGTTGCCCCATGGCACCCGCGTTTACATCGCCCACATCGAGGGCACCCCGATCGAAGAGATGGTCGCCACCGCCAAACGATTGGCGGCGGATGGTTACAACGTGATGCCGCATTTTCCGGCGCGGATTATTGCCGACAAAGCCATGCTTGGCGACTGGATCGCCCGCTACCAAGGCGAGGCCGGGGTTGATCAAGCCTTGCTGCTGGCAGGTGGCGTGGACAAACCGCACGGCGATTTTGAAAGCTCAATGCAGTTGATGGAAAGCGGGCTGTTTGACGCGGCCGGGTTCAAACATCTGCATGTGGCGGGCCACCCCGAGGGCAACCGCGATATTGATCCGGATGGTTCGGACAAAAACGTCATGGACGCGCTGCGCTGGAAACAGGATTTCGCCAATCGCACAGATGCGAAAATGGCGCTGGCCACACAGTTTGCCTTTGAGGCAAAGCCGTTGATCGCATGGGCTGATGCGCTTGCCGATGCGGGCATCGACATTCCGATCCATATCGGCATCGCTGGCCCTGCCAAGCTGCAAACTTTGGTCAAATTCGCTATTGCTTGTGGTGTTGGTGCCTCGCTGAAAGTCTTGCAAAAACGCGCCAAGGATGTGACCAAACTGTTGTTGCCGTTTGAGCCAACGGATCTGGTGACTGAATTGGCCAACCATAAGGCGGCCAACCCCAATTTTAACATCGAGCGGGTGCACTTCTTTCCGCTGGGTGGTATCAAAACCAACGCCAACTGGGCCATCGCCCATGGTGGCAAATCGGCCATTCCGGCCAAGCCAATTGAACATTAAGGACCTGTCATGACCCGCACCGTTGTCGAGAGTAAAACCAAAACCATCACCATCGGCTTTGATGAGCCATTTTGCGTGATTGGCGAGCGGATCAACCCAACGGGGCGCAAAGCCTTGGCGCGGGAGTTGGAAGCTGGTGATTTTTCCACCGTGGAAAAGGATGCCATCAATCAGGTCGCTTGTGGGGCGACAATGCTCGATATCAATGCGGGCGTGGTTTACAATTCCAACCCGAACCCGAATGAAACCGAACCACCCTTGATGACCAAAGTTATCCAGACAGTTCAAGGACTTGTCGACATTCCTTTGTGTATCGATTCATCGGTCGCAGGCGCGCTTGAGGCCGGATTGCTGGTCGCCGAAGGGCGTCCTTTGCTGAATTCGGTCACGGGCGAAGAAGAAAAGCTGGAACTGATCCTGCCGCTGGTTAAAAAGTATAACGTACCTGTCGTGGCCATTTCCAATGATGACACCGGTATTTCAGAAGACCCTGACGTGCGCTTTGCGGTTGCCAAAAAGATCGTCGAGCGCGCCGCCGATTTTGGCATCCCTGCCCATGACATTGTGGTTGATCCTTTGGTGATGCCCATCGGTGCGATGGCGGGCGCAGGCCAACAAGTGTTTACCTTGGTGCGTCGTTTGCGTGATGAGTTGGGCGTGAACACCACCTGCGGGGCCTCCAACATCAGTTTCGGTCTGCCGCATCGACACGGCATCAACGCAGCCTTCCTGCCAATGGCGATTGCGGCCGGCATGACCAGCGCGATCATGAACCCGCTGCGCCCCGTAGAAATGGAAGCGATCAAAGCCGCCAATATGTTGATGAACCATGACCCGCACGGCGCTGAGTGGATCAAATTCAGCCGTGTTCTGGACGCGGTTGAGGCAGGTGCAACATTTGCCGAAGCCTCGATTGAGTCAGCAGCGGCTGGTTCTGGCCGTGGTGGCCGCCGCCGCCGTCGCTAGGATTTGCGGTATAAAAACCGCAAACACTCGCCGATCTGGCCCCGTTTTGGGTTTTGTTGCTGCCAGATGGCCGCAGACATGATAAGCAATCGTTATAACAAAAGCCCCGACAAACGGGGCGCAGCAGTATAACGAGGCAAACCATGGCAAAATCACTCACCCTTGCATCAATGATGCTTGCAGGATCCTTAGGTCTTGCAAGCTGTTCCAGCGGCACCCAATGGGTCACCAATTACGCTGATGTGATTGACCCCGCCACGGCCAAAGGTTGGCGGGTTGTTGATGTTGACGTCGAGGTGCCGCGCAGCCTGACGGTGTCCGAGGCCAATAGCTTTGCCCCCAACGCCGACATCGTTTGGCGCGAGTTTCCTTACGGCGACCGCTATGACCAAGTCGATGCCATCATCACCACGGCCGCAACGCGCGGCGCTGCTGATTTGCAAGGCACCCGTGACGTCAAGCTAAAAATCACGATGATGCAGTTCCACGCCCTGTCCGAAAAAACCCGCGCCGTGCTGAACAATTCCGGTGTGCATGACATTACCTTTACTGCCCAAATATTTGATATTGCAACAAATACACCGATTTCGCCACCTGACTTGATCAAAGCCGACCTGATAGCCTTTGTTGGCGATCAAGCCGTGGCCGCCGAAAAACAAGGCCTGACCCAAAAGGTTCGTATCACCAGCCATGTGGCAGCGGTGATCGCCGGATGGCTCGGCACCGGCCCTGACGTGCGCGGCGGGTTTAAACGCAAAGGCCGATAGGCGCCGCAAAAGCCAAACTGATTTAGGTCATAGATTCCTGCGCCAAAGTGCTGCACCAAAGTGGCGCAACAGGCACAGGAGCCCACCATGACCACCCCGCTGTCCGGAATAACCGTGATTGATCTCTCGCATGTATTGGCGGGGCCATATTGCACCATGATGCTGTCTGACCTTGGCGCGCGTGTCATAAAGGTTGAGCAGCCTGTTATTGGCGACGATACCCGTCATTTTCCGCCGTTTCGTGACGGCGAAAGCGCCTATTTCGCCGCTATCAATCGTGGCAAGGAATCCATTACATTGAACCTAAAGGACGACGCCGATCGGGCCTTATTCGAACAAATGCTGCCGAAGGCTGACGTCATTGTTGAAAATTACCGCCCCGGCGTAATGGAACGGTTGGGCTATGGCTGGGATGACCTGCACGCACGGTTCCCACGACTAATTTATGGCGCTGTGTCGGGTTTTGGTCACACGGGACCAGAGGCGATGAAACCAGCCTATGACATGGTGGTGCAGGCCCGCAGCGGGCTGATGTCGATCACCGGCGAAGCAGGTCGCGAACCTGTGCGCGTCGGCGCGTCCGTCGGCGACATTGTCGGGGGCATGTTCTTGGCCCAAGGGGTGACAGCAGCGCTCTATGAGCGGGTGCAATCGGGCGTTGGGCGCAAGGTCGACGTGGCGATGTTGGACGGGCAATTGGCGATTTTGGAACATGCGATCGCCATCACAAATGAGACCGGCACATCCCCCAAACGTTCAGGTGCGCGGCACCCGTCGATCACACCATTCGAAACCTTCCACGCTAAAAACGGGTTGTTCGTGATCGCGGCGGGCAATGACGCGCTGTTTGGCCGGATGTGTGACGCCTTGGGGTTGGCGGGGCTAAAGGGCGACCCAAGGTTCGCCACCAACGCGGCCCGTTGCAAGCACGTTAAGCAATTAAAACGCATGATCGAACTGGTGACGCTTGAGCGTAAGAAAAAACACTGGATCGGCCTGCTTGAGGCCGCAGGCGTACCCTGTGGCCCGATCCAGAATGTGGCCAAAGCGATGAAAGACCCCCAGATTTTAGCCCGCAACATGGTGGTTGAGCTGGCCGCACCAGATGGTGGCAAACCGTTTTTGGCCGCCGGCAACCCGATCAAGATTTCCGACATGGATGATACGTTGAAAGACGCCCGCGCCCCGACGCTGGACGGGGATAGGCAGGCGATACTGGATTGGTTAGAGGAAGAGTGACGTCGAGTGAATATCCGCTCGGGTCATTTGTGGCCCGAGCAGCGTCCGATCCGCCCCCACGGGCGGGCGCTTCGCACTCACTCACGGATCAGGCACTGCCCTTTTGTTGGTTTACTGGGTTGAGGTCGAATTGGGGCTTTTCAGACCAATAATTAAGTGCAATAAATATGCACAAACCGCAGTAGATCGGTCTTTTGGGGTACATTATTGAGCCTGAATAAAAGTATAAAGTTGTTCACCTTCGCTTTCTCGGTATTGTTTCTTATCGAAATGTCCATTGCTATGTCAATTCATTCGCCGACTGGAGTGGCCATGTTCGCAAAGCTCCCCACAACCGTTAAAAAGAGTTATATCAACTACATTCTACACCCAAAATTCGGGTATTTCAGAAACTGCGCCCGCAAAACCAGCGTTTTCCAATTGATCGACAGTTTCGGCAAGGCACTGCATAAAGGCGCAGTGATCGATTACAATCGTCAGCTTCTTTCACCCTACATTCGACGCGGAAATCCAATATTTCAAGATCGAGACTGTCCCACATTAATGGAACCTGCGCCTGTTATAGCAACACGCGAGCTAATTCGTTATGGGGATGTCTCTCTGATCCTTGCGGCAATCAATCAACACGCAGATCATCCCGCAACCGTCTACAAGATATGCCGAAGAGTTCTTGCGGAAAGTGATATTTCAACCGATATGCGGGCGGCTGTTTCAAAAGCCTGCGGCTCTCTCGACTCCGCTAATTAGCGGACCAAATTTCCGAACATTTGTTAACCATCACGGATCAGGTACCGTCCTGAATTGCCGCTCCTCATCCCCCCTTTGTCGCGCAAGTGCATTGCACCTTTGCCCTGACCCCTTATGAAGGAAGGGAAACAGGCGAATAGGGATAA
Source organism: Marinosulfonomonas sp. (assembly GCA_033851955.1). Taxonomy (GTDB): domain Bacteria; phylum Pseudomonadota; class Alphaproteobacteria; order Rhodobacterales; family Rhodobacteraceae; genus Profundibacter. The sequence goes on from JAWSVK010000001.1 coordinate 101,510, forward strand.
ACCGATGACAAAATCCGATCCTCTGGTGATCTTCACCCCTTCCGGCAAACGCGGCAACTTTCCCGTGGGCACGCCGGTTCTGACCGCCGCCCGTCAGTTGGGCGTCGATCTGGACAGCGTTTGCGGTGGTCGTGGCATTTGCTCGCGCTGCCAAATCACGCCGTCCTATGGCGAATTCCCAAAACACGGGGTCACCGTGGCCAAAGACGCGCTGTCGGAATGGAACGCTGTTGAGGAACGTTACAAATCCATTCGCGGGTTGATTGACGGGCGACGTTTGGGCTGTCAGGCCAAGATTGAGGCCGACGTGGTGATTGATGTGCCACCCGAAAGCCAAGTCCACAAACAAGTCGTGCGCAAACGCGCCGAGGCGCGTGATATCACCCTGAACCCGACCGTTCGCCTGTATTATGTCGAGGTTGAGCAGCCCGACATGCACGAACCATCTGGCGATCTGGAACGCCTGATTGCGGCCTTGCAAAACCAGTGGGAGCTGAGCGACATCAGCGCGGCCCCTTCAGTGTTGATTACGCTACAATCCATCCTGCGAAAAGGCGAGTGGAAGGTCACCGTCGCCCTGCACCAAGCTGCTGACGGCGCGCCACTTAGCATTTTGCGCCTGTGGTCCGGCTTTTTTGACAGCCCCATCTATGGTCTTGCCGTTGATCTTGGCTCGACCACCATCGCGGCACATTTGTGCGATTTGCAAACGGGCGAAGTAACGGCCTCATCCGGCATTATGAACCCGCAAATCCGCTTTGGCGAAGACCTGATGAGCCGCGTATCTTATGGCATGATGAACGAGGGCGGCGCAGCTGAAATGACACGTGCTGTGCGCGACGGTATGAACGCGCTGTTCATTCAAATCTGTGCCGAGGCCTGTATCGACAGAACCCATATTCTGGACGCGGTTTTTGTTTGCAATCCGGTTATGCATCATCTGTTTTTGGGCATTGACCCCTACGAGCTGGGCCAAGCGCCGTTTGCCTTGGCCACGTCCGATGCGCTGCGCTTAAAAACCAGTGATCTGGACCTTGATCTGGACCCTGAAACCCGCGCGTATATTCTGCCCTGCATCGCGGGCCATGTTGGGGCCGATGCGGCGGCTGTCGCCCTGTCCGAGGCCCCTGACAAATCGGACGATTTGGTTTTGGTGGTTGATGTCGGCACCAATGCTGAATTGTTACTGGGAAATCGGGACCGTGTGCTGGCGTGTTCGTCGCCCACTGGCCCCGCCTTTGAGGGCGCACAGATCAGTTCTGGTCAGCGCGCAGCACCTGGTGCGATTGAACATGTCACCATTGATCCGGTCACCAAAACCCCACGTTTTCAGGTTATTGGGTCGGATTTATGGTCGGATGAAGACGGTTTTGACATCGCCATCGCAACCACAGGAGTCACCGGCATTTGCGGGTCGGGCATAATTGAGCTGGTCGCCGAAATGCGGATGGCTGGCATTGTCGATGGACCGGGTTTGATCGGCTCTGCCGAGCAGGTGGGCACGGATCGATGCTTTGCCGACGGGCGCACGAACTCCTATATGGTTTGGGATGGTTCAGCTGAGGATGGGCCCGTAATCACTGTGACCAATCGCGATATTCGCGAAATACAAATGGCCAAGGCGGCGCTGTATTCTGGGGCGCGATTATTGATGGATAAATTCGAGGTCGATACCGTCGATCGGATCGTGTTGGCGGGGGCGTTTGGGGCGCATATTTCACCCAAACACGCGATGGTTTTGGGCATGATCCCTGACTGTGTGCTGGAAAAAGTCAGCTCAGCTGGGAATGCCGCTGGTACTGGCGCGCGGATTGCGCTGTTGAACCGCGCGGCGCGGGGCGAGATTGAGACCACGGTGCGCAAGATCGGCAAGGTAGAGACCGCTATTGAGCCAAGGTTCCAGGAGCATTTCGTGAATGCCTCGGCGATCCCCAACTCGGCCGAACCATTTCCGATACTGGCGACCCATGTGAGCCTGCCGGATGTGAATTTCAACACCGGTGGTGGAGATGGCGGCGGACGCCGTCGGCGGCGTCGCGGCTAGCGGCTCATCACACCCTAACGGGCGTTTTTCGCCGCGTCCTGACGTTGCAAAGAGCGAAGAAGGCTGAAAGGCCTGATAAGCGGCTTGACGAATTGCAGATGGGCACTTACCTGATCAAACACTGCGGGTGTAGCTCAATGGTAGAGCAGCAGCTTCCCAAGCTGAATACGAGGGTTCGATTCCCTTCACCCGCTCCAGTCAATTTCACCGCCGAAGCCCTTGTTTATATAAGGAAATGGCAAATTTTCGTTGATCATTTCGTTTGGACAAATTGTTCCGACCTAGGAAAAATCGGGAACATTCGGGAGGTATTTAGATTACGAGTCCCGAAGTTTCTCCCGAAGTTGAAATGCAAGTTTGTTGTGGGATCAATTTGGCATACCGACCCAGTCACGTATCATTTTCACTTAATCCATCACACGTTGTTGCCGAACATCCAGCAAGGGTTTTTGCAAGGTTTTACACCAATGGCAGTAATGCGCAGAAAGTGACCTTTGCAAAATTTCGGAATCAGCCCACAGCCGCCGTCTGTCGCCCCGTTCGTTGCTGCGACGCAATTTCCCCGAACCAGCCATTCGTGCATGGCGCAGCATTTTGACGGATTCATCGTCGGTTGGTGGGCCATGTGGACCTATGAAACCTATACCCGAGAATTGAGCATTTTGGAATTTTCTAGGGACATTTCTTTCTTGATCATTGCCTGTTCCTTTTCCTGTTCATCCCATTCCTTCAAGGAGCTTGATGAGTCGAAAACTCGTGCTAAGCACAAAGACCACTCTGCCTCAAAAATCGTGGCGGGCTACATGATCAACCGCAATCGTTGTGTGGGCGTTTTCCTGACGCCTTTACTTTTAAACGCGAATAGTTTTTTTTAGGCACAACTGACAGATTAAGGAGGTGGCGAATGAAACGGACGATTTTTCTAATAGCAACAATCATTGTCTTAGTCGGATGCAAAGAGGAAGAAACGGCAGCAGAAAAATCTGTCAGAGGGCTCAAAACTTATCTGGTTGCGAAAACGGAAAGCACTAGCATCCGGCGCTTTCCCGCTGTTTTGGAGGCGTCGGAGATTGCTTTGCTGTCATTCGAGGTGGGAGGTAAACTTCAAGGAATTTCTCTGGATGTTGGCCAAAACGTGAAGGCTGGGGATATTCTTGCGACCTTGGATCCGATCTCTCTTCAGCTTCAGTTAGATTCAGCACGAGCAGCCCTCGCACAGGCGCAATCTTCGGCGGACAACGCACAGGCTACTTTCGTACGTCAAACAGCACTGCTCGAACGGGGCGTAACCACGAGAGTGGCAGTCGACGATGCGCGTACAAATGCCGAGACCGCCGAGGCGAGTCTAGCACAGGCTCGCAAGTTCTTCGAAACTTCCCAGCAGAATTTGGGAAAATCGGAACTGGTTGCGCCATTTGACGGGATTGTTAACGCCATCGAGATCGAATCTTATGCCACTGTTGGTGTTGGCGCACCAATTGTCTCTGTTTACCCGAGCGACAGTTTCGAGATCGCCTTTTCGGTCAATTTTGACACTGTAAATCGCCTCGTCGTTGGTAAACTCGCCACAGTGCGTCTTGCCGATCGGCCGGACATCACACTTTCCGCCGTCGTCAGCGAAATTGGATCACGTGCCGACGCAGTTTCAAGCTTCCCGATCATTTTGCAAGTGAACGACTCGCATCCGCTGCTCAAAGCCGGGATGGCCGTGGAGGCTGCAATCGAATTCCCGTTGCCTGCGGCGGAAGGATTTTCATTACCGCTGAGTGCCGCCATTAAGGACGGTGAACTCGGGCAGGCTGCGAGCCCGGATACCCCAGCAAAGATGAGTATTTTTGTCTTCGACCCAGCTTCAAGTACGGTAAAGCGACGTGAGGTTACGATTGGAGGCATCCGTGAGAATGCCTTAATCGTGATCGAAGGCCTGCAGGAAGGAGATCTGGTTGCGTCAGCGGGAGTGTCATTTCTTCGGGACGGGCAAGACGTGAAACTGCTCGAATTGGGAGAATGATGCCATGGAAGGTCTGACACGCTTCGGTATCGATAAATCCCGACTGACCATTCTTGTGATGGTCGCCATGCTTTTCGTGGGGTTGATGACCTATTTCGCGTTGCCAAAACGGGAAAACCCAGCGCTCACCATTCGAAATGCTGTAGTCGTGGCTCAGTTTCCAGGAATGGCGCCCGAGCGTGTGGAAAACTTGCTTGCCATTCCGCTGGAACGCGCCGCACGCGAACTTGGCGATGTGGACGATATCTCCTCCTTGATCACAGTGGGCAAGGCACAATTGACCATCGCAATGTCCGAGTCCCTTTCAAAGGCTGCATTGGACGCAGCATTTCAGGACCTGCGGACCAAGATGGAAGAAGCCAAAGGAGACCTTCCTGACGGCACGTTTGGCCCATTTGTGAACACCAACTATGGCGATGTCGCCGTCGCGACGATCGCCGTTACGGGCGAAGGATTCTCTGATGCAGAAATTTCGGATGCTGCGGATGAGTTGCGCAAAGGGCTCTACAGGGTCAGCGGTGTAACAAAGGTTTCGCTTTCTGGTGAACAGGAAGAACGAATTTGGCTTGAAATCGACAATAGGAAACTGGCGACGGTTGGGGTGCAGATCCAAAAGGTTCTGGGCGATTTGCAATCACAAAACGTAATCTTGCCAGCGGGCCAGATCGATGCGGCGGGCAACAGCATATTGCTTGAAGCTAATGGCAACATCACTTCGATCGAAGAATTGGAAGAGATTCTAACGCAGGTTGATGGCACGGGAGAGCTTGTGCGTCTGAAAGACTTGATGACCGTACGCAGAGGGTACGTAGATCCGATCGATAAGCCAGTTTTCTTCGATGGGGCACCAGCAGTTGTGGTCAGCGTTGAGATGTCGGATGACCGAGATATTCAACAGATCGGGCGTGTATTGAAGCAAAAAATTGCCGAGTTGGAGCAGACCCAGCCAATCGGGATCAGCTACAACATCTCAACATTCCAAGAAACCAATGTGACCGTTGCCATCAACGGCGCACTTTCGAATGTGGCACAGACTTTTGCAGTCGTTCTTGTCGTAATGCTTGTGTTCCTAGGGTTGCGCCCAGCAATGATCATTGCCTGCATCGTACCTTTCACGGTCATGTTTGCCCTGATGGGCATGTCTCAGATTGGGGTGGATCTGGAACAAATTTCAATTGCTGCTGTGATCATCTCGCTCGGGCTTCTCGTGGACAACGGTCTGGTTGTTGTTGAAGACATCGAGACACGCATTCGAAGCGGCATTTCGCCACGAGATGCCGCCGTACAATCCGGGGGGCAGTTTTTCGTGCCGCTGGCTGTCGCATCGATTACCACCGTGTCCGCCTTCATTCCCATGCTGCTCCTTGAAGGCTCAGTCGGCGAGTTCGCCTTTTCGCTTGGCGCTGTTGTGGCAATCATGCTAACTGGGTCGTGGTTGACGGCGCACTATATCCTGCCATTTCTGGCCGCCGCGTTTCTGAAACCAAAGGCCGAAATCGCTGGCGAGAACCGCCTCATAACGGCCTATGGCGCGCTGATCCGCAAGTTGTTGCACTGGGGTTTACCAATCACGATCGCCTGCTACATGTTGGTTATTGCAGGTGGCTCGATGTTCGGAAGCCTGAAGTCTGAAATGTTCCCGTTGAGTGAGCGAGCCGAATACCTGATTTATTTGGACGCGCCCAAAGGGACTTCTATTTCTGAAACAAAACGCGAAGCGCTGGCCGTCGAGGCCTGGCTTCGGGATACTGAAGCGAACCCGGAAGTGCTCAATACCACGACGTTTGTTGGTCACGGTGGACCGCGGTTTTATCTCGCGCTTTCGCCGGCAGATACGGACCCCGCCAGTGCCTTTATCCTGGTCAACACCACGTCATTCGAAGGCGCTGTTAAGGCTTCAGAACGCGCCCGTAGTCACCTGTTTGAAAACCATCCTGCAGTTCGGGCGCGGATTACCCGTCTTTCGATGGGAGGCAGTGAATCCGGTATTGTCGAAGTGTCAATTTCAGGCCCGGATGCAAACGTAATGCTGGACGCGGCACGACAGCTCGAAGCAGGTTTTGCGCGTCTGCCAAATATTGTACTGAACCAGAATAACTGGGGCAACAAGACCCTGAAGATCGAGATAGACATTCTGCAGGAAAAGGCGCGCGAACTAGGCACCACATCACGGGAAATCTCGGATGTCTTGGATACGTTTCTGTCCGGATCAACCTATTCCACCTTCCGCGAAGGCTCTGACTCGATACCGATCGTTCTACGGTCTGAAGAAGTTTTCCGTGACTCGCTTGAGGATCTGGCCAACCTGTCGTTGCCGACCAAGAACGGGCTGGTCTCTTTGGATCAGGTTTCCGTCTTCCGGCCGCAACTTGAATTTTCACAAATTCGCCGCGAGAATCAAGTCCGCCAGATCGTCATCTCCGGAAAAAGCAGTACGTTGCCCGCGGGAGAGGTCGAAGATATGATCCAGCCGGTGCTGGACAGACTGAACCTAGGTGCTAGCTATTCAGTCAGGATTGGCGGTGAAAGTGAGGACGCCGCCGAAGCCAACGCTAAACTGATGGCTGGTATGCCGATTGCATTGATTGTCATGCTTGCGGCATTGGTGTTTCAGTTCAATTCCTTCCGTCGTGTTGCGCTGACGTTCATGACAATCCCGTTGATTGTCGTGGGGGCACCGATTGCTCTCTTGCTTACCGGGATGCCGCTTTCGTTCTTCGCCATTCTCGGTCTGATCTCGCTGATGGGTATCATCATTAACAACGCAATCGTCATGATTGACCAGATCGACATTGAGCGAACCAGCTTGCCGCTTGATGAGGCAATTGTTGCGGCTGCGAAAAAGCGCGTTACGCCTGTATTGTTAACGTCGCTGACCACGGTTCTGGGACTTCTGCCGATGGCCCTGATAGGGGGCGCTTTGTTCGAACCTATGGCGACTTTGATGATCGGCGGGCTGTTACTGGCTTCACCCCTTACTCTGGTCTTTGTTCCTCCATTGTACCGCCTGTTTTTTTCAACGGATGCGCGTCGCGAAAACTCTTTAGGGAGGGCTTGAAATGACCAAGGACAACCATTCTGGCGACCGCCTGACACTCTTGAATGCTGCGTTGAGCGAGGCTAACGCAGCTGTCCGATCTTACGATACCAAAGCGCAAATTGCGGCAGTTGGTTATATGTTCTCACTGGGAATTGCGGGCGGAATACGAGAATATACTCCCGGCGAAATCGATTTTACCACCATTATGATCATTGCTGTGTGGGCAATCTTCATGGTGCCGATTTTGCAATTCGGATTGGTGCTTTACCCTACCCGTGCGTCCGTCCATGAAAGCACCGACAGCGAAACGGGCGTTCTGTTCTTGGACGGAGAGAGTGAGATCAAAATTGATGATTTAGCGGATTCAATCAAGCAATGCGATCCTGTGGTGGAATATGCCAATGAACTACTCCGCGTCGCGCGTCTTCGGAACGTCAAGCGAAAGAGGTTCGTGTTCGGTCTCATCCTCACGATGGTCGCCTATTTGGTGTTGTTCGCATCACAAGTGATTGGCGTTATGAACGCATAGTCCGCTCGTACCGGGTCGTGCTTGCCCAAATGCAAAATTTTCCATGCCGATCGTTTCAATGTCTGCTCTGGAAATTGTGGAAAGGTGGTCTCGCGTCCGCAGCGAATGTCGACAATCCGCCCTTCGTGTCGAACTGGCATGTCTGCTTTGGGGCTGGGAGCCGACATTGGACGTGCATCGGATCAATCATCACTCTGGTGTACGCATGATAAATACAGCCCCATCAAGATTACTGCGGCACCAAATATGAAAACGCTGGGCAGGCATTGGCAAAGTCGCGGTAGGCCTCCGAAATTTCTGCCTGTGTCTGCTTTGTGTCGCTGTGTGACCGCGTTGGCAGGCTTTCACCCCAATTGCGGCACAAAACCTTTTCTGTCTCGGTAGCCTCGATCCTCGTAGTCCCGCACCCCGCCTGTGTCATGACGGCCACGAGCAACAGAATCTTCAATGTCCTGCGCATGTTCATAATCCATGTCCTTTTTGTCTGAGCGTTCACGTTCAAGCGCGGCGTTGATACCCGTCTTTCGCCACCCAAACAGAGCAGTCAAAAATACTAACCCCGTGAGCGCGTATAGTTTCCAGCGAATGCCGAGCATCACCGATCCCCCGCTGCCCACTTGAGCAGGCGTTCACGTAAAATCCAGCCAAGGCCGATCAGGGCCACACCACAAAAGCCCAAAACCATGTATTGCGCAGTCGGATCCAACTGACCCAATGCAGCAGCCACGCCGCCTGCCCCACTGGCCACGGTCACGGCAACAGCTTGAACGGTTGACGATTTTGCCAAGATGGTGCGAGGCTCTTTTGCCCGGCGAACAGCAACAATGCGCGCAACAGAATAACCAGAAATATTGACCTGATTTCCCTGATTGCCGCCAAGCAAGTAAACCTTGCCGTTTTCAATCCGATCAAAGAACCCCACATGCCCTTGCCATGTCGAATTACCGCGCTGCAAAACAACAATATCGCCACGCTGCGCTTTTGATAGATCGACAGCCGCGCCCCATTTTTCATAGGATCGCGCTAGTAAAGAAGCGGTGCCAATCAAGCCAACCTCAGCCAGCTTGGCTCCGACGAATGCCGCGCACCACGGCACTTCATCTTCCTTGATTTCAGGATGCCCAGCATCCTTATAATATTTCAAAACGCGCGGGTTGTGTTCAGCGCCTTTCCATTCATATGTGCCTTGATCAAGAATTGCTTGGTCATAGATAATCGCCGAAATTCCCATGTTCTTTCTCCATAAAAAAACCCGCGCAATGGCGGGTGTCGTTTCGTGAGTTTTGACGTGATCTTTGGGTTATCTCGTTGGCCACAGCCCCATGCCCTTCAAGGCAGCACTCGCCGCCCCGAGAACCACCACTAACCCAGCTGCAGCTTTTAGGAACGACACCAGCCGTTTTTGTGTTCTGTAAGCAAGTACCAACTCTGACGGGGTTGCCCCCTCAATCATGATCTTGCGCAATTGATCCCGATCATCTTTGTCCTGAAACATTTCCGCCATAGAATGCAATGTCGCGCGCTCTGTTGCTGAAAATGATGCTGATGTTGCTCTATCGCCCATTATTTGCGCCCTTTATTGATTGGAAATGTGACACCAACAGACACCACCGCATCTGCGAGATTGCCGTCGAGGGGGATCACCTGCATAAACAGATTGCGGTGCCGCAGTTGAACCCCGCCGATTGGTACGACATCCCCCCAATGCAACGCGAAATTGCGACCGTCTTTGGGATAGAGCGCGGCCCCTGCGAACAATGAGACCTCACCTTCGCGCCACCGCACCACAGGCAGGGCCACAGTCGCCGAAATGGACGCGCGGCCATAACTGTTGCGGTATGCTCCAACGGTCCAGTGCAGGTGCGGATTTTCCCATGTTGCGAAAACGCCGGGGTTAACTTCCTCAAACCCATAGCTGGAATTGACTTGGTGCGATCCAATAAGGAGCGAAATGCGATCCGGCCCCGCTTGGGCCGCGCAGGCAAAAAGAACCCCCAGGAGGGCTAAAACAAGTTTCATAATGTTTCCTTTGATGTTTCGCGCTGTGTCAGCGCAGGTTTTGGATTTTCGGGCCAAAAAATTGGGGGCAGATTTGACTATTCCAAGGCGAGCTTGAGCCTTGTCTTACCGGTTACTTGTTCAATTGCTCTAGCTTTACATAACCATACATTATGTCAGCTGCTATTGAGGTGTAGCCCCAACCAGTCGCCATGTGAGCTACAACGCGAAACTCTTTTAGAGTGCCAGAAGCCGCAGCACTAAATTGGCCAGTGTCTATAAACATGAGGCTAACATTCACCATTTTGTTCAGCATACCCGCCTCATAAAAGGAGTAATCACCCATGTTCGCAGATATGCTTACCCAAGAGCCACCTATAACTCGACCCTGCAATTGCCAATCTATAATGGGCTGACCCTAGCGGTCATAGTCAAACACAAGGGGTTTGACGGCTCTGGTCCTATGACGGAGACATCATCGTAGGGCATTGAATCAACGGGCAGAATGTCTGCCAACAAAGCTACGGTACCCACCGGGATGCTCGTTGTACCGATATGACGCTTATAGTCTCGCTTTGTAACCAAACCATCTGCAATCAGATCACCGGATATCCAACTTGGATTTGCCGGGTCAGCGTCGAAACTCCACCCGACAGCAACACCCGTCACAGGATCATAAGTCGCGCCAACAGATTGCAAAACACCATCGACAAAAATACCCATTCCGCCGTAAACGTTCAAATAATCCGCTGATATATTGATAGCTGAGACTGCGCCACCTACCCCATCCGCATAGCTGACCAGGCCGATTGAAGCGTTGGCATCGCCTGCGATCGTTTGTATCTGCCAAGTTAAGTTTAGGGTGCCGTTTATATTGCCTACCGCAGCCGCAGTCTGGGACACCTGCCCAGACAAGGTTTGCCCCAAGCTGATGTTTTGCAGCAGGATTTGTGATATTCGGATTTTGTCGCCATCGACGCCGGATGTGTTGTTCATCCGCACCGCGAACATGACATAATCCGTGCCAACCCTAAAGGTTGAGGCGACAGTCCCTTCCCCCGAAATCGTCCCAGTGAAATCGTGATATTCGCCATCAATCGGAAGCCCCGATTTGATGTTTTGCGCCGCGGTCCAAGCGGTGCCCAAATACCCAGTCGCGTCACTGAAACAATCAACACCGATATACAGCTTTGCATCAGCAAATTCACTGGCCATCGCCACGCGGCGCGCGCGCCGAAAGGCGCAGCTCAACAGACGTGTCGTCGATATAGAACCTTTCCGTGCCAAAATATTTGCTTCACCGTTTGCAAGCAAATCATCCCCGATCGATGAGCCGTCAGCCGTCGTGGGTGTGCTGAGTGTCGCCGGCACCGCACTGCTTGCCCCCCGTGAACCACTCCAAAAGGTAGCATTGCGCTCGAACCTTGGATCAGCATTCAATGTGACGTACCCATCACCGATCATCGCCTCAAGGCTCTCGACATTCGTTGCAATCACCTCGTCGCCAGCAATTCTGGCAACGGCCTCGGAATCGATACGTGCGCCCAGAAATCCATCATCGACGCCAAGGCGCGTAATGTCTGCAACTAACCCTTCCTGAATTGTCTGCCCCGACGCGATATCTGTTTCGTTAGTGGTCAGGCGCGGCAAAACATCATTGGCCAAGGTAGCGCTTTCCTCAAGCGCGACGTTGGCAGCTTGCTGAGCGTTATTGATCGATGTGATAACTGCATCCGACAGGTCATTCTCTGTAAGGCGAATATCGTTTGTCGTCACCGCAATCCACGCAGACCAAACGGTTTCGCGCGCCGATGACATCACATACATGAAAGACAGCTCATAACCTGTGACCGGCAAGATGGCATCGTGTATTGCGCCAACACCACCATCGAAGGTGTCGAAACGACCTTCTGGCAGTTCTTGCCCCTCGTCCGCCAATCTGATCCGGTATCTAAGCCCGATGACATCTGTTACCGGCGTATTCCAACTGACCAGCAATGCCGGCCGGCGCGCAACATCCCCAGCATCGAGAATGTCTGTTGCCACCACAGACAGCCCGGACACAGCTTTTGGATGAAGCGGCGCTGGGTCATCGGGCAAAACATTCGTGATGATAGGAATGTAAGGCGGAATTGTGCCGCCATCAGTTGTCAGTACGGCCGGAGCGGTTGGTACTGCTGTGATGCGAGCTTGGAGATCCCCATCATGAGAGATACTCGTGATTAGGAGTTCCATGCTCTCTTCAACCAGCTTTTCGACTTGGACATGATCGCCGGCCAACACCGATGATAGATCAGTGGCCGCGGGTGCAGACCACCACCGGCTTGATGGATCTGATGGAGCGGTGGCATTAAATGATATTTCCGATCCATCAATGGCTCTGATCCAAAGGCGATAAACTTGGCCATCAGAAACAATGGCCTCATCGATCTCAACAAGATCAATGCCCGTATCCGAAACGCGTCCAGAACCAACGCCGATCATTGGAACGTCATGAATGAAACGCACCTTGTCGCCCATGTTGCACCGGAGGTGTTCAAAATCCGATGAAAACGTGAAAGCCTCTGGGCGAAGGATTGCTTGTGCTAAATGATACCGACCAAGCCGCCAAGCATTGCCACCGTCCACAGTATCCTGATCGAGAACCACAGCGGGGAGCTGCAATGTTTCAAATTCTGTTGCGGACAAGTCATCATAGCCATCCGCATAAACGATGATTTCATCCTCGGCCCATTCGAGATTTTCCGAAACAACACGAACCCGAAAACCGTGTATTTCCCGAGGGAATGTTACAGACCCCTTGAAGCCATAGCTATTGTGAGGGCTGAACTGCTGGACAACAGGACCGGCACCGCCATCTCTGACAACCGAGTATTTCAGGTCGCGCAAAGTCCGCTTCGAACGACCGCATGCAGCAATGATGTCAAGAACCTCTGCCACCATCATCGGCTGATCTACAACATAATTGCACGTCCAATGAGGCTCTTCGATTGCCCAAGACAATAGGTCGCCAAGCTGGATTTCAGCTTCTGGCACTGGATCTCGCAACATTGGCCCCATGATAGACCGCGCATAGATCCAAGCTGGATGGCGCACCTTCTGAAATGCACTCCATGAAGTTCCATCCCATACAGGCGCGAGTTGGTGGGTGATAGCATTGATGGTGTCGAGTTGACCATTCAGCTGGCCTGTCCCCTTGATACGCACGGCGATCTCGGAAATGCCGTCATGGCTTGGCAATTCCCCCGCCTGGACTGAACGGATTGCAGACAAAAAACTATCGTTGGTAAAGTTGGATGAAGGCGCGACAGGAGATAGCCGATTGACCTTTACTTCATAATGGCCAGCATCAGGAAATTGGATGTCCTTTGTGAACCTGATTGTTGCAGTGGTTTGACCAGAAAAGGTCTCCGATCCAGCGTCAATCCAGACTGTATCGCCAACAGCTCTGTATTTAAAATTGAATGCTACCGACAGCGTTGCCCTTTTGCCCTTGTCTGAAATAGCGATCAAACCCGGGAAGGTGATGTCAACGGACGCGGAAATGGCACGGGTCCGAGTGTTCCGAACAACCTCAGTCAATTCCAACAACTCAACGCTGTAAGCATCTTCAGCAATGTCATCAGGATAAAGAGCCATCTGCTCAGTGCCAGAGCGCCATGCAACCACCATTGATGAAAGCTCTGGGATTGCCGCCTCGGTCAGGGTTTGGTCAACATTTAGAAATTCGATCTCGATATCACTAAATTCGGTGATCGAAGTTGTCCCGATCTTCAAATCCTCAAGAGCGACAGGACCATGGCCAAAGGTAAACCGACCACGATAGTAGATGTCCTCCCCTACGGCTTCAGTATACCCCCGCGCTGTTTTGGGCGGGAACATACGGCGGCGCCCTAAAACCGTTGGATAAATTCCATAGCGATTTTCCGCATTTGATGATCCGGTGATCGAGTAGTTTGCAGCATTTTGATAAGGCTGTTTAGGAGGCGGAATCAGAGCGTTGATCAGCAGGCCACCAATGATTGTGATGACAGAAGTCACCAACGAATATGCAAAAGTACCCGATGCAAGGCCGAACGTCGTGCCTGCCAAAAACGCGGCCCCTTCGGCAACCAAAGCATTCAAGACCAATCCAAGTGCAGCGCCATGGATCTGTGGCGCAATTTGGATGAACGTCCCGTCTTCTGGAATAACTGAAGACCACTTGTCAATCGGAACAACCTCGGAAGATTGGCCCTTCGAGAGAACAACATAAACGGATGTCAGAAATTCCGGCCGGAAATCGAAACCAGCCACAATTTCAGCAACCGTTTGGCCTGAGTTCAGGCTCTTGATCTTTCTGTCGCTATTGAATGGGTGGTCATATGCGACCACCTCAATTGGCACAGCAGATTGCTTTAAGCTATTCAACAAAGCGGTAAATTCCTTCTAATCTCTGCCCCCATTTACTCACGCCCCAATCCTCAATTAGAGATCCGGTGTCGCTTTCAATGTGCAGCATTTTATTATTCGGCAAACAGAACCCAACATGAAGTTCGAGCCCTTTAACGGTGAACAAAAGGGCGTCACCCTCCTGCCCTGTGGAAACAGTTTCCCAACTCAATTTGTGCTGTTGGGCTATTTTCCGTCTAGCCGCCTCTCCCATTGTGCAATGAGGGTCTCGGATTGCACGATCAAAGCGCGTTTTTTGAAGCATTGCGAACAAGCCAAGGCAGTCGACTCCCTCGCGGGACCGCCCCAACTTGAGGTAAGGCAGGCCAACCCATTCATCGGTCCACATCAGAAGAGTGCGGGAGCATCTTTTGGCGTCATTGTTCTAACGCCAAATTGAGTTTCTAAGACAGGTGTGATCCCGAGCGTTCCAGTGATCTGGAAGGCATCATACTCAATCCCGTGCAAAACTAAGTCCATCGGTCCTATTTCGATGTAGTCCGGTGACGAGGCCAATACCCAAACCACTTGCGCATCCACAACTCCTGTCACTGCTCGCAAAGCGGCGGTGATATCTCGATTAACATTGTCGGCCACCCAATTCAGAACCGGCACCCCACCGGCCTCCTCATCTGGAAGCGCAATTTCGAAGGCGTAGGGCAAATATACGTCGGATTGGTGAGTTATCGGCTCACCGTTGGGAACAATACGGATGGAATCCGCCCAATCAGCCTGTGACAGCTTCACCAGCGGCAGAAACACCTCGCTCGTGGATACCGAGTGCATAGCCTCCAAAACCGCATCGCTCAGTGTCGTTCTCATGGCATAATCTCCAATGAAAGGTTCATGCTGTAAGCATCATCGCCGATAGTTGTTATGGAATATGGAGTTTGGCTCAAATCAAAACGCCAGCTCTTCATCACATCCGTGATCGGGTGCGGCATCTGGAATTCGAGTGATCCCATTTGCAGGTCGTTGTAAAACCAATCCTCAAACAGGATAAAATCGGCCTGCGTTATAGGCGCTACGATGATCGGTGACGCCACTGGGACAACCGTTGTCCGAAGCCGCTGTTTGGCTGGACCTTTATCCATATTCGTTCGAATAGCCGCCCCAACAGGCCCAGACACGTTGATATCTTTGTAAACGGGCTGTTGTGGCAAAAATGCTGGCCAAGATGGCATTTCAAGCTCCCTTCGGGTTTGGTTTCACGCCGAAACGGTCTCGCAGTGCGTTGTCGGCACCACCGCTGCCGATCACATCGGTGACCGCTTTCTTCAGGAAGACGTCAATACGACCACCGGATTTTTGGACCCGATGCTGGCCAGTTGCCGCGTTTTCATGGATGTGGACCTCTACATTGCCCCCGCCTGAACGTGAGACGCCTTTTGGCCTGCAAAGCCCGACTGCTTAGGTAGGTTAGGAATTTGGCTGCTTACAGTGGCAGCAACCTTGCTCACATTTAGTTTTGGCGTAGAGGAAATACTCGATTGTCCGTCAACCGGACTCGAGCCGTGCCCCGTGATTAGGTTTCCTGCAAGCGTCCCCAGATCCGTTCCACTTTGCGCCCCTGGGGTGAAAATTGCTGAAAAAAACTGTTCGCCGTATTTCTCAATAAGGTTAGCCAAAAGATTGCCGACAAAACTACCCCACCCCTGCCAATCTTTGATGGAGGAGGCAATTTCGTCAGACATTGATTTGAAAAAATCGTCAGTGGATTCGTCTAATCCATCGACGTCTTCTTTCAGTCTCTGAATGGCCTCGTTAAGGCGCTCGATCGCCGCATGTTCAACCCCATAAGTTTGAATAAACTTATTTCGCAAATCGATTGCTTCACGGATTTGAACAGCGCGGCGCTCTTCCGCAGTCATCAGCTCGAGGTAAGAACCGCTGGGCATCTCGACGAGCTGAACGTAGGCGACCATTTAGAACCGGAAGTGCCCATGGAAAAAGATATTGAAAAAACCGTTGCGCGCCTCGCTCGAGATGTTCTTGCCATTCGCGGCAGAATTGACTTTTTCTATCAGGCGGCTATCTTGGTGGTTATCATCTTCGTCCTGCAACAAGTTATCGACTGGCTCGGGTTTTAACAAAAATGTAGATGCTCTGATGCGGTGGGCTGGGCGCCCGAGACGGGTCACGTCTTTGGCGCCTGATCCTAACTTTTTTGCTTAGGTGGCGTTGTGAATGTAGTCCATCAACATTTGTGTTGAGCGGTCCAACCCCTTGACCGTCTCCTCCCCTGAAACAACGGGTGTTAACGCCGTGGCCAGCTCTTTGCCCAATTCCACGCCCCATTGGTCATAGGAATTCAGCCCCAGAATGACACCCTCAACAAACACGCGGTGCTCGTATAGGGCGATGATTTGGCCCAGAACGTGTGGCGTGAGTTTGGGGTAGATCAGCGTGGTTGAGGGGCGGTTTCCGGCGAACACGCGGTGGCGGGCTTGGCGCTCCAGTTCGTGGTCTGTCAGCCCTTTGGCGGCCATGCGTTCGCGGGCCACGTCCAAGGATCGGCCCAGCATCAGGGCTTGGGATTGGGCCAAGCAGTTGGCCAGTAGCATTTCGTGTTGGCCTGCCAGTTCAGGCTCGTGACCCTTGGCGGCGACCAGAAAATCGCAGGGCACGACATCAGTGCCTTGGTGGATCAACTGATAAAACGCATGTTGCCCACCTGTGCCCGGCTCGCCCCAAACCACAGGGCCGCTGGAGCGCGTTAAATCGCTGCCGTCCATGGCGACGGATTTGCCGTTGCTCTCCATTTCCAGCTGTTGGAAATAGGCGGGCAAACGGCGCAGGCGTTGATCATAGGGCAGCACGGCGCGGGTGTGGTAGCCGCAAATCTGGTGATGCCAGATGCCCACAAGCGCCAGCAAGATTGGCATGTTTTGTTCTGGCGCAGCCTCACAAAAATGCGTATCCATCGCCGCCGCGCCACTCAGAAATTCTCGGAAATTATCAGGCCCAATGGCCAGCATCAGCGACAGCCCAATCGGCCCCCAAACCGAATAGCGCCCGCCGACCCAATCTTCAAATCCGAACACCCGTTCGGGCGGGATGCCAAAAGCGCTAGTAGCCTCAAGTGCTGTGGACAATGCTACGAACTGTGCCGCCGGATCATCGACCGATTTACTCAGCCAAGCAAAGGCGGTTTTGGCGTTGGTGATGGTCTCGATGGTGGTGAATGTTTTTGAAGCCACGATGATCAGCGTGGTGGTTGGGTCCAATCCTTGCAGGGTGTCACTGATATGGGCGCCGTCGACATTGGAAACGAAATGCGCTGCCGGTCCGTCATGATAGGGTGCCATCGCCAAGGTGGCCATCGCAGGGCCAAGGTCCGAACCACCGATGCCGATATTGACCACATCGGTTATCTGACCACCCTGCCCCACGAATGTGCCTGCACGCAAATCATTGGCGAAATCTTCCATCCGTTTCAGCGTGGTCAGCACCTCTGGCATAACGTCAATACCGTCGACAATCACAGGAGTGGCGTCCAAATTGCGCAAGGCCGTGTGCAGCACGGCACGCCCTTCGGTTTCGTTGATCGCTTTGCCGGAAAACATCGCCTTTCGATGGCCTGACACATCGGCCTCTTCGGCCAGCTTTAGTAACATATCCAATATGTTACCGTCTATGTTGGTTTTGGAATAGTCAAACAACATATCATCGGAACGCACCGAAAATGCCCCTGCCCGTGCCTCATCAAACAGGCTGTTGATCGATCGTTTCGCCACTTTGGCTTGGGCTTGGGTTAGATCGTTCCAAATATCCATCACGGCGTCCAATGTACGGTTGTGCCCTTAAGAAACGCCGAAATCGGTGCCTTAAGCGGGTCATTTATTTTGCGCGCGGCCTTCAGCGCCTTGTGTTTAATCTTGCCGCTGAACACCACATGGCTGGACATCGCGCCCAACAAAACCGGCGCGGTCAAAGTCAGCCGTGGTTCGTCTGATCCGTCATTGCGCATCGGCATCAACAACGGAGCGTCGGGTGCGAAGGCCTCAGACAGACGATCGGCCTCGGGAAACAGCGATGCGGTGTGCATGTCGTCACCCATGCCCAGCAACAAAACATCGATCGGAAGCAAGGGGCCGATGGCGCGGGACAGGTCTGGCAGCGCGGCCTCGGGGGTGTCAAAATCCAGATACATCGGGATCAATGTGGCGGCGGCGGCTTTGTTGACCAACAAGCGTTCTTTGATCAATCGGGTGTTGGAACGCGGGCTGCTTTCAGGCACCCAGCGCTCATCGCTGAGCAGAATATTGACGCGGTTCCAGTCCAGAGCAACGGCGGATAGAAAATCAAACACAGGGCCCGGTGTCGTGCCGCCCGGCACCACCAAAGTGACGCGGTCTTTGTGCTTTAACGCTGATTTTAGCTCAGTGGCCAGCTCAAAGGCCAAATCAACCGCCATCAAATCTCGATCTGGATACCTGATCTTTTTCATTCTGCAATCTCCCGCCAGCGACGTCCTGCACGATGCATCAACATCAACGCGTCCTCAGGACCTGAACTGCCTGCGTCATAATCCTTGGGCGCGTCGCCCTGAGTTTGCCAGCCTTCAATGATCGGATCAACCCAGCGCCACGCCGCCTCAACCTCGTCACCGCGCATGAACAAGGTTTGATTGCCGCGAATTACATCCATGATCAACCGCTCATAAGCATCAGGAATGTCGTCAGCATCCTCGCCCAAAGTTTCGGCAAAGCTCATATCAAGCGGCACATCCATCAGACGCATGCCACCAGGGCCTGGTTCTTTGATGGTTACGCGTAAATCCATGCCCTCGTTGGGTTGCAGATGGATCACCAACTCATTGCAGCGGCGGTTTTTCTGCGGCTCGAAAATCGAGTGCGGCGGGTCTTTGAACACCACGGCGATTTCGCTTTTGCGGGCGCGCAAACGCTTGCCGGTGCGCAAATAGAACGGTGTGCCATTCCAGCGCCAGTTCGATATCTGTACCTTCATCGCCAAAAAGCTCTCGGTCTTGCTGTCAGGGTTCTCGGAATCCTCGACATAAGACGGCTCATCCCCGCCTGCCCGATATTGGCCACGCACGATGTCCTCAGAGGCCACAGGATCCAGAGCGCGGATCACTTTTAGCTTTTCGTCGCGCACCGCATCTGGGTCAAAATGGGCTGGTGGCTCCATCGCAATCAGGCACAGCAATTGCATCAGGTGGTTTTGCACCATATCTCGCATTGCGCCGGATTTGTCGTAGTAACCACCGCGCCCGCCAACCCCGACGGTTTCAGAGACGGTGATTTGGATGTGATCGACGTATTGCGCATTCCAAAGCGGCTCAAACAGGATGTTGGCAAAGCGCACGGCCATCAGGTTTTGCACGGTTTCCTTGCCCAGATAGTGATCGATTCGATAGATCTGCGATTCATCGAAATATTCGGCCAATACCTTGTTCAGTTTTTGCGCGGTTTTCAGATCGTGACCAAAGGGTTTTTCCACCACGATCCGTGCATCATCACCGGCGATTTCGTATTTGTGTAGCCGTTTTGCCAATTCACCAAACAGGCGCGGGCCAACCGAGAAATAGAAAGCCTGAACCACATCTTTGCGCACGGTTTTTGCAAGGCCAGCCCAGCCCTCGTCCCCCATAGCGTCGACTTTTAAGTAGCTGAAAAGTTGGCAAAATTCACCAATTTTGTCGCGATCGTGCATCTTTTCGTGCACATAATCCGTAACGGATTTGCCGATGAATTCCTGATATCCCGCGTCGTCTAATTCGGATCGCGCAGCACCTATTATCCGCGCCGTTGACGGCAGCTGCCCTGCCAAATAGCGCCGGTATAGGCCCGGAATAATCTTGCGCCGTGCCAAATCACCCGTGCCGCCAAAAATGATCAGATCAAACGGATCCACCGGAATTACACGTGACGCCATTTTTTATCCCTCGCTGTTATGTTAGCGCTATCTTTAGCGGCTTATCACCGGATTTGCATGCTCTAATTTCCACTTTATCACAGTGTTTTCTTCACTGTGTTTTTTCTTCACAACTTCGTCAGGCGGGGTCGCAAGGGCATCTATTGCTTGATATAACAGATCAACAATAGCCACAAATGCGAACAGGTTATAATATATGAAAGATCATGCAGTTGAACGGGCCAACATTGGCAAGTTTGAAGATCGGTTAATCACGGCCAAGGGCGAAGCACGTGCCCATGTGGCGTTGAGCAACGCCGAAACCTTGTGGTTCAACACCGGAACGCTGTGCAACATCACCTGCGTGAACTGTTACATCCTGTCGTCGCCGACCAATGACGCCTTGGTCTATTTGACGGTGGCGGATGTCGAAACCTATCTGGATCAGATCAAGACCCGCAACTGGCCGGTGCGTGAAATCGCCTTTACGGGGGGCGAACCCTATATGAACCCGCAGTTTAACGCGATGTGTCGGGTGGCACTTGAGGCTGGATATGAAGTGTTGGTGCTGACCAATGCAATGCGCCCAATGATGCGCAAATCCGTGCGGGTTGGGATTGCCGAACTGGTGGCCGAATTTGGCGACAAGCTGACGTTTCGGGTGTCGCTGGATCACTATACGCAGGCCCATCATGACGAGATGCGCGGCGATGGCGCCTTTGACAAAACCCTTGAGGGCATGGATTGGCTGGCATCAACCGATGCGCGGTTGGCGGTGGCTGGCCGGTTGCTCTGGGGCGAGTCTGAGGCGGATGAACGCGCCGGATATGCGGCGCTGTTTGCGGCGCGGGGTTATGACATTGATGCCTTAAACCCCGGCATGTGCGTGCTGTTCCCTGAAATGGACGAAGCCGTCGAGGTGCCCGAAATCACCACCGCTTGTTGGGGGATATTGAACAAGTCGCCAAATGATGTGATGTGTTCGTCGTCGCGCATGGTGGTGAAACGCAAAGGCGCTGATCATCCCGTGGTTTTGGCCTGTACCCTGCTGCCTTATTCGGATGAGTTCGAGATGGGCGAAACGCTGGCCGAGGCCGAAGCCGACGTTCACCTGAACCACGCCCATTGCGCCAAGTTCTGTGTGTTGGGTGGGGCAAGCTGTTCTGCTTGAGCCGTTTGGGCTGCCGGTTTCGAACCCAAAATAACCACATGTTCTTAGTATAGGATTGACGAAAAAGCTGCTCTACTCCAAACTTCAAACCACACGACTTTTGAAATTGGATGATCATGCCGAGCCCCATCACTTGCACCCGTCTCTATTCCGACGAAAGTGGCGAAAGCCATTTTGAAGATATCGAATTTGACATGTCCTCAATACAATATGCGCCACCTGCACCAGCATTAGACATTTCAGAGCCGACTGAAGCGACGCAGTTTTCCTGGTTTCGTTTTCCCAAAGATTGGCATGATGGGGCTCATCCATCTCCTCGTAGGCAGTTGTTCATAGTATTGGAAGGTGCCGTCGAAGGCTGGACCAGCACGGGCGACATAAGAACCTTTAGAGCAGGCGATCGTTTGTTGATGGAAGACATCACCGGAAAAGGCCATGGCGCACGACCCGTCAATGGCGAGGCTTTAGCGATTGTGGTGGCTTTGGTTTAAATGCGACCGCTTAATGGTTGCACTGCCGAACTTAGACACCAGTTTTCACTGAATTTTTTGAGACCAAAAGACCTGGATGTCTCTTGTTACCAGAATTCCACATATCTAGACACACAAGCCCTGCGGGTGGCAAGGGATTGGGGTGGCGACCGAAGTTTCAGTTCGTCAGCTTCTCCTTGTTTCCAAGCTCGGTTTCACTGGCCTAACCGCGCCCACCAATCGGCCGGTTTTAGCCGTTCACGTTTACCGCCCCGTGCTTCCCACCAACGTGCAATCGCGGGGCCGCGTTTGCCCATCAGTTGACCCAATGCAAATTTTCGCCACAGATCATCTTTCCATCCGCCGCGACGATTGAACGGGCAGACCCGCATGCAAATCGCGCAATCGGTTTTGATCTTGGACCAATAGCCAAAGCATTTCTCGCAATCCGCCGACCATTTTTTCACGCCCTTTTGGGTGGACACACTGTCGGGCCCCAAATCCGGTACACCGTGAGGTAAGGCTTTGGGTGGGCAAGCATCTGCGCAGACAGTGCAGTCGTTGCAATAGGCCTGCATGCCCAATCTGCGTGGCGCGTCCGCCAGCAGTGGCAGGTTGGTGAAAATCTTGCTGAACCGCACCCTTGGGCCAAATTCTGGCGTCAAAACCATTTGGTTGCGGCCATATTCACCAAGCCCCGCCTTGATCGCATAAGGGATCACAAGCGCGGTGTCGTTCATCGAGGCCACGGCCTCATAACCCAGATTACGGATGTAGGCGGCCAACCCGATCGAGATTGACGCCTCGTGGCTGTATTCCCGCCCTGTCGACGCCCCAGCCAAGGCGGATGGATAGGTTTCAACCAGATCGAAATCCATCGCGTGCCCCATGACAATCACATGGGTCAGCCCCTCAGGCAGCACGTTTTCGGTCGGTGTCATGTCGCGCACGTCAGGACGGTGGCTATAGTGCCAACGTTCGTCAATCTCGGTCACGCCGACCAGATCCGCGCCAAACAGTTTTGCCAAGGCCTTGATTTCGCGGGTCTCGTCGGCAGCTTCGCCCAGTTCAGCCTGCATCGGCGCAACCGGCGTGTCATTGGCGATCGGGCCTTGAAACCCTTCGCGCAGACCTGTGCTGGCGGCGCGGTCGGAAATGATATCCGACAGGCTCCACGCCGCATTGCGCAGGGCGAAATCCTTTTGCGAAAACCCGGCCCCACGGCGCGGCGCGGCCTCCATCCGGTAGCTGGCGAAAAAACCGTCACTGTGTTTGGACTTCACCGATGGGTCCCAAAAAGCCCGCGTGAACATGTCGTTCATTTGGTTAAACGGCACAAAATCGCGCGCCACTTCGAACCCTGCCGCCGCATCACTGTCGGCAAAGCGGCGCTGCCAGTCGTCCCATTGTTCATCAGAAACGGGTTTTGCTGCGTTGGCGGGCCACGCCATTAGGCGTCCAGCTCCGCATCCCAATAAAGAAAATCTATCCAGCTTTCATGCAGCAAATTGGGCGGAAACTTGCGGCCCATATTGCGCAATTGCACAGCCTTGGGTTGGCGCGGGGTGCGTCGTAAATGCAGCCCGCTGCGGCGCAAATCCTTTGAGCCTTTGTGCAGGTTGCAAGGCGAGCACGCCGCCACCACATTGGCCCAACTTGTGATACCACCCGCCGCTCGTGGCACCACATGATCAAAGGTCAAATCC
This sequence comes from Marinosulfonomonas sp., assembly GCA_033851955.1. GTDB lineage: Bacteria > Pseudomonadota > Alphaproteobacteria > Rhodobacterales > Rhodobacteraceae > Profundibacter. Next base: position 124,790 of record JAWSVK010000001.1, read on the forward strand.
CCCTTGGCGCCACAATATTGGCAGCAAAACCCGTCGCGCAGAAACAGGTTGAACCGTGTGAATGCTACGGTTTTTTGGGGCGCAACATAGTCGCGCAACACCACAACGCTGGGGATACGAATTTCGGTAGATGGGCTGTGAACCACTTGGTCATATTCGGCCAGAATATCGACCCGATCCAGATAGGCGGCTTTGATCGCATCCTGCCAAGACCACAGCGACAAGGGGTAATATGACAACGGGCGGTAGTCTGCATTTAGCACCAGCGCCGGGGTTTGGCGCAGTTCACTTGGTTCTCTTACGAAATCGGTTCTAAATTCATTGGTCATGACGTGTTGCCCCAAAATACATAGCATCAACTATATATACTGTAACAAACCTGACAACCCCCACGATGTAGTCTCACCCCAAGCTCAACCGAGCGTTTGGTGCTTCGGAGAAAAGGGACCAAGACAATCAGCTCAGCCGCTTACGGCTAAGGTTGGAAATTATGACGTTGAACCCGTGGACTGGGGGTTATGCGATGCCCAGTTTGTCGCGCATAAACGCGGCCGCCACGCTTAAGCCATCCGGTGCAATTCCATGCGCCGTGCCCTTCATGATATGGGCAAACACCTCGAACCCTGCTGCCGCAAAGGCGTCGGCGGCCTCCGGTAGGCTGGCGGGTGGCACCACATCGTCCTGATCGCCGTGGATCAACAGGACTGGTGGTTTTGAAACGGCCTCGTCTTCCAAGGTTTCGGGGCTCAACAAACGGCCCGAAAACCCAACCACACCGGCCACAGGTTGGGCGCGGCGCGGCGCGACATGCAGGGCCATCATGGTGCCTTGGGAAAAGCCAAGCAGGATGGTTTTATCGGCTGTGACGCCTTCATCCTTCATGGTCTGCTCTAAGTAGGCGTTCAAATCGCCAACGGCGGCATCCATGCCTTTGGCGGCGTCCTCTTCTGACGATCCATCAATCCACGGGATCGGGAACCACTGAAACCCAGCCGGGCTGCCTGCGCAGTCTTCTGGCGCATCGGGGGCGGCGAAAATCGTGTCGGGCATATGGGATGCTAGCGGGTCAGCCAAGCCCATCAGGTCGGCCGCGTTGGCGCCATATCCGTGCAGGAAAATCACCAGTGATGTACCCTTGCCCGAGGCCGCATCACGGCGCTGGCTGTTCAAAATTCGTGTCATTTATTCGATCCCTAACTTTTCTCTCATAAAGCCCGCAGCGACGCTAAGCCCATCACTGGCAATGCCGTGGGCAGCGTTTTCCATCACAAAGGCGTAAACCTCAAACCCCAAGGTATCCAGCGCGAATTCCGCTTTGCTCAGCGCCTCTGGCGGCACCACCTCATCCTTGTCGCCATGCAGCAACATCACGGGCGGTTTGCTGACAACCTCGTCGCGCAGAGCGTCTGGCAACATCAAGCTGCCGGAAAACCCGACCACAGCGGCCAAGGTTTCCTTGCGGCGCGGGGCGACTTGCAGGGCCATCATGGTGCCTTGGGAAAATCCGAACAGCACGGTTTTGTCGGCATCTATGCCTTCGGATTTCAGGGTGTGATCCAGAAAAGCATCCAGATCAGCCGCCGATTGCTGCATGCCTGAAACAGCGTCTTCTTCCGTGCTGGCATCAACCTGCGGCACGGAAAACCACTGGTATCCAGCCGCGTTGCCTGCACATTTTTCGGGTGCATCTGGGGCCACAAACACGGTGTCGGGGAAATAGGACGCCATCTGCTCGGCCAAGCCCATCAGATCGTCGCTATCCGCCCCATAGCCATGCAGCAATATCATCAATGACGTGTCTTTGCCGCTGGCAGATGCGCGGCGTAATGATTTCAATTCTCGTGCCATCTATCGAATGCCCTCTCGTTGATTTTCCACGCGGTAATAGGCCCAGAGGATGCGGGCTGCAACCGATCTCCACGGGGCCCAATCCTCGGACATTGTGCGAAACGTGCGTTCCTTGGGGCGCTCAGGCAGTTGGAACAACACCCGCGCGGCCTCTTGCAGGGCCAAATCACCGGGTGGGAACACATCCGCATGGCCCAATGAGAACATCGCGTAGATTTCAGCGGTCCACGGGCCAATGCCGGGGACTTTGACCAAGGTGGCGATCACCTCGTCGCTGGGGGCGCTGCGCAGCGCATTATAGTTGATGCGCGCGTCGGCCAAGGCACGGGCGTAACGTATTTTCTGGCTGCTTAACCCGCAGGCACGCAAGTCATCGTCACTGGCCCATTGAATTTTGCGCGGACCTGTTAGCTTGGCCGCTTTCATTCGCCCCCAAATGGCCGCCGCTGCCGCCACCGAAATTTGTTGTGACACAATCGCATCCAAAAGAGCGCTGAACCCGTCTTTGCGCAATCGCAATGGCAAGGGGCCGGTCTGCTCCAAAGCCGATGCAAACCGTGGGTCCATCGCGGCCAAGGCTGCGGCCCCTTCTGACACGCAAGCGTCTGATGTGATGATCCTCAAAGCAGTCCCCTCACCCAGTCCAGCGCAGCTTGCGAGGTTTCGACCTGCTTGCAGTCCAAAAGCGGCGGGCGGCGGATCATCAGCACTGGCATCTGCAACTGACGTGCCGCCACCAATTTGCTTTGACTTAACTTGCCGCCCGCGTTTTTAACGACCAGCCAATCGACTTTGTAACGGGTGAACAGCTCGACTTCTTCTTCCACCGAAAACGGCGGGCGGCCAATCAGGTATTCACCGCCTTCAAACGGAAATTCCCCTTCAGATTTGTCAATCTGGCGGCAAATCAGCTTGCGACCTGTCATGTTTTCAAACCGGTGCAGGGTTTGACGTCCCGTGGCCAAAAACACCACGTCGCCTATTGGAACATGGGCAGCAGCGGCGGCCTCATCCTTGACAAAGGTCCATTGGTCGTCGATTTGCGGCTGCCAAGCGGGGCGCATGATTTGCAGGTATGGCAGGCTCATTTCTTGGGCAACTTCAAAACTGCGTTTACTGATATTGACGGCAAACGGATGGGTCGCGTCCACCACAGCGTCAATTTTATTATCCTGCAAATAGGTTGCAAATTCGGCGCGACCTCCAAAGCCGCCGCTGCGCATCGGCACGGGCAAATCGGTTGGCTCGCGGGTGACGCCAGCCAGTGAGGCGATCACATCGATCTGCGGCTCCTGCGCCAATTTGACAGCCAAGCGTCGCGCATCAGATGTTCCGGCCAGCAAGAGCAGTTTCATGTGCTGACCTTTACTTCTGCGGCCTGTACTTCTGCGGCCTGGGCAATGATGTTTCCGCTGCGATCAATCACGATGATGTCGACTTGCACCTCAGCCTCGCGCAGCACATCGCGCACCCTGCACAAGGCGGTGTCTGCGACGATTTGCACCATGGGTTGGCCGGCAATTTCATAGGCCTCTAGGGCCGTGTTGGCCCCCAACAGTCGTTCATCGCCCGTCATTTTCGCAAGACCTGCAAAATCAACCTGACTGCGACCGGAATGCAGATCGACGGCGCCTTGGGCCAGTTTGGTGATCTTGCCAATGCCGCCACCAATGGTCAGGCGGGCAACAGGATGGCTGCGCAGGTATTTCAACAGACCACCGGCAAAGTCACCCATATCCAACATCGCGTGGTCCGGCAGATGGTGGTGCGCCTGCACAGTGGCTTCGGACGTGGCCCCCGTACAGCCCGCGACATGAAGGGTTCCGGTGGCGCGGGCCACATCAACGCCGCGGTGGATTGAGGCAATCCATGCGGCACAGGAAAACGGGCGCACAACACCAGTGGTGCCCAGCACGGACAAGCCACCTTTGATGCCCAAACGCGGGTTCCATGTTTTCAGGGCCAGCGCCGCCCCGTCGACGATTGAGACGGTGATTTCGATATCAGCGGGCTGGCCGAATTGCGCGGCGATATCGCTCACAACGCCCGCCATCATTTCGCGGGGTTTTGGGTTGATGGCAGGCTCACCCACAGGGATCGGCAAGCCGGGTTTGGTGACCATGCCAACGCCCTCGCCCGCTGCAAACACCACACCACCAGTGCTGACCGCAACCCGCACCCGCACCTCGCAACCATGGGTCACATCAGGATCGTCGCCCGCGTCTTTGATGATGCCAACTTCGCGCCAGCCATCGCCGCTGCGTGTGTTCACCACGTCAAAATCTGGTGTTTCACCCTTTGGCAAGGTGATCGACACGACCTCGTCAAACCCGCCACTCCACAGCGCAATCAGCGCTGCTTTGGTGGCGGCGGTGGCACAGGCACCTGTGGTCCAGCCACGGCGAAGTTTGATCGGATCTTGGCTCATTTTGCCGACTATAGGGGCTTGGGGCGGTGCCGCCAATCTGTTCTTGCGCTCAATTCATTTCAGGACAGGATTTTCAGGATCATCCGCAATGCGCGATCCGCACGCGCGTCGATTTCAGACTTGTTCAATGGGGCGATCACCCCAATCATCCGCCGCGCTTGCAATTCGCCGACTAACAGGTTGATGTATAATTCGCTGGCTTGTGAAACTGAAATGTTTGTTGCCTCGATTTTAGTAAGCAAAGCCGTGAAAACCGATTGAACCATCGGCATCACCGTTTCACGCCCGCCCTTTGCCAAGGCCAATCCAAGCGCCCCGCTGCTGTCTGCGGCGGCGGCCCGATTTAGGGCAATCGCGCGTGTGCCGGTCAAAAGCTCCAACAGTTTTGGACCCAGTTTTTGCAAGGTTTCAATCGGGTCATCGGTTTGCACAGTCTCAGATTTCAACACCGCGTTCACGTCGTCCAGATTGCGCTCGATCAGCGACATGAACAGCCCGAGTTTGTCACCATACCAACGGTATAGGGTTTCATTCGAGGCCTTGGCCCGTTTGGCAACGCTTAGCATTGAAGTACCTGCGAAACCTTTTTGTTCAAACAGCTCATAGGCTGCTTGTTCAATTTGGGCACGGCGTTTTTGCTGGTTTTCCTGGCGCATCTTTTGTCCTCATTGGTGCTTGACAGTATCCGTATACATAATTACGGATACATGCAATCCGTACATTCAATTACGGTAACGCTTCTACCCTCACATTAGTCAAACAGGAGACCGACCATGTTGAACTTGTTACGCCTATCCTCCCTCACCTCATTGTTGCTGAGCGGCGCCATATTTGGATTCTTTTACGCTTGGATCTGCTCGACCATGTGGGGGTTGGATGCGATAGATCCGCGGGTTTCCATTGCTGCCATGCAGGCGATGAACACATCGGTACGAAACGCTGTGTTTGCACCGGCCTTTTTCGCTACGCCGTTTGTGTTGATCTTAACGGGCGTGATCGCATGGGTCATGACGCTGCGACGGGCCGCCGTGGTTTTCGCAGCGGCGGGATTTGTTTACTTGATCGGCGGCATGTTCCTGACAATGGCCGTGAATGTACCAATGAACCAAGCCCTTGGACGTGTCACCGTCCCAACCGATCTGACGACAGCACAGCAAATTTGGGACGCCTATTCGCCAAAATGGCAAAGCTACAACATCCTACGCACCATTATGTCGGGCGTTGCGCTGTTGCTGACGGGGATCGCAATTTACCTACTTGGTGTCGGGAATGACCAATCAAAGCGGTGATCAGCGGCTTTTCTTGGGCATAGCCAGGGTGCATAAGGGGGGATGATCGAATCTCTCAATCTCCCCCTATTTAAAGCAGGCCATGTTTGGCTCTGTGGCGCTGGTCCCGGTGACGTTGGCCTGTTGACCCTGCATGCATTGCACGGTTTGCAAAAGGCCGATGTGGTGGTGCACGACGCGCTGATTGGCGACGATATATTGAGGCTGACGGGGGCCGAGGCCGAGCTGATCTATGCAGGCAAGCGTGGCGGACAATCCGCGGCTCAGGGTGATATTTCGGCTCGATTGGTACGTCTGGCCAAGACGGGCAAACGGGTCTTGCGCCTAAAAGGTGGTGATCCCTTTATGTTTGGCCGCGGCTTTGAAGAGGCCGAGGTCTTGGCCGAAAACCATATCCCATTTCGCGTTATTTCAGGCATTTCAGCAGGGATCGGCGGCCTAGCCGCGGCAGGCATACCGGTGACGCACCGCGATGTGAACACAGCCGTGACTTTTGTAACGGGCCACGACGAAAGCACGGATTGGGTCGCGATTTCAAAGGCTGCGCCGGTGATCGTGATCTACATGGGGTTAAAGCGGATCCCGTTGATTGCGGCGTCTTTAATGGCGGCGGGGCGCGGGCCAGAAGAACCACTGGCCATCGTCACAGATGCCACCCTACCGTCACAAAAACTGCTGCAAACCACACTTGCGACGGTTGAGACGGATTTGCTTGAAACTCCGATGTCGGCACCCGCCATCATCTGCATTGGCGGCACCGTTCCGCTGAGCCAAATCATACTGCGAGGCGCGTGATGGGCAATGGATTGATCCTTTCGGCCCCTAATTCGGGGGCCGGCAAAACCACCATCACGTTGGGCATTCTGCACGCTTTGACGCGGCGCGGCGCGGATGTGCGCGGCGCCAAATCCGGCCCTGATTACATTGATCCAAGGTTTCACGAGGCCGCTTGCGGTCAGACCTGCCCTAATCTGGACGCTTGGGCGATGTCGCCTGACCGCGTTGCTGGTTTGGCGGCGGGCGATGGTTTGTTGGTCATAGAAGGCGCGATGGGGTTGTTTGATGGCGCGCCGCCCAATGGCAAAGGGGCGACGGCTGATTTGGCGCGTATCTTGAAACTGCCGGTGGTTTTGATCGTGGATGCGGCCAAAACCGCCCAATCGGTGGCGCCTTTGGTTTCAGGGTTTGCGCGCCACGATACGGACGTGAATGTCGCGGCGGTGATCTTGAACAATGTCGGCTCAACCCGTCATGAGGCGATGTTGCGCCGCGCATTGGAGCCTGTGGGCTTGCCGATCTTGGGTGTTGTCTATCGCCAAAACGGCTTGACCCATCCCTCGCGCCATCTTGGGTTGGTGCAGGCGGGCGAGCATCCTGACATGAGCGCCTACCTTGCCCGTGCCGCTGACGCGATGGAGGCGGCGATTGATCTGGACGCGTTTGAAGCGCTTGGAGCGCCCCTGCCCGCCACCACAACTCCGATCCGCCGCGCCCCGCCTGCCCAAGCCATTGCAATTGCACAGGACCAAGCTTTTGCCTTTGCCTATCCGCATTTGCTGGCCGATTGGGCCGCTGGCGGCGCGAAATTGCATTTTTTCTCGCCGCTGGCGAATGAACCTGCGCCACAGGCTGATCTGATATTCCTGCCCGGTGGATATCCGGAATTGCATGCTGAACGCTTGGTGGCAGCAGGCAATTTCCGCACCTCTATGCAGGCGGCGACCAAGGCGGGCACGCAAATCTACGGCGAATGTGGTGGCTATATGACACTGGGCGAAACCCTGACGGATGCCGATGGCACCAGTCATAAAATGTTGGGGCTGTTGCCGCTGCACACCTCATTTGCCAAACGCAAATTACATTTGGGTTACAGGACGGTCACCGCCACATCCGGCCCGTTCACGGGCACATTCGCGGCCCATGAATTTCACTATGCCACCACCACCCAAGCCAAAGGCACACCGCTGTTTGACGCCCAAGACGCCGAGGGCACTGATCTGGGCCAATTCGGCCTGATCGACGGCAACACCAGTGGTTCCTTCGCGCATCTGATCGAAAAATTGTAAGCACACATTTTACGCCTTGCCCCTTGGTTATATTCCCCGCTAGGAATATGACATGATGACTGACATTTCCCCAAGCCAAGCAAAACGCAACGTCGCCATACTGGTTATGGCACAGGCCGTTTTGGGCGCACAAATGCCGATCCAGTTTATTCTGGGCGGATTGGCGGGCATGAGCCTTGCCAGCAACGTATGCTTTGCGACTTTGCCGATCTCGATGATCATTCTGGGTTCGGTTTTCGCGGCCACGCCGCTGTCGGCATTCATGCAGAAATACGGACGCCGCGCAGGGTTTATGCTGGGGGCTGGGTTTGGCGCAATGGGGGCCGCGATCAGTGCTTATGGGTTGTATATCCAATCCTTCACCGTTTTCATTATCGGGACGCTGTTTACCGGCGTTTATATGTCAGCCCAAGGGTTTTACCGCTTTGCCGCCGCCGACACGTCAACACCTGAATTCAGACCCAAAGCCATTTCATATGTTTTGGCAGGTGGTTTGATTTCAGCCATCATCGGCCCACAACTGGTCAAAGCCACGAATGACATCACGGTGGTGCCGTTTTTGGGTGCCTATATCGCGGTGATCTTGATCAACCTAATTGGCTCGTTGATGTTTTTGTTCCTAAAGATACCAACGCCGCCTGCCCCATCCAAAGATGCACCCGCTGGCCGCAGCCGGATGGAGCTTTTGAAAACGCCGGTGATTGCCGTTTCCGTCGTCTGTGCGATGGTGGCCTATTCACTGATGAATTTGGTGATGACGTCAACGCCGCTGGCCGTGGTTGGCTGTGGCTACACCCAAGACAGGGCGGCTGACGTTGTGCAGTTCCACGTTTTGGCGATGTATATCCCGTCGTTTTTCACCGGCCATTTGATTGCTCGTTTTGGCGCTGTCAAAATCATCTCGATCGGCTTGGCCATTTTGGCGGGCGCAGGTGTGACCGCGATGTCGGGTGTTTTGCTCGAGAACTTCTTTGGCGCGTTGATCCTATTGGGGATCGGCTGGAACTTTGGCTATATCGGCGCGACCTCAATGTTGGCGGCTTCCTATGAGCCCGAGGAGCGCGGCCGCATTCAAGGCCTGAACGACATGCTGGTGTTTGGTGGCGTGGTTGTGGCGTCGCTGGCATCAGGTGGGTTGATGAACTGCTCGGGCGGGGATGCCCAAGAGGGTTGGCAAGCGGTCAATCTGGCGATGATCCCGTTCTTGGCACTGGCAGGTGCCGCGTTGATCTGGCTGGTCATGCGGCCAAAAACCGTGATTGATTAGCATGTTTCGCCGTGCGCCTATTGTCAGCGATGATTTGGGCGGATGGATATTGGACAGCTTTGAATGGACGATGCAGCGCGGTGATGTGCAGCACTGGCGCCAATCCACACGTTTGATCCTGCCGACCAAGGCATTCTTTGATGCGCCCGCAGGCGACGGTGTCGAGATCGCCAGTGCCATTGGCCACAATATTATGGCATTGCTGGGCATGGACATTCCGAAAATCCGGTTCGAACCGCTGCCAACTTTGCCCGATGAAATCGCCCAAGAGTATGGCAAAACCAGCGAAGTGGCCGGACAATACTGGAACGACGCGCAGGCCCCGCTGATCACATATAACCCACAGCTGATGCGCCGCCCGACTGGGTTTATCAACGTGATGGCACATGAATTGATGCACGCCCATCTGGCGGATGTGGTGGATGAGGCTCCCAGCGGGGAAGCAGCGCATGAGTTGGCCACTGATTTACACTGTATCACGCATGGTTTTGGGATATTCCAAATGACCGACGCCGAAGATTCCGGCTGGTCCGGTTACATGACCCAACCCAGCCGTGCGTTTGCTTTGGCAGTTTTCCTGCAATTGACAGGGCATTCCAAGGACGAGGCGCTGGCCTATTTGCCGTCAAGAAGTGCAAAACTATTGCGACGGGCAATAAAAGAATGCAATCGTGATTGGGGCGACGAGATACGTGCGCTTTGCCAAGATACATAGATAAATGGGGCCTGGAATGTTCAGCAAATTCACATCAGCAGTGGTCAAACACACCCGCAATGCGCAGGTTGCAGGCGACGCCTATAACACCGTGATCAGCCCCGCCGACTTTGCCACGGCCCAAGCAGAAATCACCGCTTGGGAGGGCTATGAACCGACCCCGCTTTACAATTTGCAAGCGCTGTCTGCCGCCATTGGGTTGGGCAGCATTCACTACAAAGACGAAGGCCCAAGGTTTGGTCTGGGCAGCTTTAAAGCGCTTGGAGGGGCCTATGCGGGCTTGCGGGTGTTGCAACGCGAATTGGGCGGCGATGCCACGCTTGCCGACATTCGAGCGGGGCGTCATGCCGATGCGGTTGCGGGCATCACGCTGGCCTCGGCCACCGACGGCAATCATGGCAGATCCTTGGCCTGGGGGGCGCAACGGTTTGGCGCGCCGTGCCAGATATACATCCACCGCGATGTGAGCGAAACACGGGCGGCAGCCATGCGCGATCTGGGCGCGATCGTGACGCGGATTGACGGTGACTATGACGCCTCGGTTGATCAGATTCGCGCCGATGCGGCGGCCAACGGCTGGTTCGTGGTGTCGGACACCTCTTGGGAGGGGTATACCCAAGCACCAAAGGACGTAATGGCGGGCTACGGCGTTATGGTTCATGAGATCATTCAGGACTTAACGCTGGCACCGACACATGTGTTTTTGCAAGGCGGCGTTGGTGGTCTAGCGGCTGCGGTTGCGGCGATGTTGCGCCAGCATTATGGGGCAATCGCGCCCCGTGTGGTGGTGGTGGAACCCGAGCTTGCGGCCTGTTTGTTTGACAGCGCCAAAGCCGGTGAACTGACGAATTTCGCCATCTCTGAGGAAACCCTAATGGCGGGGCTGTCTTGTGGCGAGCCTTCGGGGTTGGCTTGGGCTGTCCTGCGGGAACAGGCCTCCGATTGCATCACGATCCCCGAAAGTATCGTGGCCCCAACGATGCAACTGCTGGGCCGCCCGCTAGAAGGTGATTTGCCAATAACAGCAGGTGAATCCGCTGTGGCGGGGCTTGCCGCCGTGATCGCAGCCACAACGGGCGCAATGAAAACTACACTTGGGTTATCGGCCAGTTCGCGTGTCTTGTTGATTGGATCAGAGGGCGCGACAGATGCTGGGATTTACGCGCAATTGATGGCGCAGTAGCGCGCTCTGTTTTCAGCCAAACAGACTGCGCCACAGTAACGATGATTTACGCCGAAACGGCGAGACTTGCAAACGTCCCTCAAGCACCCTTTCAGGTTGACGAGTCACCAATTTCAGCACCCGCCGTGTGTCCCATCCCGCCCGCAGCGCCGCTTGACCGTTTGGCACGTTTTCGGCGGCATCTATGGCTTGCAAAGCCTGCTGTGCCAGCCCTACCAAGGCTGTGGGTGTTTCATCGATCAACGGTGCGCGGCCGTGCGCCTTTAGGTCAGGCGCAGCGATCAGAAAACTCGCCAGCCCCATTCCAAATCCATGCGCCCGAGCAGCGGCTTCATACCTGTCCGTGATCCCAGTAGCCCGCACCGCCATTACCATCAGGTTGCCAGCCGTATGATCCAAATACCGGCTGAAATGCGCAGCGCTTTCAAACCCGTCCCGCCCGATGTCCCAATCGCGTGCACAGACCAATTCGAGCAGCAACTGTTTTGGCAAATCGCCTTGTCGAACCACCTGTGCTAAGGGCTCAGCCAATGGCATATTGGGCAAAGCGCCGCCGGCAAAAATCTTCTCGACCAGATCATGCAGATATTGCAATCGCATCTGACACAGCAACGGCTCTTGGCTCGCCCACGCCGCCTTTGAAACCTCAACATTAAATGCATAAAGCGGGAACAGGACCGCCCGCATTTCTGGTGCCGACGCCATCACCGATAGGAACCGATCTTCGTCACCTTCTTTGACCAAATTGGCGCAGTCCAAAACGCTCATCAGAATTCTTTCAAAAAGGTTTTGATGAAGGCCAGTGTTTGCGGTGCGTCCACAATCTCAAGATGGCTGGCCCCGTCAACTAAATAGTATGCGCCCTTGTCGGTGACTTCGCTCATCAATGGCTCATACTGGTCGGCAAAAAAGGCCTCATCACGAGTGCCTGCAATCAGTATGAATTTCGGCAGTGATGCGACGTCTTTCAGATAGGCGCTCCGAGGGGCGTAGGATTGATTTAACCGATACGAATAGGCCACCGTCGCCGTGTGTCCCATCGGGCCGTTCAGCACTTTGTCAGGCATCCTAAACTGCATGACCACCAAATGGTTCAATCCTTTGATGCCGACGTTGTTTAACATGCTTAACCCGATCAAGCGGCGTGTCAGCGGGCGTGCCCATCCGCCTGAATTCTCACGGGTTGTCGGGGCGTTATATTTCAAAAACGGGGACAGCAATATGGCCCCGTCGATCATGTCACTGTGGCCACCACCGGCAAAGCGCACAACCAGTCCGCCACCAGATGAATGCCCCGCAAGGATCACCTTTTGACCGTCTTTTCGGTAGGTTTTGATCAAGTCAGCCAGATCATCTTCATATTGTCCGATATAAGCGACATCGCCGCGGGGATGTGGGCTGATCCCGTGACCGCGCAGATCCGGCACCAAAACCTCGATCGTTTTGGCCAAATCCGTGGCCAAAGCATCAAACTGCAACCCATGCCAACCCGACCCATGTAACAAGATCAACAAAGGCGCGTTTTCACGGCTCGATGGAAGGTGCAACACGGGTAATCTGGCCCCGTCGCGCGCTGTAAACTGGCTGCGTTCAAGCGGACGTTGGTCTGGCCGTTCCAACGATGTGGTGAAATCCAACCCGGACGCAGAAGACAGTTTTTGCATTTGCTGAGAGGCGATTAAGGCCAGCGCGATGACCAAATAAATCAGGGCGGAAATGCCGGCGAATATGAGTGCCTTGGCAACCATAAGTTTAGACCTTTTTCTGGTCGCGGATAAGTTTCCAGTTGATCGCATCCAGCAGGGCCTCAAAACTGGCATCCACTATGTTGGGCGACACCCCGACCGTGGACCACCGCTGGCCCGCACCATCCTCGGAATCAATGATCACCCGCGTTTTGGCTTCGGTGCCGCCGTCGGTGATCCGCACCTTGAAGTCAACCAATCGCATATCGTCAATGCAGGCCTGAAACGGTCCCATGTCCTTTGACAGCGCTTTGGCCAACGCGTTCACCGGTCCACGATCATTGCCCGCCGCATCCAAGCTTTCGGAGACCGAAAGTTTCTTCTCACCCGCAATTTTTACCACCACGACGGCCTCGGACAGGCTGATCATTTTGTTATATTTGTTTTTGCGCCGCTCGACTGTCACCTTATAGCGTTTGACTTCAAAAAACTCGGGCAACTGGCCCAATTCACGCCGCGCCACCAACTCAAAACTGGCCTGCGCGGTGTCATAAGAATACCCCTGCCCCTCGCGTTCTTTAATCACGTCCAAAATCCGCGAAAGCGCCGGATCGCCTTTTTCAACCACCAATCCAGCATCCGCCAACCGCTTGCGCAGGTTGGATTGGCCAGCCTGATTTGACATCGGAATGATCCGCGCGTTGCCGACGCTTTCAGGCACAATATGTTCGTATGTTGTGGGGTCTTTCAGGATCGCGCTTGCGTGCAGCCCCGCCTTATGCGCGAATGCGCTGGCACCGACATAGGCCGATTGGCGATGCGGCACACGGTTTAAAATCTCGTCCAATTGGCGACTTATTTTAACAAGATTTTTCAATGCCTTAACACTGATACCTGTTTCAAATTGCTCCGCCAACTGCGGTTTCAACAACAGCGTTGGGATCAGGGTCGTCAGGTTGGCGTTGCCACAACGTTCGCCCAATCCGTTCAGAGTGCCCTGCACTTGGCGTGCGCCAGCCATGATCGCGGCCAAGCTGCCCGCCACCGCGTTTTCGGTGTCGTTATGGGTGTGGATGCCAAGGTTTTCACCGGGGATGCCCGCCTTGATGACAGCGCGGGTGATCTCGCCGATTTCGTCGGGCAAAGTACCGCCATTGGTGTCGCACAGAACGATCCAGCGACAGCCCGCGTGATAGGCCGCCTGCACGCATTGCAGTGCGTATTCAGGGTTGGCCTTATAGCCATCAAAGAAGTGTTCGGCATCAAACAACGCTTCGCGGCCCTGCGCGACGATATGCTTAAAACTGGCAGCGATGTTGTCGACATTTTCGGCCAGCGAGATGTTCAGCGCTGTTTCGACGTGAAATTCGTGGGATTTGCCGACCAGACACACGGCCTTGGTGCCCGCATTCATCACGGCGGCCAGCACATCGTCATTTTCAGCCGAACGCCCACTGCGTTTGGTCATGCCAAAGGCGGCCATGGTGGCGTTGGTTTGGGGGGCCGCATCAAAGAATGCGCTGTCGGTCGGGTTGGCACCGGGCCAGCCGCCCTCAATATAATCGACGCCCAATTGGTCGAGCATTTCGGCGATCTGGATTTTCTCAGGGGTTGAGAATTGAACCCCTTGGGTTTGTTGGCCGTCGCGCAGAGTGGTGTCGTAGATATAGAGCCGTTCTTTGGTCATAACGCACCTTCGTTATCTGTTTTGTCTGGCCGACAGGCCGGACAGCGCCCGACCCTCCCCATGGGAGGGCGCTTCTCACCCACCCAGGTTCGGGCGCTGTCCTCTGTTGAGATGGTGGTCACTTCAGGGCCTCCAATTTGGCTGGATCAAAATCACTGGAAAATTCGTAACTATAACTATTGCCTTCGTCTTTAACGATTACCCCAGCATTTTTGAGTCCATCGCGTATCGCATCAGCTCTTTCAAAAAGTTTGTGCTCCCGAGCTTGAAAACGCTCACTCATTAAACCTTCAACCAAGCGATCTATTCTCTCCGATACATTTGAAACAGGATTAACCCAACCGCCAAGATCATCAGTCAACAATCCCAGCAATTGCGCACTAGCTTTAAGAACTGCTAAGTCATCGCCCTCAAAGTCAACACCTTGGGCGAGCCGGTGTAGTTCAGTTATGGCATGCGGGGTGTTCAAGTCGTCGGCCAAACGATGCAACATTAATTCATCTATTTCTTCGGCAGGCTCAATGTTTTGAGTTAATAACCGCCACTTCCTTAGCGTTGCCTCGGCTTCTTTGGCTCTCTTCTCTGTCCAATCCATTGGCTTGCGGTAATGGGTACTCAAAAATACAAACCGGATCACCTCACCCGGCACACCTTGTTCCAACAAATCATGCACCGTAAAGAAATTACCCAAAGACTTGGACATCTTCTTGCCCTCAACCTGCAACATCTCGTTGTGCAGCCAATAACGAGCCATTTCATCTGTGTCATTTGCGCAGCAGCTTTGCGCGATCTCATTTTCATGGTGGGGAAACTGCAAATCTAATCCACCACCATGGATATCAAACGTGTCTCCGAGCAAAGCCTTGGCCATCGCTGAACATTCAATATGCCAGCCAGGACGGCCAAGGCCCCACGGGCTTTCCCAACCTGGTTCGTCTATATTCGATGGTTTCCACAAAACGAAGTCCATCGGATTTTCTTTACCTTCACCGAGTTCTGCCCTGCTGCCTGCGATCATTTCATCGAGTGAGCGGCCAGATAGTTGTCCATACCCATCGTCTTTATCAACTCTGAAAAACGCGTGTTCAGGAGCCTTTTCTGCGTTGAAATAAACCGCCCGAGAGTTGTGGCCATAACTGATTGGCTTTGAATACGCGAAGCCTTTATCAATCAAGGATTTGATCATCGACACCATCTGCGGGATGAATTGCGTTGCCCGCGGCATATGATCCGGCTCTAGCGCACCCAATGCTCCCATATCATCCAAAAACCACTGAATGGTTTCATCGGTGATCTCGCCAATGGACCGCCCGCTTTCGGCAGCGCGTGCATTAATTTTGTCGTCTACGTCGGTGAAATTACGCACATATTTCACATATTCATCGCCGTAAACATGCCGCAGCAACCGGTTCAGCACGTCAAACACCACCACGGGGCGCGCGTTGCCCAGATGGGCGCGGTCGTAGACCGTTGGGCCACAAACATACATCCGCACGTTTTCAGCATCGATCGGCGTAAAGACCTCTTTTTGGCGGGTCTTGGTGTTGTGCAGTTTGATCACGGGTTTGGTATCGGTCATATGGTCCTCGTCAGACGGTTCGCGCCCAGCGGGTCTATCAACTTCGATCATTGGAGAAAACGAAAAAGAACAGCCCGCCTAACAAATGTTAGCTGGTAATGCAGATGCAAATACAAATGGCGTTGTTCTGTTTCATGTCGACATCATAACGGGGCAGATAGATATTGTCACCCCTTGTTAAAAACAGGGCCTGCCCCCTGCAATTGCTGAAATTTGAACCAAATAGCTCCATTGGCAAATACCCGCCAATCCTACAACAACACCTGTATCTCCTAAGAAATTCATGCTAATCATCGCGTATTATTTAGGACAAAGACATTTTCACAGGAGGCATCGGTTTACGATGATATTTGATCCATTGCGCGCAGCGTTTCGCATCATTTGCAGTTCAGTCCTGATTGGCGCTACACTTGTTGCCCGCCCTGTGATGGCCACGGCTGATCCCCCTTTCACGTCGACCGCCGACACGGTGTTTGACATCATTAAAACCGATGATCCCAGCGATTATATTTGCCTGAACTACCTTGGTCGCACCACGCGTCAAATGTGGGACAAACGGGTGAACAATGAGTTTGATTTTAACGTGTTCCTGTTTCAGGCGCATTTTTCCAACAGCCCGCCGATCGATATCATCGTGAATCCCGAATTTGAAACCCTTGACGCCGCCGAGACCGAAGCCCGCCGCTATACCCGTTCGCTTGGGCAATTGCCGCTGGTGTTTCGCCATGGCATTCGACAGTTGGGCATCTTTGACGGTAGCCCGACTTATTCGGCTGGGGCTGGCAAGATTTTTGTCTATGCTGAACGCACCACGCTTCGGATTTCGCAAAATCATCTTGAGGAGTCGATGATGCATGAGGCAGCGCATGTTTCGCTGGATCCGCTTTATGCGCAATCTGATGCATGGGTCGCTGCACAACAGAGTGACGCGCGCTTTGTGACCCGTTATGGTCAAAACCACCCTGAAGGCGAGGACATGGCCGAAACCGCCCTGTTTGCCTATGGGTTGATCCGCCATCCCGGACGAATTCCACCTGTGGACAGTCGCGATATTTTGTCTGCAGTGCCCGCCAGAATTGCCTTTTTCAAAGAGGTATTAAACCAGGACATAACAGGATCACCGGCCTTAGAGCCGCCAAAAAACTGCAGATAAAGGGGGTTAACGTTTTACTAGGATTATGCTATAAAACACCATTATTTTTTAGATTAAATATTTTCAATTCGTACCATTTTTTTAACATGGAGACTATATAATGACACGTAATATTTCCCAAATTGGTCCCAAGGGACACGAAGACACATTGCGCCGCGACGACTATTTTCCGACGCTAATCTATTCGTCCATGCTGCATGACGCCGAAGAGATAAACAAAGATATTTTGGAGGCGATTGATATTGAACGCGGGCTAGATGCCAAAGGCATCGAGCGCTCCAATTTTCGCGGCATGGGCGGCTGGCACAGCCATAACAACCTGCACAAAGATGACAAATACACAAAAATAACCAAGCGGATCAATGATTTGGCGGCGGGCATGTCCGAAAATATGGGATATGACGAAAAACGGCGGCTGGAAATCACCACTATGTGGTCTATTGCCAATCCACCTGGTGCCAGCAATCGCGCCCATATTCATCCCGGCGCATTGTGGAGCGGGGTTTACTACGTGCAAACCCCCGAAAATTGCGGCTCAATTGAAATGGTCGATCCGCGCACAGTGAACCTGATGAACTATGCGAATTACATTCCGAACAAAAAGCGTAAAGTCGAGTGTTGGACCAAAGTTAAGATCAAGCCGACTGCCGGCAAGTTGCTGTTCTTTCCGGCATGGCTATATCACGGCATTGACCCAAATATGGCCGAGGGTAACGGGCCTGACTCCAATCGTGTGATCATTGCGTTCAACATCAATCAACGCATGAAGCCGCGTAAAAAATAGCCGTGTTACCGGGGCCGCGGGTTCACGCTCGCGGTCCCATTTTATGACGGATATCAGCGTCCAAGAGCCATGATCTGGCGGCTGATAATTTGCGCCATGGCAACCGTCGATTTGGAAATACTCAGCAACACAATCACCGGTGCAACCGAAAACAGAGACGTCGCCACCAGCGTGTCTTTGACCCCGATCGACATCTTTTGAAAACCGGCTGCAATCGGAAATGCATAAGCCGAGAAGATGATCAAAAAGGCCACCATCAGTCCAATATCCTTGACCCGGCGCATTTGGCTTTGGGTTTTGCGCACATTCCCCAACATCAACCCATAGCGCCGCAGACGGTCGCGCAGCACCTGCTTTTTGGCGTTGCGCAACGCAGGCGGGGCCATTTCGTCGTCCCCTGCCCGCAAGGCCAGATAAGACTGCTCTAACCGTGTTTCCGAGCGGTCAAACGCCACTGCCAAATGGGTCAGGGTTTTCAAATCCCCCGTCATCAATGTGACGATGATCAGCGCGACGATCACCGCGACAACCACCAGAGGCGAAATGAAATAGACAAAACACAACAGTAAGAAAAAGCCAAACACCACGGCCTCTTCTTCGCGTTTCAAATCATGCTCCTTCAAGATATTGGTGACGTTGCGCACGCTCAGCGGTGCGTGGTCGGCGGCGACAAATTCATATTGGAACTGTTCGCGCAGCTTCAACGTGCTGACCTCGCTAATGGTGCGGCACCGCGCCCGCAACCCAACCGCCGTTAATCCAATGCCCATGGCTATCGCAAAGACCAGCAAGAAGGGTTCAAGCGCATTGGACTCGACGCCCGAACGCACCGCAAAAAACAGCGTCACAATAGACGCAATCGAAAGCACTTTGGACGTCAGCCGATAGGTTTTCATCTCGGCCAACTCGGATTGCAGCAAGGCTCGCAGTCGGATTGCCAAGGCTTCAGGCGTTTGAACATTGCCCAGCACAATGCCTTTTAGCTCAATGATCGAGCAACCTTTGCGCTGATCCGGTACATCAAACAACGCCACAGGTTCCCAAAGACCGGAGCCTGAATTCCAACGGGCCAATTCGCCCTTGCCGTCCTTGCGCAACACCCGCAACGCATAGCTGCAACGCGGTGCCGCGTCATGGTTGGACAGGCGCATCCATTTGGCAGCACTGATTGAGGTGTGCTTTGGGTCGGTGAAAAACACATCCAGCGGTAGCGAAGCCAGTTCTGGCGGCGCTGCAACTTCGGTCCAGGGCCATAGGGTGCCTAATAGTGGATAGGTTACTGACATCAGCTTTGGCTCCTTTCAATCACCGTCAAACGACCCATGGTCAGGTGGCCGACTTTGGGACAGCCCGCGATTGCTGCGGTTTCTTGCAAATCACTCACGGCCAGCACGCTGCGCAGATCCCAAAACACCGGAAAATCACCAGGCTCGCAGCTGATCAGATTTCGCATCACAGGATTGGGCAATTCGCCATCCGCCGTTTTGCCACGTGCCCGCAGCGCCGGAAGATCCTTTGTATTGCTGCGGCTTTCACGGGCGATCTGAAGATATTCATACTCGGCCTGATTGGCGTTTTGTCCGGGGCCAAAAATGCGGATCGGCCCGACGTCAATACGCTGATCCTCGGGCAGGTTTTTGAGCGTGTGGGCCACCACATCGGCCATGATCAACCGCTGTTCGCGCACCGTCAGGTCAGGTTGTTGCAAGGTCATGGTCAGCGGCGCAATGCCATCAATTTTGATCAGATCAGGCGTGCGGGTGACGCTCAGATCAACGGGTCCGATCAAACGCTGTTGGCGCAGTGGAACCTCAGAGCCTGTCAGACCCGGCACGGTCTCATTGGTTTCGTTTGTGGGGGTCAGCACCACAGCGCGTTTGAAATCAATTGGCACGATTTGCATGGCGGTCAATATCCAAAACATCAACGCCACTGGCGGTAACGCCCCGACCAACACGGTATAACCCGCCACCCCGATCACCGACCATTTGGCCACCTCGCCGATCAGCTCGGATGCGGCGGCGACGTTGATCAGGGATTGCCCCTGCGTCAGTTTTGAGTAGCGACCATATTTGCCCCGCACCGAGCGGCGGCAGACTTGGATGCCATCCAGATGCGTCACGGTCAGCACCGCCAAATAGTAAACCACATAGGCCAGCCCCAAGAACGGGCTGAGCAAACAGAGCATGACTGGCATCACCGCGAAGGAGCCAAGCGTTGCGGGCACCTCGGAGCGTTGTTGAAGGCTGACCCCCAGATTGCGCCGCAATGAGCCTGAAACTTCGCGCTCATTACGGCCCCGAAATCCGTGCAAATCCCGCCCCCTCATTGAGGTGCGTAGGATTGATCGCCAAAGCCGTGATTGACGGGTGCGGACCCAGCCGTTTTCGCCTTCAAACCGGATGTGGCGTGCCAACATCAGCGCCAGTCCAGCCACGGATATAACGGCAAAAGCCTGCAACAAGGACGGAAAGCTGGCGCGGTTCAACACCAAAAACAACACCGCCACGAGGCACAGTAGCAACGCGCATTCTAATAATCGGGTCGCGACACCGATGATGAACAGCCCCAATGGTTCGGCCCGTTGCCTGACCACGTCGCGCGATGGTTGCGGCATTGGGCGTTGTTTAGCGGGCACCATGTTGGGTGCAGCGTTTTTCGGTGGTTTTATGCATTGTAAAAGATGCCCCGAATAGAGGGCCGCAAAATCAACGCTTGGGTAATAAACCGGGCCAAGTGATGGGTCAAACACCAAAACGCCGTCCTTGGTGGCACGCAGTAAAACCACATAATGCATCTGGCGCATATGCAGGATGATCTGGCCTTTGAATTTACGTATCTGTTCAGGATCAGCAGCGTAAGCGGTGGCCTTTAACCCGTAATTTTGCTCAAAATATAGCCGCAATGCTTCTAGGCTGGTGCCGGTGCGCTCAGAATCCATCGCCGCGACCGCATGGGCCGGATCAATTGGCCGACCCAGAAAATTCAGCGCTGTCAGCACCGAAGCAACGCCACAATCCGTTTGCGTGGTTTGTTTCACAAACTTGCGGCGCTTGCGCAGCAGTGTCCAAACGGCGCGTGCCCAAAAAACTATCGATTTCAACCTAGATTGACGCATCGCGTGCCATCAAAAAGCTGAACAAGGATTGTCGCGCCAACGGAAAACTGAGATGCACCACGGCACCCGGTAGATTTTCAATCTGGCGGGCCGAGCTTTCATCCACCCCCACCACGACCTGACTGAGAACGCCGCGTTTAATGATCTTGGCCGCCAAGGATTGATTGCCCAAACGGATGCCCAATTCTTTGGTGTCGACAGTCGCAAAGTCGCGGTTCAACAAGACCGCTTCAAACACAATCTCAGAACCGGTTTTTGAATCGCTGATTGAACCGCGCAACCGTTGCCCTGGGACCAAAGCCACCGCATGGCGGTTTTCCAGAAAGCCGATGATTTCGTTGCTTTGGCTTTGCGTTTGTGGTGTGCTGGGCGTGGCTTGAATAATCGTGGTCGCCACCATGACAGGCACGCCTCGGTCGTTGCTTGCCTTTGCCGAAATAACGCTCAAACGGTCTTGGGGATCGTTTTCCAGCTGGATGAAAATCGAACTGATTTCAAAAGAGCCCGCGATCTGGCGGTCGGTGTGAATCTGGGCCACGCGCAGGCCACCTGCCCTCAAGGCCTTGGTGGCTTGGGACGGATTGATTGGCAATTCAAGCATGATTGCGCGGTCGCCGTGGCGCAGCAAAACCGTGCCTTGCTTTGGCACGCCATAGACCAACAAAGACAGTCCTTGGGCAGGGTTTTCGTTGGCCAGCAGACGCAGCGGGTCATTCTTGGCGACATCGGCGCGGCTGGCTTGAAGAGTGCGCATATCGAGCGCCAGCCCGTCGGCAACCGCGACTTGAGGCAGCACCGCTTTGGCCAGATAGCGCGCAGCGGCTTCGGATATCTGGGTTTCACGCAGCGCGTCCAGCTCACTCATCTGGAGGTCCAGATTTGTCAGCCGATCCGACAGGATTTTGATCTCGGCGCGGTCGATCGAGTTGGAATAGAGCAGCTTGTTCAATTCCTTGACCATATCCAGCACCTTTTTCTCGGAACTGAATTTTGTCGCGTTGGAATTAATCACCGCCAGCCGCGACGATTGGATGGAATCAAGCATTGTGGCCAGTTTTTGTGCGGGCAATGCCGAGACCTCACCGGAACGTTTAAGCAGGTCTTCCAATTGGGCAAGCTGTGCCATCCGTTCTTGGTTCAGGGTCTCGATGTCACTCTGGCTGGTGACATTGAAGGCCTGCAATTTGGCGATATTTTCGGAGGTGGATTTGGTCAGCACTTCTAGTGCCAAAAGACGTTCTGCCGTCGCGATCCGTTTGGCATTGTCACGCTCGCGGTCTAAAAACAGCTTGGAGTATTTATCAAGATAGTCGGTTTTGACTTTGGCCAATTCACGGCTCAAGGTGCCTTCTAGCAGCCCGTTTTTGGCCACCGCGTCGCCAAACACCACAGCCGTTACGATTTGGCCCGGCGTGAATTTTCCGTCCGTGGAGGGAAAATGCAAAACCTGCCCATTTTCAACAGCCCTTACCGTGCGCACACCGCCGGGATTGACCACGAGCCCAAAACCATCGACCGAAAAACTGACCGGCACGAAAAAGATGCCCAGTGCAGCGAGGAGCAAGCCGACGGATATTGAAAGCAGTTTCATTCCAGAAGTCCTGAGTTAAATAATTTTTCTAGCATATAATATTTTGGTCGTTTTGAATAGTTTATTGAATAACTTGTCACCCAGATGCAATTCACCCGGCGCGGTGTTTTTGGCCAGAATGGGCCATGTTGAAAGGTCGAGACCACTATTGCCTCGACCCCTGACTTTTATCAGCCAAACTTAGATTGATCAACCCAGATCAATGTCACCGCCGTCCAATCCAGCCGCAAGATCTGCGCCCAGAGGCACATCATCCGCGTCGAGTTTGGAGCTGCCGCCCGCATCAACCGCACAGGCATCTGCCCCGCAGGCATCATCGTCATGGCCGCCGTCGGCCCCACAAGCATAGCCGCCACAAGAGCCCGCAAGTTCACTGGCCGGGAGACCTTCGTCGCCCTCATTGCCCTCGTCTGCTTCATTGCCTTCATTGCCTTCGTCGGCCTCATCACCCTCATTGCCTTCGTTGCCTTCGTTATTTTCATCACCTTCGTTGGCCTCATCGCCTTCATCGTTTTCGTCATTCTCATTGGCTTCATTGCCTTCGTCGTTTTCGTCGTTCTCATCACCTTCGTCGTCTTCGTCGCCTTCATTACCCTCGTCGCCTTCATCGCCTTCATCGCCACTTGGGTTGCTGTCTTCGTTGCCTTCGTTGCTCTCGTCGCCTTCGTCTCCTTCATTGTCTTCGTCGCCCTCAGCGCCTTCATTGCCTTCATTGCCTTCATCGTTTTCGTTGTCCTCGTTGGCTTCGTTGCCCTCGTTGCCTTCGTCACCCTCGTTATTTTCGTCACCCTCGTTATGTTCATCACCCTCGTTGGACTCGTCACCTTCGTCATTTTCGTTGTCTTCGTTGCCTTCAAGGCCCTCGTTGCTTTCGTCTCCTTCGTCTCCCTCATTGCCATCACTTACGGCTTCATCTCCTTCATCGTTCTCGTCGTGCTCGTCTCCCTCATTGTCTTCGTTGCTTTCATCGCCTTCGTTGGCTTCATCATTTTCGTCGCCTTCATTGTCCTCGTTGGCCTCGTCACCCTCATTGCCCTCGTCACTTTCATCCGATTCATTGTCTTCGTCACCTTCGTCACCTTCGTCGTATTCGTCACCTTCATTGTTCTCGTTGCCCTCGTTTATCTCGTCGCCTTCATCGTTTTCATCACCCTCATCTCCCTCGGTACCCTCATTGCCCTCATTGTCCTCGTCGCCCTCATCGCCCTCATCACCTTCGTTGTCTTCATCGTCTTCATCGCCTTCATTGCCCTCGTCGCCTTCATCGCCCTCATTATCTTCGTTGCCAGGAGGGATAACCTCGTCGCCCTCGTCACCCTCGTTGCCCTCGTCTTCTTCGTTGCCTTCATTTTGCTCATTGCCTTCATCATTTTCATCGCCCTCATCGCCTTCATTGCCTTCGTCACCCTCGTCGGTCTCGTCGCCTTCGTCGTCCTCATTGCCTTCACCAAAACCGAGGCTCTCGTCGCCTTCGTCGTTTTCGTCGCCCTCATTGCCCTCATTGCCTTCGTCGCCTTCGTCGCTTTCGTCACCTTCATTGTTTTCGTCGTCTTCATTACTTTCGTTATTTTCATTGCTTTCGTCGCCTTCGTCGTCTTCATCGCCCTCATTAGCCTCGTCGCCTTCGTCGCCCTCGTCATTTTCGTTGGCTTCATTGCCCTCGTTACCTAGGTCGCCAGCAATTGGTTCGTTGTTTTCGTTGCCCTCGTCGGCCTCATCACCTTCATTGTCTTCGTTGGCCTCATTGCCTTCGTCACCTTCATCACCCTCATTGAATTCGTTGTCCTCGTTACCCTCATCAGCCTCGTTACCTTCATCAGCCTCGTCGCCTTCATTTTCTTCGTTGGCCTCATTTCCCTCATCAGCTTCATCGAGTTCGTCGCCTTCGTTGTCTTCATTTCCCTCGTTTGACTCGTCGCCTTCGTCACCCTCATCTGCGCCAAAGGTCTGGGCGTCGCCATCTTCTTCGTTCTCGTTGCCCTCATTACCCTCGTTGCCCTCGTTGGCTTCGTCATTCTCATCGCCTTCGTCGTCTTCATCGCCCTCGTTTAATTCATTGCCCTCATTGCTCTCGTCATTTTCATTATCTTCATTGGCTTCGTTGCCCTCGTTGCCTTCGTCATTTTCGTCGTTCTCATCGCCCTCATTAGCTTCGTTGCCCTCATTGCCCTCATTGTCCTCATCGTCCTCATTGGACTCATCGGCCTCATTGTTCTCGTTGCCCTCATCGCCTTCGTCGTTTTCGTTGTGTTCGTCATTTTCGTCTTGGTTTTCGTTGCCCTCGTCACCTTCGTCGCCCTCATTACCCTCGTCATCTTCGTCGTTTTCGTTGCCCTCATTGGCTTCGTTGCCTTCATCGCCTTCGTCATCGGGCACATTTTCATCGCCCTCGTCGCCTTCATCTACGCCAGCTTCGTCACCCTCATCATCTTCGTCGCCTTCGTTGTTTTCATTGCCCTCATCCAGGCCAGCTTCATTGCCCTCGTTGTTTTCGTTGCCTTCATTGTCTTCACTGCCTTCGTCGGCTCCGGCTTCATTGCCTTCGTCACCCTCGTCGCCTTCGTTACCTTCATCGCCTTGATCGTCCGCACCAACTTCATTGCCCTCATTGCCCTCGTCTAAGCCTGCCTCATTGCCCTCATCGTTTTCGTTACCTTCATCGTCCTCATTGCCCTCATCAACGCCAGCCTCATTGCCTTCGTCACCTTCTTCGCCCTCGTTGCCCTCATCACCTTCGTCAAGCCCCGCTTCGTTGCCTTCATTTCCTTCATTGCCTTCGTTGTTCTCGTTGCCTTCATCCGTTGGTGTTACCTCATTGCCTTCGTCGCCCTCGTCTAAGTCATCTGCACCGGTCTCATCGCCTTCGTCACCTTCGTCAGCTTCATTGCCTTCGTTGTCCTCATTGCCTTCGTCATTCTCGTCGCCTTCATCGCCCTCATCAGCAATTTCATCGCCTTCATTAGCTTCGTCACCTTCTTCGCCTTCATCGGCTTCGTCGCCTTCATTGTCTTCATTGGCTTCGTCACCCTCGTCGGCCTCATCGTTTTCGTCGTTGGCGGAGTCACCAGCTGCCTCGTCATTTTCATTGCCTTCATCATTTTCGTCATTTTCGTTATCTTCGTTGGCTTCATTGCCTTCATCGCCCTCGTCATTTTCATCATTTTCAAAGCCCTCATCGCCCTCGTTGGCCTCATCGCCCTCGTCGCCTTCGTTGTTCAGCGTACCTTCATTGCCTTCGTCACCTTCGTCGTTCTCATCGTTTTCATTGCCTTCGTTGTTTTCATCGCCTTCGTCATTTTCATTATTTTCATTGGCCTCATTGTTTTCATCGCCCTCATCATTTTCGTCACCCTCATCGTGCTCATTGTCTTCATTGGCCTCGTCGGACTCGTCGCCTTCATCGCCCTCATCGCCCTCTTCGGCTTCGTCGCCCTCATCACCTTCATTGTCTTCGTTGTTTTCATCCGCTTCGTCGCCCTCGTCGCCCTCATTGCTAGGTTGGGCTGGATCAACCAATGGCATGCCACCGTGAATTGCGGCTGCTTGATCCGCATCCAAAACTTCAAGCTTTGAGCCAATCAAGGTTGAGTTGAAAATGGCCGTGCTGGAACGAAAAAGATCAAGAAATGTCATGGTGAAATCTCCGAGGTTGTTGGGCGGGCACAGAACCCAGCCGGATTGAAAAAAATGATATTCGCCAAATTAGATAAAGCGCTTGGCCGCGTTTTCTGAATGTCAGACAACGAGGCAAAACGCTTTGAACTTGACTAAGTTCTCAGGAGTTTCGCGTCCAATTTGTTGCCAAACTGATCGCGAAACTAATTTTATGAGACGCAGAAAATCTGTGTCTTAGGCGGCCTTAGCCGACATCGATGTCACCGATGTCCAGCCCTGCTGCAAGGTCGGCACCCAGTGGGCTTTCGCTCGCATCGGCATCCGCACCACCCGCGTCAATTGCACAGGCATCTGCGCCGCAGGCATCGTCGTCATGGCCACCGTCAGCACCGCAGGCGTAACCTGCACATGAGCCGTCTTTGTCACCATCAGAGGACAGAGCCGCAGCCGCCGCGGGTTCATCACCCTCGTCGCCTTCGTCCTGGCCAGCTCCGATGCCTTCGTCGCCCTCATTGCCTTCGTTGTTCTCGTCGCCTTCGTCTTGGCCAGCGCTGATGCCTTCGTCACCTTCGTTGCCTTCGTTGTTCTCGTTACCTTCATCATCGCCGGCGCCGATGCCTTCGTCACCTTCGTTGCCTTCGTTGTCCTCGTTGCCTTCGTCGTTTGGCCCGGTTTCGTCGGAGTCACCTTCGTTGCCTTCGTCAAGTCCGGCTTCGTTGCCTTCATCGCCTTCGTTGCCTTCGTTGTCTTCGTTGCCCTCGTCAACGCCGGCTTCGTTACCTTCATCGCCCTCGTTGCCTTCGTTACCTTCGTTGCCTTCGTCGACGCCGCCTTCATTGCCTTCGTCGCCTTCATTGCCTTCGTTATCTTCGTTGCCTTCATCATTAGGTGTCGTATCGACTTCGTCGCCTTCATTGCCTTCGTTGTCTTCGTCGGCTTCGTCGCCCTCATCACCCTCGTCACCTTCATTTCCATCAAAATCAGGATCAACGGCTTCGTTGCCTTCGTCGCCTTCATCGTTGACTGAGTTCTCGTTGCCTTCGTCGCCTTCATCGTTGACTGAGCTCTCGTTGCCTTCGTCGCCTTCATCGTTGACTGAGTTCTCGTTGCCTTCGTTGCCTTCGTCGTTGACCGAGTTCTCGTTGCCTTCGTCGCCTTCGTCATTCGCTACGTTCTCGTTGCCCTCATTGCCTTCATCACCTTCATTGCCTTCATCACCTTCGTCAAAGGGTGTAGATTCGTTGCCTTCGTTACCCTCGTCTACACCGAGTTCATCGCCTTCGTTGCCTTCTTCGCCTTCGTTACCTTCGTTGCCATCGTCGATGATTTCGTTGTTTTCGTTGCCTTCATCGAGACCGAATTCATTGCCTTCGTTGCCCTCCTGACCTTCGTTGTCTTCATCGCCTTCGTCGAACAGCGTATTGATGATATTCTCGTTGCCTTCGTTACCTTCGTCTACCCCGGCTTCGTTGCCTTCGTTGCCTTCTTCGCCTTCGTTACCTTCGTTGCCATCGTCGATGGTTTCGTTGCCTTCGTTGCCTTCATCGAGACCGACTTCATTGCCTTCGTTGCCCTCCTGGCCTTCGTTGCCTTCATCGCCTTCGTCGTTGGGCTCGTTGAATTCGTTGCCTTCATCGCCTTCATTACCTTCATCGCCTTCGTCTAAGGGCGAGGCTTCGTTGCCTTCATTGCCTTCGTCAAGGCCGGCTTCATTGCCTTCATTGCCTTCATCACCTTCGTCAAAGGGAGTATATTCGTTGCCTTCGGTGCCTTCATCGGTCCCGGTTTCATCGCCTTCGTTGCCTTCTTCGCCTTCGTTACCTTCGTTGCCATCGTCGATGGTTTCGTTGTTTTCGTTGCCTTCATCGAGACCGACTTCATTGCCTTCGTTGCCCTCCTGGCCTTCGTTGCCTTCATCGCCTTCGTCGAACAGCGTATTGATGATATTCTCGTTGCCTTCGTTACCTTCGTCTACCCCGGCTTCGTTGCCTTCGTTGCCTTCTTCGCCTTCGTTACCTTCGTTGCCATCGGCGATGGTTTCGTTGCCTTCGTTACCCTCGTCTACACCGAGCTCATTGCCTTCGTTGCCTTCTTCGCCTTCGTTGCCTTCATCGCCTTCGTCGTTGGTCGTGGATGCGAATTCGTTGCCTTCATTGCCTTCATCAAATGAGTTTTCGTTACCTTCATCACCTTCATCGTTGGGCGAGGCTTCGTTGCCTTCGTTGCCTTCGTCGCCCTCGTTACCTTCATCGCCTTCGTCAAAGGGTGTGATCTCATTGCCTTCATTGCCTTCGTCAGCACCGGTTGTAGTGAACTCGTTGCCTTCATTGCCTTCGTCAGCACCAGTTGTAGTGAACTCGTTGCCCTCATTGCCTTCGTCAGCACCGGTTGTGGTAAACTCATTGCCCTCGTTGCCTTCATCAGCACCGGTTGTGGTGAACTCGTTGCCTTCATTACCCTCGTCAAACAGGTTGGGCTCGTTGCCTTCGTCGCCTTCGTTGTTTTCGTCGCCTTCGTCGTCTTCATTGTTTTCATTGGCCTCATCACCTTCATTGCCACTGTCGGCCTCAAAAGCAGGATCCGGCACGGGCATGCCGCCGGTGATGGCGCTGGCTTCGTCGACAGTCAGTTCGGTGTACGGGGTTACAGTTGGCTCGGTTGATGCGATGTGAAAATCAGCAATCGTTGAGCGAAGTAATGCAAGAATAGTCATAATATCAGTCTCCAGTTCAATGGCCGGACTTAGGTCCTGGCCGTTTTCAATTGACCGGATGCCGTTGGCATCCAGAATAAGAGTGCGGTGCACGTCGCCATCCACCACAAAATGAACACACCATTCGTCACGCCCGGTCAGGGGCAACAAATCGGCATGGAAGAAATCAGGCAAAAGCTCCGTAATAAGAAGATCGAGCTTGTCCTGTGTCGAAAGATCGAAAAAACGCA
Source organism: Marinosulfonomonas sp. (assembly GCA_033851955.1). GTDB lineage: Bacteria > Pseudomonadota > Alphaproteobacteria > Rhodobacterales > Rhodobacteraceae > Profundibacter. Next base: position 153,741 of record JAWSVK010000001.1, read on the forward strand.
CCCTGGCGTCGATTGCCTTGTCAAAGGCATTGGCTATTTTCAATTCCGGGCGAAAACATACGGCCAGCTTCTCGGCGCCGGGTTGGACGGTCAAATGAGCGCGTCCAGCGTCGATTGCCTGTTGCAGCGTGATAGACTTGCTTGAATAGGCAGAAGCTTGGTCAATAAATTGCATGGTTTTTCCCATTGGCAGAAATTGCGGCAGAATTGGAAATGAACCGGATCAGGGTATGAATTGATCAATGGGCCACTGTAATTGTGGCCGGGATTGTCAGGCAGATGCGTTCGCAGAAAATGCGTTCATATCGTCGTAAGCTGCGCCAACGGAATCCAGCGTGTGCCGGTTTCCTGTGCGCATCTCATCGCCTGTGACCGTGGGGCTGTTGTTCTGATCCCAGTCGTCCGCTTGGACGAACCCGCGTGCCTTGGCACGCAGAAACAGCTGTTCGGTCAAATTGAACTTCAGGCTTGGACAGGGTAATTTCCCAGCTTCACCAGAAGCGTAATCATTGTGGATAAATTTAAAGGCGCAGGCCCCCGCGCAGGCCGGCAGCAACACACAGTCGCTGCAAACACTGTTGTTCAGGGGGGACCAAGTGTTCCACTTCGCCTCAGTGACAGCGTCTTTTTTGCGCGCTGCACTGATAACGGATCCAACCCGCAGGCTTGAATCCATAACTGTATCCCAACATTTGTGCAGATCCCCATTGGGAACGATTACAAATGAATTGGGTTTCACCGCCGTGCATAGCCCCAAATGGCGGGGCGCTTTTGGCATCGGCATCAGACCTTTTTCGAAGGCCAGATTTTGCAAACGGGTTTCCGCCGCTGCGTAATTGGTTTTGGACAGGCAGCTGTCGCAGGCGTTTGCCGCCTCGGCGACACTCTCGACCGGAGCGAAATAGACCGTCACACCGTTTTTCACACTCAGGCCAGCGGCCTGAAGCGTGTCCAGCAACAAGGCCGCCTCAGCTTCGTTGTTGCCATCAATATTGACGCGGATTGAAACCCGCAGCAGCTTTAGATCAGTCACCGCTTTGATGTTGTCCATGATCTTTTGGAACGTGCCTTTGCCACTGGTCAAATGGCGGCGGCTGTCATGGGTGGCCTCGTTGCCATCCAAGGTGATCTGAACCTTGGTTACCCGCGCCTTTTTCAGCTTTTCGGCCACGGGTACGGTCATTTTATAGCCGTTCGAGATCATCATTGAGGTGTATCTGATGCCATTGGCGTCACAATAGCGGATGGTTTCCGCCGAGATATCCCAGATTGACTGCATGTCCATCAAAGGCTCACCGCCATACCACGTCAAATGAAAACTTTTGCGCCCCTGCAGCTCTCGCAGCAGATATTCTGTCGCAGCTGCCCGCACCTTGGGGGTCATTTTCGTCAGGGGCTTGTCGACACCTTGAAAACAGTAATGACAACCAAAATTGCACGACAGAGTCGGAGCGACCGTCATCATCATGTGACCATCGTTATAACGCACGTTGTTGTAATTGCCCTCAACGGTTTTACGCTCGTCCGCGTCTGCGTTCACGACATAACCGCCCTGAACAAAGCCACGATAGGCTGGCGAAAACGGCACATGACCCGCCGATTGCAACGCGTCCCAATGGCCCATATCGGCCTTATCCCAGATCGAAAACGCTTGCGACACGGTGTTATAGGCCAGTTGACGCGCGCCCTTTAGGGGCACCAAAACAGTGTAACGCGACGCCTTGATATAGGTGGCATCATGATCTGTCGCTGTATGTAGGGCACCATCAGGCATATGAATACTCGCTTGTTTTTTGAGCGAACAGGCGCTTGATCACAACGGATAACCCGACACAAACCGCAAAGAAGTAGCCCGCATATAACCATTCATCATTGCCGCTCAGACCCATTGTCACACCCTTGGTCAACAACATGTTCAACACACCGTGGATCAAAGCGATTGCCAAAATACTGGTTCCAATCAGGCGCAGGGTCATGAAAAACACCCCTGCCCCCGCCATAACCACTGCCGTTGGCAAGCCGGCCGGTACAAAAAAGACGAAATAGGCCAAACCGGACAATAAATAGATCGTACTTGTGTCGCCGCGAAAGGATTTGATGGCAGCCTCGCGAAAGAATAACTCTTGCGGCAAGGCCACCAACAAAACTTGAAGCGCCAGAGCCGTGAGCAGTGTTGGCGTTCGTAAAGAAAGCGCTTCGGTTTGAAACTGAATAGGGTCAATGACGGCGGGAACGATCCACAACAATGCCCCAAGAAAGAGCCCAAGAACCGTGCGTGACCATGTCCAACCCAGATGGCTATGCCCGTAAAGATCGCGCTTTGGACGCTGCAGCACAGATAAAACATCCATGCGCAAAATAGCAAAAGCGCACAGGCCCAAAATGGCTGCGGTCACGGTCATGATTTCGGTTGGATTTAGTCCAAAAATGCCATGTCGGAAAGTTTCAAACAATCCGGCAAAAATAAAGACAAATATGGAGAACACTATATGCAACAGCAGTTCCTCGTAAAATAAAATTGGTCTTCAAAAAAATTCAAAATATTAACTTTTCGATCATACGATGAATCCTAATTTTTTATCAAGACTTTGTTCGAACGCACTCAAGTCATTATTATCAAAGCAATAATTTTCGAACTTGGGCCGCCAAGGAAACGTAGCCCATATGCTTGAAACGTGTTTTAGAGCGATTCCATTCCTCATTAATTTTTGATTAATGCCGTCGATTCGGGCCTGTGCGTAGGCTTTTTCACTTTTTGAAATACAGCCTGAATTTCGACCAATTTTGCCGAATATTGGCCGTGAAAAATTAACCGATACATGACGCCGTCACGGCCCAAAACCTGAAGCGTGACAATCCACTTTGAAACAGTCTATAACACGCGCAATCAGGATCAAAATCCAACCAAAATTCAGGACCCAATATGACCAGATCTGTCGAGGACAGCGCAGCAGACCGCGGCCTATCCCCTGTCATACTCAGCCTAGTAACCGCAATCTTCATCATGGCCGCTTATAACGCCACTTTCTGGGCCAACGGGCTGCGGATATTTGATGGCAGTATCGTGCAAACGTCCTTGTTCGGGCTGGCCGTGTTTGGACTTGTTCTGTTCGTCATTGCAGTATTTTCCAGCAAATGGTTGCAAAAACCGTTCCTAATTTTATTGCTGATGACTGGCGGTGTGTCGTCCTATTACATGGACACGCTGGGCGTGATGATAAACCGCGAGATGATCCAGAACGTGGTGACCACAACGATGCAAGAAGGTAAGCACCTGATAACATCCAGCTTTATCAGCCACTTACTGATCTACGCAATTCTACCCTCACTGTTCATCATCTGGGTCAAAGTCAAACGCCCGACGTTTTTACGCGCCTTGCTCAGCCAAACAGCTCTGGCTTTGGCGGCAATCCTGTTGTGTTTGGCCCTGCTTTTGGCCAATTACAAATCCTTTTCGGGCGCGGTCCACGACAACAAGGATCTGATGGGCAGTTTTCAACCCGGCGCGCCGCTGAATGGGGCAATTAAATATGCCCTGCTTATGTTGAATAGCCGCGATATTGTCTTGCAAGAACGCGGCAGGGACGCGGTGCGTGGGCCGTTGATCAGCGCTGCCGAAAAACCCATTTTGACAGTGATCATGGTGGGTGAGACCGTGCGGGCGCAAAATTTCGGTCTGAACGGATACGCACGCGACACCACGCCTGAATTGGCCGCGCGCACAGACGTGATCGCCTTTCAAGATGTCAGCAGTTGCGGCACCGCCACCGCCACGTCGCTGCCCTGCATGTTCTCTCGGTTTGGCCGTGATGAATATTCTTACACCGCCGGTTTGGCCAATGAAAACCTGTTGGATATTTTGGCCCACGCTGGTGTTCAGGTACACTGGTTGGACAATAACACCGGCGACAAAGGCATCGCGACCCGCGTTGGCGGCAGCCAAATGCTGACCTACTCAGAAGACCCGGAATTCTGCGCCACGGGCGAATGCAACGACGGGATATTCCTGCCCGCCCTGCAAGACATCATCGACACAATCACCGAGGACACGGTATTGGTGATGCACCATATCGGCAGCCACGGCCCGTCTTATTACTTGCGCTATCCCAAGGCCTTTGAACGCTTCACACCAGCCTGTCAAAGCAACGAGCTGAAGAACTGTTCAGTAGATGAAATCGTCAACGCCTATGACAACACCATCGCCTATACGGACCATATTTTGGCTGAAACCATCAAGATCCTTGAAACTCAGGACAAAGCCATTGCCAGCATGATCTACATGTCTGACCACGGTGAATCATTGGGGGAAAATGGATTGTACCTGCACGGCACCCCCTATTTCATGGCCCCCGAGACACAGACCAAAGTGCCTTTTGTGATATGGCTGTCCGAGGCCTATAAATCGGTTTTCGAACCTGATATGGGTTGTATTGAAACGCTTTCGCAAAAGCCTGCAACACATGCGCACCTGTTCCATTCAGTCTTGGGATTGATGGATATCAAAACAAGTGAGCTTAACTCAAACCTTGACGTGTTCGATCGATGCGTCTCGGCGGCGGAGTAACCCATGAGCCCAAAACAAAAACCTGAACGCATTACCGGTATCAAGCATATCTTTGCGGCCACCAGCTATTCCATCGGTGGCCTCAAGCGGTTGTGGGGTGAGACCGCCTTTCGTCACGAGGTGTTGTTGTATCTGATCGTGATGGCTGGCTTTGTCGGGGTCGGCGCAACTTTGGGCGAGTACATTATCGCTAGCATTTTGGCGCTGGTGCTGATCGCCGTTGAGGCCCTAAACACCGCCATTGAGGCCGTGGTTGACCATATATCGCCTGACTGGAATGAATTTGCCCGCGACGCCAAAGACCTTGGCTCGCTGGCTGTTATGTGTTTGTTGATTGCAAATGCGCTGTTTCTGGCATACGTGCTGATCCAACACCTGACCTAAGAAAAAAGCGAACATAGACATGTCCAATCCGTTAAAAATCGTTGCCGTCCCGATGCACCCCGAAGGGCTGAAATTCGTTGCCATTTTTGCGGCAATTTCTGTTGCGCTTGGCTTGCTTTGGGGCCCGCTGTTTTGGGTCGGCATGGTTCTGACGGTTTGGTGCTATTACTTCTTTCGCAACCCAGTGCGCTCGGTGCCACAAAATGACGATCTGATCCTGTCGCCCGCCGATGGCATCGTCAACCTGATCACCACCATGGTGCCGCCTGCCGATATGGGCTTAGGCGACGAGGAACGGGTGCGCGTGTCGGTGTTTATGAATGTGTTCAACTGCCATGTGAACCGCGCGCCAGTGGCGGGTGAATTCAGCAATATCACCTATCACAAGGGTAAATTCGTGAATGCATCACTGGACAAGGCCAGTGAGCACAACGAGCGAAACTCGCTGACGATCACGCGGCCTGATGGGTTGAAAATCGGCGTGATCCAGATTGCCGGATTGGTGGCACGCCGCATCGTTTGTTTCACAACGGTTGGTGCCCAAACGGACGCGGGCGTGGTGTTTGGCTTGATCCGGTTTGGCTCGCGGCTTGATGTGTTCCTACCTGTGGGCGTGCAGCCAAAAGTCGTGCTGGGCCAAAATGCCGTGGCAGGTGAAACCGCGCTGGCTGATCTGTCTGACCCGACACCAAACTACGTGGGAAAATCCATTTGAACGTACCAGAGCCAAAAAACGTGCCGCTGCGGCGGTTCATTCCGAACTTTGTCACCATTTTCGGGCTTTGTGCTGGTTTGACGGCTGTGCGGTCTGGAATGGCTGGGAATTACTCGGTGGCAATGGCGCTGTTGATGCTGGCGGTTTTGTTGGACGGCGTTGATGGAAAATTGGCGCGGATGCTGGATTCAAGTAGCCAGTTCGGGGCTGAGCTGGACACGCTGGCCGATTTCTTTAACTTTGGCATCGCGCCAACCATCCTGCTGTATCTGATGTTTTTTGCAGGCACTGAATTTGCCAACATCGGCTGGCTCGCGCTGATCATGTTCACCATCGCCTGCATGATGCGCTTGGCGCGGTTCAACGTCGCTCTGCTCGAGGATGACGACACCCCGCAGGACGACCGGTTCTTTGTTGGCGTACCGGCACCTGCGCTGGCGTTGCTTGGGTTTTTACCCGCCTTTTTGTACCTAAGCGGATGGAGCAGCATAGCCGATCACCAAGTGATGATTTCTCTTTATATCATCGCAGCAGGAGCCTTGGCCGTCAGCCGGATTCCGACATTTTCGTTAAAACAAGTCAGCGTCAAACGCGAGCATCAGGCCGTGGTTTTTGGCTTGGTTGTGTTGTTCATGATCAGCCTGACGGTGTTCCCGTGGCATGTGATGGTCTTGGTCGATCTGATCTATCTGGTATCCCTACCGATGTCCTATCGGGCGGCCAAACAAAACAGCGTTTGACAAACACCCTCGCACATGATCGCGTCCCCCAATTGATGGACGGAGATGATGTATGAAACAATCAAACAGGATCAGCACATTGCTAAGCGGTGTGGACAATGACAGCACCGCTGATCGCGATGGCGGCTGGGGTACATTCCTTAAAGCACGGCGCATGATTGCCGGTGGCATCGATGTGACCGAATTGACCATCGGTGAACATGATATTCGCACCCATCCCGACATTCTGAACGCCATGCATCAGGCCGCCATTGGCGGTCATACCGGATACGCCAGCGTGCCGGGCACGCCCGAGCTTCGCCAAGCTGTGGCCGCACGGGTGCAAGCGCAAACTGGCGTGGCCACAACCGCAGATAACGTTCTGATTACACCGGGGGGGCAATCCGCCCTGTTTGCCACCCATCATGCGGTTTGTGACGAAGGCGATACAGCGCTTTATATTGACCCCTATTACGCCACCTACCCCGCTACCCTGCGCGCGGTCGGGGCAAGGCCGCAAACCATTCCAGCCCATGCAGCAGATGGTTTTCAGCCCCGCGCCTCCGAAATTGCCAAACACGCCAGCGGCGCTAAATCCCTGTTGATCAACTCGCCCAACAACCCAACGGGCGTGGTCTATTCCCGTGCCACGTTAGACGGCATCGCGCAAACCTGCATTGAACATGACCTATGGCTGATCTCAGACGAGGTCTATGACACCCAGATCTGGCAAGGCGAGCACATCAGTCCGCGCGCCCTGCCTGATATGGCTGAACGCACCTTGGTGGTTGGCTCGATGTCCAAAAGCTTTGCCATGACGGGTAGCCGCATTGGTTGGATCATTGCCCCTGAACCGGTGATCGAAAACCTGATCAATCTGGCAACCCACACGACCTATGGCGTGGCCGGTTACATCCAAGACGCCGCCCTATACGCGCTGGGTCGCGGCGCCCCAATGGAACGTGACATCGCCGCCCCATTCAAACGTCGCCGCGAGATCTCTATGCAAGTGCTGGCAGGTCAAAACGTGGTCAAACATGTGCCCTGTATGGGGGCGATGTACCTGATGCTGGACATCCGCGCCACGGGGATGACGGGGTTAGGTTTTGCCGACGCCTTGCTAGAGGCCGAACATATTGCCACAATGCCCGGTGAAAGCTTTGGCACCTCGGCAGCGGGCCATATCAGGGTCGCGATGACGGTTGAGGATACAGCCTTTGAGGCAGCGCTGACGCGGCTTGTTATATTCGCTCAAAGCCAGACAAATTAACCCGACCAAATTGACAAAAGGAAAACCCATGCCCAGCAGCTTTCGTGACCTACACCAACGCGGCAATCCCTTCATTCTGGCAAATGCGTGGGACGCTGGCAGTGCCAAAATGTTGGCGGGCTTAGGCGCGCAGGCGATTGCAACCTCATCGGGCGCACATGCTTTCACCATGGGGCGCCCTGATATGGGCACGCTGACCCGTGACGAGGCGCTGGCCCATGCCCAAGAACTGATCGCGGCGGTGGATATCCCTGTTTCGGGCGACTTTGAAAATGGCTTTGGCGATGATCCGGACACCTGCGCCGAAACGGTGCGCCTGTCGGGGGAAATTGGATTGGCCGGAATTTGTATTGAGGACATCGCCCTGCCCAGCAGCGCGGCCTATGACTTTGACCTGTCAGTGGAGCGTATCCGTGCGGCGGCGGCGGCGGCCCGCAATCTGCCCAATGATTTTGTGCTGGTCGCCCGCGCAGATGGTGTGCTGAACGAACAATATGATCTGGCCGAAGCCATCAAGCGCATCCAAGGCTTTGAGGCGGCGGGCGCTGATTGCGTTTATATCCCGATGCCCGCCAGCATGGACGATTTGGCCCGCATATGTGCGGCCACCAACCTGCCTGTGAATGCACTGGCGGCAGGCCCCTTTGCCAAGGTCAGCCGCGCAGAGTTCGCCAATATTGGCGTGGCACGCATTTCATTGGGGGCCGCATTGGCGCGGGTCACCCACCGCGCGATTTATGACGCGGCGACTGCGATGTTTGGGAGCGGCGATTTCACGGTCCTGAACAAAGCGTTGCCAGCCAGTGTAACCGACAAATTACTGGGTTAGTTTAGCGGCGTACTGTCGCCTTGCTTTTCCATCCGTAGGAAAGTGAACATACCCATCGGGGGCAGTTTGCTCTGGTCTTGGATGTCCAAATCATCCTCGCCCAAAATGCGGTGAATGGAAAAATCCGAATGCCAACCGATTTTGTTGGCAAAGGGCGCAAAGGCCTTTTCCATCACCGACAACGCGCCTTTTTCACGGGCGAAATGATTGACGATCAGCACCTGTCCACCGGGTTTGCAAACCCGTGCCATTTCAGCAATCACCAGTTCAGGATCAGGCACCACCGACACCAGATACATTGCGACAACCGTGTCAAAATGATTGTCCGGCAACGCCATGTCACGAGCGTCCATCTCTGTGATCGCCTCAACATGTGTCAGCCCACGTTTGGATACCTTTTTGCGGGCTTTGGCCAGCATATGGGTGGAAACGTCAATACCAGTGACCTGCAAATGCGGTTGGTAATGCTTCAGCGACAGGCCTGTGCCGACCCCGACTTCAAGCACTTTACCTTGGCGCGTGTTGATATGCTGGATGGCGCGTTTGCGACCGACCATGGTAATGGCCCCAAATGTTTTGTCGTAAATCGGTGCCCAAGCTTTGTATGAACTCTTTACTGCGTTGATATCCAATGAATTTTTCCTGTATGCACTGCTGGCACGGCAATTATTGCGGCCTAATAGCGACCAGTTTCACAGCATTTACGACATACTGCAAGGTGGATTTTTCCGATAGGCGGCATACTCCGCTCTTGCCAAATCAGCTTGCCCATGGCCCTATCGCAGCTATGAATCATGATGAATTAAACCATTGGTCCAAACGCGCTGCTGATTGGGCGCGGGACTATCATGCGGGCCTGCGCGACCAGCCAGTGCGCGCCGATGTTAAACCCGGCGAAACGGCCGCTAAATTGCCCAGCCAAGCGCCCGAAATGGCCGAGCCGATGGAGCAAATCTTTGCGGATTTCGAAGCCATCGTGCCCGGCGCCACCACCCATTGGCAACACCCGCGCTTTTTCGCGTATTTTCCGGCGAATGCGTCGCCTGCTTCTATGCTGGCCGAGCAGTTGGCCAATGCGATCGCGGGCCAAGCGATGCTGTGGCAAACCGCCCCCGCCGCCAATGAAATCGAAGAAGTGATGATCAACTGGCTGCGCGATGCAATGGGCTTGCCGGATGATTTCACCGGCACCATTCATGACAGCGCCACCACCACCACATTGTCCGCCATCCTAACAATGCGCGAACGTGTTTTGGACTGGAAAGGCAACACCCAAGGGCTGTCCGCCCTGCCCCGACTGCGCCTTTACGCGTCTGGCGAAACCCATTCCAGCATCGACAAGGCCGCAAGGATCGCGGGTATTGGCCAAGACAATCTGGTGAAAATCCCGACCAATGCGATGCACCAAATGGACACGACAGCGCTGGATGCGGCCATCAAGGCAGACCTTGCGGCGGGCTACCTGCCTGCCGGTGTGATTGCTTGCGTGGGTGGCACCTCAATCGGGGCCAGCGATGATATTGCGACCACGGTCAAGGTGGCCAAAGCGCATGACCTATATGTTCACGTTGACGCCGCGTGGGCCGGTTCAGCGATGATTTGCCCTGAATATCGGCACATCTGGGATGGCATCAATGGGGCAGACAGCATTGTGTTTAACCCGCATAAATGGCTGGGCGCGCAGTTTGATTGCGCCGTTCAATTCTTGAAAAACCCTGTCGAACAGATCAACACATTGGGGCTGCGGCCCGAATATTTGAACACGCTGGGCCAAGAGGAAATCATCAATTACAACGAATGGACGGTGCCCTTGGGCCGCCGTTTCAGGGGGCTGAAGCTGTGGTTCACCCTGCGGGCCTATGGGCTTGAGGGGTTGCGGACACGCTTGCGAAACCACATCAATTGGTCTCGTGAGTGTCATGATATCATTAGCAAAATGGATGGCTTTGAAATCACCACAGCACCTGCATTTTCGCTATTCACCTTCCGCTACAATGACAGTGACGCGCAAACCGAAGCGCTGCTGGCGCGCATCAATGATGATGGCCGGATTTACCTGACACAAACCCGCCACAACGGCGCATTTGTGATCCGCATGCAGGTGGGCCAATTTGACTGCACCAAAGATGATGTCATGATGGTGCCAACTGTCCTTAAGGATCTGACCGGAGGCTGACATGGGCCTGCTATTTGCTCTATTGATTTCGCTGCTGCCCGCAATGGCCGCGGCACAAAACTATCCGAGTTATAAAAACCCATACGTCAACGATTACGCCGATATTATCAGCGCTGAGGACGAAGCCGCGCTTATGCAGCAGCTGCAAGAGCTGCGCAGCGAAAGAGGCGTTGAGGTCACCGTGTTGACCATCGGCAGCCGGCATATTTATGGCGGCAACGACAGTCTTGAGGGGTTCGCCACCGGGTTGTTCAATCACTGGGGCATTGGCAATGCCAAACGCAACGACGGTATTTTGATACTGGTTGCGCGTCACGACCGCGAGATGCGGGTTGAACTGGGCAGCGGGTATAACAGTGAATATGACGCCGCCGCCGAAGACGTGGTTGATTCACATTTCCTGTTGGCCTTTCAATATGATAAGTATTCCGAAGGCATTCGCACAGGCACCAACGAAGTGATCCGCCGCATCGTTATGCCCTTGGCCGAGGGCAAGGGCCGCCCGCTTGACGCTGACAGAAAATGGGACCCGGGCCTGGTTATTTTCTTTTCAATTTTCGGCGGTTTCTTCTCTCTCTTTTTCGGCGCGGTGTTTTTCCAACGCATCGTTGACTATTTCGCCCGCTTTCGAGAATGCCCAAATTGCGGACGCAAAGGCGGGCTGCGCCGTTTTCGCGAAATCCTAGAAAGCGCCACGACCCTCAGTTCAGGCAGCGGCATCACCACCACCACCTGCGAACATTGTGACTATCGCCGTGAGCAAAATTACACCATCTCGCGCCGCTCCTCATCGCGATCCTCATCCTCCTCCAGTGGCGGCAGCAGCTTTGGCGGCGGCTCATCATCTGGTGGCGGTGCGTCGGGCCGCTGGTAGCCTGAAAACGACAATATGGCGCAAACAGGCAAGACTTAGTCGAAATTGACGGCATCCTATCCTTGCAACAGGAGAAGAAATGCCGACCAAAAACTGGATCATAACACTGGTGACACGGGCCATCGGGGCGCGGCGTGGACGGGCTGCGCGGGGGCGTCCCTAGGGCGGATTTCGCCCTTTGTTATTCCCAACCTGAAAGAACCTGACATGCCCATTCGTCAAACTCGTCGCTCTGGCGGCCGCGCGGCCCGTGTGGCCCTACGTGCAGCTCCGCTTGCCCAAGATTTACGCCCCGTGCGCCCCGGTATGGAGGGCGGTCGCTACACCCCCCTATCACAGGCCGATATTGAACGCATTCATCACGGCGCGCTTGATGCTCTAGAGCAAATCGGCCTGGCAGACGCGCCGCAAAGCGGGATTGACATCATGACCGCGGCGGGCGCGATTTTGGGCGATGATGGGCGGTTACGGTTTCCCCGCGCGTTGGTTGAAGACATGCTGGCCAAGGCCGCTAAATCGGTCACCCTATGTGGCCGTGACCCCGCCCATGACATGCAGATCGGCGGCAATCGGGTGTATTACGGCACAGCGGGTGCCGCCGTTCATTTGGTGGATGTGGCCACCAACACCTACCGCGAAAGCACCTTGCAAGACCTGTTTGATGCGGCGCGCATTGCCGATCAAATGGACAACATCCATTTTCTGCAACGCCCCATGGTGGCCCGCGATGTGACCGACAATTTCGAGTTGGATATGAACACGATATACGCTTGCACCAGCGGCACCACCAAACACATCGGCACCTCGTTTGTGGAACCGGATTTCGTCGCTGGTGGCATTGATCTACTGCATATGATTGCTGGCGGAGAAGACAAATGGCGGGCCCGCCCGTTTATGTCGAACTCCAATTGTTTCGTGGTGCCACCCATGCGCTTTGCCACCGAAAGCTGTCAGGTGATGGAGAACTGCATTGCCGCTGGCATGCCTGTCCTGCTGTTGTCAGCCGGCCAAGCAGGCGCCACCGCCCCCGCCTCGATCGCGGGCGCGATCATGCAGGCCGTGGCCGAATGTCTGGCGGGCATCGTCTATGTGAACGCCATTTCGCCCGGCTATCCCGCAGTGTTCGGCACTTGGCCTTTTGTGTCGGACCTGCGCACAGGCGCAATGTCCGGTGGCTCGGGCGAGCAAGCGCTGCTGACCGCAGGCTGTGCCCAAATGCACCATTTCTACGGTCTCCCTGGCGGTGCTGCGGCGGGCATCGCTGATGCCAAACTGCCCGATATGCAGGCCGGATGGGAGCAAGGCATATCCAATGTCATGGCGGGTCTCTCGGGCTTGAACATCGTCTATGAGGCAGCGGGGATGCATGCCTCATTGCTGGGATTTTGCCTTGAAAGCCTGATCCTTGGGGATGATCTGATCGGCCAAGCCCAACGCTGTGTGCGCGGCATCGAAGTGAATGACGACACCATCGGGCTTGAGGTCATGCGCGCCACCTGTCTGGATGGTCCGATGCATTATCTGGGCCACGAGCAGACCTTGGGCCTGATGCAAACCGAATACCTATACCCGAAAACCGCCAACCGCCTGTCGCCAAAGGAATGGCAGGAATATGACCGACCCGAGCTGGTCCCCGCCGCAACCAAGCGCAAGGACGAAATACTGGCCACGACCTCAGCCGCCATATTTGATCCGGTGTTGGATGCCCAAATCCGCGCCGCGTTTAACATTCACCTATAGGCCCGTTGCAGTTTGCTTGGCATGGGGCAAAGAGGCGTTTTTCAGGAAAATCCGCTCCTCTGTGCGAATGAACCTATGTTCTTTTGCAAAAGCGTAGTTTTGCTGGCCTAATGGGTGTGCAGCCAGACGGGCACGGTAGCTTTCGTAATCCGCCAAGGATGGCAGCGAATAAACCCCGTAGGCCGTTGTGGATGAGCCCTCATGCGGGGCGTAATACCCGATCAGGTCGGCGCCGCAGTCCGGGATGGCTTGGCCCCAGTTTCGGGCATATTGAGTGAATTTATCGCCTTGGTACGGGTCGATTTCATAACGAATAAAACATGTGATCATTGCTGGCTCCATTGTGTGTGGTCCTGCCTAACATCTTGCGTGGCTCGTATAGTTCGCCTAAGGTCGAACTATGAAAGAAGGCCCAGATATCGCCCAAACCGCCGCCCTCATCGGCGACCCAGCTCGTGCTAACATGTTGCTCGCGCTGATGGATGGGCATGCTTTGACCGCGACCGAACTGGCGTCAGAAGCAGGTGTCACCAAACAAACCGCAAGCAGCCATTTGGCGCGGTTGACCGGCGGCGGGTTATTAACACGAGAGGTGCAAGGGCGGCACCATTATTTTCGGTTGAATGGTTCGGACGTTGGGACGGTTTTAGAGGCCCTCATGGGCGTTTCTGCGGCACGCACAGGCCCACGTACCCGTCCCGGCCCGCGTGATCCGGCCTTGCGCCAAGCACGGGTGTGCTATGACCATTTGGCCGGCGAAGCCGGGGTTCAACTTTTTGAACACGCAATGGCTTCGAAATGGATCATTAAAGACCCAAATGGGCTGAACTTGACTAAAAAAGGCCGTCTGGAGTTTTCGGAATTCAATATTGATTACAAAGCACTAGATAACGTTCGTCGCCCTATGTGTCGCGCCTGTTTGGACTGGTCAATGCGCCGCCATCATCTGGCGGGCGGCTTGGGCAAAGCCCTGTTACAAGCATTTTTCGACAAAGGCTGGGCGCGTCGCATGCCACAAAGCCGTGTCGTTTCATTCACGCCACAGGGCCAAAAAGCATTTCAAAGCTGGCTAAGTTAGCCCGATTTTTCTTCCAATGCGACCCATTCTTCTTCCGCAGCATCCAGCACCGATTGACGCTCGATCAGCGCGTCCGTGGCTTTTTGGAATTTGACAGGTTCGTTGGTGAACATATCGGGGTCCGACATGAATTCGACCAGCTTGGCAATCTCGGCCTCTAGGCGTTCCATCACGGATGGCAGCTCCTCTAGGCGATGCTTTTCAACGAAAGATAACCCGCCATCGGTGGGACTGTTGTCTGGCTTGGAAGAGGTTTGTTTCTTCTTCGCAGGCGCAGCCGCTTCAACCGTTTCAGCACGTTGAGCACGATAGTCAGACCAGCCACCCGCATAAACCGTAGCGTGACCGTCACCCTCCATCGCGATGGTGGTGCGGGCCACGCGGTCTAGAAAATCACGGTCATGGCTGACCAATAAAACCGTGCCTTTGTAATCAGTTAGCAACTCCTGCAACAGATCAAGCGTTTCAACATCCAGATCATTGGTTGGCTCATCGAGCACCAAAAGGTTGCTTTCGCGGGCCATGATTTTGGCCAGCAAAAGCCGCGCCTTTTCACCACCAGATAGCGAGCGCACAGGGGCGCGCATCTGCCCCTCGTCGAATAGGAAATCTTTTAGATAGCCGACCACGTGACGTGGCGCACCACGCACCATGACCTGATCGGCCTTGCCTGAAACCCGCAGATCGACATCGCCCGTCATGCTTTCCCACAGGCTGATATTTGGGTCCAATTGGGCGCGATTTTGGTCAAACAGCGCCATTTCCAAATTGGTCCCACGGGTGATGGTGCCGCTGTCGGGCTCCATCTCGCCGATCAACATGTTCAACAGCGTGGTTTTGCCCACACCATTGGGACCAACGAACCCGATGCAATCGCCGCGCTGAACCTTCAGCGAGAATTTCGTCAGAATTTCCTTACCGTCAAACTCCTTGGCAATATCAATGGCTTCGATAACTTTCTTGCCCGACTTCTTACCGGCTTCTAGCACCATTTCGGCGGTGCCTTGGCGTTTGATCTGGGCCGATTGCCCAGCCTGCAATTCCCGCAGCGCCCGCACACGGCCCTGATTGCGTTTGCGCCGCGCTGAAATCCCCTCGACGGCCCATCGGGCTTCGGCTTTGATCTTGCGCTTCAGTTTGTGGCGTTGATCGTCCTCTTCTTCCCAGGTCTTGTCACGCCATGCTTCAAACTCGGCAAACCCACGTTCCTGCCGACGTACAGCACCGCGATCAATCCAAAGGGTGGCACGGGTCAGCGCGTTCAAAAAGGCGCGGTCATGCGAAATCAGGACATATCCCGTGCGGGTGGTTTTGAGTTGTGATTCCAACCAACCAATGGCCTCAATGTCCAAATGGTTCGTCGGCTCGTCCAGCAACATCAATTCGGGCGCTTCAGCCAGCAATTTGGCCAAGGCGGCGCGGCGACGTTCGCCCCCTGATGCGGTTTCGATCAAGCCATCTGGGTCAAACTTCAAACCCTCAGCGACCCGCTCAACCAGATAGTCCTGACCCGGGGACAACCCGCTGGAAGCATATTCTCCGAGCGTGGTAAACCCTTTGAAATCAGGGTCTTGCTCCATGTAGCCAACCTTAACACCAGGCGACGCCACAACAGCACCGCTGTCGGCTTCGACCAGTCCGGCCATCACCTTCATCAAGGTTGATTTGCCCGAGCCGTTGCGCCCGACAAGCGCCACACGATCACCAGGTTGAACCACCAAAGAAAGCCCGTCAAACACGGGGTCTCCACCAAAGGTGAGCGAAATATCTGAAAGCTGTAATAAGGGTGCACGTGCCATGACTGCTGGCTATGACGTGCGCGGCGTGGCGTCAACCTCCCTGCCATTTTTGTTCTATAAATATCCAAAAAAAACCGACTATTCGGCCACCGCCCGCAACAGCCGTTTACGCGCCTCGGGAATGGCCGCGATTTCAACCCCGACAAAAACGTGCAATGTGTTCATATCGCGGTCCACCACGGCGTGGTCCGACACCCAGCCGCCCATCGCCAGATAAGTGCGCAACAACGGCGGGATTTTACGCAAAATTTTACGCGGCACTGGGGTGTCATGAAACGCGATCACCTCAGGCGATTTCACTCTTGGCTGCCATTGTTTGGGCGCCATATGGCGGGATTTTAGCATCGAAAATGCTTCAATGTAGGGCGTCGCGTCACAGCCCACAAACGACGAACAGCCAAACAACATCGTGACCCCCTGCCCATCTACAGCCCGCGTCATCAATGCCCAAGCCACCCTCAAGATTTCAGGATCACTGTGGGCTGGGTGAATGCAAAACCGGCCAAGCTCCAGCAATGGTCCGTCAAAATCGCGTAAGGCGCTCAAGTCGTAAAATTGCGCCGAATAACTCTGCTCAATGTCAGCCCCTGCCAGCAGCATCAAACGGTACGCCGCCACCAGATCGCCGGATTGGGTTTCCTCAACCAAAACATGATCGCACAACGCATCAAAACGGTCGGTTTCCAACCCCTTGCTCGCATCCGAAAAAGCCAGTTTACGCAAGGCTTGTGCGGCACGGATATCAGCGTCGCTATCGGCATAACGCACACGATACCGTCCGCGCTCTAGGCTTTGCATTTCAGGGTCTCTCATAACAGCTCTTCACTGGGTGCTTGCCCTTTGATCTATTGGCGCTAAATATGGGTCAGGGACGCGAAACACACAAGTCCAGAATGGGCGCAGAACAGGATTAGATCATGGAAAAAATCACCAAAACCGATGCTGAATGGCGCGCGCAACTGTCTGATATGGCCTATAAAGTCACCCGCAAGCACGCCACTGAACGGGCGGGCAGCCATGATGCGTTCCCCAAGTCCGACGGCGTGTTTCACTGCATTTGTTGCGACGCTGCATTGTTTATGCAAGGAACGAAGTTTGAATCGGGCACCGGTTGGCCCAGCTTTTTCCAACCCATATCAGAGACCGCCGTTGGTGAAAAAGAGGATCGAAAACTGTTCATGCGTCGCACAGAAGTTCATTGCGCAGCCTGCTCGGCGCATTTGGGACATGTGTTTCCTGATGGGCCGCAACCGACGGGTTTACGCTATTGTCTGAACGGGGTTGCGTTGCAGTTTAAAGGCTCGGAATAAGAGTTTCCAAGCCTGCGGCGCGGATATTTTAAGAACAAAAATGGGTGCAGATTATGCTTTTTGTACCTTTACAGCTGCGAATTTGAATTCTGGAATTTTTCCAAAAGGGTCAAGGGCCGGGTTGGTCAGGACGTTGGCTGCCGCCTCGACGAATGCAAAGGGCAAGAACACCATATCCTCGGCCACGCTGCGGTCTGCGCGGGCCATAATGGTAACGCTGCCACGTCGCGTCGTGAGGATGAGCAATTCACCAGCTTTGACGCCCAGCTCTCGCAATGTGCGGGGATGTAATGAGCAGTTCGCCTCGGGCTCTAACCCATCCAACACCTTTGAGCGCCGCGTCATCGACCCCGTATGCCAATGTTCCAGCTGGCGTCCTGTGGTCAGAATCATCGGATAGTCTGCGTCAGGCACCTCATCGGGGGCGACCAGACTGGCGGGTGTAAAACGGGCGCGCTTGTCGTCGCGCGGGAAGCCATTAGCAAAAACAATTGCTTGACCCGGGTCGGTCGGCGACAATGAAGGGTAGGTCACAGCGCCCTCGGCCTGCAAACGATCCCATGTGATGTTATTTAGGCTGTTCATGTTCAGCTTCATCTCGGCAAAAACGTCGCTTGGGTGGCTATAGGCCCAGCCCAGCCCCAAGCGCTTGGCCAGCTCGACTTCGATCCACCAATCGGCGCGGGCGTCCCCAGGAGGTGCGATTGCAGCGCGGCCCATTTGGACCTGACGGTTGGTGTTGGTCACAGTGCCGTCTTTTTCCGCAAAGGCCGAGGCTGGCAGGATCACATCGGCATAATTGGCTGTTTCTGTTACGAAAATATCCTGCACCACCAGATGTTCCAATTTGGCCAAGGCCGCGCGGGCGTGGGTTACATCGGGGTCGGACATGGCGGGGTTTTCACCCAGAATATACATGCCTTTGATTTGACCAGCGTGGACCGCATCCAGAATTTCAGTGACGGTCAGCCCCTTTTGGTTGCTGAAATCACCGGACTTCCAGACATCCGTAAAGGCCGAGCGCACCCCATCATCGGTGACCGGTTGATAATCTGGTAAAAACATCGGAATCACGCCTGCATCCGAAGTACCTTGGACGTTGTTTTGTCCACGCAGCGGATGCAGCCCTGCGCCGGGTTTTCCGACGTTCCCCGTCATCAGCGCCAGCGAGATCAGGCAGCGCGAATTATCGGTGCCGTGGATGTGCTGCGACACGCCCATGCCCCAGAAAATCATCCCAGCCTTACCACGCGCAAAAGTGCGGGCGGCGGCGCGAATGTCGTCGGCTGAGATGCCGCAAATCCCGCTCATGGCCTCTGGCGTAAAATCGGCCAGATGGGCTTTTTCGGCCTCCCAGTTTTCGGTGAATTTGGCGATATAGGCGTCATCCTGAAGGCCCTCATCGACAATCACATGCATCATCGCGTTCAGCAGCGACACGTCCGCGCCGGGCCGAAATTGCAGCATATGGGTCGAGAACCGTTTCAAGGCTTGGCCGCGCGGGTCCATCACAATCAGCTTGCCGCCGCGTTTGGTGAATTGTTTGAAATAGGTGGCGGCAACGGGGTGGTTTTCGGTTGGGTTACACCCGATCACGATCGCCACATCGGCGTTTTCAATTTCGTTAAAGGTGGCGGTGACGGCGCCGGACCCAACGTTTTCTATCAAAGCTGTCACGGAAGACGCATGGCACAGACGCGTGCAGTGGTCGACGTTGTTGTGGCCAAAGCCCTGACGGATCAATTTTTGGAACAGATAGGCCTCTTCGTTGGTACATTTGGCCGAGCCAAAGCCTGCCACGGCCTCGCCTCCATCAGTGTCGCGCAGATGGGCTAGACCATTTGCGGCGGCGTCCAGCGCCTCATCCCAAGTGGCTTCGCGAAAATGCGTCAGCGGGTTGGCGGGATCAACGTTCAACCCCTTGGCAGGGGCATCTTCGCGGCGGATCAGCGGTTTGGTGATCCGGTGATCATGGTGGATATAGTCAAAGCCAAAGCGGCCTTTGACGCAAAGACGCCCTTCGTTGGCGGGTCCATCCAACCCTTCGACATATTTGACTTTGCCGTCTTTGATTTTCAGTGAAATTTGGCAACCAACGCCACAGAACGGGCAGACCGAGGCGACTTCTTGGTCGAAATCAGCGCTGTCGCCCTGCTGCGCATCGTCCAAAACCGTGGCGGGCATCAAGGCGCCGGTTGGGCAGGCTTGCACACATTCGCCGCAGGCAACGCAACTGCTTTCGCCCATTGGATCGTCAAAATCGAACACTGGATAGGAGTCGTGGCCACGGCCCGCCATGCCGATCACATCGTTGACTTGGACCTCGCGACAGGCCCGCACACAAAGGTTACATTGGATGCATGCATCAAGGTTAACGCGCATGGCGACGTGGCTGTCATCCAGCAGAGGGATGCGGTCGGCGTCCAGTTTTGGCAATCGGCTGGTTGAGACACCTTCAAGCGTCGCCATGTCCCAAAGATGAGACGAGCTGTCATGCGCGACGGTCTGTTCGGGCTGATCTGTGACCAGCATTTCGATGACCATTTTGCGCGCGGTTTTGGCGCGGGCGGAATCCGTGGTGACGACCATGCCCTCGGTTGGGGTGCGGATGCAGGAGGCGGCCAATGTGCGTTCGCCCTCGACCTCGACCATGCAAGCGCGGCAATTGCCGTCAGGGCGGTAACCTTTGGCGGGTTTGTGGCACAGATGCGGGATGATCAAGCCGCGACCATTGGCGACTTCCCAAATGGATTCGCCATTCGCTGCGGTGACTTGTTCGCCGTTCAGCGTGAATGTGATGGGGTTGCTCATCAGGACACCTCGCCGCTGAAATGTTTCATTGTCAGGCGGATCGCATTGGGGGCCGCCTGCCCCAGCCCGCAGATCGACGCATCTGACATCGCGGTGCAGATTTCCTCAAGCAGCGGCTGATCCCACTGATCGGCCTGCATCAGTTTGACGGCTTTTTCACATCCAACACGGCACGGGGTGCATTGGCCACAGCTCTCGTCTTCAAAGAAGCGCAGCATGTTCAGCGCGGCCGCTGAGGCACTGTCTTGGTCCGACAAGATCACCACGGCGGCAGAACCGATAAAGGTGCCCAGCGGTTGTAGCGTGTCAAAATCCAGCGACACGTCATCCATGCTGGCAGGCAACAGGCCCGAGGATGGACCACCGGGCTGATAGGCTTTGAAAACGTGGCCGTCCAACATGCCACCTGCGGCTGTGATGATGTCGGTGATGGTCGATCCGGCAGGCAACAAGTGAACGCCTGCGTTTTTCACGCGGCCCGAAACTGAATACGAACGCAAGCCCTTACGGCCATTCAATTCTGTGCTGTTCAACACCTCAGGACCTTCGCGACAGACCCGCGCCACCCACAGCAGGGTTTCGACATTATGCACCAAGGTTGGCTGGCCAAACAACCCGACCGAGGCGACAAATGGTGGTCTGTGACGCGGCATGCCGCGCTTGCCCTCAATGCTTTCGATCATCGCGCTTTCTTCGCCGCAAATATAGGCCCCAGCGCCACGGCGCAGCTCGATGTAACCTGCCTCGACAATGCCAGCGGTTTCTAATGCACTGATTTCGCGCCTCAAAATTTCGATCACGGCAGGGTATTCGTCGCGCATGTAGATGTAGCAGCGTGTTGCCTCGACAGCCCAAGCGGCGATCAACATGCCTTCAAGCATCAGATGCGGCGTGCGTTCCAGATAGTAGCGATCCTTAAACGTGCCCGGTTCGCCCTCATCGCCATTCACAGCCAAATAACGCGGACCAGCGTTGCCGCGCACAAAGCCCCATTTGGTGGCCGACGGAAAGCCCGCGCCACCAAGCCCGCGCAGGCCGGAATCGAGAATTTTTTCCTGAACCTGTTCCCAATTTCCATTTTCGCGCAGGGATTTCAGCTCGCTATAGCCGCCCGCCGCCGTGTAGGCCGCGTGATCCTCATAGTTGGGGATGTGCGCATGGGTGTCGCTTGCTGCGATTGCGGCGTCAACCAATGCGGGGGTGGCGTGATCAATGTGATTATGGCCGATTTCCAACACGGGGGCCGTGTCGCAACGGCCCATGCAAGGCGCGCGCAAAACGCGGACCTCATCGGCGTTCAGCCCGTCCTTGAGCGCCGCCATCAATTGCTGCGCGCCCGCCATTTCGCAGGACAGGCTGTCGCAGACACGGATGGTTAGGGCCGGTGGCGGCACTTCGCCCTCTTTGACCACATCAAAATGCGCGTAGAAACTCGCCACCTCATAGACTTCGGCCATGCTGATACGCATGTCTTCGGCCAACGCCCGCAGATGGGCAACCGCCAGATGACCATGGGCGTCCTGCAACAGATGCAGGTTTTCGATCAGCAAATCACGCGCCAAATGGTCCGGCGCGATCAAGGCGCGGACCTCATTGATGGCAGTATCATCCAACTGGCGGCCCTTTGGATGCGAGCGGCCCTTGCCGCGCCCCGATTTCCAAACGCCGTTTTGCTGGTCTTTGGCCATGTGTCTGCCCTATCGCTGTTTTTCAGGTCTATCTGCATGCCAAAACTAGGCAACTGCTTGGCAAATATCTACACCATTTCACAGGTACTCAAAAGTAATCCGCGACACTGATCGTATCATTGGCGACACTGGGGCTTTTATCTCGGGCTTTGTGCTTATCGCAGTGCAGCTTCGATATTGCCGCCATCCACCGTCATCACATGGGCCGTGGTGCGGGTGGATAAGGCCAATGCCACAAAAGCATCTGCAACGTGGCGGGCTTCTACTTCGCGCTGGATCAGGTTGCCCGCCATATAGGTGCCCTCGTCAATGCCGCGGGCCTTGGCACGTTCTTTGATGAATTCATCATCCAACAGACCCGAACGAATGCGGTCGGCATTGATGCCGTTAACCCGCACCCCCATGGGACCAAGTTCCAGCGCCAATTGGCGCAACAAAAAGAATGTGGCGGCCTTGGGCAGACCATAGGCGCCGAACCCCTTGCCGGGATTCACCGCTTGCTTTGAGACATTGAACAGCAATTGCCCACCGCGCCCTTGGGTCTCGAACACTTGGGCGGTGGCCTTGGCAAAGGCTTGATGGGCGAAAAAGTTCAACTCAAAACTTTTGCGCAGCAAAGCGTCGTCCAAACCGATCATCTCACCCGTCCAAGCCGCGCCCGCGTTGGACACCAACACATCCAATCCGCCGAACCGCGCCACACAGGCACAAACAGCCTTACCTGCGGCCCCATCAGAGGTGATGTCGAGCGCAATGCCGTCGTGATTTGGACCAAGCGCATCCAGCGCCACGCTCAGCGCTTCTTGGCCAAAATCGACCAAAAAGATATTGGCCCCAAGGGCAGCAAAGGCTTGGGCGCTGGCCAACCCGATGGCCCCGCCGCCGCCTGTCACCAGCACGATTTGCCCATCCATACGGGCGGGTTTACGGCTGGACAGCTTTGCTTGCTCCAGCGACCAATATTCCATGTCAAACAAATCAGCCTCGCCAACCGGATGAAAACCACCCCATTCCGCGCCGCAATCCTCGGCTTGGCTCATGGCAGCTATGTTTTGTTCGGCCAAATCGGCCGCGATCCCTGCCGCCGCAGCATTTGTACCCATGCCGATGAGGCCAACACCCTCAACCCAAGCCAGATCCGGCACCGGATTTAACATGGTCTTGCCGCCGCCAACACGGCTGTTGTTTTTCTCAAAATACGATTTGTAATCAGCAATATAGCTGTCTACAGCCTCCCCAATAGCCGCGGCACCACCCGCCAAGGTCTTGGCGTTCAGCACCAACGGATAATTTTTTGTACGGATCACATGGTCTGGGGTTGCGACACCGCGTTTTGCCAATTCTTCAACATCATCACGGGCAAAAAATTCTTGAACATTGCCGCCTGCCCGCAAGTCCATCACTGGCATTGGCGCATCGCGGCTGGCAAGGAAATCTGCACGCCGATCCCCCAAAATACCGCGCAATACCGGCATCAAATTGATCGCCTTGGCCTGCATTTTTGGATCAGGCACGCTGGCGGTCTTAAGGGGTTTGCCGCACTTATTCTCTAGCCAATCGCTGACCATATTCACATGGGTGATCATCAGATCATAGGCGGTTTTGGCATCCTCTGCGAAACTGAAATAGCCGTGATTGAGCAGCAAAAGCCCCTCAACAGCCGGATTGGCCTCATAGATTTCGACCGCCGCTTTGCCCAGATCGAAACCCGGCATGTAAAACGGCACGATGCCAACTTTATCGCCGAAAATTTCCGCTACAGCCACGGCGGCGTTGGGCAGATCGGCAAGGGCCAGCATGGCGGTGGCGTGGCTGTGGTTGATAAATCGATGCGGCAGATAGGCATGCAACAGCACCTCGACCGACGGTGTAGGGCCGCTGGCGTCCAGCATGTTACAGCGCACAGCGTTGACCATGTCCTCGTCCGACAGCGCTTTTAATCCACGCAACGCAAGTAACGGCTCCAAACGAACGCCGGGCATTGTGGCGGGTTCGATCATCGCCAAATCATGACCACTGCCTTTGATGTGCAGCACGGAAATGTCGTCACCGAACAGGTCTTTACGCATGACCTTGCAAGATGTGTTGCCACCGCCATGTTGCACCAACGCTTGATCAGCGCCCAGCAAGCGCGATGCATATGATTGCACGGCCAAGGCCTGATCCGCTGGATCATCACCAGCATCTACAGCGATTTTATTTGCTTTTGTATCATTCCAGCGGTTTGCAACCATAACGCACCTATGTAATTTGAATTAGTGATTTGGCCGCACGAACGGGCCATGTTTTGACAATTGTCAGCATATGGTGTCAAATATAAAAAAGGAAGCGGAATGGCAACAGTAACACGCAGAAGATCATCGAGACAAGTTTCAGGCGAGAGCATCGTGATCGAGGCGGCGTGGCTCTATTACCATGACGGGTTGAACCAGACCGATATTGCCACCCAATTGGGGGTATCGCGGGCGACAGTGGTCAATTATTTGCAAGAGGCCAAGGAACGCGGGTTCATTCGTATCAGCCTGGACCCGAAAGCCTTCACCACCCATGAATTGGCCCAAGATTTACAAAACCGTTTCGGGCTGACGGCGGCTTTTGTTGTGCCCGACGGGATCACTGGTGATGAGGACGCATTGCTGCGGGTTGCCCGCGGGGCGGCGGAATGGTTGCCCAGCCTGCTGAACTCCGGCGACAGGTTGGGCGTTTCTTGGGGACGGACCGTCTATGAGGTGGCCGAGGCGATGGCGCAGAGCCAGACCACTGGCGTGACCGTATCGCAATTGGTCGGCTCCATGGCGACGCCCTATGGGTTCACGGCTGAAATTTGCTCGGCCCATATGGCGCAGCGGTTGGGGGCCAACTTGATCAATCTGCATGCGCCAGCAATTTTGTCAGACCCCGATTTGGCCAGACGCTTACGAGCCGAGCCGATTATCCGCGCACAGATAGACGCCCTAAGTCATTGTAACAAAGCTATTTTCGCTGCTGGCTCCAGTGACCACAGCAGCCATATTGTTGGCGCGGGCATTGCCAGTCATGCGGATTTGGATTGGTATATCAGCCAAGGCGCTGCCGGCGTTTTATGTGGCCGGTTTATTGATGCTAAAGGTCGGTTCATATCAGGTGATATGGATGAGCGTATGATTGGGGTCGAGCTGGACAAATTGCTCGGGCTGGATATGGGGTTGCTGGTGTCGGTGGGCTACGACAAAATCCAACCCATGCTGGCGGCGATTGCGGGTGGCTATGTGACCCATGTGGTCACCAGTGCGACGACGGCCGAGGGGATGCTGGCGGCCAGCGCCTAAGCCATTCACCACCTTTAGGGCAACACCTTATCCGGAAACAACGCGGCCAAACCATCAGCGGAGGCCGGACAGATCCCGCGTTCGGTGATCAATCCAGTGATCAGACGGCGCGGTGTGACGTCAAAGGCTGGATTGCCACCCGGGGTGCCATCGGGGCTGATTTGAACCTCGCCAATGCTGCCATCAGCCAGTTTGCCCTGAACATGGGTGACCTCGGTGTCAGTGCGCTCTTCAATCGGGATTTCGGCCACGCCGTCTTTGACAGTCCAGTCAATGGTTGGTGATGGCAGCGCGACGTAAAATGGCACATCGTTGTCTTGGGCGGCCAGCGCTTTCAGATAGGTGCCGATTTTGTTGCAAACATCGCCATGCGCCGTGGTGCGATCCGTGCCAACGATGCACAGATCGACCTGCCCGTGTTGCATCAAATGCCCGCCCGCATTGTCAACGATCAGGTGGTGCGCAATGTCATGGCTGTTCATTTCCCACGCCGTCAGCAGTGCGCCCTGATTGCGCGGACGGGTTTCGTCGATCCAGATATGCACCGGAATGCCGGCCTGATGGGCGTGATACATCGGCGAGGTCGCCGTGCCCCAATCCACCGTCGCCAGCCAGCCCGCGTTACAGTGGGTCAGAATGTTGATCACCTCTCCAGGTTTTTTGCGGGCGGCGATTTCCTTAATTATTCCAAGGCCGTGCAAGCCAATCTGACGATTGCATTCGACATCCTCATCACAAATCTGATGGGCCCGCGCAAAAGCAGCGGCGGCGCGCTTGCCCTCGGGCAAGGGTTGTAAAATCGCCGTCATGTCATCCAAAGCCCACCGCAGATTGATCGCGGTTGGGCGGGTTTCATGCAGGATGTCCCATGTTTGCGACAAGGACGCGTCCGATGGGTCCAGCGCCATTTGCACCGCCACACCATAAGCGGCCGTTGCCCCGATCAGCGGCGCGCCGCGCACCCACATATCACGGATCGCGACCACGAAATCATCACGAGTGACCAAATCAACGACACGAAATTCATGCGGTAACCAACGCTGGTCAATGATCTGAACTTGTCCGCTTGCCTGATCGAACCAGATCGAGCGGTAATGTTTGTCAGCTACTTTCATGGGTGTTTTCCCTCATTGATCCTGATTACTTGTGAAATCACGCTGTCCATATCCGTAAATGCGGCCCGATCGACGGTGAGCGCGCGCCCCAACCGCAAGCCCCTGCCCTCGCAGTCTGCCCGCAAGGCCTCATCCTCGATGGTATCGTATTCGGCGATATGTGCCAAACTTAGGGTGCGGCGGATGATCTCGACACCAGCGAATCCCAGCGTGTCTTGGAAAATGGCATCAAGTCGCGCCTGCAAAGCCTTTTCCGATGCCTGATCATCGCCCTGATCCTCAAACAAGGTGTGTTGATAGAGGATGCCATCGCGTTCACTGTGCCAAAGGCGGGCGAATTCGGTGCAAAATCCGCTCCAGATGTCCTCCACCACCTGCAATATCCAGTCTTGATAGTCCGCACGGTCATCCGTCCGGGTGGCATGGCCGGGTTGGGCGTAGTAGGCCATGAAAAAGTTGGCCAACAACATGCCCACATCAAACCCCATTGGCCCGTAGGTGGCAAATTCGGGGTCGATCACCATGGTTTCGGTGTCGGTGACCATGATTGATCCGGTGTGCAGATCGCCATGCAGCATGGTTTCGGCGTTGTTGACGAACTTGGCTTTCATATCTTGAGCGGCGACTTTTAGATCAATGTCGCGGCGCATCTCGGCGACCAAACCGTCCAGTCCGGACGTGTGGTGGTTCAGCTCTGCCTCAAAATACGGGTCCGAAAACACTAGGTTTTCAGTGATGTCACACAGCTCACCATTGCCCGCGAACAGCGCCAGATCAGCTTTTTTACGCATAGGATCCATCGAAAGGTCCGAGCCACGGAACATGGTGCGGGCAGTAAAAACACCCATCACAGCCGCCAAGCCGTCATGTTTCACACCCGCCATCAACGAATGGCGCAAAATGATATGCGGTTGCAAAAACTGCATCACGATCATCGCTTGTTCTTCGTCAAAATGATAGATTTCCGGCACCAAACCCGGTGCGCGCGCCGCTTGCCGCGTAAGGGCGTGATACTCAAAATAGGCGCGTTTCAGCGGCAGTGGCCAGCTGTCCCCCACCAACCGGACATAGGGCAGTGCCTGTTTCACAATCACAGCACCACTTGCACTTTGGACGATGAACACAAGGTTCAGATTACCGTCGCCGACCTCTTGGGCGGTCCATGAACTCGGGTCCAAGCCCAACAAATCAGTCACCGAATTGAGCGTCGCCAGACGTGGGGCAATCGTCTCAACGGTTAGGGGTTCGTAGTTAGAGTCTTGGTCAGACACGGTGCGCTCCCTTGTCGTTTGCTTTCACATTTCTTGTAGCATTGTGTTCAGATCATCATTTGTCAATGGTGATTGACATTTGATAATTTCATCATACTATCGCTGCTATCTGAGGGGTGAGAAACCATGCCAATGGCTGTTGTGGATATCAAAAAACTGACCAAAGCCTTTGGTGCAAACCAAGTGCTGCGCGGCATTGATCTTGAATTACACAAGGGCGAAGTCACAGTATTGATGGGGGCCAATGGCGCTGGCAAATCCACGTTGGTCAAGGTGATCTGTGGCGTTCACCCTGCAGATTCTGGCAGCGTGACGATGCTGGGTCAGGATATGCAGATTGCCAGGCCGTCAGACGCATTGCGGGCCGGAATTGTCACCGTCCACCAAAACATCAACGATGGCGTGATCCCTGATTTGGACGTGGCCTCGAACCTGATGCTCGACACTTTGGCCGAACCCGGCAGCGGATTTTTCCTGAAGCGCAAAGATATCCGCGCCAAGGCCCGTAAACTGGCCGCCTCAATGGGGTTGAACGTGGATGTCACCCAACCCGTCCGCGAATTGGCTTTGGCTGATCGGCAGTTGGTGGCGATTGCCCGCGCCATGGCCCATGAGCCAAAATTAATGATCTTAGACGAGCCGACATCATCGCTCTCGGCCACCGAAGCAGCCCGCCTGTTTACCCTGCTTGACCGCTTGCGCGATGCGGGCGTGGCCATTTTATACATCTCGCACCGCACATCGGACATTCACCGGATTGCGGACCGGATTGTCACCATGCGCGACGGAGAAATCACGGGAACCTTTGATGAAAAGCCGCTGAATTATGAGGCCGCCGTCAGTGCCATGCTGGGACACAGCATGGAGGATATCGACCTCGACATCCAAGCTTCGGGTCAGCCGGTATTGCACCTGAATGATCTCCAAATCCGCCAGAACGCGCCCGTTATGAACCTGTCCATCCATGCAGATGAGGTTGTCGCAATCACTGGATTGGTTGGGGCTGGAAAATCTGAGCTGGCAGCAATTCTATACGGATTACAAGCGCCTGCATCAGGTTCCATGACCTTGCTGGGCGCACCCTATGCGCCGAAATCTCCGCGCCAGGCGATTGATGCCGGTGTGCATATGTGCGCCAAAGATCGCAGCAACAACGGTGTGTTGCAGGGTCATTCCTTGACCAAAAACATCACCACGCCGTTCCTGCATCGGTTCTCAAACCTTTGGTTTGTCAATCGCCGCGCCGAGACCCGCGCCACACGTGACACCATTGCGGATTTGAACATCGTTTGTCAGTCCGAGCAGGACGACATTGGCACCCTATCGGGGGGCAATCAGCAGAAAATCATGATCGGTCGCTGGCTGAGCCAACCGTCCGAGCTGTTGATACTGGACGAGCCATTTCAAGGCGTCGACATCAAAGCACGGCGCGACATTGGCGACAAAATTCGCGCCACAGCCAAAGGGCGCGCGACCCTCGTTATGGCCTCGGAGATGGACGAGGTGATGGAGATTGCCGACCGGATCATCGTGCTCACCGACAGCCAAGTGGTGGGCGAGCATCGCAACCGAGATTTGGATATTAAACAGGTGGTGGCGCAGGTCGCTGGTATCAGCCGCACAAACATTGACGCAACCGTGGACGGATAGACAAGAATGCAGAACGACAGCCCAGAAACAACCAAGGCCACGGCGCCCAAAAAATCGATGGTCGATCATGCTATTCGCTACGGGTTTTTGACCCTATTGGCGGGCCTATTGATCTACTTCTCAATCGCCGCCGAGGGGTTTTTAAGCCCCTATAGTGCCGTGTTCATTTTCCAATCCGTGGCGATCACCGGTATTTTGGCTTTGGGCGTGACATTCACACTGGTGGTGGATGGGTTTGATCTGTCCATCGGCTCAACCGCGACATCGGCGTTAATGTTATCGGCCTATGTCATGGTGGTGTTGGAAATGGGCGCGGTGGCGGCTGTGCTGGCCTGTTTGGTGATGGGCGCGTTGATCGGTTTGGTCAACGGGTTGCTGATCGTCAAAATGAAAGTGCCGGACCTGCTGGCGACCCTTGGCATGATGTTTTTACTGATCGGGCTGCAACGCATCCCGACCGAAGGGCGCTCGATTGCCACCGGTATGAAACTGCCCGGCGGCGAAACAGCCAACGGCACCTTTGCACCCGAATTTCTTTGGCTTGGACGCAACCGGTTTGATTTCTTTATCGACAACCTGATCCCTGTCTCGGTGGTCATTTTGGTCGTGGTTGCGGTACTGGTCTGGGTGTTTTTGGAGCTGACCCGCCATGGCCGGCTGATGTATGCTATCGGGTCCAACCAACGGGCCGCGGCCTTGGCGGGGACCAATGTGAACCGTTACAAAATCATCGCTTATATGATTTCTGGCGTGCTGGCCTCTGTTGGCGGCATATTGCTGTCAGCACGACTTGGCCGTGGTGATATTGCATCGGGCAACAACCTGCTGCTGGATTCAGTGGCCGCAGCGTTGATCGGATTTGCCGTGCTGGGCGCGGCCAAACCAAATGCCTTTGGAACCGCAATCGGGGCGTTGTTTGTCGGCATCCTTTTGCAAGGGCTAACCATGATGAACGCGCCTTATTACACACAGGATTTTGTTAAGGGGGCGGTGTTGGTGATTGCCCTCATGTTCACCTTTGCGCTGACGGGTCGGCGCGGCGGATCTAACCATTAAAAACCAAACTAAACCACAAAACTATTCATAGGGAGAACTGAAATGAAACTATCAAGACGTATTGTTCTAAGTATGGCGGGCGGGCTTGCCGCACTTGCAACCGGCTTTGCCACCCCCACGTTGGCGGGCGACATGCCTGCCCCGTTTGACAACGCGGGTGATGTGAAAATCGCGTTGGTGCGCTACCTGTCCACCGGTGACTTTTTTCAGGCCTACCTTTCGGGTGTCGAGACCCAAGCCGCCGCCCTTGGGGTGGATTTGCGGGTGCTTGACAGCCGCCAAGACGCTGCCCTTCAGGCCGATATGGTTGATCAGGCCATCGCGCTTGGGGTGGATGGCATTATCATCCAACACGGGTTGACTGAATCCATGCAAGAGGCCGCACAGCGCGCGATTGATGCGGGCATTAAGGTTGTGGCCTTTGATGTGAATGTCGAAAATCCTGCCATTCCACAGATTGAGCAGTCCGACCGTGATCTGGCGCGATTGGCGCTGGAACAGGCGGTTGCCGACAATGGCACCTCGTTCAAAGCGGGTTATGTCTATGTGGCAGGCATCGCGCCGCTGGATCGGCGTGACGAGACTTGGATCAAGGTCAAGGCTGACAACCCAGGCATAGAAGAAGCCGCAGTGTTTGGCACATTGGACAACCCAATTGCCAATTCGGTCGCCAATCAGGCGCGTTCCGTGCTGCAAGCCAACCCCGACATCACCGTGATGTTTGCGCCCTATGATGAGTTCGCCAAGGGTGTGAAAATCGCCGTAGACGAGGCAGGCCTAAGCGAGCAGATCAAGATCTATTCGGCTGACGTTTCCACCGCCGATATTGCCGCGATGCGCGAACCAAACAGCGCATGGGCTGCGACCGCTGCGACAAATCCGGCCGTGGTTGGCGAGGCCTCGGTGCGGGCCTTGGCGATGTTGCTGGCTGGAGAGGATCCAGGCCACAATGTGATCATCCCACCAACCCTGATCACCCAAAAGGCATTGTTGGATGGCGACATCAAAAGCATGGAAGAGCTGTCAGCGAAATTGCCCCAGTTTGCCCACGCGGATGTGGCTGTGCCCGCTTGGATGCCCCTGCCCCCGCGCTAAGGCAGACGGTCCAGATAATCAGCGGGGTCGCGGCACATTCGTCGCGGCCCTGCCGGAGGGTGCCAAACACGGTTTTGTCGCGCGCCTAGTTTTCCACTCCCATGCGCCTTGGCGATGGTTGCGACCACGGACAATCGGCCCTATGGCTGCTTTATCTTGCGCAATACGCGTCATTTTTTAGGAACCAAACTATGAGCATCGAAGACTTAAAAACCCGCATCCGTGGCATCAGCGTTGGCCTGTTTGCCGCCGATCTTGGCAACCTGCGCCGTGCCGCACAAAATGTGGCCGAGTGGGACTGCAAGGTCTTGCATTTTGACGTGATGGACGGGGTGTTCGTGCCGCATATGATGGGCGGGCCCGGTTTTGTGGCGGCGATGGATGTTGGCATGGTGCGCGACGTGCATCTGCTGGTGCAAAACCCCGCTGATCACGTAGACAGCTACATCAAAGCTGGCGCCGACATGATCACGATCCATGCAGAATCCGACAATGCTGCGGCGGCGATTGAGCGCATCAAAGCCACTGATCGCCCTGTTTTAGCTGGGCTTGCTCTCATGCCCGGCACCACACTGGAAGAGGCCGCACCGCTGTTGGCGCTGGACCCTGACATGATCTTGGTTCTGTCGTTTGACCCACGCGGCAGCCTGCCTGTTGACATCACATCGACCTGTGCACGTGTGACGGAACTGCGCCGTCTTGCCCCCAATGCCGTGCTGATTTTCGACGGTGGCGTGACCCGTGAAAGCATCCCCGAAATCGCCGCCTGTGCGCCCGACATCGTGGTCAGCGGCAGCGCCGTTCTGGGCGCCAAGAAACCCAAACGCGCCTATACCTTACTGGTCAAGGCGCTTGAATCACCAACCCCCTAACCTTTCAGACTGGAAAATCCCCCATGGCAGATATTGATGACATCAAAGACGGCAAAGATTTTGGCCTCGACACGCCCCAAGACAAACAAGGCTTTTTCTTAAAGGGGGCCGCGAATTATGATTGGGGCATCAAGAACCGGATGAGCCGGATTTTCAATCCGGTGTCGGGACGCACCGTGATGTTGGCCTTTGATCATGGCTACTTTCAGGGGCCAACAAAGGGGTTGGAGCGGATTGATCTGAACATTCTACCGCTGGCAGAACATGCAGATGTGTTGATGTGCACCCGTGGGATTTTACGCTCGGTGATCCCGCCAACCGTGACCAAACCGATTGTGATGCGAGCCTCGGCGGGCAACTCGATTCTGTCAGAAATGTCGAATGAGACCATTGGCGTCGATATTGACGACGCGGTGCGCATGGGCGTCGCGGCGATGGCGGCGCAGGTCTATATCGGGGCCGAATATGAGCATAAATCTATCACCAACGTCATCAAACTGATCGACAGCGGTATGAAGGTTGGCATTCCAACATTGGCCGTCACTGGTGTTGGCAAAGAAATGACGCGGGATGCGCGTTATTTTGGGCTGGCCACACGCATTGCTGCCGAAATCGGCTCGCATTACGTCAAAAGCTATTTCATCGAAGAAGGGTTTGAGAAGGTTGTGGCGGGTTGCCCCGTGCCGATCGTGATTGCAGGTGGCAAGAAATTGCCTGAATTGGAAGCACTGGATATGGCGTTTCGGGCTGTGGACCAAGGGGCTGCGGGCGTCGATATGGGGCGCAACATTTTCCAGTCCGATGCGCCGATTGCAATGATCAAAGCGGTTTCAAAAGTGGTGCATGAATTGATGCCAGCAAACCAAGCTTACGAAATGTATAATGATTTGAAATCAGAGGGATAGAGTTACCAACTGTTGTATTTTTGTGGGCGGCTCTTTGGGGTCGCCCTTTTTCTTGCTCAGGGCTAGTTATTGCGCTTTCCAATTACCTTGAGTTGAGGATATATAGCAAGTTGACGTTAGGTCAAAAGCATTCCCCATTTCATTGGGCGATGTTCTAGCCTTAGATGAACTTGGTCGTTCTAACCTAAAGTTTAGGTTTTGAAAGAATATAGATTTGCTTTGTGAAAGCACCACGACTAGATCGAGTAAACGCGTTTTTCAGTTTTATTGAACCACAACCATTCCGGAGGGATGCTGAAGTTGTCTTTTTTCCATCCCAATTTGACCATCCTTGTTGTTGGCAATACAGATCAATTCCTGTCGGCCAAGCCCAAATTGCCAGCCTGCAGCGACACGCTATTTTGCGTCATCGGTGATTTGACACCTGCGTTTTTAGAAAAGCACAAACCAAATGTGGTTTTGTCACCTCTTGTGACCTCGCAGCATGACATCCTTGAATTGGCGATCGTACTGGACCGGTTGAATTTTGAGGGGCAATTCAGGGTTCTCGTCGCCCCCTTGCCCAATCCAGAGGTCATTTTGAGCGAAGTCCGGTTTGAATGTCCGGCGTTGGATTTTGATTTGATCACAGTTCAAACCGATCCTGATCTGAAAAGCGTCTAACTCTCACCTGCCGAAAAACTGTTCAATATCGGACAATCAGGCCGGTTGTCACCACGGCATTCTTTGGCGACACGGGCCAATTCATCGCGCAAGGTGTTCAATTCATTCAGCTTGTGATCAATCTGCTCTAAGCGTTTAAGCGCCATAGCTTTAACGTCGCGGCTGCTGCGGGATTGGTCCTGATAGAGGCTCAGCAATTCACGGCAATCCGTGATCGAAAAATCAAAAGCACGTGCACGGCGGATAAAATTCAGTTTGCTGATTTCTGCAGCGCCATAGATCCGGTATCCGGCGTCAGAGCGCCCCATGGGGTCGACCAATCCAATGTCCGCATAATAGCGCACGGTTTTCACCGGTAGACCTGATTCTGTGGCTGCTTGTCCAACGTTCATGGCATGTCCCTAACCTTCCAATAACAGGAAGGTTAGGGGTATTTCAAAGCAGGTTCAACCCCGCTTGCAATCACGTTTCAGGGATCAACCCACGCGGGCTAAAGCGCAGAACCAAAAGTAGGATCAGCCCCATGGTCAGCAAGCGCATATGCGCCACACTGTCCAACAGATGCGCCTTCAACCAAAATCCATCCGCCATTGGCGAGGTGATCGCTTGCATCAAAAGCGCGCCCATCGGCTCCACTTCGACCCAGAGGAACCATATCAGGAACCCGCCCAAAACCGCGCCCCAATTGTTGCCGGACCCGCCGACAATCACCATCACCCAAACCAAAAAGGTGTAGCGCAGCGGTTGGTATGAACTGGGGATCAACTGACCGTCCAATGTCGCCATCATCGCGCCTGCAATGCCACACACGGCGGAGCCTAGAATAAAGATTTGCAGGTGGCGCGCGGTGACGTCTTTGCCCATGGCTTCGGCCGCGGTCTCATTGTCACGGATCGCACGCATCATCCTGCCCCAAGGCGAATTCAACGCTTTTTGTGACAGCCAAAGAATGATCAGCAACACAACTGTGAACAGCAGTGAATAGCCCAATTTCACGTAGATCGTGGAGGCCATCACGGGGTCCAGCCCCAATGACGATGCTGTTTCCACAAAGCTTGCGCTGTTTTGTAGATCTATCTCTTTTGGCACCACGGGCGCTGGACGCGGGATGCTGTTGACGTTTTTCACGCCGCGCGACAACCAGTCCTCGTTCTTCATCACAGCGACGATGATTTCGGCAATGCCCAATGTCGCAATCGCCAGATAATCCGAGCGCAAACCAAGGGCGGTTTTGCCGATGATCCACGCAGCACCTGCGGCCAACACGCCGCCAACGGGCCATGCCACGATCACAGGCAACCCAAGCCCGCCAAGGTAACCTGTCGCGGCAGGATTGACGGCTTCAACCGCCTCGACCGCTGGATCAAGAACCCAGCGATAGACGAAGAAACCAACGATCAACAGCGCCAATGTGGCGATACCACGTGCCCCTCCGGCTTTCATTTTGGCTCGCATAACAATGGTGCCAACAATGGTGGCAGCCCCTAGGATCAGCGCCAAGAAAATACGCAAACCACCGGCGTTGATGGCGTCCGTTGTTGGCGGCATCGAAATCAGCACCGTGGCCAAACCACCCAGCGCGACAAAGCCCATGACGCCAATGTTAAACAGGCCAGCAAAACCCCATTGCAGGTTCACACCCAGTGACATGATAGCCGAAATCAGCCCCATATTCAGGATGATGAGTGCGCTGTTAGGGCTTTGATAAATGCCCACCATAATGATCAGAAACCCGACAAGGGCGAACAGACCGACGTTTTTCCAATTCACAGTCATAGCGATTTCCCCTTGAACAATCCGGTGGGTTTGAACAACAGCACGATGATCAAAATGGCAAAGCTGACCGCGTATTTATAGTCGGTCGACAGCAGTTGAACCAAGCCTGATGGATCCAAACTGTCCGGTGCGAGATACGTCAGCACTTTTTTCCACGCATAGGTGATGGTGACTTCTGAAAACGCAATCACAAAGCCGCCCGCAATCGCGCCGATCGGGTTGCCCAATCCGCCGACGATGGCAGAGGCAAAGATCGGCAACAGCAGTTGGAAATAGGTGAAGGGTTTGAACGATTTATCCAGCCCGTACAGCACGCCCGCAATTGTGGTCAGCGCGGCGATGATCAGCCAAACATACATCACGACCCGCTCAGGGTTGATGCCCGACAGCAGCGCCAGATCCTCGTTGTCAGAAAACGCCCGCATCGATTTTCCGGTGCGGGTTTTGTTCAAGAACCAGAACAACGCGGCCACCACGATGATGGCGGTGACGATGGTGATGCCTTGGGATGTTTTGAACGCCAACCCCTCATTCAGGCCCGACCATTCCTTGAAATCACGCGCCTTGATGATGAACCGCGCGCCATCGCCAAAGCGTTGATCGCCTGGCCCAATGATGAAGCGGACCAGCCCGTTCATGATGAACATCACGCCCATTGAGACGATCACCAAGATCACGGGGGCGGCTTTTTGTTTTCGGTAGAACTTGTAAACGATGCGGTCGGTGAACAGCAGCAACGCGGCTGTGGCGGCAATGCCGAACGGCAGCGCCAGCAACGCCGTTGGCAGCGGGCTGATTGAAATGCCCCAGCTTTGGAACAACCATGTGAACAAGATCGTCACCATCGCGCCAAAGGCCATGGTGTCACCGTGGGCAAAGTTGGAAAAGCGCAGGATGCCGTAGATCAACGTCACCCCCAGCGCGCCAAGCGCCAGCTGGCTGCCATAAGCAATCGCGGGGATCAGAACGTAATTTGAAAGGGCCACAAAGGCGTTTAGGAATTCCATTGTTATCCTCCCAGAAAGCTGCGGCGGACTTGGGGGTCAGCAAGCAGCGCAGCCCCCGTGTCAGTAAACCGGTTGGCGCCTTGCACCAGAACATAACCCTTGTCGGCGATTTCCAGCGCTTGGCGAGCGTTTTGCTCGACCATCAGGATCGAAATGCCGGTGCGGGCGACCTCGATGATGCGGTCAAACAGCTCGTCCATCACGATGGGCGAAACACCTGCCGTTGGCTCGTCCAACATCAACACCTTGGGATGGGTCATTAAGGCGCGGCCCACGGCCACCTGTTGACGTTGACCACCTGACAGCTCACCCGCTGCCTGAGAGCGTTTATCACGCAGGATCGGGAACAGCTCGTAAACCTGCTCAATGGTTTGTTTGATGTCGTCACGGCGCAGGAACGCGCCCATTTCAAGGTTTTCCTCAACAGACATCGAGGTGAACACATTGTTGGTTTGCGGAACGAAGCCCATGCCCTTGGCAACGCGGTCTTGCGGGCTAAGGGCTGTGATGTCTTCGCCGTCCAGCAACACATGGCCCCCGTTCAGGTTCAACATGCCAAACACGGCCTTCATCGCGGTTGATTTGCCAGCCCCGTTTGGTCCAACAATCACGGCGATTTCGCCCTTGTCGACTGCGATGGTGCAGTCGTGCAGGATGTCAGGGCCTTTGCCGTAGCCCCCTGTCATGGAGTCGCCAATTAGGAATGGATCACTCATACCCTGCCCTCCGCTTTGACTTTGTTTTTCAATCCGGTGCCGAGATATGCCTCGATCACTTGTTCATTGGCTTTGATCTCGTCCAAGGTGCCCTCGGCCAATACTTTGCCCTCGGCCATACAGATCACCGGGTCGCAAATGCGGCCGATGAATTCCATGTCGTGCTCAATGACCACAAAGGTGTAGCCGCGCTCTTGGTTCAGACGCACAATCGCATCGCCAATGGTGCGCAGCAGGGTGCGGTTCACGCCAGCGCCGACCTCGTCCAAAAAGACGATTTTGGCATCCACCATCATGGTGCGGCCCAGTTCCAACAGCTTTTTCTGACCGCCGGACAGATTGCCTGCCTTTTCGTCCTTTAGATGGTCAATGGTCAGGAATTCCAAAACCTCGTCGGCCTTCTTCTGCAGCGCGGCCTCCTCGGTGGCGATGCGCGCCCGTGCGAACCATGCATTCATCAGGGTTTCGCCCGATTGCGCGCCGGGCACCATCATCAGGTTTTCACGCACCGTCATAGAGGCAAATTCATGCGCGATTTGAAAGGTGCGCAGCAGGCCTTTGTGGAACAATTCATGCGGCGGAAGACCTGTTATGTCCTCGCCCAGCATGGTCACGGATCCAGCGCTTGGCTTAAGAACACCCGCTATCACGTTGAAAAGAGTGGTTTTACCCGCGCCATTAGGTCCAATCAATCCGGTGATTGACCCCTCGGCAATTTGCATAGTGGCCCCGTCGACAGCCGTAAAGCCGCCAAACTTTTTGACCACGCCATCAATGACGATCATTTATATTCCCCCTGCACAGACCTTATACGATCTTGTGGCCTTCTTATTCATCAGAGCGATGCTGTTGCGCAAAGCCCCCTGTGCAAAAGCAGCCCGAAATTTACATTCGGGCTGCTCTCTTACTATCAATCAATCGCGTTTAGCGGAACTTCACAGTGGTGTTGTCGCCGTCTGTGACTTCGATTTCACGGTAGCTGCCAGCACTTTCGCCAGGCCCAATCAATTCAACCGAAGACGCACCAACATAGTCGACGTCGCCGCCGTCTGCGATGATTTTCAGCGCCTTAGCCAATTCGCCTGGGTAGATCAATTCACCCGGTGCGTTGGCAACGTCCAAGATTTTGCCGTTGTAGTCAGCCGCATCTGAGGAACCAGCTGCTTGCATGGCCAGCAAGAACAAGGCCGCCGCGTCATAGCTTTCTGGCGAATATGGCGATGTGGCGTCAAAGCCCGCCGCGGTTGCCAATGCGGAAAGCTTCTCAATGCCTTCGCCGCCAGCGCCCGCAATTTGACCGAACGAGCCGTTCAGCGCGTCGCCAACATTGGCCGGCAGCGAGTCACCGATCATGCCGCCTGGCAGACCGAATGTGTCAAACGCACCTGAATCAAGCGACGCATTGATGATGCCCAGACCGCCTTGGTCAAGGTAACCAGCAACCACCAGAATGTCGCCGCCAGCAGATGCCAATGCGCCAACTTCAGCAGAGTAATCGGCTTTGCCGTCTTCATGGGCCGCAACGATGGTCACTTCGCCACCAACAGCTTTGAACGAAGTTTCGATCGCGTCGGCCAGACCTTTACCATAGTCGTTGTTGGTATATGTCAGTGCGATCGACTTGATGCCGCGATCAACCAGAACGTCAGCCATAACTTGGCCTTCACGCGCATCGGACGGGGCTGTGCGGTAGAACAGACCGTTGTCTTCTACAGTCGACAGGCCCGGTGATGTCGCGGATGGTGAAATCATCACCATGCCGTTTGGCATTGCAACATTGGCCAAAACGGCACCCGTTACGCCGGAACAGTCAGCACCAACAAGCGCCTTAATGCCATCGGATGTGATCATGCGTTCGGCAGCGGCCTGTGCCGCAGCGGAATCGATGCACGTTGAGTCAGCACGCACAGGCGTGACAGTTGCGCCACCCAGCAACAGACCAGAGTCTGTGACTTCTTTCATCGCCAATTCTGCACCGGCAGCCATTGCTGGTGCCAGTGATTCAATTGGACCGGTAAACCCGACCAAAATGCCGATTTTAATTTCTTTGGAATGGCTGTCTGCAAATGCAGTGCCTGCCATCAGTGCCGTTGCGGCTGTCGCCAATAGTAGTTTTTTCATTGTCTTCTCCCTATTTAGACATTTGTCTGGCAAGGAGCCTAAGCAGAGTCTGCTCAAAAGAAAAGCCTTTTAATAGGTGGATCGATTCTAAACGCTGCGGGTTAAAAACGTGTATTTACACTGCTTTACCAGTATTTTGGCCAATTTTGGCACCGCCTGTCGTCACCTAAAGTTTTGACACCACACCATCAAGTTGCGTAGACCCATCGCACATCTCCTTAACGACCGGGCAACGGAGCCGCGCTGACCACTCTTAAAAAGACAACCGAGCGGCCTGCGAGCCGCGTTCACGGTAAGGCGTCGTACTATAGTGTGACCGGTAGCATTTTGAAAAATGCGACGGGCTGGCAAAGCCGCAAGCCAGCGCCACGTTGATCACGCTCATATCTGTTTGCATCAACAGGTTGCGGGCCTTTTGCAGACGCAGCTCCATATAATAGCGTTTTGGCGAGCGGTTTAAGTAGCGTCGAAACAGCCGCTCCAGCTGACGGGTCGACATGCCGACGTCTTGTGACAGAATTGACGGCGAAATCGGTTCTTCGATGTTTTCTTCCATCATTTTGATCACGGCTGACAATTTTGGATGTCGCACCCCAATCCGAGTTGGGATCGACAGGCGCTGGGTGTCTTGGTCAGTGCGAATCGACGAGTAAATCAGCTGATCCGCCACTGCATTCCCCAAGTCTTCACCATGATCATCGGCAATGAGTTTGAGCATCAAATCGATGGACGAAGTGCCGCCCGCTGTCGAAAACCGATTGCCGTCAACAACAAAAACCGACTTGGTCAGCTCGATATCCTCGAATTCCTCAATGAAACTGTCTTGGTTTTCCCAATGGATTGTCGCGCGTTTGCCGTCCAAAAGACCCGCCTTGGCCAATGTATAGGCCCCTGTGCACAAGCCGCCCACCTTGACCCCGCGTCGGGTCTCGCGGCGCAACCAATTCAGAACTTTTTTGGTGCTGGCCGCTTGTACATCAACGCCCGCACAGACCAACACAGTGTCGTCCCGGCGCATTTCATCGAACCCACAATCCACACTAAATACAGTGCCCGCCGAACATGAAACAGTGTCGCCACTCTCGCCGACCAGCAACCATGTATAGAGCGTTTTGCCAGACATCCGGTTTGCAATTCGCAAGCTTTCCAGCGCGGAGGCAAAGCTTAACAGTGAGAATTGATCAAGCAACACAAAGACAAACCGCCGTGGCGGACCGTCTGTGTTTGTTGCTTCAACTGTTTGACGAGTCACGTTCATTAATGGGCCCTTTTTCGCGTGTTAGAATACCGAAACAGTTTTGTTTCTCTCGATCAAGTAAATACGCGACATGGTGTGAAATTCCTATGTCGCAGACAGGCCATAATTCCCCTGTTGGCACTGGCTGTTTGTCTGCTTATACTGCGAAATCTTGACGTTTATTTTATGGAGCAGAGACGATGACAAATTGGCAAAAATCTGACTGGCGTGCAAAACCGCGGACTCAGATGCCCGAGTATACGGATCAGGCCGCGCTGACTGCTGTAGAAGCACAGCTTGCCAAATATCCGCCGCTCGTCTTTGCAGGCGAGGCTCGGCGGTTGAAAGCCGCGCTTGGTGATGTGTCGCGGGGCGATGCGTTCTTGCTGCAAGGCGGCGATTGCGCCGAAAGCTTTGCAGAATTTTCAGCCGACACCATCCGCGACACTTTCAAAGTGATGCTGCAAATGGCCATGGTTTTGACCTATGGTGCCAAGGTGCCTGTGGTCAAAGTTGGCCGGATGGCTGGCCAATTTGCCAAACCGCGTTCCGCCGACACCGAGACCATCGATGGCGTTGAGTTGCCCAGCTACCGTGGCGATATCATCAATGATTTGCCCTTCACCGCCGAGGCGCGCATTCCGAGCCCGCAAAAAATGTTGCAGGCTTATACACAATCCGCCGCGTCGTTGAACTTGCTTCGGGCGTTTTCTACAGGTGGCTATGCGGACGTGCATCAAGTGCATTCGTGGACGCTTGGATTTGCCTCAGGTGAAAATGCCAGCAAATACCGCGAAATGGCGCGCCGTATTTCCGATACTTTGGATTTCATGCGGGCCGCTGGTGTTGACAGCAGCCGTTCACAGACCTTGCAAACGGTCGATTTCTACACCAGCCACGAAGCGCTGTTGTTGGAATATGAAGAAGCCTTGTGTCGTGTCGACAGCACCACTGGCCTGCCCGTTGCGGGTTCTGGCCACATGCTGTGGATCGGCGATCGCACCCGTCAGCCAGACGGCGCACATGTTAATTTCCTTAGCGGTGTGCAAAACCCGATTGGCATGAAATGCGGGCCTTCGATGACGGCGGACGATCTAAAGCGTTTGCTGGCCAAACTGAACCCTGAAAACGAGGCGGGTCGTTTGACACTGATCACCCGCTTTGGCGCGGGTTCGGTCGGTGACAACCTGCCCGAACTGATCAAAACCGTTCAGTCCGAGGGTGCAAATGTGGTTTGGACCTGTGATCCGATGCACGGCAACACGATCAAATCATCAACGGGGTATAAAACCCGCCCATTTGAATCAGTGCTGCGCGAAGTCCGCGAGTTTTTCGAGATCCATAAGGCCGAAAACACTGTGCCAGGGGGTGTGCATTTTGAAATGACCGGTCAAGACGTGACCGAATGCACTGGCGGTGTACGCGCTGTGACGGATGAAGATCTGTCGGATCGTTATCACACCGCATGTGATCCTCGTTTGAACGCCAGCCAATCGCTCGAACTGGCCTTTTTGGTCGCCGAAGAGCTATCGGATCTGCGCCAAAGCAAACAAGCGCAGGCGGTTTAAACCTTTCGCATCAAAGCAAAAACACACCCAGCCCTTGACGTACAGCAACTTGCGTTGATCT
This sequence comes from Marinosulfonomonas sp., assembly GCA_033851955.1. Taxonomy (GTDB): domain Bacteria; phylum Pseudomonadota; class Alphaproteobacteria; order Rhodobacterales; family Rhodobacteraceae; genus Profundibacter. The sequence goes on from JAWSVK010000001.1 coordinate 196,119, forward strand.
GACCTCAGGGGCTGGGTGATTACTCGTTAAACCGGATTTATCGCGCTATTCGTCGGTATCAACCAACCGCAGAGCTGGACGCAGAGCTGGACGTTTTGCGTCCGGCTCTTTTTTTTCATTCTCGCCAGCCGTCATAAAGGGCACTTTGGGTTCAGCAAACCCCGCGCGCTCGACAGGGCTTGTGGGTTTCGTGAACGCAGCAGCCCCGGTCAAAGCGGCAAGCGGGTTTGATTCAGTGGTCGCGGCCCGTCCGGCGGTCAATTCTTTCATCTTGCGCCGCGTGATATCAAACCGGCGTGGTGCGCGGCCTGTTGGCCCCGATGTCACGAGGCAACCAATGATGCGGGTGATGTCGCCCATATCACTGCGCAGGGGCAGCAAAATCAGTTTGGCGTCCAACGCCGGTTTGCCAATGCTGCGCTCGCTAGACAGGATCAACTCGGCAACTTTTGGGCCATCAAAGACCTGTTCCAACGTGTCACAAATCACTTGGCGGGATTTGGGGGTGAAAAACGAGGTGAAAGGCATGCCGCGCACCTCCATGCCCAACAGATCGTTCAAGTGCATGCCTGATAGACGAAACCGCGCCAAACCCGGTGCAATACGTTCCAGAATAAAGGTAAATTCCAACGCCCGTTCAATGCCGCGCGGATCAATTTCGCTGCGCATTGGCACTTTACGTCCCATACGTAAACCTTCCCAATAGGCCTCAACCTCATTGACAGCAGGAAATTGAGTTTCGCATTTATAGCCAAACATAGAGATCACATTTTGCCCATGGTTTGCTTTAAGTTTCACGTCACACCTGCATATTTAGTTTCCAAAACGACAAGCGATGATGAGACAGGGTTCGTCTTAACGTTGTGACAGCGTGCTGTCTCTGTTAACCCTATAATCACAATGCTTACCGCCAAGTTAATATGGCATGGTTTGTCGAAAATTTAGGGACAAAAATTACTAAATGGTTAACTGCACATGATTACATCGATGACTGGCTTTGCCGCTCGAAACGGAGAAAATGCTGGATATTCTTGGGCTTGGGAGGTGCGCAGCGTCAATTCCAAGGGGCTGGATATTCGCCTGCGGGTTCCCGATTGGGTCGAGGGTTTGGAGCAAAAGGTGCGCACCTTGCTGGCCAAATCAGCAGGGCGTGGCAATGTGAACCTGACGTTACGGGTGCAGCGCGACGAATCCAGTGCGCCTCTTAACCTTAATGCAGCACAGTTGCAGCGCATTTTGGCCGCCCTTGGCCAGATTGAAGATGCAGCATCCGAGGCTAATCTGACGCTGGTGCATTGCACAGCGGCTGACGTGCTAAACCAACGCGGCATCATCGACACAACCGTGGTCCAGCAAGACACAGCGCCATTGTTGGCCGCCCTGTTGGCCGACCTGCCCGCCCTGCTGACCGATTTCACCGCCATGCGCGCAACCGAAGGTGCGGCCCTTGATCAAGTCATTCACCAACAAATCAACGACATCGAGACCCTAACCGCCGCTGCTGCCAAAGCCGCCGAGGCCCGCCGCAGCGATGTGGCCGCGACACTGCGCGAAAACTTGGCCCGCGTTTTGGAAAACACCGATGGTGCGGATGAGGCTCGTGTTGCCCAAGAGCTGGCGATGCTGGCAGTTAAATCCGACGTGATGGAAGAGCTGGACCGGCTGCGCGCCCATGTTGACGCAGCCCGTGAATTGATGGGCAAGGACGGCCCGATTGGGCGCAAATTAGATTTCTTGATGCAAGAATTCATGCGCGAGGCCAACACGCTTTGTTCAAAATCGCAATCTGTGGATTTGACCCGCATCGGGCTTGACCTGAAAGCAGTGATCGATCAAATGCGCGAACAAGTTCAGAATGTGGAGTAACCTATGAGCGATCGTCGTGGCCTGTTGATCATCCTGTCGTCGCCTTCGGGGGCTGGCAAATCCACGCTCTCCAAGCGCTTGATCGAATGGGACCCAAGCATGAGCTTTTCGGTGTCGGCCACCACCCGCCCGCCGCGCCCCGGCGAAGTCGACGGGGTGGATTACTACTTCAAAACCAAAGATCAGTTCAGCGATATGGTCGCCAATGACCAAATGCTGGAATATGCTGAAGTGTTCGAAAATTCCTACGGCTCCCCCAAAGGCCCTGTCGAAGGGTCGATCGATGCGGGTCAGGATGTGTTGTTTGACATCGATTGGCAAGGCGGCCAACAGGTGCGGGATTCATCGCTGAAACAGCATGTGCTGTCGATCTTTATCCTGCCCCCCTCGATCCGCGAGCTGGAACGCCGCCTACGGATGCGCGCCCAAGACAGCGACGCGGTGATCAACAAACGCATGCTCAAAAGCCGCGATGAGATCAGCCACTGGGTCGAATATGATTACGTGTTGATCAACGATGATCTGGACCAGACCCTTGAGCGGCTGAAAACCATCATCATGGCCGAGCGCACCCGCAAAAGCCAACAACCCCATTTGATGGATCACATCCGCACATTAAACGCCGAATTTGAGGAACGATAATGACTGTATACGCATTGAACGGGGCCACGCCCACCCTGCCCTCCACCGGCGATTTCTGGATCGCGCCCGACGCCAACGTGATTGGCAATGTGGTGTTGCAAGAGGCTGCCTCGGTCTGGTTTGGCGCCACGTTGCGCGGTGACAATGAGCTGATTTTTGTGGGCGCTGGCAGCAATATTCAGGAAAACTCGGTCCTGCACACGGATCCGGGGTTTGCCCTGACCATCGGCAAGAATTGCACGATCGGCCACAAGGTAACGCTGCATGGCTGCACCATCGGCAGCAATTCATTGATCGGCATGGGCGCGACCATTTTGAACGGCGCGCGGATTGGTAAAAACTGTTTGATTGGCGCGGGCGCTTTGATCACAGAGGGCAAACAGATCCCTGATGGCTCGCTCGTGATGGGCGCACCTGGCAAGGTGGTGCGCGAATTGAATGATGCCGCGATGCAGGGTCTTAAGGCCAGTGCGCTACATTACCAAGAAAACATGCGGGCGTTTCGCGACGGGCTGCAGGTGGTTGAACCTGACGCATAAAACGCGATCAGAAACATCCCTTCCGACCTATTGAAAACCAAAGACCACTTGCGGCGCGAGACCAATCAGCTCATCCGCGCTACAACTGATTTCGTCAAGCTTTTAAGACCTGAGAGACACAAACGACATGATATGTCGCAGAATGGCCAGTGAACCCTGCGCACCGCTTGCACCATGCTCCCAACCTAAGGAGCAAATATTATGAAAACTCACACCCGTGTTTGTGTCATTGGCGGCGGCGTTGTTGGCGCATCTGTGTTGTATCACCTCACCAAGCTCGGTTGGTCCGACGTGGTCATGGTAGAGCGAAGCGAGCTGACATCAGGCTCCACTTGGCATGCGGCGGGCGGGTTTCATACCCTGAATGGCGACACCAATATGTGTGCGCTACAAGGCTACACCATCCGGCTTTACAAAGAGCTTGAAGAAATCACCGGCATGTCTTGCGGGCTGCACCACGTCGGCGGCATCACCTTGGCCGACACACCCGAGCGGTTTGACATGCTGAAAGCCGAGCGCGCCAAGCATCGTCATATGGGCTTGGACACCCATATTTTCGGCCCCGAAGAGGTCAAGAAATATGCCCCTATCACCAACACCGAGGGCGTTTTGGGTGCGCTATATGACCCGCTTGATGGCCACCTTGATCCGTCCGGCACCACCCACGCCTATGCCAAAGCTGCCCGCATGGGCGGGGCCGAAATTTACCTGCACACCAAGGTCGAAGAGACCAATCAACGCCCCGACGGCACATGGGAGATCGTCACCAACAAGGGCACCATCATCGCCGAACATGTTGTGAACGCTGGCGGCCTTTGGGCCCGCGAAGTTGGTGCGATGGCTGGCGTTTACACGCCGCTTTTGCCGATGGAGCACCAATATATCGTCACAGAAGATCTGCCCGAAATCTATGGGCGCGACACCGAGCACCCCCATGTCATGGACCCCGGCGGCGAAAGCTATCTGCGCCAAGAGGGCCGCGGGCTATGCATCGGGTTTTATGAGCAACCCTGCAAGCCGTGGTCGGTTGACGGCACGCCTTGGGGCTTTGGCCATGAGCTGTTACCAGACAATCTGGACAAGATCGAAGCCTCGATCGAGTTCGCCTATAAGCGCTTTCCGGTCCTGGAAACGGCGGGCGTTAAAACCGTGATCCACGGCCCCTTCACCTTTGCGCCCGATGGCAATCCTCTGGTTGGCCCGGTGCCTGGCAAGCAGGGCTATTGGCTGGCTTGTGGCGTGATGGCTGGGTTTTCACAGGGCGGCGGTGTCGGGCTGATGTTGGCACAATGGATGATCAACGGCGAGACCGAGCGCGATGTTTTCGCCATGGACATCGCCCGTTATGGCAAATGGATTTCGCCGGGCTACACCACGCCCAAGGTCATTGAAAACTACCGCAACCGTTTTTCGGTGGTCTACCCGAATGAAGAACTGCCCGCCGCGCGGCCCTGCCAAACCACGCCAATGTATGACATCTTTGATGGGATGAATGCTGTTTGGGGCCAGCAAAACGGCCTCGAGGTGGTGAACTATTTCGCACTGGCTGGCGATGAGCGCTATGAAACGCCGAGCTTTCGACGCTCCAACGCATGGGAGGCCACGGCCCAAGAGGTCAAAGCTGTGCGCGAGGCGGTTGGCATCAATGAGGTTCAGAATTTCGGCAAATTCATGGTGCGGGGGGCTGGTGCGCGAGCTTGGCTGGACCGGATCATGGCGGGGCGCATTCCCAAGGTTGGGCGCCTGTCGCTTACCCCAATGCTGGCCCCTTCTGGGCGTTTGATCGGTGATTTCACCGTGTCGTGTTTGGCCGAGGATGCGTTTCAGCTGACCGGATCATACGGCGCACAGGAATTCCATCATCGTTGGTTTTTGCAACATCTTGAGGATGGCATCACGGTTGATAACATCTCGGATCAACGCACCGGTTTTCAGATCGCCGGCCCCAATGCTCGAAAACTATTGGAACGGGTGACCCGTAGCGATGTTTCGAATGAGGCCTTCAAGTTTTTGGATGTAAAGACCATGGCCGTTGGGCTGGTGGACTGCATCGTGCAGCGGGTCAGCTATACGGGCGATTTGGGCTATGAGATTTACACAAGCGCCATGTCGCAACGCGCTCTTTGGAACACGCTGTGGGAGGCGGGTCAGGATTTGGGCATCCGTCCGTTCGGCATGCGGGCGATGATGAGCCTGCGGTTGGACAAGTTTTTCGGTGGTTGGCTGCGGGAGTTTTCGCCGGATTACACGGCGGCCGAAACTGGGTTGGACCGGTTCATTTCATTCAAGAAAGACGTCGATTTCATCGGACGGCCGGCGGCTGAGGCCGAGCGTGAGGTCCCCCCTGCCCGTATGCTCTGCGCGTTTGAGGTTGCCACGACGGATGCTGACATCCACGGATATGAGCCGGTATTTGTCGCGGGCGAAGTTGTCGGTTTTTGCACCTCGGGTGGGCATTCGCATTATGCCGACAAATCCATCGCCATGGCCTTGATCCCTCGCGAGATGGTCCAAGACGGGCTAAAGGCCGAGATCGAAGTCTTGGGCGAGATGTGCAAAGCGACCCTGATAACGACACCGCTGTTTGATGCTGACGGGGCGCGCATGCGGGGGTAGTATCCCCGCATGACAGTTCCGATTTTGATCCTTGCCGCCGGTGCATCCCGCCGGATGTTGGGGCGCGACAAATTGCTGATGCCAGTCGATGGCGTGGCTTTGTTGCGCCATGTGGTGGGCCGTGCGCTTGCCACGGGGCATCCGGTGCTGGTGACTTTACCAGCGGGTGATGTGGCGCGGCGCGACGCGCTGCGCGGGTTGGATGTGCAGATCATTTCGGTAGAGAATTCTGGTTTGGGCATGGCCCAATCATTGCAGGCGGGCATTCATGAGATACCGAAAATCAGCGCTGGCCTGCTCGTGGGCTTGGCCGATATGCCAGACGTAACAACAGATGATTATCTAAGCATTATCAATGGCTTCATCGTAGACCCTGACGTGAGAATCCACCGCGCTGCCCGCCATGATGGCACTGCAGGTAATCCTGTCCTGCTGCCCAAATGGGCGCTGAAGGATCGCGAATTGATCATTGGTGATGCAGGCGCACGTCCGCTTTTACGCCGATATGCCGACAGGGTTAGATTGGTGAAATTGCCCAATAATCACGCCACCACAGACCTCGACACGCCAGAGGATTGGGCAGCTTGGAGCGCGAAGCGAAGAAAGCCGTAAGGCTTGATGAGCGTCCTCTCACATAACCACCAGATCAAAAAAATCGGAGGCTGGCGCAATACCAACCTCCGATTCTCATTCCCTCAAGGCACAACCGCCTCAAGAAAGCTGCATATTCGTATCGGTTGCGCCTGTATCGGCGCAACCTATTTATTTTGCCAAAAGCCGCGCTTCATGTGCTTTCAGCGTTTTACGTGCGGACTGATAATCATTGATCCCTTGGGCTGTTGCCAGCTCTGGGAACAGTTCCAGAATTTCAGCGCGCTGCGCATTGCCGATGCCCTGCAAGGTGTAATCACCAGGCTGGAAGCTCTCGGTCCATGTGCCGTCCGACAGCACGACTTCGTGATTGTCGAACATAAAGTGCAAGTAGCTGGTGCCCATGGTCTCAACAGTGTGAACACCATTGTTGTTGACCAGATGCTTGGCCGCGGCCAAAACTTCACGCTCTTCAAAATAGAGCATGGTTTTGTCGTTGGCCACCAACATACGGTGGTTTGGTGAGACCATCATGTCGCGTTCAGGCAGACCGTTACCAAGTGACCCTTTCTGGATCAGGATTGGTTTCAGGTGTGGATTCGCGGCCAGGTCTTTCCAACCCAGTTTCTTTTCGCCAACCCAGCGGATTTCCTGAATGCCGTTGTCGCGGGTAATGATTTTGTCGCCTTCGCCCAGCTCTTCCACCAAACGTTCACCTTTAGGCGTCGCAATCAGCGTGCCTGGAGTGAAACATGGAATGACATTCTCAATGTTCGTGAATTCCATGGTGTTGATGACGTTACCATCGCTATCGCGGAAATCAACATGGCCGTTTTCTGGGTTGCCTACGTCATAGATGACCCGAAGTGTGCCACCAACAGGTCGCGACCCGGTCAGGTCCAGCGTATCATTGTCAACGCCGCCCTCACCACCGTCGACCACATCACCAGCGGTGATATTGACGAATGTATCTTGGTCATCGCCACCTGACATTGTGTCAGCCCCGGCCCCGCCATCAATCAAATCGTCGCCAGCATCCCCGAGCAATATGTCGTCGCCAGCATCGCCTGTGATATTGTCGTCGCCGTCGCCACCAGTCACCGTATCGTCACCGGTACCGCCATGAATGATGTCAGCTCCTTCGCCACCGTCGATCGTGTCGTTGTCAGCGCCACCTTCGAGGGTGTCGTTGCCCAGACCACCGGACAGCGTGTCTGCACCAGCATCGCCATGAATGATGTCGTCGCCAGCATCGCCTGTGATATCGTCGTCGCCGTCGCCGCCGGTCACTGTATCGTCACCGGTGCCGCCATGAATGATGTCAGCTCCTTCGCCACCGTCGATAATGTCGTTGTCAGCGCCACCTTCGAGGGTGTCGTTGCCCAGACCACCGGTCAGCGTGTCTTCACCGGTGCCGCCATGGACGACGTCGTTGCCTTGACCACCAATCAGAATATCGTCACCATCTCCACCATCAATGGTGTCATCGTCGATGCCACCGTCGATGGTGTCATTGCCAGCATCGCCAAACAATATGTCGTCGTCATCGGCACCAAAGATCGTATCGTTGCCGTCGCCGCCATGAATAACATCCATGCCATTGTTGGTGACCAGATCGGGTCCTGTTGGACCTGAACCATCATTAGGGATGTTCAGCACATCTAATAGGGAGGGATCAAGACCGCCATAGATTGTATCATGGCCAGCCCCACCATCAATGATGTCAGATCCTTCGCCACCGATAATCGTGTCGTCGCCATCTCCACCGTCAATGGTATCACTATCCTCACCACCATCGATAAAGTCATTGCCGGTGCCACCGTCGATGGTGTCACTGTCATCACCCGTAAAGATAATGTCGTTTCCAGCGCCGCCTTCTACGTAATCAACATCATTGAGGGGATCTGGGTCTGCCGGATACAGTCCAGGATAGCCCAGATCAGGGTTAAAGCCTGGCAGGCTTGTATCAATGGTATCATTACCGTCCCCACCAAAAACGGAATCGTTACCGTCGCCACCAGTGAGCGTATCGTCGCCGATCCCGCCAACTATTCTGTCGTCACCTTCACCACCATGAATGTTGTCATTGCCAGCATCACCTAGCAAATTATCGTCACCAGCATCACCGTAGATATCGTCATTGCCGAGACCGCCAAAGACATCGTCGTCGCCTTCGCCAGCTCTTACGAGGTCATCGCCTGCGCCTGCCAAAATGATATCATCATTGGGACCTTCACCAGCCAAGATTTCATCATTGTGGTCAACCTGATCACCATGTGGGTCACCCACATAGTTAATGTCGATGACATCATCACCGTTTGTGCCCTGCACAATACCATCCAGTGGATTGTCATTTTCAGCGACAACCACAGTCACAACGGCGGTATCTGTGCCGCCATTGCCGTCGGTGACGGCATAATTGATGAACGCAGAACCTTCAAACCCATCGTTGGGTGTGAATGTGATGGTGCCATCTGGATTAACAACCACTGTGCCATCGGCAGATGTTGGCGTGCCCAAGATTTCGAGCAGGTCACCATCTGGGTCAGTGTCGTTGAAGAGCACGTCAATGGTGACCGGGGTCTCAAATTCAGTTGAGTCCAGATCATCATTGGCAACTGGAGCGTCATTGACCGGTGTTACGTAGACGGTATGCGTGCCTGTATCTGTGCCGCCGTTGCCATCTGAGATTTCATAACTGATGGTCGCTTCGCCATTGAAGTGCTCCGCAGGTATATAGATCACAGTGCCGTCGCCATTGTCGATCAACGTGCCTTGGTCGGCTGGGACCGTAGCATTGATCATTGTCAGCGTATCGCCGTCTGGGTCTGTGTCGTTGGCAGTCAGATCAACCGTGATGGGCGTGTCCTCATCCGTGGTGTCGCTGTCGTCATTTGCTGTCGGACCAGTGTTCGGTGGCAAAATCAATGTTTCGATTTCGGTGAATGTCATGGACCCCGTGACGTTGCCGTCGCTGTCCAAGAATTCAACCGTGCCCGACGTGGAATCGCCATCCGCATCAACAGTTTCGTTGACAATCCGCAATGGACCTTCAGCGCTCAGATCAAGGGTATCGTTGTCGTCACCCTCGGTGCCGCCGTCAACCGTGTCACCTGCGTTACCGCCGATGATTGTGTCGCGGCCTGCGCCACCCGAGATCGTGTCAGCGCCTGCGCCGCCAGTGATGGTATCGTCACCACCTTCGCCAAAGATAACGTCGTCACCTTCGCCACCTTCGATCGTGTCATTGCCGTCAATGCTGGCAACTGGCGCATCAAAGAACACATCTGTAATGTTAATGCCGGAGTTGTTGCCGCCATCTTGGACGTGGATGACTTCAATACGGGCAACTGGGCCTGGAATATCAACCAGAACCGAGTAATTTCCAGAGGTGTCCTCTTGATAACCACCGTTGCTGTCCGCCGTGTCATTTCCAGCAACACCATCAGTGTCGAGCATGGTGACATTGCTGCCACCTGTCAGGTTGACAGTGATCTGGTTGCCGTCGGCGTCATAGGCGCGAACAGTAACAACGCCGTCGCCGTCTACATCATTGATGCGGAAAGAAACATCATCAACCGGCGCCGAGAAACCAAGCTCATAATTGGCCGAATTCGAACCGCCGTTTAAGACAGAGTAAAGCGAGCTGTTGTCATCGGCGGCGCCACCATCGGTGACGATACCCGAAACAAGTTGGTCATTGTCCGCAAATTCTGTGTCCGAAGCCGAACTGCTGTTGGTCACAGAGAATGTTACGTCCACATTGCCCGTGTTTTGGGTGAATCCACCTTCAAGGTTGTCACCATCGTCAATGCTGCCAGAGCTGTCTGGATCAGGCGCCAGATCCCATTCAAAGCTTTCGCGTACAGTTGTGCCACTGGTGCCGTTGTCGCCATAAAGGATGTCATTACCTGCATCACCGGTGATGAGGTCGTTGCCTTCACCACCATAGGCCACATCATTGCCGTTCATACCTTCAAGGTAATCGTCGCCAGCGCCACCAACCAATGTGTCGTCGCCATCTTGGCCGCACAGTTGGTCATCGCCGTCTTCACCATAAAGCGTGTCGTTACCCGTACCGCCCATAACAAGGTCATTGCCGTCGCCAGCATATACAGTGTCATTACCAGCACCCGCACGGATCCAGTCGTCATTGTCGCCAGCGTCTGGCAGGTACGAACCATTTGGATCGGCCAGAACTGCGTCGTTATTGTCGACCATGTCGCCATCAGGATCACCTGTATAGGCCACATCAATGATGTCGTCGCCCGCAGTGCCATCGACATAACCGTCCGGCTCGATCACTGGTGCCGCGTCGAATTCAATATCCGAAATCCGAACAGTGCCGGACGAAGAAGACGAGTCCCCGTCATCATGGATAATTTCAATGCTCACGACGGGGCCGGCAATCGTAACCGTTACTGTGTCAGGGGCACCAGATCCGTCAACACCACCATTGTCGTGTCCGCCACCTTCAACGGAGTTTCCGTTCACTTGGTGATGCCAGATCAAGTCAGAGTAGCTTACTGGAACAATATTTCCTTCGGCGTCGCGGGCGATGATGGTGATTTTATCATCCCAGCCATACCCGGCATCAACGTCGTAAATCTCAAAGGAGACATTTTCGACGGCTGCGTCAAAATTGACGATAGCTTTGGTTTCATTACAAACGTCACCGCTTGAAAGAACACCGCTACCCAGTGAAAAATGGTCACCGTTTACATTGGTTGGCGTCGACACCGTGACAGCGATGTCGTCTCCTCCTGTAGATGAAGAAAAAGTTGCGCTTCCGTCGGCGCCTGTATCATCCCAATCAAGCAGATAATCAGCCATAGTAAATTCCCCTAATATTGCAGCTATCAGAACCCCTAAAAGCTCTAAATAAAATCCATCCAAGCATCAGCAGAATGCTCGGTCGTATACTCTTCACCAAAACGAGTGTGACATCTGGCCAAAAAAAGCGACGCGCACATTCGTTTAACTACAGGCTCACTATAGGGAAGGTCTGGGCGCCCAATTTGGCGGCCAATTGCAACGGCGCTAAACTAGGGGTTTCCCATAGTATAGGTCGTAACAGATCGTGCGTATCGCAACTACCAATAAGGTAGATCGGACACACACGCCTTCCCACAAACGAATTTGTGGTCTCTCATGTGCGGCCGCCCCCGTGGCCTAACAGACATCACCCCCCAGTTGGGCTTATCTATTCATAAACACATGACGCGCTGGTAAAAAGTGAAAAGTGTCGAAATCGTGCCGAATTAAGGCAATCTCTTCCTTAATTAACCAATTGCAAACCATGTTCGCCTGTCGGTAACGAGGCAATTCCCCCCTGACTGTTAACCGATACGAGACAGTTCCCAACGCAAAATCGGCCCCAAAATCGCTAACAATCCACCAAACTGGTGGTTTTACCTGTCTAAAAGGACTTGTTATTGAAAAGTCGACACATCCTATTCATTATTAACTGTTTCCTAAGCGGAATTTTTCAAACGTCGCTATTTGGGCGAAATTAAATCCAACGTTAACAAATTTACTTTTTTGACACTGTTATCCTATTCGAACCAATATCAGACCTTTTCTAAGACTAGAGCTGGTTAGGAAACTATTAATCATTAATAATTTCCGAATCGCTGACCTAGGGGAAGCCATGAATGACGAGAACCGCAGAGTGAGAGGCATTTAGACCGGATAGGCGCGGGCATCCATAATAGAGAGCCAAAGCATTTGGCCCGGATTCAGCGTCAATGCGGCGCATTCGGATTGCGACTTGGATATCCCAAGGCACCAACCCTTCCCACACAAGCGCAGCCGATAAATGCTGCCCCCAACCTGATCTATGGACTCCAATCGGGCGGGCAGTGTCATGATAGCGGTGCTCGGTCCGGGGTTGTCTTTGGTTAACAAAACGCTTGGCCCATGGATGCGCAGGTTACGTTTCTCGCCCTGCTCGGCATTGGTTGGCATTCCGGTGTCCAGATCGCCAAGGAACAACCGCATTGATCCATCCGTCGCGGACGGGTTCGCGGTGCAATGCAACACGGTTTCACAACGCTCCGGCCCCGACAGAACGCCCTCCGATATCCGCATGATATGATCGGCCAACATAGAGGTTTCGCGCTGCGAATGGCTGACATAGATCGCAGGGCAGCCCATCGTTTGAACGGCCCGCGCGATATAGGGCATGATTTCGTCCTTACGGGCCTGATCAAGCCCCGACATGGGCTCGTCCAGCAACAACAGATGCGGATCCAGTGCCAAGGCTCGTCCAATGGCGACCCGCTGTTTCTCGCCGCCGGACAGCCGATTGATCCGCCGCTTCAGCAAATCATGCAGATCCAAAGCCGCGATAACCCGTTCCAAAACCTCGGGCGCGGCCCCTGCCCGTTTGTGCCCGTAGCTTAGGTTTTGGGCCACGTCCAAATGCTCAAACAAACGGGTGTCTTGAAACACATAGCCAATCCGGCGGGCCTGAGGTGACACCACGGCCTGATCAGACAACCACGTTGTATCGCCAAACCGGATCGTGCCCGTTGCGTTCGGCTCCAGCCCCGCAATCGCGCGTAACAGCGATGTTTTGCCGCTGCCGCTGACGCCTTCAAGGGCCGTGATGCCAACCAGCGGGATATTGGCCTTGGCGCTCAGCGCGTAGGACGCAAAGCTCAATGATATGTCCAGGTGCAGGCTTTCGGTCATTTGGCCCGCTCCCGATTACTGCGGTCTTTACTGTTAATAAAATAGACAAAGACCAACACGAGGAACGAGAACAGCAGCAATCCCGCCGACAATCTGTGTGCGGTGCTGTAATCAAGGGTTTCGACCGCGTTGAACACCTCGATTGAAATCATCCGCGTTTTGCCTGGAATATTGCCGCCGACCATCAACACCACGCCAAATTCACCCAAGGTGTGTGCAAAGCTGAGCACCATCGCCGTCAAAAACCCACGCCGCGACAGGGGCACCACGATAGAGCGAAAAGCATCCCACGGCCCCGCGCCCAAAGTGGTGGCCGCCTCAAGGGTGCCCTTGCCCACGGATTGAAACGCCGTTTGCAACGGCTGCACCGCAAATGGCAATGAATAAAGCACCGAGGCGATCAACAGGCCGGTAAAAGAAAACGCCAATGTATCGCCGGTCAAGCGCAACCACGCAGCGCCCAGCCACATGTCAGGGCTCATCAGCACCAGCAGGTAAAACCCCAGCACCGTTGGCGGCAACACCAGTGGCAAGGCCACCATGGCCTCGATCAGCGGGCGGGCGCGATTTTGGGTGCGGGTCAACCACCACGCCAGCGGCGTCGCGATCACCAGCAAAATCAAGGTGGTCAGACTGGCCAGTTGCACGGACAGGATAATGGCGGGCCAAACGCTCATTTCGGGGCCTCATAGCCCGAAGCGGTCAGGATTTGTATCGCCTCTTGGCTCGATAGATTGCCATAGAACGCTATAGCCGCAGGGTTGTTCTTGGCGTTGGCCAGCAGGCCGGCCTCTTGGATGATCGGGCTGTGGAAATGCGGTGCGATGGGCAACCAGTCGCCCCCGACGCTCAGCGCTAGGGACAAGGCTACAAAGCCGACAGGCGCGTTGCCAGTTTGAATGAACCCAAAAGTCTGGCTGACATTTGCCCCCAGTACCGCCTTTTGGTCGATCATATCTGTCAGCTTAAGATGGTGTAGAACCTCAAACGCGGCGCGGCCATAGGGGGCCAGTTCGGGGTCAGCCATTGCAAAATGATGCACGCTGGCGGGCGCAAGCGACGTTTGGATGTCACGCTTTAATATACCGGCAGCACGCGCGTATAAAACCAAACCACCCAAGGCATAGGATTTGTGGGCTCCGTCCAACAACCTGCCGTCCTCGGCCAGTTGCAAAACGCGGGCCTGATCGGCGGACAAAAACACATCATAAGGCGCGCCAATGCTGATTTGGGCATAAAGTGCGCCGGTCGAGCCATTAACAAGGTGTACCCTGTGACCTGTTTGCGCTGTGAATTGATCCGCAATTTTCTGCGCGGTGGTTAAAAAGTTCGAGGCCACCGCCACCGTGACTTCGCCCGCCACAACACCCGTCGTCAGGCAGGCCCAGATCAGGGATATCTGCATCAACTTCAGTAAGGGGGCTCGTTTAACCATAACGTTTAAAAAGCCGTTATTTGATGGATTTGCAAGCCACTCACCGAGACTAACGTGATTTAGCAAGGCGAGAATGCCCGCCCTGCTGATTTGCATGATGTTTAGTGCGGCAGCAACATGCCCCGAATGGTGAAATACAAAATGGCGGCCAGAACACCGGCCAACGGCACAGTAATCACCCAAGCGGCCGCGATTTTCAGCAGCATCGAGCGTTTCACCAGCTCTTTGTGGTACATTTTGCGCAGCTCTTTGCGATCCTTTTTCTTGATGCTTAGGCCTTTGTTCTTTTTCAGATCGGCCAGCAGCGTTCCCTTTTCGGTAACATCCGCCGCATCAAAGGCCTCTAAAAACGCATCCACCACTTCGGGGGCGTCATTCACATGGTGTTCGCGGATTTCATCCAAAGTGCGGGCGTGATTGGCCTCTAGGAATTCACGCAAGAACCCGACGCCGAAAATACCACCAACCGCAATATGGGTCGAGCTGACAGGCAGACCAAGTTGCGAGGCAATAATTACGGTAATGGCGGCTGCCATGGCCACACAATAGGCCCGCATTTTGTCAAGTTCAGTAATTTCAGTGCCAACCGTGCGGATCAGCTTGGGGCCATAAAGCGCCAAGCCAAGCGCGATCCCGACGGCACCAACCAACATCACCCAAACCGGAATTTCCGCCTTGGACGCAACGCCACCATGCAGCACCGCATCGTTAATTGCAGCCAATGGACCAACCGCATTGGCAACGTCATTGGCCCCATGCGCAAAGCTCAGCAAGGCCGCGGCGAAAATCAGCGGTACAGTGAATAAGGAATTCACGCTCTCACGTTTGTTTTCCAACGCGTTGGCGGCGCGGTTCACCAACGGTTTGACCAGCAATATGACCACAAGTGCAATCGCCAACCCGATCAACGCGGCTGTCAAAAAGTCGAACTTCCACAGCTTTTTCAACCCCTTCAAAATCAGGTAAGTTGAAAAGGCCCATGACATCAGCCCGACATAATAAGGCACCAAGCGCTTGGCGGCAGCGATTTTATCTTTGCGGTAAACGATGGTGCGTTTTATCAAATAAAGGAAACCAGCGGCAATAATCCCGCCAAGGACCGGCGAAATCACCCAGCTGGCGGCGATCATGCCAACCTTGCTCCAATCGGCAATGCCCCAACCAGCCGCTGCAATGCCGGCCCCCAGAACGCCGCCCACAATCGAATGCGTGGTCGACACCGGCGCACCAACGGCTGTGGCGATGTTCAACCAGATCGCAGCCGCCAACAAGGCCGCCATCATCACCCATATAAAGGTGGTGCTGTCGGCGATCATTGCCGGATCGATGATGCCCTTTTTGATGGTGCTGACGACATCGCCGCCCGCAATCAACGCGCCACCTGCCTCAAACACAGCGGCAATCAGGATCGCACCAGTCAGGGTCAAGGCTTGAGATCCGACGGCGGGGCCAACGTTGTTGGCCACATCATTGGCGCCGATGTTCATGGCCATATAGCCGCCGATCATCGCCGCAACCACCAGCAGATAACTGTCCGCTATCGATTCGAGCCGCGCCGACACGATCAACATAACCCCAACGATGAACAACATCGCCGTTCCCAAACGGAACAACTCGCCGCGTCCCAAATTAGATGCTTGCTCTAAGGCCCTGATACTGTTCAGTTCCATCTTTAATTCCCCCATCCGGTTGGGCGCAGCGCCCTGTCAGTTTGGCTTCCCCATCGTCGTGGGAAATTCATCAATCTTGTAGCCAAACAATTTGGGTCCGGCTAGCCGTGTATTTTTTCACCTGACCTTCAATATCATTCGGCCGGATTTGTCTAGGATTCAGATCAACGACTTGTGGGATTTTAACCGATGCATACAGCGTCAAATTCGGCGTGGAGTCGCCGACGGGCACCCCGTCATAGGCGGAAAGAAAATCGCGAGGTTCGGGCATTTGGCCCAAACCTCGGTTGATAAATGACAGACCAAAAGGGCTGTTTTAGCCCAGAACCTCTGCAACCGCTTCTATGGCAACCGCGACCACTTGGTCGACTTCATCTGGCGTGATGCACAGCGGTGGCGCAAAGCCGATGATGTCGCCTTGGGGCATGGCACGCGCAATCACGTCGCGGCTGGCCATCGCGTTTGAGATCGCATAGCCGATCTTTTGGGCTGGATCAAAGAAATCAAGCGGGGCTTTGGTTTGGGCAAATTCCACCGCACACATCAAACCTTCGCCGCGCACCTGCGCCACATTGGGGTGATCCGCAAAGGCAGTTGTCAGCTGTTCCAGCAAATAGGCGCCCGTGGTGCCGGAATTTTCGACCAAGCCCATTTCATCGATCAGTTTCAGGTTGGCCACCCCGGCGGCTGCCCCAATCGGGTGCGCCGAATAGGTCCAGCCATGGCCGATCGGGCCGTTTTCGTCGGTGCCTTGCTCCAGCACCTTCCACATTTTGTCCGATACAATAGAACCGGAAAGCGGCGCATAAGCCGAGGTCAGCCCTTTGGCGATCGTGATGATATCGGCCTCAATGCCGTAATGCGTGGACCCAAACATGGTGCCAAGACGCCCGAACCCTGTGACCACCTCATCAGCGATCAGCAGGATGTCGTATTTCTTCAGCACGGCTTGGATTGCCACCCAATAGCCCGCAGGGGGTGGCACGATGCCGCCTGTGCCCAGCACCGGTTCGCCAATGAATGCGGCAACGGTATCAGGACCTTCGGCAAGGATCATTTCCTCAAGCTTGGCTGCGCAATCGGCGGAAAACGCTTCCTCGGACATGCCCGCGGTTGCCCCGCGCAGATAATAAGGTGCCTCAGTGTGGATGACCTGCGACAATGGCAGATCGAACTTGTTGTGAAACAGCTCGAGGCCCGTCAGCGACCCCGTCATCAGGCCTGAGCCGTGATACCCACGCCAGCGCGAAATGATCTTTTTCTTCTCAGGCCGACCTAGGATGTTGTTGTAATACCAGACCAATTTGATGTTGGTCTCATTGGCGTCAGAGCCGCTTTGGCCAAAATAGACCTTGGACATGTTGTCAGGTGCGCGATCCAAAATCATCTTAGACAGGGTGATAGAGGCCTCTGTGCCGTGCCCGACGTAAGAATGGTAATAGGCCAATTCATGCGCCTGCTTTGATATCGCTTCGGCAATTTCCGTACGCCCGTAACCGACATTCACGCAATAAAGCCCAGCAAAGGCATCCAACATTGTGCGGTCATCGCGGTCCGTGATGAAAACCCCCTCGCCGGATTTAATCACCCGTGTCGGCGTGTCACCGCGGGCGTGTTGGGCCAGATGTGTGGAAGGGTGAAAAAAGTTTTCGCGGTCCCACTGGGCAAGCGTGTCGTTGGTCAGCATATTCAATTACCTTTGTTCTTCTTGAGCCAAAACTGCCAGACAATCGCCAAGCTGGATCAGGCCATAAGTGTGACGAACGGCCAATAGACCATCCATTTTCGAGTGAATTTCCACAGGGGCAATCCCTGTGCGCGTGGTGTCCCAAATGCGGGCAATCAGATCGCCTTTGGCTATTGGATCACCAAGCGATTTGGTGAATTCAATCATCCCGCTGATGGGCGAGAAGTGAAAACAAGCGTCGTCGTCCTGTGTCAGATGTCGTGTCGGTGACAGCTCCAACGCGCCAGCCATAATCCCCGCATGGATCAACAGGTTCGACAGGCCTTTACGGGCGATCGCCACGGTTTCAGGGGTGCTGCTCCCTGCCCCGCCAAGTTCGGTGGTGACGAATGTTTTACCCATGCCCTCAACGGCGTCATCATACATGCCCGCGCTATCAATCTCGAGCATTTGCACAGAGAACGGCGCGTTGAAGGCATCGCGCGCGGCGGTGCAACGGGCCTGTTGTTCCTTGTCATCCAGAATATGCGACGCGGCGAAGGGCAAAAAATTCAGGGTTTTGCCGCCGGAATGAAAATCCAGCACGATGTCCGCCAAGGGCAACAAGTGGCGTTGAAAATAATCGGCGACCTTTTCTGTGATCGTGCCATCAGGGCGGCCCGGAAACACGCGGTTCATATTACCCGCATCAATCGGCGAGGTCCGCGTGCCCGCCGTAAAGGCTGGCATGTTCATGAATGGAATGATGATGACGCGGCCTGTCAGATCGGCCGCATCAATCTTATTGGCCAGTTCCACCAGCGCCAGCGGCCCTTCATATTCATCACCGTGATTGGCCCCCGTTATCAGGGCGGTCGGCCCGTCACCGTTTTTGGCCACCGTGATCGGGATCATCAAAGAGCCCCAAGCGCTGTCGTCGCGGCTGTGTGGCAGGCGCAAAAAGCCATGTGCCACGCCGTCGGCATTTAGATCAATGGTTGGGCAGATCGAAGACTTGCGCATGATTTATCCTTTCACAACCAAACCCGTTGGGGTGGTGCACAGATTTTCGGCACCGTTTTCAGTGATCAAAACCGGTTCGGTCATTTCAATACCGCCGTCTTCCATCCAAAGCGCTGGCATAAAGTGAAACGTCATGCCAGGTTCCAGCACCGTCATATCATCGCGGCGCAAGGAATAGGTGTGCTCGCCCCAATCCGGCGGATAAGACAACCCGATGGGATAGCCACAGCGGCTGTCCTTCTCGAACCCTAAACGGTTCAGAGTGGCGTTGAACGCATTGGCGATGTCCTGTGCAAAATTGCCCGGTTTGGCCTGTGCCGTCCCTGCGGCTACGGCCTCAAGCACGGCCGCCTCGGCGGCGCGAAATTTGGCCGAAGGTTCGGTGAAAAACAGGGTGCGCGATTGCGGCGCATGGTAACGTCGATAGACGCCTGCGATTTCAAAGAACGTCGCCTCATCTTTTTGCAGCGGGCTGTCGTCCCATGTCAGATGTGGGGCCGTGGCGTCTTCGCCCGACGGGGCCAGCGGCACGATTGAGGGATAATCGCCCCAGTGCCCATCGGCCCCCGTGATGGCCGCGTGATAGATGTCAGCGACCAAAGCATTCTTCTTCATACCAGGCTCGGCCCGTTCCAAAATGGTGGCGTGCATGTTTTCGACGATTTTGGCAGCGCGGCGCATGAATGTGATTTCGGCGTCGCTTTTGACGGCGCGTTGCCAGTTCACCAGAACATTGGCGTTGACCCACTTGGCGTCGGGCAAACCCTGCACCAACGCCATATAGGCGGCCGCCGTGAAATAGTAATTGTCCATCTCAACGCCAATCCGTGATTTGGACCAGCCATTTGCGGCAATCAGGCGGGACAGATCGTCCATCGGATGTTTGTCGGGATTTTGAACAAAAGTGTCTTCATAGCCGATGATTTGGTCGTTGGGCATGTAAACTGTGCGTTTGGCCCCAAGCGCATCCATCGCGCGCCCCCACCATATCGGCGCACCACTTGGCCCTACAATCACCGCCTGATGCACGTAAAAAGACCAACCTTCATAGCCCGTTAACCACGCCATGCTGGCAGGATCGGTGACGATCAACACATCACAGCCCGCCACCTGCATGGCAGTGCGCACTTTGGTCAGCCGTGTTTCATATTCGGCCAATGTAAAGGGAAGACTCATCCGGCGATCTCCACGTCTTTGGGCATGTGAAGGCGGTGCCCGATGCCAAAGACCACTATATGTTTCAGAATTATAACGTGGCATGCGCCAAGTGCTATTGTAACAATCGACAACGCAGCATAAACGCGTATTTACGACATTTGCGCAGAAATACTGCAATATTTATGAGAGAACAAAGACAATGAGCACGCTAGACCTGTTGGACCGTAAAATCCTGCATGAGATTCAGTTGGACAATCAACTGACCTCGGCCCAACTGTCCGAGCGCATTGGGCTGTCGCCAACATCGACCCAGCGCCGCCTAAATAGGTTGCGGACCGATAAGGTGATTGAAGCGGATGTGTCGATCGTATCAAATCAGGCGCTTGGACGCTCATTGACTATGATGATCGCAGTCACGTTGGAGCGCGAACGCCCTGACATCATTGACCACTTTAAGGCATCCGTGCGGAATGAGCCTGTGGTGATGAGCGCCTATTACGTCACCGGCGACACCGATTTCATCCTGATTGTCAGCGCCAAAGACATGCCCGAGTACGAAGCCTTTACCCGCAAATTTCTATATAATAACCCTGACATAAAAGGCTTCAAAACCACGGTTGTGATGGATCGGATCAAGGCCTCATTTTACATCCCGCCTTGGGAATAGCTTGGCGATGCCGTTTTTTTTTGCAACAGCCAATCCGCGCATCCAACGGCAAAACCGCACAGATTATCTTTGGAACCTTGCCGTATTTAGCCCGCGATAAACATATCGGCACTGATCTCGGCAGCGGTAATCCCCGCCAATTCGACCTCAAAATAGGCACTTGAAATCACTGCGTTGCCCCATGAGTTATCGACCACCGTCATATCAGCATACGTCAGCCCTTCAATTTCGGTAACGTCAATCAAATCATCACTTATATCGAAATCAAGGATAATATCATGGCCTGCAGCATTGCCTTCTTCATCTTCAAATATGAACACATCCGCACCGCCCAGGCCTGACAAAATGTCGTCGCCAATGCCGCCATATATTTGGTCATTGCCCGAAGTGCCAAGCACGATGTCTTCACCACCAGAATCGCCATTGTCATGGACCGAATAGGTGAAGTTATCACCGCTGAGCAAGGATATGTGGTGCGCTGGTGTGTCCAGATACGCAACAACGCCGCCGGCTGCGCCAAATGAAATCATTTCAATATCTTGGGCCACGTCAGCGAATTGACCGACGATTGTAATCGTGCCGCTTTCGCCTGGGGCCATGGCAGGGTTGGTATAGGTGATGATCAGATCATCGCCAGAGATTTCAAAGCTGATATTGTGGCTCGCCTCTTGATAAGAAGCATAACCTAAAATCTCGATCACATCGCGGTTGTGGTTTGAGTACCCGCTTTGTATCGGGCTTGATGGTTGGCCGTTTTCAATAATTGTATCATGCTGAACCGAAACGGTTGAAATGCTGTATATGTCGCGGCTGCCGCCTCCGATTAGCCTGTCATCTCCAGTGCCACCTCTTAAAATATCGCTGCCACCACCGCCAATCAGGCGATCATCATCCGCTCCGCCACTTAACACATCATCCCCGGCATCGCCCCGCAGTGTGTCGCGCCCCGTGCCCCCGTCAATGATGTCATTGCCATTTCCGCCCCAGATCCGGTCGTTATGGGCACCGCCAAAAATTCGGTCTTGTCCCGCACCGCCATAGATCAGATCACCGCCTGTATCGCCAAAAATTATATCATCACCGGCGTCGCCATGCAGCGTATCGCGGCGACCACCACCCGAGATATAATCGTTGCCGTCACCGCCGCTCAGGGTATCCGTTTGGGTCCAACCGGTCATTATATCTGCGCCTGAGGTGCCGATGTCTGTATGGATCAGATTATAACTGACGCCACCAGCCACCAAGACCTCAACCTGCGCATTGGGTGTCGCCGCGTTATACTGGTTGCTGATCCGAATGTCGCCCGAGACATATCCAACATGGTTAAACCAACTTGGGCTGGACGGGGTTGCGATCATCAAATGGTTGCCGTCGACGCCAACCCGTGTGAATTGAGTAAAATCCAGCACGCCAAACCGTGTCATCATCAAACCACCAAGCCCGGTGATGGTGTCGATTGCCGTGTCGCCGCCATGGGTTTCGTTGATGATAAACTGACGCCGCGGCGATGATGGTTGCGACTGGAAATCAAGTTGATAGATATCGGCCCCACCACGCCCCAGCAAAATGTCCCGCCCGCTGAGTGAAATAAGCGTGTCGTCAGCCGCTGTACCGACCAGCCTGTCGTCTCCTGTTGTACCTGTGATTATGGGCATGTTACAAATTCCGTCCCTCGGCGCGCGAACCCTAGAGGCTGCGAAACTACTGCAAATTGGCCGCCAAAGCAATCTATCCAGAGTTTAGATAGGCCAAGAATTGCTCAAGCATATCATAGCATTTCCACAATATTCACCCATCTGACCGCGGTTGGGTCCATTTGGAAAATGTTGAATACTGACAAATCGATCAGGCTTGACGGGCCGAAGTTTGTCACCTAACAGAGGTTTAGGCCGCTGACGCCTGCCACCCGCTGACATTTTGTCTTGGTGAAGTTCCGCATAAGATTAGCTTTGTAATCCTCCACGCATTTCGCGCGGATGGTAACGCGGGTGCCCATCCATCTATCGCGCGATCCATGTTTGAGGAGTACGGGGCCATGTCTACACCCCCTAAAAATACGTTTCTGGACGCGCCTTTGGGGCGAACTTACGTCAAAACCGCATTGCCGATCATCTTTGTGATGAGCATGAGCGGCCTACTGGCCGTGGTCGATGCCTTGTTTTTGGGCCACTACGTTGGGGCCAAGGCGTTGGCGGCCGTGACCTTGATTTTCCCAGCCTATATGCTGACCATTGCGCTGGCGACTTTGGTTTCGTCGGGCATGTCCAGCCTGCTGGCGCGGCACCTGGGCGGCCATCGTCTGGATGAGGCGCGCGCCGTTTTTGCGAGCGCGCATGGTTTGGCATTGTTGGTATCGGTCGTTTTGATCCTGATGTTTCTGCTGTTTGGCCGGGACATTATCACCATGGCCGCTGGCGGATCGGATGACATCGCGCAAATGGCGCTGATCTATTTGCAGATCACGGTGTTGGTTTCGCCTGTGATGTTTGTGATGTCGCTCAACGCGGACGCTCTGCGAAATGAGGGCCACGTCGGCTTCATGGCCGCCATGAGTCTGCTGGTTTCCTTGGCCAACATCGGCTTTAATTATGTGCTGATCGCCCTTTTAGACATGGGCGTTGCGGGTTCTGCATTGGGCACGGCTTTGGCACAGGCCTTGGCCTTGGTTATCATTTTGCTGTTTCGACATTCTGGCCGAACGATCCTGCATCCAAACGCGTTGTTGCAGCATCGCCTAACCCATGGCTGGAACGCCATTTTGGCGCTCGGTGCACCGCAGAGCCTAAATTTTATCGGTTTGGTCTTGGGGTCGGCCGCCACCCTAACCGCGTTGCAATTCGTCCAAAGCCAGTCCTATGACAGCACAGTTTCGGCATATGGCATCATCACTCGGGTCTTAACATTTACCTATTTGCCGCTGCTGGGCCTGTCCCATGCCATGCAAACCATCACCGGCAATAACTTTGGCGCGCGGCAGTGGCAGCGCACGAACGACAGCTTGAAAATCGGCGTGCTTGCGGCATTCCTCTATTGTTTGACTGTGCAAATCTTGGTGACAGTGTTTGCCCAGAACATCGGCCAGTTCTTTGTCGATGATCCGGTGGTGATTTCCGAAGTTGCCCGCATTTTGCCAATCATCATCACCGTGTTTTTCATCTCTGGACCGGTGATGATGATTGCGGCCTATTTCCAAGCCATCGGCGACGCCCGCCGTGCCGCAATTTTAAGCCTGACCAAACCCTATTTGTTTGCCCTGCCGCTGACGTTCATCTTGGCAGCAACAATCGGCGAGGTTGGCATTTGGTCATCAAGCCCAGTGGCGGAAGTTCTGCTATTGATTGTCACAATCGCCCTGCTCGCACAAACCGCGCGGCGTAAATCACTGGGCTGGGGTCTATTTCACAACATTTCAAAGGAAGTCCAATGACACAGTCAATTCCTACATTGGCCGAGGCCAAACAACGCGCCAAAGACTTGCGCAACACGCTGGCGGAAAAAGGTAGCGACATCAGTCACTCAAACGCGTTGGAGCGCGTTGCACAGCAATACGGCTATCGCGATTGGAACAGCTTTCACGTGGCCGTCGGGAACCGCCCGCCCCAAGGTTGGGTCGTGGGGGAACATGTGCAAGGCGCATATCTGTCACAACGGTTTAAAGCCACTGTGGTCGCGATCGAACCCCTACGCCCCGGCTGGTTTCGCGTTGAGCTTGACTTAAGCGAAGCCGTAGATGTCGTCACATTCGACAGCTTTTCTAATTTTCGCAAACGGATACGTGGCGTGGTTGGACCGCTTGGCACATCCGCCGAAAAAACTTCCGATGGGGTGCCGCAACTGGTGATTGATGTCTGAACCAATCACCCTTGCTCCTAAATGCGATTTCATTGCAATTTTCTGCCTAAAAAAACATCAATTGCTTTGAAACCGCTCTAATTTTGGGACTTCGCAAAACGCACCACGTTTTTCGCGGCCACATGCTTGTGCTACACTTCTGGAGCCGTATTTGCTTAGTCAGATTTTCCAACCAAGGTGGCTGTGATGAAGCGCTTACACATTGTCGTTGTCGATACGAACAAGGAACGCGCCTTCCTGATTGTCGACGGGTTGGCGGGGGCGTCCGATTACAAAATCACGGTGATTGGCGACACCCATGGTTTGGCGCGGCAATTCGTGGCGCTTAATCCGGATATCATCCTGATTGATCTGCAAGATCCATCGCGCGACAGTTTTGAGCAAATCATCGCCGCCTCGAATGCCTCGGCGCGTCCCGTGGCGATGTTTGTCGATCAAAGCGATCAGCACATGATGCGATCCGCGATTGAAGCCGGCGTCAGCGCCTATGTTGTGGATGGGTTGCGCAAGGACAGGATCACGCCAGTCCTTGAGACCGCCATCGCAAGGTTTCATAAATTCCAACGGGTTCAAAAGGAGCTTGAGACAACAAAGGCGGCATTGGCGGAACGCAAAACCGTTGATCGCGCCAAAGGCTTGTTGATGAAAGCCCGCGGCATTTCTGAGGAAGAAGCCTATGCGTTGCTGCGCAAAACCGCCATGGATCAGGGAAAGCGGGTTTCAGAAGTGGCCAATGGTTTGGTCACAGCGGCGGGTCTTTTGTTATGACACATTCCATCACGATAGGTTTCGTTCCCTTAACCGACGCCGCCCCGCTGATCGTCGCCCATGAAATGGGCTTTGCCAAAGAAGAAGGGTTGGATGTCAATCTGCTGCGCGAGCAAAGCTGGGCCTCAATCCGCGATAAGCTGTCTTATGGCATCATTGATGCCGCGCATTTGCTGCTGCCAATGGCGATCGGTATGTCGCTAGGCGTTGCGCCTGTTAAAACCCAAATTGATTTCCCACTTGTTTTGAGCATGAATGGCAATGGCTTTGTCGCCAGCGCCAAATTGGCCGTCGCGCTCAAAGCGATTGGCAGTCGGATTGGCGACGCCCAAAGCTTTGGTCGCGCGATGATTAAACTGTCGCACAGCCAGCCAATTCCGGTGGCCGTGCCGTTTTTGCAAAGTATGCATGTGACGATGCTGCGCCACCTGATCACCCAGATGGGTGGACGGCCAGAAGATGTGTTTGATTTTCGCGTGGCCTCGCCGTCAAAGATCGAACAACTGCTGACCGACGGGGATGTTGATGGGTTTATGGTCGGCGCACCTTGGGCCAGCAGCGCCGTTGAAAACAGTGCTGGGCAGTTGATGCTCACCTCAAACACAATCTGGCAAGGCGCTCCGGACAAGGTGTTGGGCCTGCGTCATGATTGGGTGCAAGAAAACACCGAGGCCGCAATCCGCCTGACCCGCGCAATTTATCGTGCCGCAAATTGGGCGTCTGAACACAGCAACTCTGCCGTTGTGAGCGAAATTTTATCCCGCCCTTGTTATCTTGATCTGGCCGCAAACCTGATCGAGAATAACCTGTGTGGCGAGACAATCGTGAACCAAAGTGGCCAGCAGATAATTGACCCTCTTGCACAGCGGCTCGATGCTCGGTGCATTGGCTTTCCATGGCAAAGTGCTGCTGCATTCATTGCCCAGAAAAATGCGGCCTATTGGGATATTGATCCTAAATGCGCACGCCATATGGCAAGCAAGATTTGCCGACCCGACATCTATCGACAAGCACTGGAATCAGTTGGTGCGCCCCTGCCCTCGGCAAATCAAAAGGTTGAAGGCAGTTTGCATTTTGAAACCGAAGTGCCCGGTCTCAACAATCCCGTTTTGGGACCAGATGCCTTTTTTAATGGCAAAACTTTCGACCCTGCCTAAAATTTGCACAGTAAATAAACGACAGAGCCGTTGACCTATCATGCAGTTCTTTTTATTTTGAAGCCAGCTATGACAACGAAGTCATAAGCTTTGCCCAGATCGGGCATCCACCAAGCAACGCCGCTTTATTCAAATGCACAGTGCCCTTTGCCCTGTCGCGTTTCGATAAGGCGGCTTTTTCATTTTGGAGTACAGGAATGCGTCTAAGACCCACTTTGTTTTCATCGGCCTTTTGCATTCTGGCGGCTTTTCCAGTGGTCGCCGAAATGTTGGAGGTTGAAAAAGACGAGCTTAAGTTCGGGTTTATCAAACTGACCGATATGGCGCCTTTGGCGATCGCCTATGAGATGGGCTATTTTGAAGACGAGGGCCTCTACGTCACGCTGGAAGCGCAAGCCAACTGGAAAGTGCTTTTGGATGGCGTGATCGACGGCACTTTGGACGGGGCGCATATGTTGGCGGGTCAACCGCTGGCCGCGACCATTGGATTTGGCACCAAAGCCCATATCGTGACGCCAATCTCGATGGATTTGAACGGCAACGGCATTACGGTCTCAAACGCGGTTTGGGATGAGATGAAACAATACATCCCCGTTGACGCCAACGGCAAACCCATCCACCCGATTTCCGCCAAGGCGTTGAAACCTATCATTGAGCGGCTCAAAGACGAGGGCGAAGCGTTTAACATGGGCATGGTTTTTCCGGTCTCGACCCAAAATTACGAGCTGCGCTATTGGTTGGCGGCGGGAGGTATTCACCCCGGGTTTTACACGGCTGACAACGTGTCGGGCCAGATCGATGCGGATGTGTTGCTGTCCGTGACCCCACCGCCGCAAATGCCAATCACCATGGAAGCGGGCACGATTTCAGGCTACAGCGTTGGCGAACCGTGGAATCAAGCGGCCGTGTTCAAAGGCATTGGCGTTCCGGTCATCACCGACCAAGAAATCTGGAACAACAATCCGGAAAAAGTCTTTGGCCTGACCCAAGAGTTTACCGAGAAATACCCAAACACCACCTTGGCCCTGACCAAAGCATTGATCCGTGCAGCGCAGTGGTTGGATGCTGACAACAACGCCAATCGCGCCGAGGCTGTGGAAATTCTCAGCCACTCTGAATATGTCGGGGCCGACGCCGAAGTGATCGCAAGTTCGATGACCGGCACCTTTGAATTTGAAAAGGGTGACAGACGCGACAGCCCCGATTTCAACGTGTTTTACCGCTACAACGCGACCTACCCGTTTTATTCGGATGCGATCTGGTACCTGACCCAAATGCGCCGTTGGGGACAGATCACCGAGCCCAAATCAGCCGCATGGTACGACGCCGTGGCCCGCGATGTTTACAAGCCTGACATCTACCTAAAAGCCGCGCAAATGCTGATTGATGAGGGCCACATCAAAGCCCAAGACATCCCGTTCGACACCGACGGATACAAGCCAAAAACGGACGCCTTTATCGACGGCATCGCTTATGACGGCAAAAAACCACTGGCCTACCTCCAAGCTCTTGAAATCGGTCTAAAAGACTAATCCTTACCGCAATAATGACCCCACTTGGCGGATGTACCGTCGAGCAGGCAAACCGGAAAAGAAGAAATCATGACAGCCATTGCAGACCCCAAAATGGACAAAGAGGCCCGCAAAGAACGGTTCTTCTCAAAGGTCAACAAACTGGACAAATATGTCTCGGTCCTTGGCCTTGCTTGGATCACGCCGTTGCTGAAAATTGCCGGTGGAGATGATCTGAAGTCCAACGGCAAAGAGATTTGGCGCCTGTTCGGCGTGCCGCTATTAGCGATTATCCTGTTCCTTGGCGCATGGGGGGCTTTGGCGCCAAAGGTTGTGACATCGCTTGGGGCTGTGCCGGGTCCTTCGCAAGTGTGGGATCAGTTTTTGAACCTGAGTGCTGACCATGATCGCCAGCGTGATAAAGCAGCCGCGTTTTATGAGCGCCAAGATCTGCGTAATGCCAAGCTGATAGAAGATGGCAAAGCCGATAAGGTGAAACACCGCAGTTTTACGGGCGCTCCGACTTATTTTGATCAAATTTGGACATCCCTTATAACGGTCTTCTTTGGCTTTTTGATCGGCACCGCTATTGCCATTCCTCTGGGGATCGCGGGCGGCCTATCGCCGCTGGTCGCCGCGGGTATGAACCCGATCATCCAGATCTTCAAACCCGTGTCTCCGCTGGCATGGTTGCCAATCGTAACGATGGTGGTTTCCGCCACTGTGGCCTCGACCGATCCGCTGCTTGAAAAGTCGTTTCTGGTGTCTGCGATCACCGTGACGCTCTGTTCAATCTGGCCCACTTTGATCAACACAACGCTTGGCGTCGCCAGCATCGACAAAGATTTGGTGAATGTCGGCAAAGTCCTGAAACTGGGCACTTGGACCAAGATCACCAAACTTGTGTTGCCCTCGGCCCTGCCCCTGATTTTTACGGGCCTGCGCCTGTCTTTGGGTGTGGGTTGGATGGTTTTGATCGCGGCAGAGATGCTGGCGCAAAACCCCGGTTTGGGCAAATTCGTCTGGGATGAATTCCAAAACGGATCGAGCCAGTCTTTGGCCAAAATCATGGTCGCCGTTTTGACCATCGGTGTCATCGGCTACATGTTGGATCGGTTGATGTTTGCCCTGCAATCCATGTTCACCTTTTCGAAGGACCGGTAACAATGAGCATTCTTTCCCTCAAAAATGTAAGTAAATCTTATGGCAGCAACAACATTCTGCGCGACATCAACCTAGAAGTCGCGCAGGGTGAATTCATCGCCATCTTGGGGTTTTCCGGATCAGGCAAATCAACCTTGATGAACATCTTGGCGGGCTTGGACACCGCTGACAGCGGCGACGTTCACTATAATGGCAAGCCCATCACAGGCCCCAGCCCTGAACGCGGGCTGGTGTTTCAAAGCTATTCATTAATGCCGTGGTTAACGGTAAAGGGCAATGTCGCCTTGGCTGTGAACGCCGTCCACAAAAGAAAATCCAGCGCCGAGCGGGCGGATTTGGTGACGCATTATGTCGACATGGTGGGCTTGAGCCATGCCATGGAGCGTCGCCCGTCAGAATTGTCCGGTGGCATGCGCCAACGGGTTTCAGTGGCGCGCGCCTTGGCCATGCAGCCTGACGTTTTATTGCTGGATGAGCCTTTGTCCGCCTTGGACGCCCTAACCCGTGCCAATCTGCAAGACGAGATCGAAGCGATCAGCCAGATCGAGGAAAAGACCATTGTCTTGATCACCAATGACGTGGACGAAGCGATCTTGTTGGCCGACCGTATTATTCCGCTCACCCCTGGCCCAAACGCGAGTTTCGGCCCCGATTTCACCGTCAACATCCCGCGCCCGCGGGACCGCACGAAAATGAACGACAGCGCAGAGTTCATCGCATTGCGCGGGGCGATCACCAAATATTTGATGGATGTCGGGTTTGAAGCCGCCTCTGCCAAAAAACGTGTCCTACCGGATGTAACAGCCGCGCACCAATTGGCCCCAGCCGCCTTTCGCAAGGCCAGCGTATCGCAAACCGTTTATGAAGATCGCTACTTGCAATTCTCCAAGGTCCATAAAATCTACCCCACAGCAAAAGGCCCGCTCACTGTTGTTGAAGATTTTGAAATGACACTGAAAAAAGGGGAGTTCGTTTCAATCATTGGCCACTCTGGATGTGGTAAATCGACGGCTCTGACCATGGCAGCAGGGCTAAACTCGATCTCAAAGGGCGGGATAATTCTGGACGGAAAACACGTCGAGGGCGCGGACCCCGAACGCGCCGTGGTGTTTCAGGCGCCGTGCTTGTTTCCATGGTTGTCTGCCAAGGAAAACGTCGCGATTGGCGCCGACAAAGTCTACCCCAAAGCCAGCCGCCAAGAACGCCAAGACGTTGTCGAATACTATCTGGAACGCGTCGGTTTGGCCGACAGCATGGATAAGCCCGCAGGCGACATGTCAAACGGTATGCAGCAACGCGTCGGCATCGCAAGGGCCTTTGCCCTGTCGCCCAAATTACTGCTGCTGGATGAGCCATTTGGCATGCTCGACAGTCTGACCCGTTGGGAGCTGCAAGAGGTGCTGATGGAGGTTTGGTCCAAGACCAAAGTGACCGCCATTTGCGTCACACACGATGTGGACGAAGCCGTATTGCTGTCGGATCGCGTCTGTATGATGACCAACGGACCACACGCCAAAGTTGGCAAGATGATGTCGGTTGACCTGCCGCGCCCACGTACCCGCAAAGCATTGCTGGAGCATCCCGATTACTACAGGTATCGCGCAGAAGTTTTGCAGTTTCTAGAAGACTATGAACATGGCGACCCGATCCCCGAGAACGGTGAATGCTCGGGTGACAAACACATCAAATCCCAAACAGGAGAGGCTGCATAATGGCACAGAAACTTGTGATCATCGGGGCTGGCATGGCGTCTGGCAGGTTGATCGAGCAATTGATCGACACGGACGCCTCGGCCTATGACATCATCCTTATTAACGCAGAACCACGCGGCAACTATAACCGCATCATGCTGTCGCCCGTTTTGTCCGGTGACAAAACCTACAAAGACATCGTGACGCATTCCGATGAATGGTACGCGGACAACAACATCACCACCTATTTCGGCGAGGCTGTAACGGCCGTTGATCGCAAGAACAAAACAGTCTCAACGGCGTCACATAAGGTTGCCTATGACAGGTTGGTGATCGCAACGGGTTCTGCCCCGATTATCATTCCGGTCGCAGGCAAGGAATTACCAGGCGTCATGGCCTACCGCGATCTGGACGATGTGAACAGCATGCTAGAGGCCTGCGAAAAACCTGCTGCAAACGCTGTGGTTATCGGTGGCGGGCTATTGGGTTTAGAGGCTGCAGCCGGTCTAAAGCAACGCGGCATGGAGGTGACAGTGCTGCATATCGCACCGCACTTGATGGAGCGTCAGTTGGATCCCGCTGCGGGTCATCTGTTACGCAAAGATCTGGAGCGTCGCGACATTAACATCCACACCGAGGCCTACACCAAAGCCATTCTAGGAAACCACAAGGTCGATGCGGTTTTGCTGGAAGATGGCACAATCTACCCTGCCGATATTGTCGTGATGTCGGTTGGCATCCGACCCGAAACACGGCTGGCGACCGACATGGGGTTGGCTGTTGAACGGGGCATCGTGGTGGACGACAACATGCGCACCAGCGTCGATGACATTTTCGCGGTTGGCGAATGTATTGAGCACCGTGATCAGCTTTTTGGTTTGGTCGCGCCGCTTTATGATCAAGCCAAAGTTCTGGCCAAAACCCTGCTGGGGGAAGAGGCCGTCTTTAGCCCCGTTGAGCTGTCGACAAAGCTCAAGGTCACGGGGTGCGATTTATTTTCCGCCGGTGATTTTGCTGATGCGGATGACCGCGAGGAAATCGTGTTCCGCGATGCTGTGCGGGGTGTTTACAAGCGGCTCATTTTACAAAACGACGTGATCATTGGCGCTGTGATGTACGGCGACACGGATGACGGCGGCTGGTTCTTGCAAAAAATCAAATCCGGCGAGGATATCAGCGGCATTCGCGACACCCTGATTTTCGGTCCAAACTTTGCAGGCGGTGCCCCCGTGGACCCGTTGGCAGCCGTTGCAGCCTTGCCGCTTGATGCGGAAATCTGTGGTTGCAACGGCGTTTCCAAAGGCGACATTCTGGCCGCAATCGAGGCGGGAGCCGATGGGCTCGATGCGGTCAAAGCCATCACCAAGGCGTCAACATCCTGTGGCACCTGTGCGGGGTTAACAGCGCAGGTCGTGCAGATCAGTCTGGGCGATGATTTCATCTTGCCCGAGGCTGCAACCCTATGTAAATGCACCGACTACAGCCACGACGACGTTCGAAAGCTGATCCTGTCTAAAGGGTTGAAAACCATCCCCCAAGCCATGCAAGATCTGCAATGGAAAACCTCATGTGGCTGCATCACCTGCCGCCCAGCCCTGAATTACTACATGGTTTGCGCTTGGCCGGGTGACTATGTTGATGACGGTCAAAGCCGCTATATCAACGAGCGCGTTCACGCCAACATCCAAAAAGACGGCACCTATTCGGTGGTGCCCCGGATGTTTGGCGGCATCACGACACCAGATGAGCTGCGCGCGATTGCCGATGTTGCGGACAAGTTCAATGTGCCCACCGTCAAGGTGACGGGCGGCCAACGCATTGACCTTCTGGGCATCGAAAAGGAAGATTTACCCGCGATTTGGTACGATTTGAACGCAGCTGGCATGATGTCGGGACAAGCCTATGCCAAAGGGCTGCGAACTGTGAAAACATGTGTCGGCTCGGACCATTGCCGGTTTGGCACCCAAGACAGCACAGGTCTGGGGATTAAGCTGGAAAAATCGATGTGGGGCGCATGGTCGCCGCATAAATTCAAGCTGGCTGTATCGGGTTGCCCACGCAATTGCGCCGAAGCGACCTGCAAGGATCTAGGCATCATCTGCGTTGATTCTGGCTATCAAGTCTTGGTCGGCGGCGCGGCTGGAATGGATCTGCGCGAAACCGATTTGCTGGCACAGGTTGTGACAGAAGACGAAGCGATCGAGTTGGCGGAAGCATTTTATCAACTTTACCGCGAGGGCGCACAATATTTGCATCGCCCCTATAAATGGATCGCCAAAGTTGGGCTGGATTGGTGCAAAGAACAATTGGTTGATGACTTGGAAAACCGCGCAGCACTGTCCGCACGTTTCCGTCACAGTCAACAATTTTACCAAGTTGATCCATGGGAGCAGCGCGCGTCAAAAGGCCATGAGGCATATGAATACGCGCCGCTTGCAGATTTCACTAAGGAGGCCGCAGAATGAGCGATTTTATCGATATTGGTGCTGTAGATGACATCCCAATCCGTGCAGCACGGATCGTGAAAACCAACCAAGGGTGCATTGCCGTATTTCGCAATGCCGCCAACAAGGTTTTTGCGATTGATGACAAATGCCCGCACAAGGGTGGCCCATTGTCGAACGGCATTCAACATGGTGAAAGCATCACCTGCCCCCTGCACAATTGGGTGTTTGACCTGAACTCGGGTCAAGCACAGGGCGTGGATGAAGGCCGCGTGAAAACCTACACCACCAAGATCGAAAATGGCCGTATTTTCATGGAAAAATCCGCGCTATTTGTCGATGTAGCCGCGGAATGACGGGGGTCAAAACGACTTGCGCCTATTGCGGAGTGGGCTGCGGCGTGACTGCCTCTCCCGATGGCAAAGGCGGGGCCGACATCAAAGGCGACGACACCCACCCCGCCAACTTCGGACGGCTTTGTCTGAAGGGTTTGCAGCTGGGTCAAACCTTATCGCTTGATGACCGGTTGCTTACGCCTATCATTGATGGCGCGGCGGCCGACTGGGACACGGCCAGCGGATTGGTTGCGAATAAAATCAACCAGTCAATCAAGGATCACGGGCCAGACAGCGTTGCCTTTTACGTGTCGGGCCAGTTGATGACCGAAGACTATTATGTCGCCAACAAATTGATGAAAGGTTTTATTGGGTCGGCCAATATCGACACCAATTCACGGCTTTGTATGGCCTCGAGCGTCATTGGCCACAAACGCGCTTTTGGAACGGACACAGTTCCCGGCACCTATGCCGATCTGGACGAAGCCGATTTGGTGGTCATGGTTGGCTCGAACTTGGCATGGTGCCACCCGGTTTTACATCAACGTGTGATCGCTGCCAAAGAAAACCGTGGCACGCAGATCGTAAATATCGACCCGCGCCGCACGGCCACCTCTGACATGGCGGATGTTCATCTGGGCATCAAACCCGGCGGGGATGTCGCCCTTTTCAATGGGTTGCTGGCAGCGATTGCAGAAAGTGACCACGTGGACACAGATTATGTCCGCGATCATGTCGATGGTTATGACGAAGCCGTGGCATCAGCACGCAAAATGCGCGACGCGGGCCTAAGCGACGCGACCGGTTTGACCGCCAAAGAACTCGACGAGTTCTACCGCCTATGGACCGGTACAAAACGCGTGGTCACGATTTTTTCGCAGGGTGTAAATCAGGCCAGTGATGGATCTGACAAAGTAAATGCGATCATCAACTGTCATTTGGCGACGGGACGGATTGGCAAGGTTGGCAGCGGCCCTTTTTCGGTGACAGGTCAACCCAACGCCATGGGCGGGCGCGAAGTTGGCGGTTTGGCCACGATGCTGGCCGCCCACTTAGATGTCGAAAACGCAGATCACCGCGCGTTGGTTTCTGAATTTTGGGACGCACCGAACCTGCCGAAACGCCAAGGGCTAAGGGCCGTTGACATGTTTGAGGCCTGCGCCAGCGGCCAGATCAAAGTGTTATGGATCATGTGCACAAACCCTGCCGCCAGCATGCCACGTGCAGATGCGGTGGCCGAGGCGATCAAAAACGTGGATTTTGTCGTCGTATCGGACATCATCGCCGACACCGACACAACACGCTTGGCGGATGTGGTTTTGCCGGCAACAGGTTGGGGCGAAAAGGACGGCACAGTCACCAATTCAGAGCGCCGCATTTCGCGCCAACGCGCATTCTTGCCCGCACCTGGGCACGCAAAACACGACTGGGAAATCATCTGTGGCGTTGCAAAGAAAATGGGTTTTTCGGACGGTTTTGACTATTCAAATCCGCATGAGATTTTTACCGAATGGGCCGCTATGACCGCCCTATCAGCCCAAGCTGGTAAGGACTTGGACTTGACTGCTTTGTCAGACCTGTCATCCATTGAGTATGATAAAATAGCGCCCGTACAATGGCCCGTACAGCCGGACAAAAGCGACACCCGTTTCTTTGCTGACGGTCAGTTTTTCACTGAAAACAACAAGGCCAAGATGCTGCCGATCGCCGCGTCAAACAGCCCAAATGTTACCTCGGAAACTTACAATCTTGTGCTGAATACCGGCCGCATTCGCAACCATTGGCACACCATGACCCGCAGCGCAAAATCCGTAAGCCTGAGCGAGCATGTCGCGGAACCTTTTTTGGAAATCCACCCCAAAGACGCAAGTTCTTTGGGCATTGAAACGGCTGATTTGGTCGCCATGAACAGCCCGCACGGCGACGTCGTCTTGCGTGCTTTGGTGACCGATCGCATTCAATGCGGTCAGGTCTTTGCTCCTATTCACTGGACATCAATCTGGGCCTCCAAAGCCCGCGTTGATACGCTCATACCATCGTTTACCGATCCAGCATCGGGTCAACCAGAATTCAAACGCACGCCGGTTAATGTCAAAAAACTAGACCTGTCTTGTTATGGGTTTGCGATCGGCCTGAACGAGCCAAAATCCGACACCGATTATTGGGCCAAGGCCCAAACCAAGACGGGTTGGCGCGTCGAGTTCGCTGCAGCCGAAATGCCGCTCGATTTTGAACAATTCGCACGCGCGCAATTAGACCAACTGGGCGCAGACTCTGTGACATATGCAGACGAAAATCGCGGCCAAAAACGCATTGCCTTTGTCGAAAATGGTGTCGTCGTTGGCGCTATGTTTGTTGCACCAACACCTGTTCAATTGTCACGTCAGTTCGTGGTCGATTGCTTTGACAGCGTTGCCGATAGCAGTATTTTAGCGGGTGTTTCAGGGGCGGCTGGCATCGATGCGGGCCCGACGGTGTGCGCTTGCTTTAACGTAGGCGTTAACACATTAATTGATGCGATACAGTCCGGCAGAGTGTCCACCACAGATCAGATATCAAGCATTTTGCTAGCCGGATCAAACTGCGGTTCCTGTCGGCCCGAACTGGCAAATCTGTTGAACAGACACCAACCCAAAATTGCGGCTGAATGATAAGGCTTTCGTAGAACTTCGCCGCAATACGGGTTTAAATTGCAACGATGTCGGCGCCCTTGCTCAATTTCGCGCTTCGTAGATACCTCTGAAGATTCAGCATGCTCATCGGCCGAGCAAGAAGATAACCTTGGAAGCGGGTGCATCCAACAGCCCTCGCGGTTAACAATTGTTCTTGTGTTTCAATACCTTCCGCGCAAACGATAATGTTCATCGCATGGCCCATTTCAGCAATGGTTGCCAAAAGTCGCCGGTTTTCACGGGATGTCGGGGCGGCCTGCACAAGGCCTTTATCAATTTTCAAACAATGCGGCCGCAGTTTCAACAGGCTGACGACAGAAGAATGCCCAGTGCCAAAATCATCGACGCCGACGCTAAAGCCACGTGATTTCAAGGCTTTAACATTTCTGGAAAGCGTGTTGTTTTCATTATCTAAAAATATCGATTCCAGCAGCTCAAAAGCAAATCTTTTGGGGTCGGCAGATACAAAATCAACCGCGTCCATTAACTGCGGATCTCCCAACCGACGAAACGAAACATTCACCGCAACCTGTGGCACATGCAATCCAAGTTTGTCCCAGTGAGCAAGGTCCCGCACCGCTTGACTGAAAATGAGTTGATCGATCTCACCTTCGATTTTTAACTCATAAGCTTGGTCCATGAAATCTTTGGGATGTACGACCCCGCCATTTGGATGAATCCATCGCGCCAAGGCTTCGACTCCCACAACGCTGGTGCAATCAACACCAAAC
The DNA here is from genome assembly GCA_033851955.1 of Marinosulfonomonas sp. Classification (GTDB taxonomy): domain Bacteria; phylum Pseudomonadota; class Alphaproteobacteria; order Rhodobacterales; family Rhodobacteraceae; genus Profundibacter. Next base: position 233,013 of record JAWSVK010000001.1, read on the forward strand.
TGAGGTTGGTAAAACGGCTGTATCTGACCATTTCCTAATGCCTCAAGCAGCTCATCAGAGCGGTGGACGCGCGTGTTAGATCTGTATGGAATTGATGAAGAAAAAGCATATCGGTTCCGGCCTGATTTCTTGGCGCGGTACATGGCATGGTCTGCCTGTGTGAGCCAGTCTTCTGGTGCGGAGCGGCTATCAGCGGCGACCTGATGAATGCCAACAGACAGGCCAACTCTGCATTTCTGCTGCCCCTTTAAAAACGGATGTTGTGCGCAATTGATGAAGCTCTTGGCGGTGTTTTCCAAATAGTCTCGGACTTCGCGCCATGAAGGTTGGTCGCGCCCTATAGATTTGCAAATCGCGACAAATTCGTCGCCACCACTACGGGCCAGAAACGTACCAGGTTGCATCACCTCTTCTAGGCGTTTCGAAATTTCGATGAGCAGATGATCACCAAAAGCATGGCCGTAAGTGTCGTTGACTTCTTTGAAGCCATCCAGATCGAGCAAGATCAAACCGGGATGGCCTTTGCCCGCCAACTTTTGCAGTTCAAGGTCAAGATATCTGCGGTTAGGAAGGCCTGTTAAGTGGTCATGCAGCGCGAGCGTTTCGAGATCTCGGCGCGCGGTTTCCAGATCTTGCTCGCGGCGTTTGAGGGTTCGTATGGTGCGTTGCCTTTGTACGAACAAAACACTTGTCATAGTGGCCAAGGAAATCACAGCAATCGCGACAGCCAGCAAAAGGCTTCTGAAAACCGCCGAGGACGTCGTACTGCCCCACCCCGCCAGCGGACGCGCTGACAACTGCCATGACCCGTTGGGAAAATTCACTTCGGTAAAAACCGGATTGTCAGCCAGTAATTCGGCGGGGCCCAAATATTGCTCACCCTGTATACCTTTGTCATCGCGCCCAGCAAGCGCGAGTTCGAGCCCATGGTCAAGGTTCAACAAGCCCGCATTCTGGTAAAGGCTGGGCACGTCAATCGCAACGGACAAAACCCCCCAAAATTCGTGACTCCCCCCGATCTCGCTAAAAACAGGGAACAACCCGATAAATGCCTGATCACCTTGGGTCGTTTCGACAGGGCCAACGAGACTAAACTCGCCGGCATCACGTACATGCTGGGCGGCATCGCTTAGGGCTTCGTTGGTATTATAGTTCAACCCTAGAAGGGTTTCCTTGCTTTTAAACGGAGCGACGAGGTTCACCACCATATTGCGCGCGCCCGCAACATTTTGGATCCCGCTTGATTGGGAGATCATATGGCTGGTCAACAAATTGAACCGCGTCAGCGTCATATCCGGTTCCGTCGCCAACGCAGCTACGATCCCGTGCGCTGCTTGAATTTGCTGGTTTAGGTTGCTTTCAAGTTGAGCATCAAGCGTTTCAAGCTGAGTTCTCACCCGCTCCCGCTCGTTTTGCATCTCGATAATATGGTGTTGCTTCTCCGTTGCGACACCCACGGCAATTACAGCTATCACAACAAAAAGGATGGGCACATAGCTACGCCATTCCTTTCGGTCACGCACTCGGGCAATTACCTCTCGCATGCTCATCTCGCCTATAACTTGACTGCTACCAGTTAAATAGCCGAAGAATGGGTAAAAAGTGTTAACAAATAGTTAACGGCTAGGCTACGCAAGCATGACTGGCGCTCAAATTGTTCTTTTTGTGTCCAGATCGCTTCAAGAATTTCGGTGGTCGCCTGCGGTTTTTCAAATTCAAAAGGTTGGCCTATTGGTGTGAACGCATAAGGCCCGCAAACAAGCGACGTTGAGGCTTGGACAAACCGACCCTAAACGAATGCATACTTTTTGAGAATTGCCTTAGGGTTTATCAGAACAATTCAACTTCATTGCTCGTGGTATCGATCCTAATTGGTGCCTTTTCTTCGATGAACTCTGCCCGACCCAGTAACTTTTGCCGGGCACGCCCTGACTGCGGCCAAAATTGAATTCGCCTAGCCTGATCGCCTCCTAGGCTTTGACTTAAACAAGGGATGTCTTCTGCCTGTAAAAACGAGATGACGAATTCCCCGTTTTTATCGCCCGTATCTGAGAATTTTGATATCATTTTCCCACCCCCAAATAGCTTTGCCTGAAGTCGTTGTTTAATACCACCTTGCTTAATAATCGCGTTTATCAACAACTCCATGGCATTCACACGAGATCCATCAGCATCTGGATTGTGACCGGTGCCATGGGGTAACAAAATATGATTCATTCCACCAACGCCAGCAACGGGGTCCCAAAGGCACGCGGAAACACATGACCCCAAAATGGTCGTAATCATTGCGTCCTCCTCATTTGCAGTTGCAAATTCACCTTGGGTGATATGTATCGTCTTCATCAATTTTATTCCCTCGTTTGCCTACGTATTGCTGCAAATTGGATTTTCCACTTTCCACGCTTGCAAGAGCCGTCACCCTAGGCCACCAGACACCTTCCTAAAAATCCTCCCAATCGCCCTGTGATACAGGTTCTGCCTGGGCGACGACAGTCGCTTGAACAACCGTTTGAAAAGCCGTATTTTTGGGAGGACCATCCCCCATCAGAGCAACGCGTTCTTCTTCATCTACCTGTTCTATCTGAACAACCTGAGACTTCTCGACCTCGCGTGTAGATTGGAAATTTGCGGCAACAACATTGCTCACGGATGAACCGGTTTGAAATTTGGACATGGTATCAGAAAGAATTTCTGCTTCTTTTGTTAGTGAATGGCTTGCAGCTGTTGTTTCTTCAAACATTGCCACATTTTGTTGGGTAACCTGATCCAATTGGTTCACGGATGTGTTAATTTCGACCAGACCTGAAGATTGTTCACCTGAAGATTTCGCTATTGCGGATACATGGTTCGAAATATTTGATACGGATTCAAATATCTCACCCAATGCTTCGCCGGCGCGTCCCACAAGGTCAACGCCGCGACTTACGTGTTGACTGCTTGCTGAAATCAGATCGTTAATTTCTCGTGCGGCATCGGATGAGCGTTGAGCCAAGGCTCGAACCTCAGAAGCAACAACGGCAAAACCCCGGCCCGCCTCACCCGCACGCGCAGCCTCAACACCCGCGTTTAGCGCCAGCAAATTGGTTTGGAACGCAATGTCGTCAATCACGCTGATAATACGCGAAATCTGGCTTGAAGAAGACTGGATCTCTCCCATTGCCTCGACGGCCTCTCGCACAACGTTTCCACTGGACTCAGCATTTTCTTTGGCGTCAGCGACCACCTGGTTCGCTTGCTCAGCTCCATCTGCCGCAGAACGGACGCTTATTGTAAGTTCATCCAGTGCTGCCGCCGTTTGTTCTAGTGTGGATGCTTGGCGTTCGGTTCGGCGAGACAAATCATCTGCTGCATTGCTAATATCTGACGCTTCTCCGCGAATGGACTCGGCGTTTTCGGTGACGTTCAACATAGCCTCGCGTAAAGTCCCCACCGCTCCGTTGAAATCAGAACGCAACTGTTCATATTCAGGCATAAAGCTCTTTGTGATTGTCGCAGTTAGATCACCTGACGAAAGTTGGCGCATGCCAACCCGCAAGGCCTCAACCACGTCAGCCTGAGCTTTTTCTAGTTCAAGACGGGTGGCTTCGGCTTTTTCGATTTGGATTTGTGCGTCAGTGACATCGCTACCAACGAGTAGGATGCGAACCATTTCACCTGATCTATTGTGCACTGGGCTAAATGCCCCCTCCAGCATGCCGTCACCGTTTTCTCCCGCATACATGCGAAATTTGCCTACAAAAGACTTACCTTCAGCCAAGTCTGACTTAATTCTGTCACCGCTTCCTGTTTGGTCTGCGTCAAACTTAATGAGCATTTCTAAGGCCTTGCCAATTTGACCCATGTCGAGGCCACCTGTCAGGTTTAGGAAATTTTCATTTGCGCTCAACAATACCCCGTCTGGTGTAAATTCGGCTTTAGCCTGGTTTTCCTCAATCGCTTTTAGAACTGAATCTCCCAGCCGAACGAGCGTGACATCTTGCCACTCAACAACATAACCGATCTGCTCGCCTTCGTCGCCAAGCACAGCATTGATATTCATCGAAAATCGTACATTCCCAACAGGGATTTCAGTTTGATACGGTAGGTTTTCAGGATCCGTTAACAGATTTCGGACATGGTCTGGAACCGCTTGGAAGATATCCATGTTCCGACCAATCACTTGTCCGGCTTCAAATCCAGTTCCCATGGTCTTGAATTGACCTTCATGCTCTGCCAACAGCTTTGCCACCGACGAATTTAGGGCTTGAATTGTAAAATCTTGATCTACAATCATAAGACCCGCAGAGGCTGCTTCAAATGCTGTACCCTTGAACAAGGATTCTGCAGAGGCTTCTTTTGCGGACTTTAAGGTGGCCCTGAAATCTTCGAGGATGGCTGCAATTTCACCAATTTCATCACCGCGGTTCACCGAAGGTATTTCAGTCTCGTAGTCCTCAAGTGCCACTTGTTTCATAGCCTCGCCAACCCCCGCCAAAGGCCTGCCAACACTTCGCGCCAAAAACATCGCAATGAGCGCCGAAAGAGCCGCAATAATCGCGCCATCAATCAGCATCCTATTCCGAGCCGAAACCGCTGGCTCTAACAGCTCCTGCGTATCCTGTTGCGCTATCAATGCCCACGTTAGGTTGCCGAATTTCAACCGAGTATAGGCGGCAAGAACGTCATTGCCGCTGACCCCAACAGCATTCTTGGTTCCAGTTTCACCCGAAAATGCCAGATCCACCAGTTCTGTCCCTACTGTGACCTTAGACAGCTCTAGATCATTTGAATGTTTTGAGCTCATCCGCGGGTGGTAATCTGGGCCCACTGCCAAGGTTATTCCGGTTTCGCCCAAACCTGCGTTAGATTCGAATATTTTATGGATGGTTTCTATTGATATCTGGACCGCATAAACCCCCATAACAGATCCATTTACAGACAAAATCGGGGCGGCCATAAAACCAGCCAAATCACCATTGCTTGGACCGTAAGGAGCCAAATCAATTAGGACGGTTTCATTGGCACCCAACAAACTTGCTTTTTGGAATGCTTCTGCCAGGCCCGTCTTGTTAAACTCGCCAGTGACAATATTTGTCGCATAATCGACTTCTTTCGCGACCGTATAAATCAGATTGCCTTCTGTATCGAACAAAAAGATATCGTAGTAGGCATTGCGTTCCAACACGGTCTCAAAATATGGATGGTGGCGACGGTGGCGGCGGGAATAATCCGTCTGTACCGCAGAAAAATCCATTGTGGTCTTTGTTTCTGTGTCTGTCTGAGTCGCAGGGGGAAAATGGTCGTGCAAGAATTCGGTTTTATCCCCCGGAAGAGCGACCCAGGCACCGATGAATTCATTGAGCGCGCGACGTGTTGAGGGGCTACTGGACTGTGCAACAACTTCTTTTGATAAATTATTGTGCCACGACGAAACACTATCCGATCTGTTCTCAAGCGCGATCTGCATACGTTCTTTGGCACCATTGATCAGCGTTTCTTTCGCGTCATAATATGCCAAAAGCCCCATTGCGATAAGCGCAACTGCACTAAGTGAAAGCATAATCAAAGGCAGTTTTATTGAAATTTTGATATTATTCAGAAACGACATATCTCAATTCTCCACACGATAAATCCACAGTGGGACACAAAGGAGCAATGGCAAAGCACCATTTCCCTGATCTGCGTCCACAATTCAAAGGGACTATTGCGCGTGAAAATGAAGATTCGTTTAAGCCGAGCCAACCATCTCGGCCAACCCGGCATTACTTTCAGTTTCGCTTAGGCTAGTTGATTAAATTTTTAACGACCCACGAGCATCTAAGCCGCGTGTTACTGGCTCAACAATTGAGAAGCATCCAGATTGCCGAAATTACCCAGCAATTGACGGATAAATGGGATGCCTTTGATATTGCTGTCGGTCACACGTCGCGACAGGGCCACGACCCGGCCGTCGTCCAATGTGAAGCGTTCAACGTTTTCAACCACGCCTGCGTCCGTATAGGTGATGGCAACCAATTGGCGGTCGATAACTTTTGGGGCTTTAAACGCAAAATGACGCCAACGGCTTTGGGTGTAATACCAGCCACCGGTTTCCAACACCCCAAAAGATGTCGGACGGCCAACCGCGTCGGCCACCGTATCGCGGGTATCAACACCAACAAGAATCTGTTCCAAATCGGTATCCGTCGGCGCATAGCCGTGGTTTTCAAACGTGGCCGAACATGCGCTCATTGCCAATATAAGCAATCCGAACGCACCTGTTTTAATGTATCCAACGCGTTTTAACGTACCCAGCATTTTGTTCCGCCCCTTGCCATAGCCCTGATCACACCGTAATCGGGCCTTATGCATCCGGCTTATAGAAGGTTTGGCTGCGGTTCAAGAATGGAAAATGCAAAGCAAATGACAGCAAACAAACAAAACCTAAGCGTCAAGGGATTGAACAGCAAAGGGGCCACCCCTTTTGAAGTGCATCCCAATGCGGCACAACGAATTGCAATTGCCCAAACGTTGGATCTGATTGAACTGCGCAAAATCCGGTTTATTGGTCAAATCACGCCGACGGGTGATGCCGATTGGAGCTTGAAGGCTGAACTGGGGGCGACGGTTGTGCAGCCCTGCGTGGTGACACTGGCCCCGGTCAGCAGTCGTATTGATATTAAGGTATCAAGGCTGTTTGTTGACCAACCCCCTGTGTATGACGATTCCGAAGAAGAAGTCGAAGTGCCCGAGGGCGATGAGACCGAGGTGTTGGGCAGCCACATTGATCTGGAAGCGGTGCTGAATGAGGCGCTGTCCTTGGCCCTGCCGCTTTACCCAAAGGCCGAAGGCGCAAGCCTTGAAACAGGCACTTTCACCGAGGATGGCAAGGTGCCAATGTCGGATGAAGATGCACGCCCCTTTGCGGCCCTATCTGCACTGCGCGACAAGTTGGAAGGCGACAAATAGCCCACTCCGGTCATGGCCACGTCGAATGGCCTAATAAAACGCTTGCGCCAGCCCAAATTCCCAGTATGTTCCGCGCTCGCGCAGATGATGGGTTGTAAACTAAACCTGTGTTGGCGTAAGAGACATATAGATATGAAACGCAGGGGTACGTCCCCTATTAGCCCGAGGTTGTGACATGGCTGTTCCTAAGAGTAAAATTTCGCGGTCACGCCGCGGTGAGCGTCGCTCGCACGATGCGCTGGTTGCTGGCAATCCTGCCGAGTGCCCGAACTGCGGCGAACTAAAGCGCCCACATCACGTCTGTGCTGACTGCGGTCACTATGCAGAGCGTGAAGTTGTTGCTGTTGTCGACGACGTTGACTTCGACGACGAAGACGCGGCCTAAGACACGCGACTTTGGCACCTAGAGCATGACATCGGACACAAATAACCCGACCACTCTGGGTGCGACACGCACCATTATTTCCGTTGACGCCATGGGCGGCGACCTGGGGCCGGCAGCTGTTGTTGCCGGCATTTCCCGTTCGGCCAAGCAAAATCCGGATATCGGCTTTATCGTCAGCGGTGACAAACCCACGCTAGAAGCCCTGTTCGCCAAAAAACCGGGCCTTGCCGAGCGCTGCGAACTTCGCCATGCCGAAGAAGTCGTCACCATGGACGCCAAGCCAAGCCATGTGATGCGTTATGGCAAGAAAACCTCAATGTGGTCGGCAGTTGAGGCCGTCAACACTGGGGATGCCTCTGTTTGTGTGTCCTGTGGCAATACGGGTGCCTTGATGGCGGTTTCAATGATCCGCCTGCGCAAATTGCCCAGCATCAACCGCCCTGCCATCGCCTGTCTTTGGCCATCGCGCAACAAAGGCGGGTTCAACATTATGTTGGACGTTGGCGCTGATATTCGCGCCGATCAAGAAGACCTGCTGCAATATGCCTTGATGGGGGCCTCTTATGCCCGCAACGGTATGGACATCGCGCATCCGCGTGTCGGCCTGCTGAATGTTGGCACCGAAGAACACAAGGGCCGCGCCGAACTAAAGGTCGCCCATGAGCTGATCTCAGAGGCCGCCGAGGGTGCAAAGTTTGAGTTTGTCGGTTTTGTCGAAGGCGGGGATATTCCGTCCGACCGCGTTGACGTCATTGTGACCGACGGCTTTACCGGCAATGTGGCGCTGAAAACCGGCGAAGGCACCGCCAGTTTGATCAGTGACTTCCTGCGCCAAGCTTTCAAGGCAACCCCGTTCGCCCGTATTGCATCCTTGTTGGCGTTGACATCCCTTACACGGTTGAAAAAACGTATTGATCCACGTCGTGTCAACGGGGGCGTGTTCTTGGGTTTGAATGGCACCGTGATTAAATCACACGGCTCGGCCGATGAAACCGGCATTGCAGCGGCGATCCAGCTGGCGATCACCCTGTCGCAATCAGATTTCGCTCATAAACTGGCCCTAAGGGTTGCTTCTGCATCCTCGGCCCGCCAAGATGCTCCACAACCAGAAAAATAACAGGCACCCGAATGACATTACGCGCCGTGGCAATTGGTGTTGGGCATTACCTGCCCGACCGCATCGTCCCCAACAGTGAGTTTGAAAAAACGCTGGATACGTCCGATGAGTGGATTCGCAGCCGTTCAGGGATTGAGCGGCGACATTTCGCGGCCGACGGCGAAACCACTTCGCAATTGGCCGTTGCCGCCGCCAAGAACGCGATCAAAGACGCCGGTTGCAGCGTGGATGACATTGACGCCGTTGTGGTGGCCACTTCGACGCCCGATCACACCTTCCCTTCCGTTGCGACCATGGTGCAGGCCGAAATCGGCATGACGCGCGGATTTGCCTTTGACGTGCAAGCGGTTTGCGCCGGATTTGTCTATGCGCTGGCCAATGCCAATGCGCTAATCCTTTCAGGCCAAGCGAAACGCGTGCTGGTGATCGGGGCCGAAACCTTTAGCCGGATCATGGACTGGAGTGACCGCGCAACTTGCGTTTTGTTCGGCGATGGCGCGGGGGCGCTGGTTTTAGAGGCCCAAGACGGCACCGGCAGTCCTGATGATCGCGGCATTCTGGCCACCGACCTGAATTCCGATGGGCGTTACAAAGACATGTTGTTTGTGGATGGCGGTGTGTCGACCACCCAAACCTCTGGTTTTTTGCGCATGCAGGGCAACGCTTTGTTTCGCCAAGCTGTTGAAAAGCTGACAGAAACCGCAGAAACCGCCCTAGACAAAGCCGGACTACAAGACAGTGACGTTGATTGGGTCGTGCCACATCAAGCCAATATCCGCATCATCAAAGGCACCGCCAAAAAGATGGGCATCTCGATGGATAAGGTGATTTTGACGGTCCAAGATCATGGCAACACTTCTGCCGCATCGATTCCCCTCGCCTTGTCCGTTGGCAAGGCCCGTGGGCAGATAAAACAAGGTGATTTACTGGTCACCGAGGCGATCGGCGGCGGTTTGGCATGGGGTTCTGTGGTCCTGCGCTGGTAGTTCGAGGCCAAATCTGCGGTAATTTGCCGTATTTGGGCCTTTAAAGCTCACTTCCAAGCCATTGATATTGACTCGTAAAATCTCTGACCGCTATGGTTGACCAAATCGCGGTTCAGCGAATGGGGGAAGTCATGAGTGAAAAAACATTAACACGGATGGATTTGAGCGAGGCAGTGTTTCGCGAAGTCGGATTGAGCCGCAATGAATCGGCGCAATTGGTAGAAAGCGTTCTGGGGCATATGTCCGATGCTTTGGTCTCGGGCGAATCCGTTAAAATATCATCTTTCGGCACCTTTGGTGTGCGCGATAAAGCGGCCCGCATCGGGCGCAACCCTAAAACCGGCCAAGAGGTTCCAATCCATCCCCGCCGTGTTTTGACCTTCCGCCCCTCGCACCTGATGAAAGACCGCGTGTCCTCAGGCAACAAAAGCTAAGGGGGGCGCGTCGTGGCCAAATCAGCCGACGCCTTTCGTACCATCAGCGAAGTTGCGGAATGGCTCGACACCCCCGCCCATGTGCTGCGCTTTTGGGAAAGCCGATTTAATCAGATCAAACCAGTTAAGCGGGCCGGTGGGCGCCGCTATTACCGTCCCAACGACATGTTGTTGTTGGGCGGCATCAAAAAACTGCTGCATGAAGATGGCATGACCATTAAGGGCGCGCAAAAGCTATTAAGCACCGATGGCATCAAAAAAGTATCTGCACTGTCGCAATCGCTGGACCCCGAAGACCGCGCAGCGCTTGATCAGACGCCGGATGACACCGTTGTTGAAATGGCAATTGAGCCATCGGTCGACGATGTTGTTTTAGATGTCGCCGAAGCCCCCTCTATTTCCGACGACGCTCTTGAAACGCCCCCACTAGACGAAGCGGCTCCAATGCCAGACGTCGCGATTGTGCCTGAAGCGGCACCTGAAATTGAGCCTGAAACTGTAGAACCTGTGAACATCGTAGAGACGGTGGATGAAACCGCGGCCGAGCCCGAGACTGTAATTCCATTCGAGGCCACTCTAGAGCCTGAGCCTGAACCCGTCGCCACAGTTGATGCCGTTGCTGAGACATTGCCCGAGCTTGAGCCTGCTTCAGACGTACCGGCTGAACCGGAGCCAGAAATGGCAGCCGACCTCGCGCCCGAACCATCGGAGGAGCCGGTTGCCGAAACCATGTCACCCACCCTGCCCGACTCTGAGACGCCCGAGCTTGAGATCGCCGACACTTCGCCGACCTTTGATGAGGCCCAACCTAAGGCCTTGGACACGGCACAATCCGAAGAGACCCAAGCACAGTTGGTCTCGATTTACAGCCGCCTAACAGCGCTGCACGAGCGGATGAAATCCAACATCGATCCAAAGCGACAAGGCTAAGAAAAAGAATGGGGTTTCCCACTTGCTTTGGCCCACAAAGGCTTTATGTAGTGGCGGAGTTCGGGCTATGGCGCAGTCTGGTAGCGCGTCCGTCTGGGGGACGGAAGGTCGCAGGTTCGAGTCCTGCTAGCCCGACCAACATCATAGCCGCCCGCATCTTTTTGGTGACGGGCGGTTTGATACATCTGGGGGATGGACATGACTGAGACGGCAACCGGTACAGGCGTTCTGCCCGACCACGCATTGCGCGATCTGATTGCTGCGGGCGGCATCACGGCCAGCCCCGGCATCATCCCCGAACAATTGCAGCCCGCCTCCTTGGATTTGCGTCTTGGCACAGTGGCTTACCGCGTGCGCGCCTCGTTTTTGACAGGCGCCAATGCCACGGTGGCCGACAGGTTGCATGAATTCGAAATGCACCGCGTTGATCTGTCTGACGGGGCTGTTCTGGAAAAAGGTGCGGTCTATCTTGTGCCCTTGATGGAGAGCCTCGCGCTGCCCGCTGGCATCCAAGCCGTCGCCAACGCCAAATCCTCCACCGGTCGCCTTGATCTGTTGACCCGAACCGTCACTGATTACGGCACCGAATTTGACCGCATCCCGCTGGGATATACCGGCCCGCTTTACGCCGAAATCTGCCCGCGTTCCTTCTCGGTGCTGGTGCGCCCCGGCATGCGCCTGAATCAGATCCGGTTTCGCGCTGGCCAAGCGGTGCTGACCGACGACGAACTGCTGACGCGCCACACCAAACACGCCCTTGTCGATGGTGACGCCCATATCGACGACGGCCTTGGCTTCTCCGTCGATCTTCGCCCCAGTTCCGGTAATCTGGTTGGTTACCGCGCCAAACCCCATACCGGCGTGATCGACCTCGACAAAATCGGCTTTTACGATCCGATGGAATACTGGGAACCGATCCACACCGATGAGGCCCGTATCATTCTGGACCCCGGTGCATTCTACATTTTAGTCAGCCGCGAAGCCGTCCACATCCCACCCGATTGTGCGGCTGAAATGGCCCCCTATCTGGCCATGGTCGGCGAATTTCGCGTCCATTACGCGGGCTTTTTCGATCCCGGCTTTGGCCATGACGCGGCAGGCGGCAAAGGCTCGCGCGGCGTGTTAGAGGTCCGCTGCCACGAGGCTCCATTTGTGCTGGAACACGCCCAAATCGTTGGCCGTCTGGTCTATGAGCGCATGGCGTCAATCCCCGAGACCCTCTACGGTGCCGACCTTGCCTCAAATTACCAAGGCCAAGGCCTCAAACTGTCCAAACACTTCAAAACAATTTGAATTAAATTTTCGGCTTCTTCTTGCCCAAAATACCTGCGCCGCAGGCATCAAAGCTTGCAACACCAAACCGTCCTTGCAATCAGGCGCTAAAACCGCCCCATGCGCTTGGCCAAACGCGCCATTTTCTTGGCCTTGCCAGCCGTGTCCTTGGCCCTTTTCGCTTGTTCGCGTTCAGCGGGTGTCATCTGGGCCGATGATTTGCCGCGGTTGGCCGCCATGTCGATGCCCTTGTTCACAGCTTTGCGCATCACAAGCCGCATAATCATGTTGATGATCTGGTTGATATTCATAGCATCCTCCTATTCTTCAAACATTTCACTTTGGCCAATGGCCTCACCATCTTCATCCTCGGCCTCGGGCATGCCGGGCATGGCGCCAGGCGGCGGACGGCTCTCTAACAATCCGGCGGAACGCAGCTCTTTTAGCCCCGGCAGATCGCGGGCGTTTTCCAGACCGAAGTGATCCAAAAACCCTTGGGTCACAACAAAGGTCACGGGCCGCCCCGGTGTCATCCGACGCCGACCAAAACGGATCCATTCCATTTCGAGCAATTGATCCACCGTACCACGGCTCACCGAAACCCCACGAATTTCTTCGATTTCCGAACGGGTCACCGGTTGGTGATAGGCGATAATCGCCAAGGTCTCGATTGCGGCGCGCGACAGTTTGCGGGTCTCAACCGTCTCTTTTTGCATCAAAAAACCCAAGTCCGGTGCCGTGCGGATTGACCAAGCATCCCCCACCCGCACCACCGAAACACCGCGCCCCTCATAGCGTTTGCGCAAATACACAATCGCCTCGGATGCATCACATCCATGCGGCATGCGGTCGGTCATTTCCTTAACCGTCACAGGCTCTGCCGTGGCAAATAGGATCGCCTCAACCATGCGTTCCTGCTCGCCCATTGGCGGGGCCTCGAACAGGCTTTCTTCGATCTCTGAGGCTTCGATCTCGTTGTTTTGATCTTTTTCAGCCATCATTCTGGCCCTCTTTTGCGTATTTGGATCGGGGCAAATGCCTCATCTTGACGAATGTCGATCTGGCCCAGTTTAGCCAACTCCAACGACGCCGAAAAATTTGCAGCTGTGGCGCTGCGGCGCCGTGCAGGGTCAGTCTCCCACCCCTCGGGCAGATAGCTTTCCAGCCCCGTCCAATCGCCCGCATAGCCAATTAGGCTGCGCATCCGGTCCAGCGCTTGCTCCAACGTCATGATTGACTTGCGATCCATCACAAAAGGGCGAAATTCGTCCTTGGTGCGGGTGCGCGCGTAAGCTTGCATCAGGTCCAGCAGCGTCGCGGTATAGGTGACGCGGCGAATGCGGGTGACATCTTCGGGCAATCCACGAGCAAAGAAATCACGCCCCATCTGGTCGCGCGCCATCAATTTGGCCGCTGCGTCACGCATGGCTTGCAGGCGTTCCAGCTGGAAAGCCAAATGCGCCGCCAGCTCTTCGCCTGAAGGGCCTTCTTCAGTGGGGTCAGGCGGCAGCAGCAGGCGTGATTTCAAGAAAGCCAACCATGCCGCCATCACGAGGTAATCTGCTGCAAGTTCAAGGCGCAATGCCTTGGCTTCATTAATAAATTTCAAATATTGTTCAGCCAAGTCGAGCACTGAAATCTTGCGCAGATCGACCTTTTGGGTGCGCGACAGCGTCAACAATAAATCCAGTGGGCCTTCATAGCCATCGACGTCGACAATCAAGGCTTCGGCCACCAGCCGATCCTCTACCGCAAGCGGTTTATCTTCCTCGAAGTCTAACTCAGCCATTACTCATTCTTCGCTCAATTATCACTGCACCCGCTTAACAGGCCCGCAAGTTCGGCTTCCAGCGCTGAAATGTCAATGATATCTGGTGAAATGCGTTTACTTAGGGCGGAGTCAGCCCGTTTTTGGGCGGCCAATGTAAGCGCCCCCGTCTCTTGGGCAACCTGTTGCATTTCATCCATGTCGCTGTTGCAATGCAGGATCAAATCCATGCCCGCCGCCAAGGAGGCGCGGGTGTTCTCCACCAAACTCCCTTGCAGGGCTTTCATGGATATATCATCGGTCATCAGCAACCCGTCAAAGCCGATGTCATCGCGCACCAGCTGCGTCATCACAGTTGAGGTCGTGGCGCAGTCGACAGGGTCGATATCCTCATAGATCACATGCGCCGACATCCCGAGTGGAATGTCCGCTACGGCCTTCATCGCGGCGAAATCAGTGGCGTCCAAATCAGCGCGTTTCGCACTGACGCGCGGCATTTCCAAATGGCTGTCCGAAGTGGCCCGACCATGGCCCGGAATATGTTTCAAAATTGGCAATACACCGCCATCCAGCAGCCCGTCTGCCACAGCACGGCTTACGGCGCCAACAGTGGCCGCGTCCTCGCCATAGCAACGGTTATACAAAAATGGATGGGTCTCCGCCGTGGCCACATCGGCGCAAGGCGCGCAATTGCTATCCACACCAATCGCACGCAGCTCTTCGGCAATGATGCGATAGCGTATGTACATGCTGCGCTCTGCTGCCGCATGGTTTGCTTTGATCTGATCCAGCGGTGCCATCCAGTGTCGCCACTGCGGCGGGGTCAGCCGTTCAACGCGGCCACCTTCCTGGTCAATGGTGATCACGGCGTCGCGCCCAACGCTGGCGCGCAGATCATCCGTTAGGCGGCGCAATTGGTCAGGATTATCGACATTACGCGCGAATAGAATAAAGCCCCAAGGATTGGTTTCGGCGAAAAACGCGGCCTCGTGAGGCAACAGTGTTTCACCCGCGCATCCAAAGATGTAAGCGCCTTGTGATCCCGTCACTTAGCGCACCTTCACAGGGATACAGGCAGCCTTCTCGGCCAATAGCGCCGAACAAAAGCGCCGCGCATCAGACAGATCATCAAAGCCCATGGCCCGCAAACGGTAGAACGTGCGCCCACCGCTTTGCGCCTTTTGGATCACCCGCGATTTGCCCTCCATGTATTCCGTGAACCGACCATACAAACGGTCCCATTCTTTTTGCGCAATCTCGGGGCTGTCGTAGGCGCCAAGCTGGGCCAGACGTGTGCCTGCGGTGATGGTTGAGGCGTCCACTTCGGTGGCGGGGGCTGACACGGTTTGGGCCGCGACCACTTCGACCGAAGCGGTGGCGGGCGTGACGTTTAAACCTGCGGGGCGTCCCGATGGGCGCGGCGAATGTGACACGCCGGAAACCGAGGATGAAATAGTGGCTATTTGTGGCTTGGCTGGCACGGGGGTCACTTGGGTAAGCGGCGTTGTGGTGGCGGCAATCTGATCGGCCAGCGCCAAGGCTTGGGCAACGGCCCTGTCTGTATCAGACATCTCTGGGGCGGCTGGATCGTTCAAAGCAACCACGACGCCTTGGCCGTCATCAACAACGGCAGGCAGGTTGGGCTCTGGCACGGCTTCTTGCAACAAAGCCGGTGCGGAAATTTCATCATTTGGGCCCAATGCAACTTCGGCATCCGCTGCTTCAGCGGTCGGCGTGGCATCGGCACGAGGTGTCGGACGGCGCAGGCCTGGCTGATCCTGCTCGGTCACACCAGCACCTGCCGGGGCAAGCACCAAACGGTCGGCGGTTGGCGCGGCCACACCATCTGATTGCACACGATTTACAGCCAGCCCTTGGTGGGCGGTTTGCGCGCCGCCCGGATTTTCCGGTTGGATCCGCATGGGCCCGTCGAGCGCACGCACGACAGGCACGCCTGACACATCACGCACCAGCAACCGATAGCCCCAAACCCCGATCCCGACGACCAAAGCAACAGACATCACGGCCCCAGCCGTATTCACAAGTTTGGAAATCCTGCGCGATCCGGATGCAGCTCCCGCCGCGCCTTGCGGTGCAGGTTCTGCACCACCATATTCAAAATCCGCCATTTTCTGCCTCACTGCCCGCATCGCGAATTGCGATGTTGGTCACTCTAAACTGCCTCGTGACCGCAGTGGATGCACTTGTTGTCAGCGCATTTCCTTAGCTGGGGTCACACCTAGAATACCAAGTCCGGCTGAAATAACAATGGAAACCGAACGAATAAGGGCGATTTTCGCCTGAGAGGTCGCACTGTCGCCCTCTTGCAAGAACCTCAGCTCCGTCAAATCATTGCCACGGTTCCACAGGGCGTGGAAATCTCCGGCCAATTCATAGAGGTAAAACGCCACGCGGTGTGGTTCGTTTGTGCGGGCGGCAATTTCGATCAAGCGCGGCCATTCAGCCAGTTTTTTGATCACCGTCAGCTCGGCCTCGTGATCCAATTTGGTCAAATCAGCCGCCGCTAAAGTGACGTCATCCACCGCGATATTAGCATCCGCCGCTTTACGCATAACCGAATGGATACGCGCGTTTGCATATTGCACATAGAACAC
The DNA here is from genome assembly GCA_033851955.1 of Marinosulfonomonas sp. Taxonomy (GTDB): domain Bacteria; phylum Pseudomonadota; class Alphaproteobacteria; order Rhodobacterales; family Rhodobacteraceae; genus Profundibacter. The sequence goes on from JAWSVK010000001.1 coordinate 249,447, forward strand.
CGGATTGTCCTTGGACTGCTCCAACACTTTGGAAAAATCAAAGTCCAACGGCGCGTCATTTTTGCGGGTCAGCATCACAAAACGGGTCACGTCTGGACCAACCAGTTCGACCACCTCGCGCAGGGTGACAAAATTTCCCGCCCGTTTGGACATTTTAAACGGTTGGCCATCTTTGAACAGGCGCACCAATTGGCACAGCTTGATATCCAGCGGCACTTTGCCGTCTGACAGGGCCGACACGGCCGCTTTCATACGCTTAACATAACCGCCGTGATCAGCGCCGAACACGTCGATCAATTCATCAAAGCCGCGCTCGACCTTATCGAAATGATAGGCGATGTCGGGGGCGAAATAGGTCCAGCCACCGTCGGATTTTTTGACAGGCCGATCCACGTCATCGCCATGTTCGGTGGACTTGAACAGGGTCTGTACGCGCGGCTCCCAATCGTCATCCGCCTTGCCTTTGGGCGGTGGTAAAGTTCCCTCGTAGATCAATCCCTTAGCGGATAGATCCTCAAGTGCGGATTCAATTTTTCCCGAGCCATACAGCGATTTTTCCGAATAGAAAACATCCATTTCAACGCCCAGAGACGCCAAATCAGCGCGGATCATATCCATCATCGCATCTGTCGAAAACAGACGCAAATCTTGCAGCCAAACGGATTCTGGTTGATCAATCAGGCTGTCGCCATATTTCTCTTTCAACGCTTCACCGATTGGCACCAGATAGTCGCCGGGGTACAGACCCTCAGCGATCTGTGGCTCCAACCCGTTGGCCTCGCGGTAGCGCTCATAGGCCGAGCGCGCCAAAACATCGACCTGCCCGCCACCGTCATTGACGTAATATTCCCGTGTCACTTTATGACCGGCAAAATCCAGCAGTGAGGCCAGCGCGTCGCCAAACACAGCGCCACGGGTATGACCAACATGCAGCGGCCCGGTCGGGTTGGCTGACACAAACTCGACATTCACGCGCTTACCCTGCCCCATGGCCGAGCGGCCAAAATCAGCACCATGCTTCAAAGCCGCCCCAAGCACTCCACGCCACAAATCCGCCGCCAAGCGCAGGTTCAAAAACCCAGGTCCCGCCACATCGGCCAGCACAATGCGCTCATCCGCAATCAACTTGCCCGCCAAAGCTTCGGCAATGTCACGCGGCTTCATCTTGGCAGGCTTGGCCAGCACCATCGCCGCGTTGGTCGCCATATCCCCATGTGCTGCATCGCGCGGTGGCTCAACCGTGACATTGGCAAAATCCAACCCCTCAGGCAACGCGCCCTCGGCTTGCATTGCGGTCAGGCTTTCGATCACCAAAGCGCGGATATCAGTAAACAGGTTCATAACAGGCGTCCTTATGGGGTTTGGGCGGGTTTAACATGACCCGCCACAACGTCAACAATCAAGCGCGGCTTTCCCATTTTTGTTCCATAAATATCCGCGCCGCAGGCAAATTCACCTGCCGCCCACCAAACGCTCATGTTCTTGCAGCGCAAAACGGTCGGTCATGCCAGCGATATAATCCGCAACCAGGCGCGCCAATGCGACCTCATCTGCGGCGGTTGCAACCTCTTTGGACCAATGCACAGGCAGCTGTTTTGGGTCTGCCAAAAACAGCGGAAACAGATCCTGCACCACACCTGTCACCTTTTCTCGCATTTCGATGACGGTCGGGGCACGGTACATGCGGGTGAACAAAAACGTTCGGATTTCCTTAAGATCGGCCCAGATAGGCGCCGAAAACTGCACCACAGGCGCCTGTGCCGCACGGATGTCTTCCACCCGCTGTGGGTCAAGCACCGCGATCAGTCGGCGGCTCTCGGTGATCACATCAGACACCATCACACCAAACACCCGTCGCAGGGCCTCATGACGACGTCGGTAGCTGCCCAAATCGGGATAAAGCGCGTCAACTTCGCGGTAGCAATCGCCAATAATCGGCAGCGCGATGATGTCCTCATCCGTGAACAGTTCGGCGCGAAGACCATCTTGTAAGTCGTGGTTATTATAGGCAATATCGTCAGACAATGCCGCCACTTGGGCCTCGCCGCTGGCATAGGTCGACAGCTCCAAATCATGCTGCGCGTTATACTCCGCCAGCGCATAGGGCAGCGCGCCCGTGACCGGCCCGTTGTGCTTGGCCAGCGCCTCTAGCGTCTCCCACGTCAGGTTCAATCCATCCCATTCAGCATAGTGGCGTTCCAGCGATGTGACGATGCGGATGGCCTGTGCGTTGTGGTCAAAACCGCCATAGGGTGTCATGCATTCGGCCAGCGCATCTTCGCCCGTATGCCCAAACGGCGTGTGGCCCAGATCATGGGCCAGCGCCACGGCCTCGGTCAGCTCGCCGTTCAACCCCAAAGCGCCTGCGATGGTGCGGGCCACTTGGGCCACTTCAATGGAATGGGTCAGCCGGGTGCGGAAATAGTCGCCTTCATGCTCCACAAAAACTTGGGTTTTATGTTTCAGCCGGCGAAACGCCGACGCATGAATGATGCGGTCTCTATCCCGTTGAAAACAAGATCGAAACGCGCTTTCCTCTTCATTGAACAGCCGTCCCCGGGCCTTCAATGGATCGGACGCATATATCTTCAGCATAGCCTAGCCTGTTGTCGCCTCTAACAATCGTGCTTATATGGTACATGCAACAGGAATGAAACGGCGGATCATCATGGACATCACACTCCCCCCCTCGGTTACCCCGCGCGCCTTTGAGCGACTGGCCGAAATCAATGCCGATGGCGACACCAAGGTGTTGCGTATTGCGGTTGAGGGTGGTGGCTGCTCTGGGTTTCAGTATGAGATCACATTGGGCGACATGAATGACGGCGATCTGGTGCTGGAAAGCGCTGGCCAAAAGGTGGCAATTGATGAAATCTCACTGCCATTCCTATCCAACGCGGTCATAGATTTCGCCGATGAATTGATCGGCGCGCGCTTTGTCATCAACAACCCGAACGCAACCAGTAGCTGTGGTTGCGGCACTTCATTCTCAATGTAATTGCAACAGCGCTGCCCTAACGTTACCAAATGACACACAAATTGTAGTATTCGCCGCAAGATACCTTGTTTATGCTGCGGAAATACGCCAAATATGGTATAAGCAATAAGCTGCCTAGCGGAAAAACCGCAACAGGCAAGGGTAATCTAGGCGCATATCGAGTGATGAGTTGGTATTTCACATATTCTGGCAATGGGTCCCATTGGCGCGCCTTAGATACTGGCTGCATTAAGGCTATGTCATGAGCGTCGACGAAGAAGACTATGAAGTGCATGTTTTCGCCACCACCGATCAGGATGGCTATTCCGACGGATTGGAACCGGAACCCGAAGCACCGACGCCTCAGCAAACACGGGAAAAAATAGGCAGCACTGGGCTGATCCGGCTCGGCTTGATTGTGTTCCTTATAATTGGTTCGCTGTTTTTCATTCACCGCATGTGGGGCGCGCAGATTGCGCGGTTCTATCTGAATGAACCCGCCCCAGAGGAACAATTCGCCCCCATCGACCCGCTGATCTATTCCGAAGCCGTCGATGTCTGGAGCCTGACACGGGCCAATTTACGCATCAGCCAAGCGGCGAAAAACGCAGCGTCTGAGCAGACCGAACAGGCGGAAACCCTGATCGAGACCTTGCAAAAAACGCTTGTTCTGGCAGGACAAGCCATCGAAACCAGCACCGAAAAACTGACCGCCGCCAAAGACAGCCAAATTGCTGCCGAGACACATGTTTCTGAGCTGGCCGCCTCAAATTTAAAGGCCGAACTGGATGCGGCCACAGCACAGGTCGCCGCCGATGATGATCGATTGGCTAAAGCCGCCGCCACCTTTGCTGCGGCCCAACGTGACACTAGTGAGATTGAGCGCACGGTAGAGCAACTGGGTTTGGCCACCGATGCGGCAATCGTGGCAATCGAGGCCTCGGAAGCCGCCCAAGCCGCCGCCACATCCGCTGGCGAGATGATCGCCCAAAGCCAAGGCGAAGAAGCCGAGAACCCCTCATTGCTGGCGCGTTTGACCTTTAACATTTTCAGCGAGACCCAGACCCAAGTTAGCGGCGCCGAACGGGCCCGCGAAGCCGCTGCCACTGCACTTGCCACGGGTGAATCCCAACTGGCCGAGGCCTCGGATATTGAAGCCACACTTGAGGCGGCACGCGATGAGGCAAGAACCACCGCCGCCAACGCATTGGTTGAAAAAAACCGACTGCAAAAGCTGTATAAGCAACTGATCTTGGACCGCGAAGCCGCGACCAAGGCGTTAAGCAAAGCAGAAGCCACACAGGCAGCGGCAATCACTGAGTTGGGTGAAAAACAATCAGTAAGTGATCTGGCGACCAGCAAATTGGCCGAAGCACGCAGCGCGTTGAAAGTGGCATCAGCCAAAGCCAAAGTCGCCGGTGATGACATCGCAACAGCGCAGGCCCATTTTGACGTCGCCCAAACCGAGCTGTCTGCACTTCGTAACAAACGTGCTCTGCGCAGCGCGGTGGTTCTGGCCGAAGTCAATTCGCTGTTCGCCGATGAATTGCGCAACAAGATTGGCCTGCCCCATACAGCAGACCCGACCAGCGACCGCTTTGCCCTATCTAGTGAAGTGTTGTTTCAATCTGGGGCCGCTGATTTGGGCAAAACAGGTAAGGCTGAATTAGACAAAATGGCCGTTGTCTTGAAACAGGTGATCCAATCAATCCCCGAGGATGTCAGCTGGGTTTTGCGGATTGATGGGCATACCGACAACAAACCCCTTAGCGGCAGTGGCCCCTTTGCCGACAATTGGCAACTTAGTCAGGCTCGCGCCTTGGCTGTGGTTAAATATCTGATCACCAAACAAGGTGTGTCTCCGTCCCATCTGACCGCCAATGGCTTTGGCCAATATCAACCAATCCGCAGTGGGAATGAAGACGCTGATTTGGCCATCAATCGCCGGATCGAGCTGTTCATCACCCCCAAATAGGTCAGGCCGCCATCGCTGCCATTTCAAAGCCACGCGCAATGGGTCTGGCAGCGCTCAATTGGGGTAGGACTTTGGAAACCGTAGGAAACGCGGCTTTGATCTCGTCCATCAAAAGGCTTTCCTCGCCGCTTAGGTAATCACCGATCAAGAAGCTCTCGGTCGGGGCCCCTTCGGCATAGATCACTTCGTGATTGTCAAACATCAAGTGGATATACTCGACCTTATCGCAAGGGGCTTTCAAAATGCTGGTGTCGTTCAACAGCTTGCTGGCGGCACAGAGCACCTCGTCCTCGCCAAAGAACAGCTCGGCACGCCAATCTTGTAACAACATCCGATGCTGTGGCGAGACCCGTAGATCGCGACTGTTGCCAATCGCACCGGCTTTGAACAGGATCGGGGCAAATTCGCCGCGTCCCGCAACGCTGCGCTGGCCAATCCAACGAATTTCTTGTGGGCCGTGATCTTTGGTTGTGACCATGTCCCCGATTTTCAGATCCTCAACGCGGATGTCACCATCTGGGGTTTCGATCCTTGTGCCAGAGACAAAACAGGGCGGACCCAGATCGCCAACGGGCATTTGGGTGCTGGTGTTCACAAATGTCGTAGCGGTGGCGATGCCAGGCGACAGCACAGATCCATCATTTGGGGTGAAATAACGCCCGCCATCTGCGGTATAAAAAGTGGTGCCTATATGGGTGACCCCATCAATTGTCACTGAATCATCGACCCAGACATTGACCACATTGCTGCCATTGACCTGATCCGAGCCATCGGCCCGAATAAACCCATCATTGTCAACGTCGTTCAATGTGATTGAAATAACGGTGATGGTTGTGGGCAATCCAGGAGGGACACCCGGATCGAAATTGCCACCAAGGGCCTGATCTGTGTATGTTACCATCTTTTTGTTCCTGCCTTCTCAACTACTTAGCTCGCGAACCCCTGGCTATTTTTTGGCAAATTTGTTTTATATCCTTAGGGAACACTTAACTATATCGCCTCCGATTGTGTCCAAATCGGGGAAAGCCAGTGGTCTTTTGGTGGATTGTTTCAGAAATCGTCCCCCGTAAACGAGTGATTTGCGGGCTTGAGCCTGCCCCGCATTCCCCGCTACACCAAGGGGGCAAACAGGAGATGCGCTATGAAAATTGCCACGTTCAACATCAACGGGATCAAAGCCCGCATCAACGCCCTGCCCGAGTGGCTGCGCGAGCGTCAGCCTGATGTCGCCTTGCTGCAAGAGATCAAAACCGTGGATGAGGGGTTTCCCAGCGAGATGTTCGAAGACATGGGATACCGCGTTGAAGTGCACGGTCAGAAATCGTTCAACGGGGTTGCGATCCTGTCCAAACTGCCACTTGAAGACGTCACACGCGGCTTGCCCGGTGATGACGCGGACGAGCAAGCCCGCTGGATCGAGGCCACCGTGATGGGCGATATTCCTGTGCGGGTTTGCGGGCTGTATCTGCCCAATGGCAACCCTTGTCCTGGGCCGAAATACGATTACAAACTGGCATGGATGGAGCGGCTTTATAAGCGCGCGCAAGAATTGCTGGCTTCAGAGGAGCCCGCCTTGATGGCCGGTGATTACAACATCATCCCCCAAGCCGAAGACGCCGCCCGCCCGAATGTGTGGCGCGAGGATGCACTGTTTCGCCCTGAAAGCCGTGCGGCATGGCGCAAGATTGTGAACCTTGGCTTTACTGAAGCGTTTCGCGCCCGTGTGCATGGCCCTGAGCATTACAGTTTTTGGGATTATCAGGCCGGCGCTTGGAATAAGAACGACGGCATCCGGATTGATCATTTCCTGATGACACCGCAATGTGCTGATCTTTTGACGGATTGCCAGATAGATTCCGAAATACGTGGCCGTGAAAAGCCCTCGGATCACGTGCCGGTTTGGGTTGATCTGGCGGCTTAGCCCGTGACGTATGCGGCGGCGGCGATTGCCAATGCCGGCCACATGGTTTTATGCGTCAACGGCACCTGCACCCATTCGCGCATGGCGCGGCCCTTACCCGAAGGATCAAACAATTGTGCGCCCTCAAGGGCAAGCGCATTTGCGTGGCTATCGCCTGTCAGCTTGAACACCATAGCGTCTTGGAAATAGGCAACAAAGGCTTTGCCGCTTACCTTAAAACAGGGTTTGCCAAACATCTGGCTTTGTTCGGCCCCGGAAACGTTCTGTGCGGCGCTTATATAGGCGGTGTTGGGCGGCGTCATTACTCTGTCCTTTATCTCGCCTCTGGCCTTAACGGCCGCTCATCAATCCTTACGGCTTTCTTCGCACCAGCAAAGAGCGCCCGCGAGGGGGCGATGAGCGGCCACCTAGCTCTGGGTTACGTCATGACCGTATATCCAGTCAAATTTCTTCAACGCCAATGAAGGGGCAACCGTGCTGCCCAATCTAAGAGCTGCATGCGCCGCCAGTCGAAGTGGTCCGGCTGGCAAGTGGTAATTGCGGGCATTTTTGCTGGCCGCTTCAATCACTGAACTGGCACGGGCGTGGCGGCGGGTCTGGTAGCTGTCTAGCCCTGTCTCAACCGTATCACCCCTTGCAAGCGCATCTGCCAGCACCCAAGCGTCTTCCAGCGCCATCACAGCCCCCTGGGCCATAAATGGCAAGGTCGGATGGGCGGCATCGCCAAGGATCGCACTGCCCCCCCCGTGCCATTTCGCGGCCACAGGATGGCGAAACAACCCCCAAAGATAGACTGTTTGAATGCGCTTCAACAGTGCCTGAACCTCTGGGCCAAAATCAGCGAATGCCCGCTGCAAATTGGCCGGATCATCCTGAAAATTCCAGCCTTCCTCGGCCCATTCATCGCGTTCCTGCACGGCGACGATGTTCAACATCTCGCCGCCACGCAAAGGATAGACCACCAAATGGCACCCTGCCCCCATGTAGACCTTGGCCACAGCAGGCTCACCCCCGACCGCTGGGACAATCGCACGCCAAGCAACTTGTTTTGTGAAAAACGGCGCATTGTTACCGTTTAGAGCCACACGCAGTTTTGAGTGCAAACCATCCGCGCCAATCAATACGTCCGGCGTCAAAACATCACCCGAGGCCATTTGAACCTGCGCCCCACCGTCCTGCAACCGGACATCTGTTACCTGTTGTGACAGTTTGATCGTGACGCCTGCATCGCGCGCCGCAGTTGCCAACACATTGACCAAATCAGCCCTGTGCACGAAGTAATAGTGTTGATCAGCGGCAAAACGTTGGAAATCCAACTGGAACACGGGCGCAGCCGTGGCCCCGTTCAACAGGCACATCCCTTGCGCCCTGACCGAGCAGGCTGACAAAGCTTCCCCTGCCCCCAAGGCCCGCATGACGGCGAATCCATTGGGGCCGATTTGCAAACCCGCCCCAACCTCAGTAATCGCGTCGGCCTGTTCCAGCACCGTGACCTGTGCGCCACGCTGAGCCAAGGCACATGCCGCAGCCAAACCACCGATGCCGCCGCCCATAACCGTGATAGCTTGCTTGTTCAATTCCATGTCGTCCATCCCCAATAAAAAACACCGAAGCGTTGCCGCTCCGGTGCCTATATATCCTAGATCCGAACCATACCGATTGATCTAAACCAAGATTTAGTCGTCGCGGTGGATTTTTTCACGGCGCTCATGCTTTTCTTGGGCTTCGAGCGACATGGTCGCGATCGGCCGTGCATCCAGACGTTTGAGCGAAATCGGCTCGCCTGTTTTGGAGCAATAGCCAAATTCACCCTCGTCAATCCGGCGCAGGGCTTGGTCAATTTTGCCCACCAGTTTGCGTTGGCGATCACGGGTGCGCAATTCCAGCGCCCTGTCGGTTTCCTCGGAGGCGCGATCTGCGTCGTCCGGAATGTTACGTGCACCGTCTTGAAGCGCTTCGATGGTGTCTTTGCCATCCAATGCGATATCTTCTTTCCATGCGATTAGTTTGCGCCGAAAATACTCCATCTGACGGTCGTTCATGAACGACTCGTCTTCTGCTGGACTATAGTCATCGGGCAAGAAAACTTCGGCTTTCATACCTTCTCCCTCTTGCATTCCATTTGCCATTTATACTGACATTTCTGCCTATGGCACCCTCTACCTGTGGCTGATCTATTCCAATCCAAGCGCTTTGTCACGCCCCATTCTCAGCCATTGATACAAAGTGATCAAACCGTTAGGTAATACTTGAGTTCAATCAATCAGGCCCAAGCAAACATTATGAAATTTACGTCAACTGATACATATGTCGCCACCGACGACCTAAGCGTCGCGGTCAATGCTGCTGTCACACTGGAGCGCCCCCTGCTGGTCAAGGGCGAGCCGGGCACAGGCAAAACCGAATTGGCGCGTCAGGTCGCCGATTCTTTGGGCCTGCCAATGATCGAATGGCACATCAAATCCACCACACGCGCCCAGCAAGGCCTTTATGAGTATGATGCCGTTAGCCGCTTGCGCGACAGCCAACTGGGCGAAGAGCGTGTGCATGATGTGGCCAATTACATCAAAAAGGGCAAGCTTTGGCAGGCTTTTGAGGCGGGGGAAAAAACCGTGCTGTTGATTGACGAGATTGATAAGGCGGACATCGAGTTTCCCAACGATCTGTTGCAGGAACTGGATAAGATGGAATTCCACGTATACGAGACCGGTCAAGTGGTGAAGGCGGATGTGCGCCCCATCGTGATCATCACTTCGAACAATGAAAAAGAGCTGCCGGATGCGTTTTTGCGCCGTTGTTTCTTTCACTACATCCGGTTTCCTGACATCGACACCATGCGCAAAATTGTAGAAGTCCATCACCCCGGGCTGAAAGATGCGCTGCTGACCACCGCTTTGACCCAATTTTACGAGCTGCGCGAAACTGCTGGCCTAAAGAAAAAGCCGTCGACCAGCGAGGTGCTGGATTGGCTGAAGCTGCTGTTGGCCGAGGATCTGAGCGTAGAAGATCTAAAACGCGACGGGGCCAATGCGCTGCCCAAACTGCACGGGGCGCTGTTGAAAAACGAGCAGGACGTGCATTTGTTTGAACGGCTGGCCTTTATGGCACGTGGTCAACGCTAACATGGCGCAGACACAACGCTAACGAGGGCGCAGCGGTTCATCGCTGCGCTTTTCACCACAGCGAAGAAAGCCGTGAGGCTTGATGAGCTTTTTGAGCTAGAACTTTGGCTTACAGGTGCCAGCGACCCATTCGTCGTTGTTACACCACGCCCAGTCCACACGCCATTTGCTGGTCGAACCGCAAGGGTCCGACAATTGCGGATCACTATGCGTCTCACCCATTTTAAACGTGAATGATCCAAGGTCAGACACATAACAGCCGCCACCAACCGTGCGGTACTGCACAAAAATGTCTTCGCCACAGCTGTTGGCAAAGGTATCGGTTGGCCCGTCATACGAAACGCAAGCCGACGCCGAAGTTGCCGCAATCATAAAGAATGCCGCACTCATCATTGCTTGTTTTAACATCGCTCTCTCCAATATGAGGCGCGATATCACGGCGTCCAACGCAATATCACCTGCTGCTTATTTAACCGTTGGGCCATATAACTTCAAGATGCAGCAATTTGGGGCCCATGACGACTTTGTTTCCAATAAACTCCCCAATAAACCCCTAGGCATCCCCCCCCTTCACCCGCTACAACAACCAGACCACCCGACGAAGGATTGATACGCAATGGCAGACCAGACTGAAAACCTTATTGTCCGCCCGCTTTTAGCAGCAGACGAACCGGAATGGCGCCGCCTATGGTCTGCCTATCTGGAGTATTACGAAACGACGGTGTCCGAAGAGGTCTACGCCAGCAGCTTTTCCCGCCTGTTGGGGGACGATGCGCAGGACTATAACGGGCTGGTCGCCGAGTTGGACGGCCGTTTGGTTGGCCTGACGCATTACCTGTTCCATCGACACGGCTGGAAAATCGAAAACACCTGCTATTTGCAAGATCTGTTCGCCGACCCTGATGTGCGTGGCCGTGGCATTGGCCGCGCCCTGATCCAGGGCGTTTACGCCGCCGCTGACACCGCTGGCGCGCCTGCGGTTTACTGGCTGACACAGGATTTCAACAAAGCGGGCCGCAGGCTCTATGACAAAGTTGGCGTCCTCACCCCGTTTATCAAATATAACAGGCCCTGATCTGATGCGCTTCTTGCTCATGATACCGCTGCTTTTGGTGGCCGCTTGCTCAACCGGCAAACCGGCTGGAGAAATGACGGAAAGGCGCGCCTCGACACATGCCGCGCCGCTGCCACCGATGAAGCGGTTTTCACGCACCAGCCCCAGCCCCGCCACCCGCAGCAACACCGAAATCGCACGGGATTTTCTAGACCTGTCCTTTAGGATGGAATCTGGCCGCGTCTTGCCGGTTATGACGCGATTTGAAGGGCCGATCACCCTGCGTGTAACGGGTAAAGTCCCTGCCAGCCTTGGACCGGATCTGTCACATCTACTAAGCCGTTTAAACAATGAGGCCGGCATATCGATCCGGCGCGTTGGCCCGTTGCAGCCCGCCAGCATCACCATCGAGGTGATCCCGCGCAAAGAGTTACAACGTTTTGTGCCGCAAGCCGCGTGTTTCGTGGTGCCGCGCCTAACCAGTTGGGCGCAGTTTCGCCAACAACGACGCGGCGGCATCACCAGTTGGGCCAGCCTGACAGAACGCAGCCAGATCGCCATTTTCCTGCCCGGCGACGTCAGCCCCCAAGAGGTGCGTGACTGCCTGCATGAAGAATTGGCCCAAGCGCTCGGTCCGCTAAACGATCTCTATCGCCTCCCCGACAGCGTGTTCAACGACGACAATTTTCAAACCGTTCTGACAGGGTTTGATATGTTGATCCTGCGGGCCTATTACGCGCCCGAAATGCATAATGGCATGACCCGCTCCCAAGCCGCAGCCACTCTGCCCCGCGTGCTGGCCCGTTTGAACCCCCGTGGCCAACGCGCCCCGACAGGTCCGATCATCGGCCTATCCTCTCGGGCATGGATCAACGCGATTGAAACGGCGCTCGGCCCCAAAGGCTCAACGGCGACGCGACGCAAATCGGCAATGAATGCGGTCACAATTGCCCGCGACAAGGGCTGGAATGACACCCGCCTGGCCTTTAGCCTCTATGCGTTGGGGCGCCTGTCTTTGTCCGCCAAAACCGATACCGCAATGAATGCGTTTTTAAACTCTGGCGCGATCTACAATCGCCGCGAGACCCGCGTTCAGGCGGCGCATGTGTCAATGCAGCTGGCGGCGTTTTCACTGTCGGCAGGGGATGGTGCGACCACGTTGCAACTGGTCAACAGCAGCCTGCCCGCGGTGACAAATTCAAAAAACGCCGCCCTGCTCGCCACATTGATGATGATCAAGGCCGAAGCGCTGGAACTGGTCGGCCGCTCTAGCGAAGCCCGTGCCGTGCGCACCGAAAGTCTGGGCTGGGCCCGCTACGGGTTTGGTTCAGACAAGGCCGTGCGCAACCGTTTGGCCGAAATATCAGCCCTCGCCCCCCTACGTATGCCCGATAAAATGAGAGACTTATGACCATATTTATTGCCGCCATCCTTGGCGCGGCCCTAGGCGGCATTACCGCCCGCCGCAAAAACGGCAACCTGTTTGACATCGCCCAATATGCGGCGGTTTACGCGCTGTTGTTCGCATTGGCGGCGCTGTTCTACCTAATTATCAACAATCGAGGCGCCTAAGGGATGTTTTTACGTTTCTTTGAAACCCTGCGCAGTGCACAAGTTCCCGTTTCAATGCGCGAATTTCTTGCCTTTTTAGAGGGTATGAAGCGCGGCTTGGTGACCTATGATGTCGAAGGTTTTTATTACCTCGCCCGCACTGCCATGGTGAAAGACGAGCGCCACTTGGACCGATTTGACCGCGCCTTTGCTGCCAGTTTTGAAGGGTTGGAACATCTTAACATCGACGATGTGCTCGAGGCTGTCGATATTCCAACCGATTGGTTGGAAAAGATGGCTGAAAAGCATCTCTCCCCCGAAGAAAAAGCCGAGATAGAAGCGCTGGGTGGGTTTGATAAGTTGATGGAGACCCTAAAGGAGCGCCTTAAGGAACAAGAAAAGCGCCATCAGGGTGGATCAAAATGGATCGGCACTGCGGGCACGTCACCGTTTGGCGCGCATGGGTATAACCCCGAAGGTGTGCGGATTGGCCAAGACGAATCCCGTCATCAACGCGCCGTCAAAGTTTGGGATCGACGCGATTTCAAGAACTTGGATGACAGTGTTGAACTGGGCACCCGCAACATCAAAGTGGCGCTAAAAAGGCTGCGCAATTGGGCCCGTGATGGTGCCCATGACGAGCTGGATTTGGACGGCACCATCCGCGCCACGGCTGAAAATGGCTATCTTGACGTCAAGACCCGTCCAGAGCGGCGCAATGCTGTGAAAATCCTGCTGTTTTTAGATGTTGGTGGCTCGATGGACCCGCATATTAAGATCGTGGAAGAACTGTTTTCGGCCGCCCGTGCCGAATTCAAGCATATGGAATACTTCTATTTCCACAATTGCCTTTATGAAGGTGTGTGGAAAGACAACAGCCGCCGTTGGGACCGCCAGCTGTCGACCGCAGAAGTGCTGCGCACCTACGGAAAAGACTACAAATGCATCTTTGTCGGCGATGCTTCAATGTCCCCCTATGAGATTGCCTATCGTGGCGGGGCCAATGAACATTGGAACGAGGAAACCGGCCAAACCTGGCTGGAACGCGCACGCGAGCAATGGCCAAACAACGTCTGGATAAATCCACTGCCGGAAAAATATTGGCAGCACACGCAATCCGTTGCAATGATCCGCGAGATATTCGAGGATGCAATGGTACCTATGACGCTGGACGGGATCACGCGCGGCATGCGCTCCCTGTCATAAACAAGGAGCCCGCCCATGCCGTTACATTTCGATGATAATGAGTATGCGGCACGGTTGACCCGCGCCAAACAGGCCTTGAATGACGCGGGGCTGGATGCCCTGCTGATGTTCGCCCCCGAAAGCCAGTATTGGATATGCGGTTACGATACGTTTGGCTTTGCGCTGTTCCAATGTCTGGTGTTGACGGCGGACGGGCAGTTGCATCTGCTGACACGCACACCGGATTTGCGCCAAGCGCAGTACACCTCGACCCTGCCGGACGCCCATATCCACATTTATGCCGAGTATGAAGGGGCCAATCCGACCAATGATCTAAAAGGGTTGTTGGACAGATTGGGCGTGAGCGGCGGCCGGATCGGCTACGAATCCCAAACCGCAGGCCTGACCGATTTCAACGGGCAGCGATTGCGTGCTGTGTTGCCCGAATTGACTGACGTCAGCCCATTGATCAGCGGGTTGCGGCGTCTAAAATCGCCCGCCGAGATCGATATGCACCGACGTGCCGCCGCCCTTTCGGATGATGCGCTGGATGCGGCGCTTGCAACCTGTCATGCGGGCGCGTTTGAAGGTGACATTCTGGCTGCCATGCAGGGCGCTGTGTTTAAAGGTGGTGGCGATTACGCGGGCAATGAATTTATCCTTGGCTCAGGCGCTGGGGCGTTGCTGTGTCGGTATTATTCGGGCCGTCGGCATTTGGACGCCTCTGATCAATTGACGCTGGAATGGTCCGGTGCTTATGCGCGGTATCACGCCGCGATGATGCGGACGATTGTGATCGGCAAACCAAACGCCGCCCAGCACAAAATGCACGCCGCCACCAAGGAGGCCATTGAGGCCTGCGAGGCCGCCATCCAGCCCGGCGCGCCAATGGGCGACGTGTTTGAGGCCCATGCGCGGGTTTTCGATGCGCACGGGTTTCACGACTCGCGCTTGCAGGCCTGCGGCTATGGCATGGGGGCTGTCTATACGCCGATCTGGGTCGATTTGCCGATGTTTTATGAGGGCAATCCGTTGAAAATGCAGGCGGGTCAGGTGTTTTTCCTGCATATGATCCTAATGGACAGCAAAGCCGGGTTGGCGATGACATTGGGCCATTCGGTTTTGGTCACTGACAGTGGTGTCGAGCGGTTGTCACGCCATGGATTGGAAATGTTGGAATGCTAGTTAATGGGTGCAGATGTGTGGCGCGTCTAAGCCACGTTGCCATATTGCCCGCCGCACCCCATATATAACCTATGTTACGGTTTACCCCCATCCTGATTGCGGTGCTTTACGGGCTGCTGATGTACCGCTTTTCAGCGCGTAGATCCGCACGCGAGTTGGACGCCAATTCCACGGCTTTGGCTGACGCTGGGTTAAAGGCGTTGTGCGACCGGATGGCCGCAGCGCTTGATCTGCCACGCATCAAGGTGAACATTTATGAAATCGAACCGATCAACGGCCTGGCAGCCCCTGATGGACGAATATTCATAACCCGTGGATTTTATAAGAAATATCTGGCCGGTGAAGTTACGGGCGATGAAATGGCCAGCGTGATCGCACATGAACTTGGCCATGTTGCACTGGGGCATTCACGCCGTCGGCTGATAGATTTTTCGGGGCAAAATGCGATGCGCACCGCGCTGGCGATGGTGATCTCGCGGTTTATACCGTGGGTTGGCGGCTATATTGCCAATTTTGCGATGACATTGCTGGCGGCGCGCCTGTCACGCACGGATGAATATGAGGCGGATGCTTATGCTTCGGCCCTTTTGACCAAATCGGGTATTGGCACGGCGGCGCAGAAAACGCTGTTTGAGAAACTAAATGCACTGACACAATCGAACGGCGGCACGGCACCAGCTTGGATGTTAAGCCACCCCAAAACGGCGGACCGAATTGCGGCAATCGAGGTGCTGGAAAAGCGTTGGGCGGCGGCGCGATAACCAGCCGCTCATCGGGCCTGACAGCCCTTTTCGCTGGCGACCGGGCTTAGCGAGAAGCGCCAGTCAGGGCGCGACGAGCGCTTTACCCAAACGCGGCAGCCGTGCTTTTTTCATCAGTTTACGCAAGTCTTGTGGCGTGCCTGACAGCTGCTCGGCCACCTGCCGCACGTTTTCAGCGACCTGCCCCACAGTTCTGGGATCTTCCTCGAACATCTCACGCAATAAGCTATCGGGATCACGGCGCACCACGCCTTGTTCCGATAGGGCGCGGGTTGGGAAATCTTTTAGATTCATGGTTAGCAAAATGTCAGCTTTGCCAGCAATGGCCGCGGCCAACACATGGGTGTCGTCAGGGTCTGGCAAGTGCAATCGGGCCTCGATCTCTGGGGTATAAGTGATCTCGGCCATTGGCCAGCGCGCCTTTAGCAGCGCAATTTCGCCCCGCGCCACGTCTTCGAACCCGTCGCCAATCCGCGCGGTCGCTCTTGCCCATTCCTCAAGAATACGGGCCGACCATAACGGTTCAAACAGACCTTGCGCCGCCACTCCCATCAGCACTTCGCGCATAACAGTCGGGTATAAAACGCAAGCGTCGATCAGGATTCGCATCAGTCTAATCTAAAGAACAGCGCCTTTAAGTAGCCGCTTTGCGCCAGCTGTGGCAGCAGTGGATGATCCGCGCCGGCCGATCCGGAATGGACTTGGACACCGCGGCGCCCTGCCCGACCGATGCCACGCGCAGATGAGTTGCGGAACCGCGTCAAATCAGCCGCATGGCTACAGGAACACACGACCAAATAGCCGCCTTCATTCACGAGTGGTGCCGCAAGACGGGCAATCCGCTCATAGGCGCGCAGGCCGGCCTCGAGTGCCTTTTTGCTGGGCGCGAATGCCGGGGGATCACAGATCACCACGTCGAACTTCGCACCCTCTTTGGCCAGATCTTCGAGCACGGCAAAAGCGTCGCCCTTGCGGGTGTCAAAAACGCTTGCTTTGTCCATGGCCTCGGCACCGCTTTGTGCCAGTTCCAGCGCGGGGGCTGAGGAATCAACGGCCAACGCCGATGTCGCACCGCCCGCCAAGGCCGCCAGTGAAAATCCACCGACGTGCGAGAAGACGTCCAGCACTGAGGCGTCTTTGCATAGCCTTTGAGCAAATGCATGATTTGGACGTTGGTCAAAGAACAGGCCAGTCTTTTGGCCGCCCAACAGGTCAGCCATATAGATTGCGCCATTCATAGGAACAGGGATCGGGCCGTCCAAAGCGCCGCGCAACACTATAGTTTCTTCGTTCAAGCCTTCTAAAACGCGCGAACGGCCAGTCGCGTTTTTAACAACTGTGGTGACACCTGTGACATTCATCAGCGCGTCCGTCAGCGTTTCCAGATGGACGTCGGCCCATGCCGCATTGGGTTGGATCACAGCAGCATCGCCGAAACGGTCAATCACCACGCCAGGCAATCCATCAGATTCGGCATGCACCAAGCGGTAATAGGGTGCGTCAAACATCAGTTCGCGATGCTTTAACGCCCGCTTAAGGCGCTCCTCGAACCATGCTATATCAATCACGGCGTCTGGATCGCGATCCAACATGCGGCAGGTGATTTTGGAATCCATATTCACCGCAACCAAGCCAAGCGGCCTGCGTTCGCTGTCTTCAAGGCGCGCTATCGTGCCAGCGCTCAGCGCCTTGGTGCGGCGGTCGGTGACGACTTCGTCACTATAGACCCAAGGAAAGCCGTGGCGAATGGCGCGCACTTCGGCTTTTGGTTTCATACGAACAACTGGCGTTGTCTGGGGGGCGGATGCGGATAAGGGGGGCTGTGTCATGCCCCCCTCCTAGTCAACTATTGTCGCGGGCGAAAGCCCCTAGATTTACTAGAATGCGGCTAATGGTTTATTTGCACGGGTCGCATCAAACTGCAGACCAGTGATTTCATCACGAATAACCTCAGCCAGATGGCTGGAAATTCGCACTTTTTGGGTCAAGCCGCGATGCTCAGCGGCAACAGCCTTTTTGCCGCCGAATGCTTTTAGATTTGCCTCAACCAAACGTGGCGTACCAACCAGGGCACCTGTCTGGGCATCCCGCAAGCTCATTTTAAACTTAATGGAGTGAACCCCGCCCACAGTATAGCGCGCGCGTTCTGTTAGGGAATGAAACCGTGTGACCTCGATATTCACAACCACAGCTTGGGTGCCGTTCAATTTTTCAACGCCACGATCCATTGCGGATTGGAAAATCGCCTGAACCTGCTCATGACGTTTGCCGAAATTGTCACCGCGCCAAACAATGTCAGCACTTGGGTAATAAACGTTGGCCTCTGAAACACTTAGCGAGTCTGGTACCGAAATGCGCACATCTTGAACGTCGTAAGTGACGGTTGGCTTTGGACCCACCAATTGGGTGGTCAAAGGCTCGTTCCGGCTCACTTGACTGGATTGGCTACAGGCTGAAATTCCCAGCACCAACACGGCAAGAATGATTAGTTTGATCGGTTTCATATCACTATCCTCCAAGGCACATACCTTTGTAGCAACAGGAGATTTCCCCTAATGCTCACTGGTAAACTGCACCCGAATTGGGGCGGAATTGTGATAAATTTTGCACAATATTGCGGTGATTTCACATAAAACTGTGCAAAATCAGGCCTTACTGGCGCTCCAAACGCGCCTTACGCCCACCGCGACGCATAGACGTGGCACTCGGCGCCAGACCGTCGTTCAGCACGCGCGTCATCGGATGCTCTGGCATGGCTTCGCCATAAATAGATAGCAATTTATTGATCTGAACATGCATTTCGTCACTTTGACCAACACCAAGCGCCCAATCCAGAAATATGGATCGGCATTCAGGGGCAGAAATGCCCTCAATCCGGTAGCTTTCTCTGATCAACCCTTTGGGGTCTAGGGGGTCTTTTATCATATGCACTTCCTTGTTTGAAGCTTACTGTTTTACGGGGCTCGCCAAAACCTCTTGCACGACCATATGGGCTGTGGAAGCGACTGTATCAAGCATGGATTTCAACTCTTCAAGGCTTGCCTGACCCATTTCACGCAACACAAACGCACGGCCACCGTCGCCGATTTCGCGCATATCCAGCGTGCCTTCGGTCAGCAGTTTGGCACAGCCTCGCAACCGCCAAAACGCGTCATATGCCTCGACTAAGGCTTGTTGTTGGTTGCTGGTTAGCCAGCCAATCTCTGCGCCCGCGGCCAGTTGGCTGATCACGTCATATGCCGTGTCGCCCGCCAGCAATGCGGCCGTTTCCGCCACCAGTTCGATGTCTTGCATCCGGCCCTGGCCGAGCTTGGCTTCCCATAGATCTTTGGCCGGTTTGGCCTCAGCCAGACGTGCCCGCATGTCGGCCACATCCGGTAGAACCTGCGCGCCTTTGCCTTTTTCCGCCAGCAAGCTTGCGCGAAAAGCCTCTAGCAATGCGCCGAGGGTCGGGTTGCCCGCCACCAACCGTGCCCGTGTCAGCGCCAGATGCTCCCAGGTCCATGCCTCATCCCTTTGATAAGACTTGAAAGATTGCAACGACGTCGCAACGGGGCCTTGCCTGCCAGAGGGGCGCAACCGCATGTCGACCTCGTATAATCGCCCTTCAGACATTGGGGCAGAAACCGCTGTGATCAGGGCTTGGGTCAGGCGCGCAAAATAGGCGCGCGTGGCCAGTGGGCGTTTGCCATCCGAAGCCTCAATCCCGTCCGCATCGTAAATCACAATCAGGTCCAGATCAGAAGTTGCATTCAACTGCCCCGCCCCAAGCGACCCCATGCCTAAAACCACCGCGCCGTTGCCGGGCATCACCCCGTGTTTTTGGGCAAATTTTTCAATGATCGGCGACCAAAGCGCCGCCACGCTGGCCGTTGCAAGGTCGGCATATTGTCGTCCTGCTTCTTGGGCGTTGATCAAGCCGCGCAAATGATGCACGCCGATGCGAAAGTGCCATTCCTTGTTCCAGCGCCGTGCGGCATCCAATTTGTTTTCATAATCGTCAATCGCAACCAGTACCGTTTGCAATTCGGACTGCAAGGTGTCGGCACCGGGCCAATCTTCAAAAAACGTCCCCCCCAGCACCGCATCCAACACCTTGGAATGACGCGACAAATGACGCGCAAGCGCAGGTGCTGTGGCGCAGATGTCGATGATCAGGTCGATCAGCTGCGGGTTTGCCTCGAACAGCGAGAACAGTTGCACCCCAGCAGGCAAGCCTGCCAAAAATCCATCAAACTGCACCAGAGCTTCTTGCGGGTTACCTGCCTTTTGCAGCCGTGCCATGATATCTGGGCGCAAGCGTTTGAATATCTCGACCGCCCGCTCTGAACGCATCGCCGGATAGGTGGGCCAACGCGCTAAGATGTCTTTGGCCGCGTCTGACAGAACGTCTTCGTCCACATGCTCGGTGGTGCTGGGCGCGAAAAAACCCTCGGTCAATTCGTGGACTTCTGACAGCTCATCCATCAAACGACGGCGCAATATCACGGTGTTGTCCAGCCCCATGAACATCGCCAAACGGTCGAACTCTTCAGGCTTTTTAGGCAGATCGTGGGTCTGGGCGTCATTGACCATTTGCAACCTATGTTCGACTTCGCGATGGGTTCGATAGCGCTCAATTAGCAGATTTGCAACATTTTGCGGAATCCAGTCCTTGTGCGCCAAAGCCCTTAAAGCAGGCACAGTTTGGCAAGACCGCAGGTCTGGATCACGGCCACCGGCGATAATCTGGCGGGTTTGGGTGAAGAATTCGATCTCGCGAATTCCGCCACGGCCCAGTTTCATATTGTGGCCTTCCAGCACGATATCGCCGCCCAACCCCTTGTGTTCGCGAATGCGCAGCCGCATGTCATGAGCATCTTGAATGGCCGCGAAATCCAGATGCTTGCGCCACACAAATGGGGCCAAACGCTTTAGATATTTCTCGCCCGCCTTAATGTCGCCCGCACAGACCCGTGCCTTGATATGGGCGGCGCGCTCCCACGTGCGCCCAAGGCTCTCGTAATAGCGCTCAGCGATCTCCATCGACAGACAAACCGGCGTTGCGGACGGATCCGGGCGCAGACGCAGGTCAGTGCGAAACACATAGCCGTCGCCCGTGATGTCAGACAGCATGCTGGCCATTTTGCGGGTGACGCGGATGAAACTGGCGCGGGCGTCGAAATAGTCGTCCGGCTCAAAGCGGCTTTCGTCAAACAGGCAAATCAGGTCAATATCCGAGGAATAGTTCAGCTCCCCTGCCCCCATTTTGCCCATCGCCAACACCACCATGCCGCCCGCTGTGGCAACATCCTCCGGCCCCATGCCAGGCAATTTGCCACGCTTGATTTCAGCCGCGACCAGCGCCTTGATCGCAACGTCCACTGCCAGATCAGCAAAATCCGTCAGAGTGCCTGTAACCTGCTCCAACGGCCAAACGCCGCCCAGATCGGCCAAAGCGGTGAGCGCTGCGATGCGGGCCTTTGCGTGTCGTAACGAAGTGTTGAGTTGATCTAACGGGGAAACCTTTAGGTCGGCGAACATGCTTTCCAAGGCTGGCTCTGGATCATTGAGCGCCACGGTTAGCCAGTCTGCTTGGCGCGTCATGATGGTGGCCAGATAGGGGCTGCAGCCCGCCGTCCCTTTGATCAGTGCCTGCAGTTTTGCATGCGCATTGGGGAAATGCGCGGCGACTTCATCGCCACGGATCACATCATAGGGAATCGGTGTGCGGGTGATTTCAAATGCATTGCTCATGGCTCCAAGATGCGGTTTGGCGTTGGTGAAGGCAACAGGGGTTGCGTCAAAATCCACGCTATGGATACTCGCGATCAGTAACAGGAGCGAGACAATGAGCAAAAGTCTGAAACGTGTGATACGGGCGCTGGAGGCTGCGGGTTTGGCTGTCGCGCCCTTGGAAATGGTGGATGGCGCACGTACCGCACAGACAGCAGCCGATGCGGTGGGGTGCGAAGTGGACCAAATCGCCAAATCGATCATATTTTGCGGTGAAAACAGCCAGCAGGCGATTTTATTCATCACGGCGGGCGGCAATCAGGTTTGCGCGGATAAGGCCAGCGCATTGGCGGGGGAACCACTGGGCAAGGCAGATGCGGCTTTGATCCGCAGCCAAACTGGGTTTGCCATTGGAGGCGTATCGCCAATTGGGCATCTGTCACCGATCCGCGCCTTTTTCGACGCAAAACTGCTGGAATTCGACGAGGTTTGGGCTGCTGCGGGCACCCCGAGACATGTTTTTGCAGCAAATCCGACCCGATTACAGGAAATTTCAGGCGCGCAAATTGCTGATTTTACTGTGTAAATCAAGTTAATGTAAATATCTTTTACATTTTCACTTGAAACCCACGCCCTAAATGCCAATCTTGGTAATGTGAAGAGCATTCACATTGAAACGTAACCTTTAGAACGGAGTACCACATGAGCACTGTTGCCGCATTTCCCCATCAGGCAGAATCTTGGCTGGACGAACGCGGGAAACCCGCATGGATCATTGCGATGGTCCTTGGATTTATCATTTTCTGGCCAGTCGGCCTTGCCCTGCTGTTTTATATGATTTGGAGTAAACGCATGTTTTCAGGAAGTTGTCGTCAAAGCCGCCGCATGAGCCGCCATGAAAAACGCAATGCCATGCATTCGTCAGGTAACACGGCGTTTGACGCCTATAAGGCCGACACATTACGTCGCCTAGAAGAAGAACAAGGCAAGTTCTCGGATTTCCTACAGCGTTTGCGGGAAGCCAAAGACAAGTCGGAATTTGATGACTTTATGGATGATCGCGCCAAAAAGGTTGATGATACTGTCGAGATTGTTGAGCCTAAGTAGTCTGAAGGCGGCCCTCACAAGGGGCCGCTTTAACCTCTTTTGACAAAGGGGCTTGGCGCATCCGCTGCGCGTTGTTATCTTAAAGTTGAATAAAAACAACGGACACTTGTCAACAACATGCGCCACAGCCTACCCATTGCCCCACAGTTCTACGTAACTGCCCCCCAGCCATGCCCCTATTTGGACGGGCGTATGGAGCGTAAATTGTTCACCGCGTTGCAGGGGGAAAATGCTGGCAAGCTGAATGATGCCCTTTCAAAACAAGGGTTTCGCCGGTCACAAAACGTGTTGTACCGCCCGTCATGTGCAGATTGCTCGTCCTG
Organism: Marinosulfonomonas sp.; assembly: GCA_033851955.1. Taxonomy (GTDB): domain Bacteria; phylum Pseudomonadota; class Alphaproteobacteria; order Rhodobacterales; family Rhodobacteraceae; genus Profundibacter. Next base: position 272,323 of record JAWSVK010000001.1, read on the forward strand.
TTTTTCGGCCCGCATCAGGGTGGCTGACTTTGCCCCCACCAAAAGCCAGCGCCGCGTTCTAAAGCGTAACGCGATGTTGTCACGCAACGCGATGTCGCCATGGGCCACCGAAGATCACTACGCCCTGTTTCGCCGTTATCTGGAGCACCGGCACGCCGATGGTGGCATGGCCGACATGGATATTTTTGAATTCGCCGCAATGGTCGAGGAAACCCCGATCAAAAGCCGTGTCATTGAATACACAAGCCCCGTCGAACCCGACGCCCAAGAACCAGAACTGGCGGCGGTTTGCCTGACGGATGTTTTTGATGACGGGCTCAGCATGGTTTATTCATTTTTTGAGCCTGAGTTGACCAAAAACAGTCTGGGCACCTATCTTATTCTGGATCACATCGATATCGCCCGTGCAGCAGGTCTGCCCTATGTCTATTTGGGCTATTGGGTGCCTGGCAGCCCCAAGATGGCTTATAAGGCTGGGTTTTCGGCGCTTGAAGTCTATCAGGGTGGCGAATGGGTTTCATTGGATGATCCAGCCAATTTCAAACGCGATACGCACCCACTGTCGATCGATACGATTGCCGAGCAAGTGGCCCAGATCAGTCTGCCAGATGTTTTGTAAAACTCGCTAGGCTAGGCAAGTCTGAGGCCCACGCGTTAGCGCAGGCCTCACTCTTGTCAATTCGCGAACAGGCTTGGAACAATCGTCACGACGGACGGGAAGAACCAAAGCAGCGCCAAACCGAACACCTGAATCAACACAAACGGGATGATACCGCGATAGATATGTGCCGTGGTCACGCTGGGTGGTGCCACGCCGCGCAGGTAGAACAGCGCAAAGCCAAAGGGTGGCGTCAGGAACGAGGTTTGCAGGTTCACAGCGATCATGATGGTCACCCATTTCGGATCGAACGTACCACCGTAAATCACCGGTCCAACGATCGGGATCACGATGTAGATGATCTCAAGGAAATCGAGCACGAACCCAAGGAAGAACAGCACCATCATAACGATCAAGAACACCTTCATCTCGTTATCGAAACTGGTCAGGAAGTCCTGAATATAAGCCTCGCCACCGAAGGAGATGATCACAAGGTTTAACAATTGCGATCCGATCAGGATGGTAAAGACCATGCTGGTGACTTTGGCGCTTTCGCGCACAATCGGGCTTAGAACCGCACCGCGGAACAGCACCCAACACCCATAGAGCAGGCCAAACATCGCAAACAGATAGGCCGATTTGGCAACCATGAAGGCAATGATATCCTCCACAGGCACCTCGTCGCGGCTCATCCGCAGATCAAAGTTCACGCCGACCAAGATCATGATGAAGATCGCGAATGTCGCCAGCACAATCACTTTGCCCGAGCCACCTTCGTCCTTTAGCTTGCGGTAGGCCGCAAGCAAGATCGCACCACCGGCCCCAAGGGCCGCAGCCGGTGTCGGGTTGGTGATCCCGCCAAGGATCGAGCCAAGCACCGCGATGATCAACACAAGCGGTGGGAACACCACGGCGATCAACTCATTCTTGCTAAGCAGTTTGCCCGCGTAGACCACGCCGTAGGCCGTGATCAAACCCGGGATCAGCATATAGATCACGGTCCAGCCCGAAGTGGTCACCGGCGTGATCAAGGTGATGTCAGTGATGACGGCCAGCACGACGCCCGCCAATCCGATCAGGATCGGTTTGGTATCGGCCTTTGGCGCCACGCCACGTGCAAACACCAAGATCAGCGTCATGAACAACAAGAAGATCGCAATGCCGGTGCCGATTGGCGCTGCGGCGGCGATCTTGGCGGCCTTGGTCGCTATCAGTTCTTCTTCTGACAGCTTGTGGCTTTCTTGATCTACGCCTGAGGCTTCAATCGCGGCCTGTTGTGCGATTGCAAGATCCCATTTTTCTTGGCCGTGCAATTCGATCAACGAGGCTTGGCATTTGGGTTCAACATTGGTGCGCAAAACCGAGGCTTGGCCGATGTCGGAATAGCTGTCGACCACGGTGTTTTGTGATCCAACCACGCCAATATTACCCAGCATAAACATCCCAGCGATCAAGGCCAGAGGTGCGCCAAGGAACCATGTCAGGCCCCACGCACGGGTCAATCTGTCGCCCGATGTTTCCATCATCGTTACAGGAGGCGCGTGTTGTGGTTTCACCAATGCATAGCCAAACGCATAGAGCGCATACAAAAGCGCCAACATGATGCCCGGCAAGATCGCCGCCTGAAACAGAGTGCCAACGGACAAAACCGCCGCCTCGCCCAGATAGGTCAGCGCGTCGGTACAACCCGCCAATTGGGCGCGTTGTTCTTGGGCGGCGGAATATAGATCCCCCGCCAAGGTGCCCAGCAAAACGATCACGATCGAGGGTGGAATGATCTGCCCCAAGGTGCCCGATGCCGCGATGACGCCAGTGGCCAATTCAGGTGAGTAGTTGTTTTTGAGCATGGTGGGCAAGGACAGCAGCCCCATGGTCACCACGGTCGCACCAACGATACCCGTTGAGGCGGCCAAAAATGCCCCCACAACCACAACTGATACGGCCAAACCGCCGGGCAATGGGCCAAACACCCGCGCCATGGTTGTCAGCAAATCATTGGCGATTTTTGAGCGTTCCAGCGTGATGCCCATCAGAACGAACATCAGCACAGCCAACAGGGTTTCAATGGATTGCCCCGCCAACACCCGTTCATTCATACGGTTCACGATGAAAGAAACGTTGCGGTTTAGCGCGACTTCCCAACCCTGTTCGAACACAGGGCCAGCTATTCGCGGCAAATCCGGGTATCGGAAGGTGGTGATCACCTTGGGGTCTGCCCCACTGGCCACCAAATCGGTAAAAGCCTGCGAGCTTTGATCAATCGCGAAATGCGTGAGCATCCCTGCGCTGTCCAAACCGGCAATAATCCCGAATGAAATTACACCCGCCCCACCAATGGCAAACGCCACCGGAAAGCCCGACAAAATCCCGCCAAAAAGGCTGAGAAACACAATAATTAGGCTGATCTCTACGCCATCAAGTCCAAATAACATATCTAAGTCGTCCCTTTAATGCGTGCCCTCATAGGCCTCTTCACCTTCGCCAAGCGTGTCCTTGTCGAGGTATTTACCTTCTGACTCCGGTCCTTCCTTGAATTCAAGGTAGGAGCGATAGAAGAAGGCGATGGCCTGTAGGAATACCATGCCGACAAATGTGATCAGCAGTATTTTAAACAGGAAGTAGCCAGTGAACCCGTTGGGCGAAAACCCGATGAATTCGACGTTCCAACGAAACGCGCGTGATTTCAGCAGCAGGCGTTCAAGGGTGTCGCTGGCGGATGGTTTTGGCACCATCAGGTGACGCCACATAAAGTACCAGCCATACATCCACACCAACACCGCAAACGGCATCATAAAGAATAATGCGCCCATCATGTCGATGATTTTCTTGGTGCGAAAGCGCACCTTGGCATAGACCAGATCAACCCGCACGTGCCCGCCTTGAACAAAGGTGTAGGTCACACAGAGCGTCACGATCATCGCATTGTAGAACTTTAGCCCCTCAGCAAACCAGCTGATGTCAAAGCCAAGCGGAATACCAAAACCGATCACGATGTCAGGCCGCGTGAAAATGCGCTGCATAAAGATGATGATGATTTGTTGCAAAACCATCAGCAGGCCGGCCCATGCCGCAAAGCGTCCAACCACATTGGCAAACCCCTCTAACAGCCGCACGCAGCCCCACATGAAATTGTTGCGCCACATGCCATAGGCCGTGAACAACAGGAAAACCGTTATAACAAAGAAGAAAAATTCGCGCGAACCACCGTAGTAGATAAAGCGCATGATCGATTCTTTGTTGGACCAGTCCAACCAAGTTGCTGGATGGCTGACCGCATATCCGAAATTGTAGAATGCCATTGCGATGCTTTGCAATACCCACAGGATGCCGTTGAACAGCCCCGTTAGGATTCCAAACAGGCCAATTGTGCCTTCGCTTTGCATATTCCCCCCCGTCACCCTGTTTTCAGGGTCTATTATTCAGCATGTAGGTGCCACAAGGGGCTGCAGGTATGTCCCACAGCCCCTTGCTATTCGTATTGCTTAGATCAGTTGCCCAGAACGCGGTTACGTTGTGAAACGTAATAGCCATCTGATTTGTCGATCCAGCTGGAAGAATTCGCCATCGACTCTTCAAAGCTGCCGCGGATTTTCGCGAACAGCTCATCGCCCATGTTTTCATCCATAACTTCGGCAGATGCTTTACCAAACGCATCCCAAACATCGTCAGAGAACTGTAGAGTTTTAACACCCTGCGCCTGCAGACGTTTCAGAGCCGCACCGTTGTTGGCAAGAGTTTCTGCCAATTGGATGTGCGTTGTGGCCATCGTAGCGTAGTTGATGATGGCTTGGTTTTGTGCTGACAAGTCGTTCCAAACATCCAAGTTCATACCCAGCGCAAGACCGGAGCCTGGCTCGTGGAAACCAGCTGTGTAGTAAACTTTAGCAACTTCTTGGAAGCCCGCACGCTCGTCTGCAAATGGGCCAACCCACTCCAGACCGTCCAAAGCGCCCGAAGACAAGGCTTGGTACAATTCGCCGCCTGGGATGTTCTGAACGGATGCGCCCAGTTTACCCAAAACTTTGCCGCCAAGACCTGGCATACGGAATTTCAAACCGTTGAAATCTTCGGCCGAGTTGATTTCCTTGCGGAACCAGCCACCTGATTGCGAACCGGAGTTCCCAGCCAAGAATGATTTCAGGTTAAAGATCTGGCCCAGCTCGTCGTGCAGGTCCTGACCGCCACCGTGGTGGTACCAGTTTGTCAGCTCTTGTGCTGTGCCGCCAAATGGTACGGCTGTGAAATAGGCGTAACCCGGGTGCTGACCGATGAAATAATAGTCAGCCGAGTGATACATGTCGGCCTGACCGGATGAAACCGCGTCAAACACTTCTAGCGCGCCAACCAGTTCGCCCGGAGCTTTTTTGTCGATGGTCAGATTGCCATCAGACATTTCACCAACCATTTTTTCAACGTAGTTAGCAGCGTCATCCAAAACCGCGAAACCGCGCGGCCATGATTGCACCATGGTCAATACTTTTTTACCTGTGGCATAGGCTGGTGCGGCCAATGTCGATGCTGCGGCAGCGGTGCCACCAAGTGCAGATGTTCTCAAAAATGAGCGACGATCCATAGAAATACTCCTCCCGTAGAGTTATTTGTCCGTTCATAGTGACGGATTGGTCGTTTCTAGTAGGGGGACCTTATCGACAGAATGTCGGCCTGAAAATACTGTATTTACACTATTTTCACAAAGTTACGTTTTTTTGCCTGCTCCCGAAAGATCAACCAAAAGCGGAAATGCCCGCTGAAGGCATCAATTTTGGCAATACTTCGCCAGATGGCGACTAAAACGCAATAATAAAACCAAAATTGATGCCCTGACGACACATTATTCGGGCAATTGGCTGTTGACGCCCCTACCCGTCAAACATAAAGTCTTGCCAATAACAAAGGAGATTTGGACATGAACGTCCTACTTGTGATTGTGGAATACTGGCGCATGGGTCTGTAAAGACAACCATAACGGTATCCCATGCGCCCCCGAAGATCGGGGGTTTTTTTATGGGCCACGCATATTTCAAGGCTGCTTTGTTCGATGAATAGAACGACTATAGACGGAGAGAGAAAGATGACACGTCAAATGACCGGCGCCAAGATGATCCTGCAAGCCCTGAAAGATCAGGGTGTGGATGTCATATTCGGATACCCCGGCGGTGCTGTGCTACCGATTTACGATGAAATCTTTCAGCAAAATGATATTCGCCACATTCTGGTGCGTCATGAACAGGCCGCGATCCACGCCGCCGAGGGCTATGCCCGCTCAACCGGCAAACCCGGTGTGGCGCTTGTTACATCCGGCCCAGGCGCGACCAATGCGGTGACAGGTCTGACGGACGCCTTGATGGACAGTATCCCAATTGTGGTGCTGAGTGGCCAAGTGCCGACCTTTATGATCGGCAATGACGCCTTCCAAGAGGCTGACACTGTTGGCATCACGCGGCCCTGTACCAAACACAACTGGTTGGTGCGCGAAACGGCAAAACTGTCCGAGGTGATCCATCAGGCGTTTCACGTCGCCACTTCAGGGCGTCCTGGCCCCGTGTTGATCGACGTGCCCAAGGACGTGCAATTTGCCGAAGGCACCTACACGCCGCCCGCAAAAATCAACGCCTCGCGCTACCAACCGCAGATCAAGGGCGACATCGCTGCCATCACCTCATTGGTTGAGATGATGGAAAAGGCCGAGCGGCCGATCTTTTACACCGGTGGCGGTGTGATCAATTCTGGCCCTGCGGCCAGCCAACTGTTGCGCGAATTGGCGGATGCTTCGGGCATTCCCGTGACCTCGACCTTGATGGGTCTTGGGGCTTATCCGGCATCAGGTGATAACTGGTTGGGCATGCTTGGCATGCACGGGTTGTACGAGGCCAATCTGGCAATGCACGGCTGCGATTTGATGATCAACATCGGCGCGCGGTTTGATGACCGGATCACCGGACGGGTTGAAGATTTCAGCCCGCATTCCCGCAAGGCCCACATTGATATTGACCCCTCATCAATCAACAAAGTGATTGCGGTCGATTTGCCGATCGTTGGCGATGTTGGCCATATTTTGGAAGACATGCTGAAAATTTGGAAGTCCCGTGGCCGCAAGACCAACAAGGCTGGCCTGAAAAAATGGTGGGCACAGATTGCAGAGTGGAAGGCTGTGAAATGCCTGTCCTATGAACAAACCGGCAAGATCATCAAGCCGCAATACGCACTGGAACGCCTGCAAGCGCTGACCGCCAAATATGACCGCTATATCACCACAGAAGTTGGGCAGCACCAAATGTGGGCGGCGCAATACCTTGAATTTGACGAGCCGAACCGTTTGATGACTTCGGGCGGGCTTGGCACTATGGGCTATGGCCATCCGGCGTCTTTGGGCGTGCAATTGGCGCATCCTGATGCGTTGGTGATCAACGTGTCTGGCGAAGGCTCGTGGTTGATGAACATGCAGGAAATGGGCACGGCCGTTCAATACCGCCTGCCCGCCAAGCAGTTCATTTTGAACAACGAACGTTTGGGCATGGTGCGCCAATGGCAGGAATTGCTACATGGCGAGCGCTATTCCAACACCTGGCAAGAAGCGCTGCCTGATTTCGTCAAATTGGCCGATGCTTTTGGCGCCAAGGGCATTCGCTGTGAGGACCCCGCCGATCTGGATGACGCCATCATGGAAATGATCAACCACGACGGGCCGGTCATTTTCGACTGCCTCGTTGAGAAGCACGAGAACTGTTTCCCGATGATCCCATCGGGCGCACCACACAATGAAATGCTGATGGGCGATGCCGATACCCAAGGGGTGATTGGTAAATCCGGCGCGGTTCTGGTTTAGGAAAGGTCGACAAATGTCTGCACTCAATATCAAAAAAGGATCATCGGCCCATTCGGCCTACGATCTAAAAGACCCCAACGCTGATGTCATCGAAAGCCACACCCTAACCGTGGTTGTCGACAATGAGGCCGGCGTTTTGGCCCGCGTGATCGGATTGTTTTCGGGGCGTGGTTATAATATCGAAAGCCTGACGGTGGCCGAGATCAACGAAGAATACCATACCTCGCGGATCACCATCGTCACCACGGGCACGCCGCAGGTGATCGAGCAGATCAAAGCCCAGCTTGGCCGGATCATTCCGGTGCATTCGGTGAATGATTTGACGGTAGAGGGTCCGTATCTGGAGCGCGAGCTGGCCCTGTTCAAGGTGACAGGTTCAGGTGAAAAACGCGTAGAAGCCCTGCGTTTGGCCGATATTTTCCGCGCCAATGTGGTGGACAGCACGCTGGAAAGCTTTGTCTTCGAGATGACAGGGACGTCTGAGAAAATCGACGCGTTCGCCGATTTGATGCGCCCCTTGGGTCTGAGTGAAACCGCCCGCACTGGGGTTGCCGCAATTTCGCGCGGCGCGATTTAAGCCGAACATAAAAAGAGGCCCCGCACTAAAGGCACTGGGGGAGCGGAGCCTCTGGTTTCTAGCGCATAGGGTGATGCGCTAGAAATTCGTGGGTGGGAGCTTTGAGTTAGCCCTTAGTTGGCAATAAGCCCGCCTCGCCCGCCACTTGCAACTCATCTGCATCCACTGCGCCATCGGCGTTGGTGTCGATGGCCACAAAGTTTTCTTCGGTCATGTCAGGGTGTGCCGCCAGCAATTCGTTATAGGACAGCAGCCCGTCGCCATCCGTGTCGATTTCGCTTTGGGCGCTGATGGCGGTTGCGGTCAGGGCGAGGATGGTCGCAGCTTGGATTACAATCTTTTTCATTTTTCAGTCTCCTTGGGTGTTAACCCATTACATCATGAAGGTGCGTTTTTGCGCCTTCACATACCTAGAGGCGGTTTTTCACGGTTTATTCTCGGGTTTTGAGGCGTAGATCAAAGCCTGCCAAAACTGGCTGAGCACCGCCGACGAAACAGCGCCCGATCTGCGGGAACCTGCCCAAAAAGCCCCAGGTTGGTCGGTTGGCGACAATCCCCCAGCTTGTTTGGCGACGCGGAATTGAACACCTTGACGGCAGACCAAACAGGAGGTCCGCCATGACACCGACAGATGCAAACGCACAAACCTTGACGGCGCTGATCCCAGCCTTGTCGCGGTTGGCGCGTATCCTTGCCCCAACGCCGGATCGGGCCGAAGACATGGAGCAGGATGCTTTGTTGCGGGTCTGGGCGCGGTTGCAAAACGGCGGTGAAATTGAAGACCTGCGCCCCTACCTGATGACGACTCTGCGCAACGCCAGCTCCAAACCAATGCAACAGGATCAAGAATTGACCGAACAAAACGCCCCCAGCCACCCTGCCGAGATCTGGGACCGTCTGGCCTGTGTGGATGTTTTCAACGCTTTGCGTGACATGCCCGATGATCTGGCCGAACTGTTGCGCCCCTTGGCCATATCTGGGGCCAGCTATAGTGAACTGGCCACAGCGTTCGATTTGCCAATCGGCACCGTGATGTCGCGCATTTCGCGGGCCCGCGCCCAATTGCGTGCCGATTTAGATTTGCCCAAAACCCACGCGGTCGAAGTGCTGTTGGATGAAATGGCCAATACTTAGCTCCCCCCCGCAACTACAAAAAAAATAGGGCCCCCGAAGGGACCCCAGTTTCACTGATCAGGCTCATCATTATACCGCCCGGTTTAGTTTTTGCCTGCGGCCTGATCCGCTTCGGGGGCGAGCGCACCCGCCCCGGAACTCGCTACCCCTCATGCGCATACATGAGGGATAAGCGCCTCTTAGCTACACCCGCTGGTTCCCCCGCAGGTGTTGCATTTCATACAGGTGCCGTTGCGCACCAATGTGTAGTTTCCGCAGTCGCCACAAGGATCGCCCTCATAGCCCTGCATTTTGGCCTTAACCACAGGATCCATCCCGCCGCTGGCTGTCATTGAGACCGCTTCGCTGGCGGTGTTGGTCGCCGCTTCTGGCACCAGTGTTTGCAAAACCGCCACCGGATCGGTTCCGCCTTCAAGCGCCACGGCACCGGCTTGCATACCGCCACCGCCGCCCTGCAGCACAACCAATTGTTGCGGCACCCGTTTGCGCAGATATCCTGTCGAGGAAATCTGTTTCAGCACTTCCAAAGATTTGGAGGCAGCGCTTTCGGACACTTCTGAAATATTGGACACGCCCTCTTTTTCGCCGCGCCCAAGGTCATCGAATGATGCGCCTTCGGGTTTGACATGCGCAAGGTCTGTACGATCCAGATAGGACACGGCCAATTCGCGGAAGATGTAATCCAAAATCGAAGTCGCGTTTTTGATGCTGTCGTTGCCTTGCACCATGCCAGCTGGCTCAAACTTGGTGAAGGTGAACGCGTCGACGAATTCTTCCAAAGGCACGCCGTATTGCAGACCAACCGACACCGCGATGGCAAAGTTGTTCATCATGGCGCGAAAGCCAGCACCCTCTTTGTGCATGTCGATGAAAATCTCGCCCAGTTCGCCGTCTTCATATTCGCCGGTGCGCAGGTATACCTTGTGGCCGCCGACATTGGCTTTTTGGGTGTAGCCTTTGCGCCGTTGTGGCAGTTTTTCACGGTGGCTTTTCTGGATTTCCTTGATGACGATCTTTTCGACGATCTTTTCAGCCAAAACAGCTGCCTTTTCGTGCTGGCTGCCCGAAGCGAGAATTTCTTCGGCCTCTTCATCATCTTCAACCAGCGCTGCCGCCAATGGTTGGCTCAGTTTGGAGCCGTCACGGTACAGCGCGTTGGCCTTAACACCCAAGGACCAGCTCAGCTCATATGCTTTTTGGCAATCCTCGATGGTGGCGTCATTGGCCATGTTGATGGTTTTCGAGATCGCCCCCGAGATAAACGACTGCGCGGCGGCCATCATGTAGATATGGCTGTCAACTGACAGATAACGCTTACCTTTTTTGCCACAAGCATTGGCACAATCAAAGATACCGTAGTGTTTTTCATCAAGATGCGGCGCGCCTTCTAGGGTCATGGTGCCACAAACATGGTCGTTGGCAGCATCGATATCGGCGCGCGAATAGCCCAAGTGACGCAGCAGATCAAAGGCTGGATCATTCAGTTTCTCGGCTGGAATGCCCAAGGTTTTGGCGCAGAAATCTTCGCCCAGCGTCCATTGGTTGAATACGAAACGAATGTCAAAGGCAGACGGCAGCGCCGCTTCGATTTTATCCAGCTCGATTTGGCCAAAACCGTTGCCGATTAGGGATGTATGGTTGATCCCAGGTGCGTTGCCGATGGTGCCGTGGCCGACAGCGTAGGCGATGATCTCTTCGATCTGTGCCGAGCCATAGCCCTGCTTTTCCAACGCGGCTGGAACCGAGCGGTTGATGATTTTGAAATAACCACCACCGGCCAGCTTTTTGAATTTCACCAAGGCAAAGTCAGGCTCGATGCCGGTTGTGTCGCAATCCATCACCAAACCGATGGTGCCGGTTGGCGCAACCACAGAGACTTGCGCGTTGCGGTAGCCGTGCTTTTCACCCAAGGCTAAGGCCTCGTCCCAAGCAGATTTGGCCAGCGCGATCAGGCTTTGATCAGGGCAGTTGGCGTGGTCCAGCGGAACCGGTTTCACGTCTAGGTCTTCATAGCCGTCAGATTCACCATAGGCCGCCGTGCGGTGATTGCGGATCACCCGCAGCATATGTTTTTCGTTGCGTTTATAGCCTGAAAACGGTCCAAGCTCGCTGGCGATTTCAGCTGACGTTGCGTAGGAAACCCCCGTCATCACCGCTGTCAGCGCACCACACAGAGCGCGGCCCTCAACAGAGTCATAAGAGAAGCCCATGTTCATCAGCAACCCGCCGATGTTGGCATAGCCCAGACCCAGGGTGCGGAAATCATAAGACCGTTGCGCGATTTCTTTAGAGGGGAATTGCGCCATTGTCACCGAAATTTCCAGCGTCAACGTCCATAGACGTGTGGCGTGGATGTAATCCTCGGATTGGAACTCGCCGTCTTTCAGGAAAGTCAGCAGGTTCATTGAGGCTAGGTTACAAGCAGTGTCGTCCAAGAACATGTATTCAGAACAAGGGTTTGAGCCGCGAATGGCGCCATCTTCGGGGCATGTGTGCCACGCGTTGACGGTGTCGTGATACTGGATGCCCGGATCGGCACAGGACCATGCGGCGTGGCCAACCTGTTCCCACAATTCGCGGGCTTTGATGGTTTTTGAAACCTTGCCGTTGGTGCGGTTGATCAGGTCCCAATCGGCGTCATCTTTGACGGCCTTAAGGAAGGCGTCGGTCACGCGGATCGAGTTGTTGGAGTTTTGACCCGAGACCGAACTGTAAGCCTCAGAATCCCAATCTGTGTCGTAGGTTGGGAACTCAATGCTGGTGTAGCCCTGCTTGGCATAATCCAACACACGTTTCACGTAAGTCTGTGGAATGGCGAATTTTTTCGACGCACGGATCGCGGTTTTCAAGGTCTCGTTGACCTTTGGATCGACCGCATCTTCTTCGCGGCCATCCCATGATTTAATGGCTGCGAAAATGTCGTTCAGACAGGTTTCATGCAATTTGGAGCCGGCCACGATGGAAGCAACCTTTTGCTCTTCCAGAACCTTCCAGTTGATGAATTCTTCAATGTCGGGGTGGTCGGCGTCAATGATGACCATCTTGGCCGCGCGGCGTGTTGTACCGCCGGACTTGATCGCGCCAGCTGCGCGGTCCCCGATTTTCAAGAACCCCATCAGACCCGAGGAATTGCCGCCACCGGACAGAGATTCGCCCGCCGCTCGCAGGGACGAGAAATTCGTGCCAGTGCCGGAGCCGTATTTGAACAGGCGCGCTTCACGCACCCAAAGATCCATGATGCCGCCCTCGCCGACCAGATCATCGCCAACGGATTGGATGAAACAGGCGTGTGGCTGTGGGTGCTCATAAGAGGATTTGGATTTGGTCAATTTGCCGGACTTGTAGTCGACATAGTGGTGACCCTGCGCTGGCCCATCAATGCCGTAAGCCCAGTGAATACCGGTGTTAAACCATTGCGGGCTGTTTGGCGCGGCACGCTGAGAGGCCAACATGTGGCGCATTTCGTCGTAATAGGCACGGGCGTCGGATTCGGAGGTGAAATAGCCACCTTTCCAACCCCAATAGGCCCATGTACCGGCCAGACGGTCAAACACTTGCTTGGCGGAATGCTCGCCGCCGACGCGGTCTTCTTCTGCCATGTCAGCCAAAGCAGCGTCATCCGGCACCGAGCGCCACAAAAATTCGGGGACGTCTTTTTCGCGCACTTTTTTCAAAGCGGCCGGCACGCCAGCTTTGCGGAAATACTTCTGGGCAATCACGTCCGAGGCCACTTGGCTCCAGCTTGACGGCACTTCACAGTCGTCCAGACGGAACACGATTGTGCCATCAGGGTTGCGGATTTCAGAAGACGTAATGGTAAATTCTAGGTCAGAATATGCGTCCTGACCGGATGTGGTGAACTTGCGCTCTATTTTCATGTTTTCTTGCCCCGAATGCGCAGTGCTGCGCGTCATATTATTTCTGACGAGAACCCTCAAAACGGGGCTTTTAACGCCAAACTCACGCTGACCAGATGGGATAAACTGAATTCTAAATCGCGGGCAATAATCACCCGACACAAACCATCAAAACCAAATGGTAAAAAACCGTTATATCCCTTCGTTGACCCGCCGCTACTAAATCTAGTGGTCTCGTTGGTCAGCCACTACTATGTGTCGTAGTAGCCCCTATTGCGTCAACTTTTATATTTCGTTTTTTTAACGTTTTTTTCATTGACGGCTACAATTGTTACAACACGGAAAAGGTGCATAGTGATTCACAATTCGCCGGTGGTGGTGTGAAGCCTGAACAATGCTGGCAAACCCCGATTTGAATTTCTTCTTTATATCGGCTGACTTGTCCTCAAATGCTCAGATGCAAGATGAAAGAATCAATTCGGCTGACCACCAACACTGACTCGCGGGCTGTTTAAGTGCAGCCATGTCACGGCCTGACAACGAATGCCTAGAAAAAGAAGAAATGGTCGGGACGGGAGGATTCGAACCTCCGACCTACGGTACCCAAAACCGTCGCGCTACCAGGCTGCGCTACGCCCCGAACTGACGCCTACCTACATAGGCTGGAAGGTAATGAAAACCCCTAGTTGCCCTGTTTTTCCACTCCATGTGAAAAAACTATGCAGGCGCACAGGGCCAAAGCGCAATTGACGAATCAAAACCGGGGTGCCGCAGCTGACTTCCGACCGAAATACCCAATGATTTGGCCATTCCGCCGTTGATTTCGAGAATCATTAGCACGTCCGCACCGCCATCAATCGGCGTTTCATCCAACGGGCGGGTGTTTTCGGCGATCCGCGTGACCTGCCCCGTCGAATCAACAAAGAGCATATCCAAGGGAATCAGCGTGTTCTTCATCCAGAACCGTGCTTGGCGCGGTGTTTCGTAAACAAACAGCATGCCAGCGCTGGCCGACATGGATTCGCGAAACATCAACCCCTTGGCCTGCTCGGCGGCATCATCAGCGACTTCGACGTTGAAATGCGCCTGCCCCCATTCACCGCGCAGATCGACCCCCGTTAAGGTGCATGGAGCGGCAATTGCAGCCCCTGCCCCAAAACAGATGGCGCAAACAGCGGCAATTCCAAAGCGGTGGATCACTCAGGTGCCTCAAAGGACACATCCCATGGCATCACATGGGTGGCCATAGAGCCACGCTCGCCGTCTTCTACTTTGATGCAAATTGCTTCGCCAGGTTGCAGGTCGGCCAGACCAGAGCGGCGCAACACTTCGACGTGGATAAACACATCATCGGCAGATCCGAACACATTGGCAAACCCAAAGCCTTTGGCCTTGTCGAACCATTTCACCCGGGCTGGCTCCAACTCATCGGTGTTCACCGCTTCAAAGGTTTCAAATCCACCGTGCACGGCGTCAATATCAATTTGAGGCGGATCAATGCGTAAAATTTCAGTGGTTTGGATGCCGCGATCAGTTTCTTGTACGATAATCTGAATGCCAGCCTGATCGGCCACCGAGCTTTGGCCAAAATTACGCAATACATTTGCGTGCAATAAAATGTCGGGTCCGCCATCATCGGCAACCACAAAGCCAAACCCTTTGGAAGGGTCGAACCATTTGACATAGCCCGTTATCTGTTTTTTCGTTTCGTTATCTTCAGTCATGGTATTAAACGTCTTTGCTATTCGTCTGTTTTCATTTTGAAGTCCAAAATGGACGCGTTTACCATTACGACAACTTGGATGGTTCAAAACCCGCACTTGATGCAAGCACAAAATTGTAACCTAGGCGGGAACCTAACATTGAGAACCGGATTTCACGGATTCAGGCGTAGGGTTTCCCAGTCAGCACTTGGCGTTTTACGAGTCCACCGAAACCGATCATGCAGGCGAAATTTGCCGTCCGCCCAAAACTCAATCTCGGTTGGTATTATCTTATACCCTCCCCAAAACGCAGGGCGTTTCGGGTTTGTGCCGTGTGTGGCCGTCACTTTTGCAACCTCTGCCAGCAAAGTCGTGCGCGACTTTAGAGGGCGCGATTGCTTTGAGGCCCATGCCCCAAGACGACTTTGAAGTGAACGTGACGTAAAGTAGACGTCAGCTTGCGCCCCGTCTACTTTGATCACATCGCCACGCACCCTGATCTGGCGACGCAAGGATTTCCAGTGCATCACAAAGGCGGCTTTGACGGCGAAATCTAATTCTGCGGCCTTGGCGCTTTCGTAATTGGTGTAAAAAACGAATCCGTCAGATTCAATTTCTTTCAGCAGCACCATACGCGCATTGGGCATCCCATCGGCATCCACCGTAGACAGCGCAATTGCGTTTGGATCGTTGGGTTCGACGACTTCAGCCTCTCTCAGCCAGTGCTGAGCCAGTTTAAAGGGATTGTCACCCGAAAATATGCCGCTTCGTTTCGTCATTTTGATCCTATGATACATTGGGTGTGCTAAGCGCAGCAAAAGGACTTTGCAACATGTCCATTTGGGCAGCATAGGCTTGATGCCAATCGCGCAATCGCCTAAAGGTTGGTTTCTTATTAATAGGGGGGCGAAAGGCGCGAAATGTCAACAGAATTGCTAAAAGGTAAGCGCGGGCTGATTATGGGTCTTGCCAATGATAAATCAATTGCATGGGGCATCGCAAAGGCCTGTGCCGAGGCCGGGGCTGAACTGGCGTTTTCGTATATGGGGGATGCCTTCAAAAAACGGGTGGAGCCATTGGCAGCCACGCTTGGCACCGACATTCTGTTTGATTGCGATGCCTCTGACGCTGACTCGCTTGATGCGATGTTTGCGGCCCTTGAAGAAAAGTGGGGCAGCATCGACTTTGTGGTCCATGCCATTGGTTTTTCAGATAAATCTGAGTTGCGCGGCCGCTACGTCGACACCTCGCCTGAAAATTTCCGCATGACGATGGATGTGTCGGTTTACACTTTCACCGCCGTCACCCAGCGCGCCACCAAGATGATGCCGGACGGTGGATCTATCTTGACGCTGACCTATTATGGCGCCGAGCAAGTGATGCCGCATTATAATGTCATGGGCGTCGCCAAGGCAGCGCTTGAGGCGTCAGTCAAGTATCTGGCCGAGGATCTGGGCAAGGATAACATTCGTGTTAACGCTATTTCAGCCGGGCCAATCAAGACGCTGGCGGCCTCTGGGATCGGTGATTTTCGGTATATCCTGAAATGGAACGAATTGAATTCGCCTTTGCGGCGCAATGTGACACAGGATGAGGTCGGAAAATCGGCGCTCTACTTGTTGAGCGATCTTGGATCAGGGGTGACTGGTGAAAACCTGCATGTTGATGCGGGCTATCACGTGGTCGGCATGAAGGCGGTTGATGCGCCGGACATTGATGTTGTGACGGGTCGAAAATGACCACGAGCGCCTTTCTCGCCGTCGCCCTGCTGCATTTGATGGCCGCCATCAGTCCCGGCCCGTCCGTGTTGATGGCCGCACGCATTGGGGTGACCGAAGGGTTTCGCTCCGGTGTTGCGGTGGCTGTTGGCATCGGAGTTGGCGGCGTGATCTGGGCCTGTGCGGCATTGTTCGGTCTGGCGTTGTTGTTTGAATACGCGCCGATGTTGCTGACAGCGCTGAAAATCGCGGGCGGCGCGTTTTTGTTGTTCATGGCCTATAAACTGTGGAAAACGGCGGATGAGCCATTGGGGCAATCTGCGCAGGATGCGCCGCCGCGCAGCCTGATGTCTGCGTTTTTGCTGGGGCTGGTCACACAGGTTTCAAACCCCAAACCCGCCATCTTGTTCGCCGCCATTTTCATCGGCACTGTGCCCGCGACTGCGGGGCTTGGCACCTACGCAGCCCTGCTGGCGGTCGTGTTCTTTAATGAAACGATGTGGAACGCACTTGTATCACGGATATTTTCGATGCAAAAAACCCGTGATACATATCTAAACTTGAAGGGTTGGATTGATCGGGCCTTTGGTGGACTTTTGGGTCTGCTCGGGATCAAAATAGCCATTACATAAATATTTAAGGGATACCCCATGAGCGACGATCGCCTGCCACACGAAAAAGGGTTTCACATAAGCTGGGATCAAATTCACCGCGACAGCCGTGCTTTGGCTTGGCGTTTGGATGGCAAGGGGCCGGAAGATGGCGCATGGAAAGCCATTGTGGCGATCACCCGTGGCGGTATGGCGCCTGCGATGATTATCGCCCGGGAGTTGGATGTGCGCACGGTGGATACCATCAGCATCAAATCTTACGATCACCAACAGCAGTCTGAAGCCAAAGTGCTAAAATCGCCGGATGAGGCGATGATGGGCGATGGCACCGGGATTTTGGTGATTGACGATTTGGTCGACACCGGTAAAACGCTTGAAGTTGTCAAAAAACTGTACCCCAAAGCCCATATCGCAACGGTTTATGCCAAACCGATGGGCCGCCCGATGGTGGATTCATTTATAACTGAGGTTTCCCAGGATACATGGATCTTTTTCCCATGGGATATGGCGCTGCAATATGTCGAACCATACCGTGGCACAGATTAACGGTGCGCTCATCACCCTTTACAGGGTTCTTCGCTGGTCTCGCAACGTGCCGCAGCGAAGAAGGCCGTAAGGACTAATGAGCGTTTGATCCAAAGGAAAAACATGACGACCCCCACCAACCCTGCAATGTCTGCCACCACACCGCCCCCCGTGATGGAAGCGCGCCGCTGGCTCGACGGGGTGGTGTTTTCACCCGACCAACCGTTGATCAACGTCTCGCAAGCCGCCCCACTGGATGTGCCACCGCTCCCCCTTCGCCAAGCCATGGCCGATATTGCGATCAACACCCCCGAGGCCCATCTTTACGGCCCCGTTTTAGGCCTGCCCACCCTGCGTGCTGAAGTGGCGCAGCAATGGTCCACGGCCTATGGCGGCACCATCCATGAAACACAGGTCGCCGTCACCTCAGGCTGCAACCAAGCCTTTGCCGCCGCCATTTCCACACTTGCGGGCACCAATGACGACGTAATCCTGCCAACCCCCTGGTATTTCAATCATAAAATGTGGCTCGACATGCAAGGCATCAACGCCGTGCCCCTGCCCTGCGGCCCCGACATGCTGCCCGATCCTGGCCTCGCGGCCACGTTGATCACGCCCCGCACGCGCGCTATTGTATTGGTCACACCAAACAACCCGACAGGCGCTGAATACCCTGCCGATCTGTTAAAACGTTTCTATGATTTGGCGCAGCAAAACGGCCTCGCACTGATCGTCGATGAAACCTACCGCGATTTCGACTCCCGCGATGGCGCGCCGCATGATCTATTCGCCGATCCAAACTGGGCCGACACCCTGATCCAGCTCTATTCATTCTCCAAAGCCTATCGTCTGACCGGCCACCGCGTTGGGGCGATGGTCGCCAGCACGTCGCGCTTGGCCGAAGTCGAGAAATTCCTAGACACCGTCGCGATCTGCCCCAATCAATTGGCCCAATACGCTGCCCTTTGGGGCTTGCAAAACCTGTCGAAATGGCTGGCGGGCGAGCGTGACGAGATCCTGCACCGCCGCGCCGCCATTCAGTCGGGTTTTTCGCCGCTGCAAGCGCAGGGGTGGAAACTACTGGGATGTGGCGCCTATTTTGCTTATGTCGAACATCCCTTTGACATGGCCTCAGATCAGCTTGCCCAAAAATTGGTCCGCGATAGCGCCGTGCTGACCCTGCCTGGCACAATGTTTATGCCCGCAAATGACGCAAACGGCCAACAGCAGTTGCGCATCGCTTTTGCCAATATCGACAGCGCAGGCATTGCTGCGCTTTTCGAACGTTTGCAAAACTTCAGACCCTAAGCCGCGAAAAGGCCACCACAGGCCAGTATCGACTAAGTTTTCGGCATCAAAACTGAGTGACCCGCCGCCCCAACACCAGTTTGCATAACCACGGCTCTTGCCCCCCTGCCTACAACCGCCTAAACATCGCTAAACACCAATCTAGCGAGGGTCAAAACCGTGAGCAGCATCAAGAAAAAAACCAGCAATTTCTTCGTCTGGATCATCCTGCTTTTGCTGGTCGCAAGTTTGGGCGGCTTTGGCATCAGCAACTTTGGCGGCTCAACCACAGCCATCGCAACGGTTGGCGAAACCGAGGTCAGCGTTGATGATTATTACCGCGCTCTGCAACAAGATCTGCGCAGCTATCAAGCCCAGATCGGCCAACCCCTGCCCCTGTCGCAAGCCATCCAATTTGGCATTGACCAAAACGTCCGTGCCCGTCTGGTCACAGGCGCAGTTTTGGACAATGAAACCAATCGCATTGGCCTGTCTATTGGCGATGATCGCGTCGGACGCGAAGTGCTGGCCAACACGGCTTTCCAAGGGCTGGACGGCAAGTTTGACCGCGCAGGCTATGCCCAATCACTGGATCGGGCCGGCCTAACGGAATCTGAGTATGAGGACAGCATTCGCGTTGAAACCGCGCGCGCGATCCTGCAAGGCGCGATCCAAAAGGGCGTCGATGCCCCCAACGCAATGACCACCGCATTTCTTGATTTCACACTAGAGCGCCGCGACTTCACGTGGTTCCGTTTGGATCGTAACAACCTGACCGATGTGATCCCCGAGCCCACGGACGCCCAGTTGCAGGCCTATTATGACGCCAATGCCGCCGCCTTTACCGATCCCGAGAAAAAGCGCCTGACCTATATCTGGGTCACGCCCGAGATGATTGTTGGCAGCATTGAGGTGCCCGAAGCCGATTTGGTTGAGGAATATGACAAGCGCCAATCCGAATACCTAAAACCAGAGCGCCGGTTGGTTGAACGGCTGATTTTTCCAAATGACGAAGATATCGCCGCCGCCAAATCCCGCTTGGATGCGGGCAGCGCCACATTTGAAGAACTGGTCATTGAGCGTGGCTTGACCCTACTTGATGTTGATCTTGGCGACCAAACTGTAAATGAACTTGATGAGGCTGGTGAAGCGATCTTTGCGCTGGACGCCCCCGGTGTGGTCGGCCCAATCCAAACCAATCTTGGCCCTGCCCTTTACCGGATGAACGGTATCTTGGCCGCAACCGAGATCACCTTGGACGAGGTCCGTGACCAAATTCAAAACGAATTGGCGCTGGACCGAGCGCGTCGTCAAATCAATGCCGGAATTTCCGATGTTGATGATCTGCTGGCCGGTGGCGCAACGCTGCAAGAGGTCGCCGATGAAACCGACTTGCAACTGGCGCAAATCGAATGGGCCGCGGGTGACAGCGACGGCATTGCCAATTACAGCGCCTTTCGTGATGCCGCCGCAACCATCAAAGATGGCGATTATGCCGAGATGCTGGAACTGGACGACGGTGGCGTTTTCGCGCTCGAGTTTAACGAGACCATTGCACCGGCCCTGAACCCGATTGACGCCGTCATGAGCGATGTCATCACCGGTTGGGAAGCTGAGGAAATCGAGCAACGCCTAACCGCTATGGCAACCGACCTGTTGACGCGTTTGGACAATGGCGACGACATTGCGACGCTTGGCGTTGACAGCGTGCAACAGACCGGAACGTTGCGCGACGACAACGTCGAAGGCACGCCTGCGGGGTTTGTTCAGACCGTGTTCAAAATGAACAAAGGCGATGCGCAAACCGTTGATGGCAACGGCACTGTGTTTGTGGTGCGGCTGGAGGATATCCAAAAGCCCGACAGCGAAAACCCCGACCTGCCCGAAATCACAACCAACCTGCAAGCGGCCATCTCCCAAGCGCTGTCAGATGACATTTTCGCTGCCTTTAGTGGTGCTGTGCAATCCGAGGCCGGTGTTTATATCAACAGTGCTGCGGTGAATGCTGTGCATTCCCAATTCCCACAATAAGGCAGCAATAACATGGCCCTGATCCCTGCATATGACGCCTTTGAGGCTGGCTTTGCGGCTGGCGAAAATCAGCTGGTTTACACACGCCTCGCGGCTGACTTAGACACACCGGTTTCGCTGATGCTCAAGCTGTCAGAGGCCAGCAAGGACAGTTTCATTCTGGAATCCGTCACCGGTGGCGAGGTCCGTGGACGCTATTCCATTATTGGGGCCAAACCTGACCTGATTTGGCAATGTCGCGGCAAGACCAGCCGGATCAACCGGATGGCACGTATAGACCGCGAGGCTTTTGAGGATCAGTCGGGTGAACCGCTGAATAATCTGCGCGCCCTGATCAAGGAAAGCCGCATTGATATGCCGGATGACTTGCCGCCAGCTTCGGCCGGGCTGTTTGGCTATCTGGGCTATGACATGATCCGCTTGGTCGAACATTTGCCTGATGTGAATGTTGATCCGCTGGGCTTGCCAGACGCCGTAATGATGCGCCCCTCTGTAGTGGTGGTACTTGATGGGGTCAAAGGCGAAGTGATCGTGGTTGCGCCCGCATGGGCCTCTAGCGGGTTGTCCGCCAAGGCCGCCTATGCCCAAGCCGCCGAACGCGTTATGGATGCGGTGCGTGATTTGGAACGCCAAACGCCGGATGCCGCCCGCGATCTGGGAGACGCAACCGAAGTCGGCCCGCTGACCAGCAACTTTAGCCACGACGGCTATAAAGCGGCGGTTGAAGCGGCCAAAGATTACATTCGCGCCGGTGATATTTTTCAGGTGGTGCCGTCGCAGCGCTGGACGCAGGATTTCAACCTGCCGCCGTTTTCGCTATATCGTTCATTGCGGCGCACCAACCCGTCGCCGTTTATGTTCTACTTTAACTTTGGCGGCTTTCAGGTGATTGGCGCTAGCCCCGAGATTTTGGTGCGGGTGTTTGGCCGTGAAATCACCATTCGCCCGATCGCTGGCACACGGCCACGCGGCGCCACACCGGACGAAGATCGCGCCCTTGAAGTCGATCTTTTGGCGGACCAAAAAGAGCTGGCCGAGCACCTGATGCTGTTGGATCTGGGCCGCAATGACGTGGGGCGGGTTGCCAAAATCGGCACCGTGCGTCCGACCGAAAAATTCATCGTCGAGCGCTACAGCCATGTGATGCACATCGTGTCCAACGTGGTGGGTGAATTGGCCGACGACCAAGACGCACTGTCTGCGTTTTTCGCAGGCATGCCAGCGGGCACGGTTTCCGGCGCGCCAAAAGTGCGGGCCATGCAAATCATTGACGAGTTGGAGCCCGAAAAACGCGGCATCTATGGCGGTGGTTGCGGCTACTTTGCTGCCAACGGCGACATGGACATGTGCATCGCGCTGCGCACGGCCGTGCTGAAGGACGAGAAGCTGTATATTCAAGCGGGCGGCGGCGTGGTCTATGACAGTGACCCCGAGGCCGAATATCAGGAATCGGTGAACAAATCCAAAGCCATCCGTAAGGCGGCTGAAGATGCAGGTCTGTTTGTGCGCGGCCGTAATTAGTCCGAACGGTAGCGCTTCTCACCATAAGCCAAGCCCTGTCGATCCACCGAGGAAGAAAAGAAAGCTGTTAGGCTGGATGAGCGCTTGATCAATGCGCAATCCCCACTTGTAAATGAACCAAATAGTCCCGATTCGACCACGAAAAATACACTCGGATAGGAAAGCATGACGGTGCATTTCGGTGCGGATTGCCATTTTAGAAAACATGCAAAGCCGCAAAGTCATTGTTCTAAATGGTGCAGCTAACCAGACAAATCTAGAACCTGCATCGCTTCATTCTATCCTAGACGAATTAGAGGAATGGGAAGCATTTCTTAAGGCCGAACCTGAGCTTATCCACGAGTTGCGGAGCTTTGACACTGTCGCGAATCCCAGCCAGAAATCACCTTCCTCTGCCCGCCCAAAGGGGCCTTCGTTGTGAAGGTTGTTCGGGAAGAATTCACAGTTGCGGCAAAACCAGCCAAAAGGAAAGCTCCGCGTCATAAAACCACGCGCGATTGCCCGCGAGTGACTCTGCGCTTGTCGCCTGATGACCATGAGCGGTTAAAAGAGCTGGCGGGGAATATGGCGCTTAGCACTTTTTTTCGGGCCAAGGCGCTGGGATTAGATTTGCCACGGCGTAAACCTCGTTCCTCTGCTTCGGTGGTGGACAAGCAGGCCATCGCACAAATCTTGGGGCTGTTGGGGCAATCGCGCATTGCCAACAATCTCAACCAACTCGCCTATCATGCCAATGTTGGCTCTATGGTGATGGAAGAAGAGACTGTTATCCAGATTTCAGAAGCGCATGAGCATATCGTTTTCCTACGCAAGGTCCTGATCAAAGCCCTCGGTCTAAAAGCATGATCCTGAAAGGCAACCAACGGGCTTCCGGGCGCGAGCTTGCCCTGCATTTGCTCAATGTTGAGGACAATGAACATGCCGTTGTGCATGAGTTACGCGGGTTCCTATCCGATGATCTGATTGAGGCGTTCAGGGAAACCGAGGCCATATCGCTTGGCACAAAATGCCACAATATCCATTTTCTCTGAGCCTCAACCCACCAAAGTCGGCGAAGGTCTCGGTTGCTGAATTTGAAAAGGTGATTGGCGAGATCGAACGGCGCATGGGGTTGTCCGGTCAGCCACGGGCCGTTGTTTTCCATGAAAAGAAAGGTCGTCGCCACGCCCATTGTGTGTGGTCGCGCATTGATGTTGAAAAGATGCGGGCGATCAATCTGTCGCATTACAAATTGCGGCTGCGGGATATCTCGCGAGAACTGTATCTTGAGCATGGCTGGGACATGCCTGCCGGTCTGATCGATACGCGCGATCGTGACCCGCTGACTTATTCCGGCACTGAAGCCTCGCAAGCCAAGCGGGTTAAACGTGACCCGGCCGAGCTGAAAAAACTGTTCAAATCTTGTTGGGAAATGTCAGATTCCCGCGCGGCGTTTGCCAATGCTCTATGGGAACAAAGCTTTTGCCTTGCCCGTGGGGATCGTCGCGGTTTTGTGGCAGTTGACGCCGATGGCGAGATTTATTCCCTGTCACGCTGGCTTGGCGTTAAGGCTAAGGATTTGCGTGCGCGTTTGGGTGAATTTTCTGATTTGCCAAGTGTTGAAGAGGCCATCGAGCTTTTAAACGGCCAATATTCCAAACCAGAATATGATGAAGCCCATGCCCGCCAAATTGCAGAGCACAAATCCAAGATTGCTGATCTGGTTCTAAAGCAACGCGAGGAACGTCAGGCGCTTTCGCAGGCGCAAGAAACGCGCCGTATTGAAGAAATCAAAGCCCGCCAGCCTCAAATGCCAACAGGAATTCGTGCGGTCTGGGCGCGCCTATCAGGCCAGTATCAACGAATTTGCGATACATTGGCGTCTGAGGCGAAAGCCAGTGAGACCGGAGGCCTCCTTGAAACCCAAACCCTGATCGAACGTCAATTAGCGGAACGCCGTGCGCTGGATCGTGAACTGTCATCTTTGGAAGCGCAACAGGCTCTGGAACGCGAATTCCTCGACAAGGCAAACCCGACACTCCGCGATATTTATCAGCCTGATCCATTGCAACCGTTGGTTCTGCCACGCGATGATAATCCCTTCACGCCTGCGCAGTTGAAAAAACAGCCAGAACTTATCCTCGCCCATATTTCCGATAAGAAAGCCCGGTTTAGTCAAACGGATACAACGCGTGGGCTATCAGAATTTATCCATGATCCGTTGGAATTACGGATGGCTTCGGACCGCGCCTTGGCCTCGCCTGATCTGGTTCAAATTGCGAGTACAGACAATGACGAGTTCGCGAAACGTGATTTCCTGAACGCAGAACAAGCACTGGAAAACCATGCCTATGAGATGGCTAAATACGGTGGCTTCAAAGTCAGCAACCAGCACATAGAAAAAGCAATCAAACGGCAAAATGCTGATCTGCAAACCCGCTTTGGCGCAAACCTGAGCGACGAACAGGTTACCGCCATTCGCCATGTATTGTCACCAAACCAACTTACCTCTGTGGTTGGGTTGGCTAGGGCTGGCAAAAGCACCTTGTTGGCAACGGCGCGTGTGGCGTGGATAAAACAAGGCTATCGCGTCCACGGCGCGGCTCTCGCTGGCAAAGCCGCTGACAGCTTGCAAAGCCCATCCGGCATTCCATCACGCACGTTGGCGTCATTAGAAGCAAGCTGGAAAAGTGGATATGAACCAGTTTCGGCGGGCAGTATTCTGGTGATTGACGAAGCTGGTATGGTTGGTACACGCCAACTAGAACGAGTAATGGGTCAACTGAAACAACGCGGATGCAAAGTGGTTTTGGTCGGCGACCCAGATCAACTCCAACCTATCCAAGCGGGTAAGCCGTTCAGGGATATTACTCAGACCAATGGTGCGGCCCGCCTAACAGAAATAAGACGCCAGAAATCTGCGTGGCAACGCGCGGCTTCACGCGATTTGGCAAATGGTCATACTGAAATGGCATTGCAAACCTATGCGGATCAGGGTGCGGCTCACAAAACCTCTGATCGAGATCAAGCCATCATGGAATTGGTGGATGACTATGTCGCCGATTGTGAACGAAACGGCTCAATCACAACCCGTCTGACAATGGCACCGAATTTACCAGCATGGCGATCCTCAAATGGGTGCAAGAAACGGGCATTGATTGGCACGATATTGCGCCCGGCAAACCTCAGCAGAACGGCTTCATCGAAAGTTTTAATGGAAAACTCAGAGATGAATGCCTCAACGAAACACTATTCGGCACATTGCGCGATGCTCAAAAGACGCTGGAAGCATGGCAAGAAGATTACAACTGGCACAGACCACATTCAGCATTGGCAAACATGACGCCCATGGAATTTTTGCAGAGGAGGGCTATGGACAGAATGGCTGCTTAAGATCACAAATCTAATCCCAAGGACTCCTCATAAGCAGGAGGGAACTTGGGGTGCAGGTCATACGGCATGCCGAGAGCGGTGT